>JANPFD010000236.1:0-242430 GCA_031423255.1 Myxococcales bacterium | reverse complement strand
CCTCGGCCTTCTGGCTCATCCTCGCCCAGATTCTGGTCCTCGACGTCGTGTTCTCGCTCGACTCCGTGATCACCGCGGTCGGGATGGCGCAGTATGTCCCGGTCATGGTTGTCGCCATGGTCATCTCGGTGGCGGTCATGCTCGCGTTCGCGGGCCGCATCGGCGACTTCGTCAACCGGCACCCGAGCATGAAGATCCTAGCCCTGAGCTTCCTCCTGCTCATCGGCGTCATGCTCATCGCTGATGGCATGGGGCAGCACATCGGCAAGGGCTACATCTACTTCGCGATGGCGTTCTCCTTAGGCATCGAAATCCTGAACATGCAGAACCGGAAGAAGAAAGCGCCCGTCGTACTGCATCACCAGTTCGAACAGAGTGAGTCGACAGCGGAGATGGGGACGACCCACGAGGCAAGGAAGGCGAGCTCATGATGATCCTATGTGGACACGGTGGCTCGTGCCGCAGGTTCCCGTCAACCACGGATGCCGACGGTGTCACTCGACACCGTGTATCGGACGTTGTGGATGCTCAACGATCTCGGACTCACCACCACGCTCGGCCCGCGTCGCGACAGCATGCGCTTCGACGCGAACCTCGCGCGTCACCACCACTACGTCTGCGTCCGCTGCGGGCTGGTACGGGACTTCGAGAGCGCCAAGCTCAATGTGCTTCCTGTTCCCAGCAACACGCCGGTCTTCTTCCTGCGCGATCCGCTGAAGTTCCCGGACCTCAACCACGCCGTGAAACGCGACCCGCGCACGAATCTGCGCCGCGCCCGCAACAACTGGGACGTTTGGACCTCGCTGCCCCAGCCTGGCGGCGTGACCGGGGACTGACCGCGCGCTACGGGCGCCGGGCGTCGAAGGTGCCGTCGTTCAACATGCGAGGCCCGCCGGTGTTCCCAGCCGCGGGCGTGAGGGCGGCGGAGAACGTGCCCTTGATCCGGCCGCCTCCGGCAGGGCCGTACTCGGTCACCTGCACGATGCAGGCAGCCGCCGCTGCGTTCCAGTCGTTCGTCGTGCTGCCGGGCTTCCGCAACGAGATGCCCGCGCAGACGTCGTCGCCCGGCACCTGTCCCGTGAAGTTGAGGACGACGGTGGAGCCGTCATCGAGCGTCGAGATGATGTGGTTGAGCCCGCCGGTCGACAGGGTCCCCGTGCAGGCCTGGCGGCGCGCGCCGTCCACGAGGACGCTGACCATGATGTTGCACCCGACGGAGCCGTCATTGGCGTCGTTGGCGTCATTGGCGTCGTTGCCACCCGCGGCGGTGCGATCGGCCACCGTGTCTGGCATCGTGCCCGCCGCGGCGTCGGTTGCGCCGCCCGTACCTCCGGCGCCCGAGGTGTCTGCGCGAGCGTCTGCAGGAGCTGGCGTACCGCCCGCGCCCCCGCCGCCGTCGGCGCCCGGGTTGTCCTTCTTGTCACCTCCACAGCCGAAGCCGGTGGTTGCCACGCACAGAACGACCATTCCGACGAGCTTTTTCACGCGCCAAATCCTACCGCACCGTCTCCTAGCGAGGTCCGGGATTTCGCCAGACGAGGTGGGCGTTCAGCTTCGAGGCGTACTGCTTGCCTAGTTCGGGGCGTGCCTTCGTCAGTGCAGGGAACTGTCCGTTGCGCAGGTACATCACGGCTGGCTGGCGTCGCAGCACCTCGTCGCCGAGTTGCTTCCACATGTCGTCGGTGAAGTAACCGGCCATGGCGGGCGTCGGCTCGGACATGTACGTGAAGCGCGTTGCCGCCTCGCGGTCCGAGAACCAGTAGTACCAGCCGCCCAGCCAGCCGGCGACCATCAGGTCCCCGGGACGGGTGTGCTTCTCGATCAGTGTCAGCAGCGGGAGTTCCGTGCGGTAGGCGGCGGCGAAGCTCTTCTTGGCGCGTGAGGCCTTCCAGTTGATCGCCATCTTGTGGAGGAACGTGGTCGTCAAGAGGAACGCCACCACCGAGCAAGCGACGATGAACGTTCGCGCGGCGCGCGGCGCCCGGTCGAGCAGCGGGAATGCCAGCGCGACGCCCAGGAGGCCGAACGTGGCGACGAAGGCGACGTGGATGATGTCGTGGCGGCCGCCGCCGGCCACCAGCGGGGTCAGCGCCGCCAGGCTTGCCAGCGCGAGGGTGAGGACCTTCTCCCGGCGCGCTCCGCGTAGCTCGATCACCACGGCGGCGATGGCTCCGGCGGCGCCGAACGGCGGCAGGAACTCGACGGTGCGGATGGCCAGGGTGGCCAAGGCGCGCCAGGGCTGGGGCGCATAGCGGAGCCAGCTGACGAAGTCGTCGGCATAGGCGGCGTACTCGGCTGCGTCGGCCTGACCGTGTCCGTAGTGGCCGAAGAGCCATACCACGGTGCAGGTGAAGAAGTCGGATAGGGCGTCGTGCGCGGCGAACCAGGCCGCGAGCACAGCGAGCACTCCGGCCACGCCCGCCAGCATTCGCCCCATGATTCGCAGCCCCGCGATGAGGTCGTGCTTCAGCGCCGCGACGATCACCGGAGTGCCCAGCGCGGCCGCCAGCATCGGGATGCCCAGAGACTGGATGGTGGCCATCGAGGCGGCAAACATCATTCCGGCCATCACCTCGTGGCGCGGTTTGCGATCGGGCCTCGTCACGAAGACCAGCCCCGCCAGCGCCAGCGTCTGAGCCAGCCACGAGGGGTAGACCAGCGGGAACATCGGCACCACGGTGGTCCCGTAAAGAAGCACGAACATGGCGGCGACGGTGCGTCCCGCCAGCGGGACCGTCAGCGTCGCCAGCAGTGCGGCGCCGCCGCCCACCACCAGCGCGTTCACCACGCGCGCGGCCGCGAGCGACTTGCCGAACACCCAGAACACCAGCCCGTTCAGGTAATAGAAGATCGGGCCCTGGAACTCGAAGAAGTCGCGGTACATCACCTCGCCGCGGCTGATGCGGTACGAGTCGTAAAGGACGGTTCCCTCGTCGATGACGGCGTCGTGCACGGTGCCGTAGTCGCGCGTCCAGGCGCCGCCTGGCCAGGCATACTGGAGGAACAGGACGAAGGCCAGCAAGCCCATCAGCGCCGCGAACACGGCCGGCGGGCGAAGGAAACGGGCGATCATTTTATTATTGCGCGGGATCTGCTTAACACCGAACTCAGCGCCCCGGACAGCGTTTCATGAGCGAAGTGGTAGCCCGAGTCGAGCGCCGCCCTGGGCAGCACCTTCTGTCCCGGCGAGATCCAGGCGCCGAACTCGCCCAGCGCCAGCCGGAGCGCCAGTTCGGGGACCGGCAACCAGGAGGGCCGGTGGAGGGCACGGCCCAGCTCCCGCGCGAACTCGCGCATGCGCACCGCCCCGGGCGCGACCGCGTTCATGGGGCCCGGGACGTGGGCGACCAGGGCGTGCATGACGAGACCGGCGGCGTCGTCCTCGTGGATCCAGGGAAACCAGCGCCCGGGGGGGCCGAGCGGCCCGCCGAGGTACAGACGAAACGGCGGCAACAGACGGCGCAACGCGCCCCCGTTTCCGCTCAGCACCACTCCGAGCCGGAGTGGCACCACCCGAACGCCCTTGCTGCGCGCCGCGAGCGCCGCCGCTTCCCAGGCGCGGCACAGGTCGGCCAGGAAGCCTGACCCGGCCGGCGCGCTCTCGTCGAGCGGATCCTCTCCGCGCGGTCCGTAGTAGCCGGCGCCGGATGCGCAGATCAGGATCTTGCCGCGCCCGATCGCATCCACGATGTGTTCCGTGCTGGTCACGCGACTCTCGCGTAGAAGCTTCTTTCGCGCTCGCGTCCAGCGGCGGTCGATCGGTTCGCCGGCGAGGTGGATCGCCGCGTCCGCTGCGGCGAGGTGCTCCTGCCATGGCCCCGGCTGTGCCGCGTCGCCCTGCACCCAGGTGACGCCGGCGCCGTCGGGGCGCGTCCGTCGGGACAGCGCGATCACCTGGTGTCCGGCCAGCCGCTCCAGCACCCGCGAGCCGAGCAGCCCGGTGCCCCCGGTCATGAACACGCGCATCTTCACGGTGCGGCTTCCGCTTGCCGCGTGAAGGTGAAGGCGTGGACCAGGAACGTCCGCTGCGGGCTCGCCTGCCAGAGCCAGGGTGTCAGCGGTACTGCGCGTCCCGTCTGCTGCGACAGAACCGGATCGCGCCGGAACAGCTGTGCGTAGAGCGCCGGATCGGCTCCCTCGAAGAAATTCTGCTCCAGAACCAGCGTCTCCAGCAGGGCCCTCAGATCCGTTCCGGCCTCGATTGCATCGAGCGGATACGTCTCATTCGAAACCAGGTCCGTCGCCAGGAGCGCGCGACCGCCGGGGGCCAGCAGCGCCACCAGCGTGCGCAGGTGGATCGCCGTCATCCTCCGGCGCGCGTCGGCGAGGGACGCATGCTCGGGGCCCAGCCCCTCGGTCAGCGCGCGCGACATCTGGGTGACCAGGCAGCAGGATGCCACGGCGTCGAACGGACCTGATAGCGCCGCGCCGATGGCAGCCACCGCGGGCGCCACCAGCGCATCGAGTTGCGCGAGCGTCGGCGGCGCTTTTTTCCAGCGGTCGAGCCGGCGCAGGATTCCGCTGAGATCGAGCCCGCCGTGGGCGACCAGCCGCTCGCGCACGGCGGCTGGCTGGCGTTCGACGGCCCGGGTCAGCGCGCCGGTGTCGATGTCGACCAGATGAATGTCGCGAAAGACAGCGGCCAGCGCGGCCAGATCCACGTCGACGCACGACCCGGCTCCCAGGAGGCAGAGCCTGCCGGGTGCGGGCGGCGCCAGCCCGACGATGGCCGCGGTCACCCGGGTGCGGTGGCTAGCGTACAGGTCCTCGCAGCCGACGGCATTGCGGTTGCTGGTCACCTGCGCCTGCAGGAACTTGTCAAAGATGGTTGCCATGTCAGCGGGCGCCGAGCGTCAGCCCCCGGAATCTAGCCTAGACGACGCGCCATCCGTGCTTCTCCTTGCTAGATGGCCGTTTCACCGATCGAGAGGTCCCGTACGTTGCGCCTGTCGATCCGCGGCGGCGCTCTGATGCTGGAGGGGCGGTTCGATCACTGGGTGCCCCTCGCCGTCGACGACGATTCCGTGCAGCTCTGCCTGGACGTGACGGGCATGACCCGGCCCGCCGAGCCACGCGCCGAGGAACTGTTCTCGGTGACCGCGCATTCCGTCAAGCAGGTGGGCCCCCTGGCTTACAAGGCCACGGGAACCCTGAGGAGCGGAAAGAGCCAGAAACCCGTCGAGCTGGTGCTGCAGACGCCGCCTGCCCACACGCCGTTCGTCGTGCTGACCATCCCCATCGATCGCGCGCGTTTCCCGGAGGTGTGGGACGAGCTGGTGGCGACGGTGGCGGCGCGCACGAACGATGCGCCGCTGCACCCTCGGGCCTGGCTCCGCGCGCCCGATCTCGCCGCCGCGTGACGGCGAAGGCCGGACGCACTACGATGCCCGGCCATGGGGATGCTGCGCGCGGCCGCTGTCGTCTGGTTGCTGCTCTCGTCCGGCCTGGCGTACGCCCATGACGGCGATCCGCGGCTGCTGGTGCGCGACCGCAACACCCCGGCGGAGCTCCCGCGCTACGAGACGAAGAAGGCGTGGCTCTCGCGCGCCGAGAACCTGCGTCGCCAGATCCTGGTCAGCGCGGGGCTGTGGCCGATGCCGCCCCGTTCGCCGGTGAAGGCCGAGGTGTTCGGCCGCATCACGCGCGCAGGCTACACCGTCGAGAAAGTTTACTTCGCTAGCCATCCCGGTTTCTTCGTCACCGGCAACCTGTACCGGCCCACGAAGCCAGGCCGCCATCCTGCGGTCCTCAGTCCCCACGGCCACTGGCAGTACGGCCGGCTCGAGGACGGCGCCATGGCCTCGGTTCCTGGTCGGGCGATCAACCTCGCCCGGCAGGGCCACGTGGTCTTCACGTACGACATGATCGGCTACAACGACAGCCGGCAGCTTTCCCACAGAGATTGGCCAGGGGCGCCGCTGTGGTCGATCAGCATCGGCGGGCTCCAGCTCTGGAACAGCCTGCGCGCTGCCGATTTCGTGGCGGGACTACCCGATGTGGATCCGGCGCGGCTGGCGGCGACGGGAGCCTCGGGCGGCGGCACGCAGACGTTCATGCTGACTGCCGTCGAGCCGCGCATCGCCGCCTCGGCGCCGGTGAACATGGTGTCCGCGTCGATGCAGGGGGGCTGCATCTGCGAGAACATGCCCAGCCTTCGCGTTGGCACCTCGAACGTCGAGATCGCCGCCCTGGCGGCACCTCGGCCGTTGCTGCTGGTGTCGACCACCGGCGACTGGACCAAGGATACGCCGACGGTGGTGGTGCCCTGGCTGGCCGGCATCTACCGACTTCTCGGCGCCAAGGAACCCGTCGCCTCGGTCCAGATGGACGCGCCTCACAACTACAACAAGGACAGCCGCGAGGCGGTGTACGCTTTCTTCGGCCGCACGCTCCTCGGGGATGCGAACGCCAGGCAATTCAAGGAGAGCGCATTCAAGGCCGAGCCCGCGCCGGACCTGCTGGTGTTCTATGGGCGCCAACCACCGGCGGACGCAGTGGATCCGGAACGGCTCACGGCGAACCTGATCGAGGCGTCGCGGCGGCAACTCGCCGGGTATCAGCTGGACACCGCTGCAGGGATCGCGGCGTTGCGCGCCAGCCTGGGAAGCGGCTATGCCAATGTCGTCCAGGCGATGATGCCGGCCCCGGCGGAGGTGACCGCCACGGGGGAGGAAGCTGTGGTGCTCGAGTGGCGCAAGCAGCGCCTCCCCGCGCGCCTCTTGAAGAGACGCACCGATCGGGTGACGGTGGTCGTGCGAGGCGCCGAGCCCCTTCATCGCGCGCTGGCCGATGCTGGCCAGAGCGTGGTGGCGATCGACGGCTTTCCGGGCGTGGCGAAGCCCGGCGACTTTCACGATACGTACAACCACACCGACACGGTGAACCGGGTCCAGGACGTACTGACGGCGCTCGCCTACGCAAAGAAGCTGGGTGCGCGCGAGACGAACCTCGTCGGCGTCGGGCAGGGCGGGCTGTGGGTGCTGCTGGCCCGCGCGTTCGCGCCCGGCTTGCACCGGGTGGTGGCCGATGCGGCCCGGTTCGAGAGTGATAGCGACGCCGCTTACCAGGCGATGCTGCCGGTGCCGGGGATCCGCAAGATAGGCGGCTTCGTGACTGCGGCCGCCCTGGCGGGCCCGGGGTCACTGGCCATTCATGACACGGGTGGCGGCTTCGCCGTGGGTGAGTTGCAGCGGCTGTACCGCGGATTCCGCGCGCCGCTGACGACCGATACCGCAGCGTGGAACGACGCGCGCATCGTCGGGTTCGTCGCCCAGGGCCGCTGATGGGCCACTCGTCCCTTCGCGCGTGTGTCGACGACCTGGAACGCGCCGGGCGACTGGTGCGAATCGACTCGGAGGTGGACGCGCAGCTCGAAGCGGCGGAGATCCAGCGGCGCGTCTACCGCGCGGGCGGTCCGGCGGTGCTGTACGCGCGGGTCAAGGGCTGCCGCTTCCCGATGGTGAGCAACCTGTTTGGCACCCTCGATCGTGCCCGCTTCATCTTCCGCGACACGCTCGAGCGGGTGCGGCGCCTGGTCGAGCTGAAGGTGGATCCGGCGCAGGTGCTGCGCCGACCGTTGCGGTACGTGACAGTGCCGCTGACGATGCTCCACATGCTACCGCGGCAAGTCGACGGCGGTCCGGTGCTGGCGAACCGCACGCGCGTCGGCGAGTTGCCGCAGCTCACGTGCTGGCCCGACGATGGCGGCGCCTTCATCACACTGCCGCAAGTCTACACCGAGGATCAGGACCATCCGGGCCCGATGAAGTCGAACCTGGGGATGTACCGGGTCCAGCTCTCGGGCGGCGCCTACGAGGCAGACCGGGAGATCGGGCTCCACTACCAGATTCACCGCGGCATCGGCGTGCATCACGCGACTGCACTCCGGCGTGGCGAGCCGTTGCGCGTGAAGATATTCGTGGGCGGCCCGCCGGCGATGACCCTGGCTGCCGTGATGCCGCTGCCCGAGGGCCTGACCGAGTTGATGTTCGCGGGCGCGCTCGGAGGGCGCCGTGTGCGTCTGGCCGATGGGGTCGCCGTCGACGCCGACTTCTGCCTCGCGGGAGAGATCTCCGACAAGAAGAAGCCCGAGGGACCTTTCGGCGACCACCTGGGGTACTACAGCCTGACGCACGACTTTCCGGTGATGCGCGTCGACCGCGTCTATCACCGCGACGACGCGATCTGGCCGTTCACCGTGGTCGGCCGGCCGCCCCAGGAGGACACGGTGTTCGGGGCACTGATTCACGATCTGACAGGCCCGGTGATCCCGACGGTTCTGGCGGGCGTGCGCGGCGTGCACGCGGTGGACGCGGCGGGGGTGCATCCGTTGCTGCTGGCGCTGGGCAGCGAGCGCTACGTTCCTTACGACCAGCCGAGCGAACCGCAGGAGTTGCTCACACAGGCGAACGCCATCCTCGGACAGGGGCAGCTGTCTCTGGCGAAGTACCTGTTCATCACCGAGGACGCTCCCGATCTCCATGACGTCGCCGGGTTCCTGCAGCACGCGCTGGCGCGCATCGACCCGACGCGCGACCTACACTTCCAGACGCGCACGACCATCGACACCCTCGACTACTCGGGCGAGGGGCTGAACCGCGGCTCGAAGCTGGTGGTGGCGGCCGTGGGCCCGGCCCGCCGCGAGTTGCCGGCCGCCGTGCCGCCAGTGCTGCGGTTGCCCGAGGGGTTCACGGCGCCGCGCGTTTGCTTTCCCGGCGTGCTGGCGGTGCAAGGCAACGGCGACCTTGCCCGGTTCTGCGCGGCGTTCACGGCGGCGGATCCCATCAACCGGTTCCCTCTGGTGGTGCTGGTCGACGATAGCGAATTCTGCGCTCGCAGCCTCGACAACTTCGTCTGGGTCACCTTCACGCGGTCGAATCCGGCGGTGGACGTGGGCGGCGTCGAGGCGACGGTGTTGCACAAGCACTGGGGCTGCCGCGGCGCGATCGTCATCGATGCGCGCCGCAAGCCGCACCACGCGCCGCCGCTCATCGAGGATCCCCGCGTCACGGCACGCGTCGATGCTTTGTTTGCGCGCGGCGGCCCACTACAGGGCCTGGAGTAGGCAGCGCTCCAGTTGACACCGTCGGGGGCCAGCGGGCATGTTCGCCCGGTGAATCTCCTCGTCACCGGCGGTGCCGGCTTCATCGGCTCCTGCTACGTGCGGATGGTGCGCCGCAAGCGGCCCCAGGGACGCGTCGTCGACCTGGATGCGCTCACCTACGCCGGTAATCTCGAATCACTGGCTGATCTGCGCGCCGACGCCGGGCATGTCTTCGTCAAGGGTGACATTCGCGACGGAGCTCTGGTGCAGCGGCTGTGCCAGGAGAACCAGATCGAGGCAGTGGTGAACTTCGCGGCCGAGAGCCACGTCGACCGCAGCATCATGTCGGCCGAGCCGTTCGTCGACACCAACGTCCTCGGGACGCTGCGTATGCTGGAGGCGGCGCGCGCGGCCGGTGTGAAGCGCTTCTGCCAGGTGTCGACGGACGAGGTGTACGGCTCGCTCGGTCCGACCGGCGCCTTCACCGAGAGCACCCCGATCGCGCCCCGTAGCCCGTACTCGGCCAGCAAGGCGTCGGCCGATCACCTGGTCGAGGCGTTCCACCACACGCACGGCCTCGACGTCGTGATCACCCGCTGCTCGAACAACTATGGCTCGCACCAGTTCCCCGAGAAGCTGATCCCGTTGATGATCCTTAACGCCTTCGAGGGCAAGGCACTGCCGGTGTACGGCGACGGCATGTACGTGCGCGACTGGATCCACGTCGAAGACCACTGCGAAGCCGTGGATCTGGTGCTGACCCGGGGCAAGGCCGGGCACGTCTACAACATCGGCGCCGAGAACGAGCGGCCCAACCTGGACGTCGTTCGCGGGATCCTGCGGCTGTGCGGCCGGGACGAGTCGCTCATCCGACACGTGCCGGACCGGCCTGGCCACGACCGACGTTACGCCATGGACGCCACGAAGATCCGCAACGAGCTCGGCTGGAAGCCGCGCCGGGACTTCGACGCCGGGCTGGCGGACACCGTCGCCTGGTACCGCGACAACCGCACCTGGTGGGAGCGGGTCCGCAGCGGCGCCTACCGCGATTACTACGAGCAGCAGTATGGCGACCGCTTGCGCAGGAGTTCCTGATGTCCGAATCCGAGTTGAGAGGCGTCGTCCTGGCGGGTGGAACCGGTTCGCGTCTGTTCCCCCTCACCAAGGCGACCAACAAGCACCTTCTTCCCGTCGGGCCCGAACCGATGATCTTCCACCCCATCAAGAAGCTGGTCGAGGCGCGCATCCGCGAGATCCTCATCGTCACCGGCACCGAGCACATGGGCGACATGGTCTCGGCGCTGGGAAGCGGCCGCGAGTTCGGCTGCGAGTTCACCTACCGCGTCCAGGATGAAGCCGGCGGCATCGCCCAGGCGCTGGGACTGGCCCGACGGTTCGGACGCGGGGGGCGGCTGGCGGTGATCCTGGGCGACAACATCTTCGAAGCGCCGATAGCGCCCTATGCCGATGCGTTCCGCAAACAGACGAGCGGCGCCAAGGTCCTGCTCCAGGAGGTGGCCGACCCCGAGCGGTACGGTGTGGCCGTGACCGAGGGCAACCGCGTCGTGCAGATCGTCGAGAAACCCAAGGAGCCGCCGAGCCGCTGGGCCGTGACCGGCATCTACTTTTACGACGAGACCGTCTTCGACGTCGTCTCCACCTTGAAGCCCTCCGGGCGCGGCGAGCTGGAGATCACCGACGTGAACAACGCGTACATCAAGCGCGGCGACCTGACGTTCGACGTGTTGCCTGGCTGGTGGACCGACGCTGGCACGCCGCCGTCGTACAAGCACGCCAACGATCTGGCCTGGGGTCGGTGAAGAGCGAGCTGCCGCCGCGTCACTCGTGGACGCCCAGGATCGTGTGCCGGTTCTGACCCCACAGCACGGCGCCGACGACGAACATCGTCGGACCGACCAGGGTGATGATCGCGTAACGGTCGCGGGTACGCGAGTCGCCCGATTGGCCGGTGGACGAGGTGTGCGCCAGGTACATGGCGCCGCCCACCACCGTGGACAGGATCCCCAGCACCGCCAGGGTGGCCCCACTCCAGTAGAGGATCTTGTGGGCGGGATCGATGTCAACCACGGTTTCCCGGGTCTCGCCTCTCACCCAGAACGGCTCGGACGGGAAGATGAGCGGGCCGCGCACCCGGTAGAGGACCCGCGGGTTGACCGGCGCCTCGCACGGAGCGTGGCAGACGCTGGTCCAGAGCCCCGCCGGCGGCTCCGCCTGCTGGAGCTCAGCGTTGCCGTCATACACCAGGCGGACCCGCGGCTGTTCGTCGTCGACCCGGACCTGGTCGGCCGTGGCCAGGCGCGGCAGGAGGCCGATCAGCACACCCAGGCTCACGACTCGGAGCCGCACCATGGTCCGTTTGTAACACGGGGCCCATGGCGTTACCCTGGTGCGCATGACTGATCTCGATCGTCGTCGCGCGCTCAAGCTCATCGGAGGCGTGCTGGCCGGGGTGCAGGGTCGCACGGCCCTGGGTGTCACGGCCGCCGTTCCCCGCAAGAAGGCGGTCTCGGACCTGGTGACGCTCGGCAACACCGGGATCAAGCTGTCGCGCATGGCGATGGGCAGCGGCACCAACGGCACGAATCACACCTCGGTGCAGGCGCGCCTCGGCATCAACGGCTTTGCCGAGCTGCTGTCGCATGGCTTCGATCAGGGACTGAATTTCTTCGATACCGCCGACCAGTACGGCACCCACGAGCACATGCGTGAGGCGATGCGGAGGGTGGGAAAGAACAACGTCGTCCTTCTCACCAAGACCCGCGCCAAGACGGCCGCCGAGTGCAAGGCGGACATCGACCGCTTCCGCCGCGAGCTGGGGCGCGACCACCTCGACATCATGCTCCTTCACTGCATGCAGACCGACAACTGGAACAAGGAGTTCGCGGGGCCGATGGAAGTGCTGGAGCGCGCCCGCGAGCAGGGGATCATCCGCGCCCACGGCACCTCCTGTCACACGCTGGGCGCCCTGAAGACGGCCGCCAAGGAGCCGTGGGTGCAGGTCGACCTCGCGCGCATCAACCCGATCCAGGCGCACATGGACGCGGAACCCGAGACGGTCCTCGGCGTGCTGCGCGAGATGAAGAAGGCCGGCAAGGGGATCATCGGCATGAAGATCTTTGGCGCCGGCAAGATGAGCAAGGACGTCGACCGTGCCCTCACGTACTGCGCCGGCCTGGACGTGCTCGACACCTTCACCATCGGCTTCACCAGCACGCAGCAACTCGACGAGGTGGCCAAGAAGCTGCCCGTGCTGTCAGCGGCGGCGTAACCGACGGCCTACCGCGCGTCGATGGAGCCGAGTTTGCCGCTCGGAAGGTCGCCGCCGCCCAGCAGCAGCACCGCCGCCAGCGCGCCCGCCACAACCACGCCGCCCCCGATCCACAGCCACAACATGCCGGAGCCTTCCTCGTCCTTGTCTTTCTTCGCAGAGGCGCGCACGGCCGGGGTGGTGGCGACGTTGCGCGGGCTGGGCTGAGGGTTCCGCGCCGAGAGATCCGGGGTCCGCGGTGGGGAATAGTCCGCCGGCGACGGAGACGGGGCGGTCGGTGGCGGCGTCGGGGTGGTCGCCTGAGCGTCGGCCACTTCGCGCTGTTGCTCGACGAGCAGATCCTCGACCATCTTCCGGTTCGGCGCGTTCGGATCCAGCGACAGGTAGCGTTGATAGAAGAACAACGCCCGCTCGTGGTTGCCGAGGTTCCGGTAGCACTGGGCCACGTTGAACAGGAACGCCGGCAGCGGCAGCTCCTCGTAGGCCGCCTGGTAGTGCGACAGCGCCTCCTCGAACTTGCCGACGTTGAAGGACCGCTCGGCCTTCTCGAACAGGGTGCGGGCCGCCTTCTCGCGCTTGGCCTGCGAGGCGGGGCGCTTCGGCGGCGCAGCCGACCACGCGGATGCCGGCACCAGCATCGCGGCGACCAAGACGAGGATGACGAGGGTGATGAAACTGCGGGGCTCGCGGCCTCTCATGGACGGCACTGGCTTCCCATGCACGGCCTGCCGCAGCAGCATTGGGCGCTCGAAGTGCAGGAGGTGAAGCAGTCGGGTCCCCCCGTGGGGCCGTTCGGAGTGCACAGGTACGGATAGCAATCCTGATTGCCGTTTTCGGCGCAACTACCGACGCCGTCGCAGCTCTTGCCGCGGCTGCGGATCTGGCCGATGCACATCGGATCGGCGCACCCGGTGCCGCCCGGGTACTTGCGGCACTCGCCGAGGCCGTTGCATGTCTGGTCGAACCCGCAGGTCGTCTTCGGGTCCAGCGGACACCGCGAGTCTATCGTCCCTTCGGTGATGTTCGTGCAGTACCCGACGGAGCCCGGGATCTTGCAACTCTTGCACACGGGGCAAGCGGCGTTGCAGCAGAAACCGTCGACGCAGAAGCCGGTCATGCACTGGGAGGCGGCGGTGCAGATGGCGCCAATCGGCTTCTGCGCGGCACAGCTGGTGGCCACGCAGGTGTTGGGCGAGACACAATCGCTGCTGCTGCTGCAGGTGGTGGCGCACTGCTGGCCGTTGCACTTGTACGGCGAGCAAGCGATCTGCATGCCGATCGGACAGGGTCCGCTCGCCCCACAGACCGTCTGGAGCAACGAGACCTGGGTTCCCGAGTCGCACGAGGGCGGTCCGCAGATCGTGCCTTGCGGGTATCTCGTGCGGCACGATCCCAGTCCATTGCACTTGCCGTCCGAGGCGCAGGTCGATACCGACTGGGTCGTGCAGCGCGGGTCCCCTGTACCGACCGGGGTGTTCGTGCAGGTGCCGGGCCGCGTCGCACACGACTTGCAGGCCCCGGCGCAGTCCTTGTCGCAGCAGACGTTGTCGAAACAGAACGTCGACTCGCACTCGCTGCCCCCGCCGCAGGGTTGCCCCAGCTTCTTCTTCCCGCAACTCCCCATGTCGCAGTTCGAGCCTGGCGCGCAGTCGGAATTGCCGCTGCAGGTACCGAGGCACGCGTTGTTCCTGCAGACGAAGGGCGCGCAGGGCAGGGGGCCGCCGGCCACGCAGCGGCCCATGCCGTCGCACCGGCTGGCCGACAACGAGGTGACGTTGTCCCGGCAACTCGATCCCAGGCATTCGGTCATCGCCGGCTGCATCGAGCAGTTTCCGTTGGCGTCGCAGTTGCCGTCCTGGCCGCAGGGCGGCATCGGTGCGCAGAGGCTCCGTGGGTCCTTCGCGCCCGTCGCCACTTGCCGGCAGACGCCAAGGAAACTCGGCTGGTTGCAGGAGCGGCACTTGGTGTCGCATCTGGCGTCGCAGCAGACGCCGTCCGCGCAGATCTTGCTCTGGCACTCGGCAGCCGCCGCGCACGGCACGCCATTGGCCTTGCCGGTCCCGAGCGGCAGCAGGGTGAGCCGCAACTCGTTGACGGTGTTACTGTCCAGGCGCCGTGTCCCGGTGACCTCCGCCACCTGGCGGTTCATCAAGTACCCGCGGACCTGGGCGCGCACGTCGGTGTCGGCCAGGTCGTTGCTGAAGTAGATCACCACGTCGGCGCCGCTCGTGAGGATGTTGCCCGGCTCGGGCGGCTTTCGCTCGGGCGCCACGACGACCGTTGCCGTCTTGTTATCGGTGGCCGAGAACTCGAGCTGGTCGACGGTCATGGTGCCGCCCCACTCGACCACCACCCGCAGGCCGGTGACGCTGGGTGTGCTCCGGCAGCCGCCCAGCGCTAGCAGGGCATAGGCACAGAGTGCGCTGAGGGCGCGAAGCGAGCCGCCCGGGCCACGGCCATACGCGAAATGCATCTGTAGTCTCGTCCCCTTATCGGACGAAAAGGGGTAAGGCGCATTCTAACGCGAGAACGGGTTCAAAGTCCCGTTTGGGGTGGCCGCCCGCTTCTTGGGCTTGTGCGGCGTCGGCTTGGGTGAGGGCGCGGGTTTCGGTCGTGAGGTCGCGACCTTGCGCAGGGGGCCTCCGATCACGCGGACCGGCTGATCGGGCGTCAGCAGCGCTGAATAACGGCGCGACGCATACCCCGCCAGCCTCATCTCGAACTCGACCCGGGCGCCATCGGCCTTGTAGGTCTGGCGGAACGGGGTCAGCCCCAGGAGCTCGGGGCGGCCGATCCGCCTGGTCTCGGCGCCGGGGGGATCGGACTCGAAGTTCACCATCACCGTGCTCTCGGGGATGAGCGGGACGACGCTGGGTCCGCGCGGTTGCGTGAGAGCGGACGGCTTTGGCGCCGGGAGCTCGGGGAACGGCGCTTGCTGGCGGCGTCCCAGGAACAGCGCGCCCGCGACCACGGCGGCGACCACCGCGACGCCGATGCCGAAGAACATCGGCACCCGCGACGGAGGGGGCGGCAGGCCCGCGTCCACGTCCAGATCGGGGATCTCCTCGCCGTTCTGCAGCCGCTCGAAGACATCCTTCAGCTCCTCGGCCGAGCCAAAGCGCGCTTTCGGGTCCTTCGCCAGACAGCGCCTCGCCACCGCGAAGACCGCCCGGCCGAGCGGCACGCGCAGTATGTGTGGCGGCGGCACCGGCGGCTCCTGCGTCAGGTGCTTGACCACGTACTCGCCGAAGTTGCGCGCATCGAAGGGGAGGTGCCCAGTCAGGAGCTCGTAGATGATGATTCCCAGCGCGTAGATGTCCGTCCGGTGGTCGAGCGGTTTGCCAGACACCTGTTCCGGCGAGGCATAGGCCGGCGTGCCCACGAAGACGCCTTCCGCCGTGGCGTGCGACCGGACGTTGACCGGCGTCGGGGACATGCTCTCGGTCAAGCTCTTGGCCAGGCCGAAGTCCAGCAGCTTCACGTAGTCGTCCTGGCCGCTGCGAGGAGTGAGGAAGATGTTCTCGGGCTTGAGGTCGCGGTGGATGAAGCGCGCCGCATGCGCGGCCGCCAGCCCGTCAGCGACCTGAACCAGGATCCCCAGGAACTGCCGCGGCCGCATCACCCCCTCGGCCTGCATCAACTGGGACAGCGATTTCCCCTCGAGCAGCTCCATGACGATGGCGTTGACACCTGTGGGCCCCTCGGCTTCGACGAGATCGGTGATCTGGACGATGTGCGGGTGGTTGATCTGGTTGACCGCGCGGGCCTCGGCGAACAGGCGCTTGATCGCTCCCGGACGTGCTGCGTGCTCGGGCGCCAGGATCTTCATGGCCGCGCGCCGGCCGATGGTCTGGTGCTGGACCTCGAAGACGCGGCCTGTCGCCCCCGCGCCGATCAACCTCACCAGCCGGTAGGAGCCAATGCGGTCGCCCACCTTGGGTTCGGGGACATCGACGATCGGGCCCGACCTCGGCTCGGGCTCGGGCGTCCTCAAGCTCATCTGCCGAAAGGATTGATCGTTCTGGCGCGGGAATCCAGATCCGGTGAGGCCCCACCGGGGTTGGCGGGCGTTCCGGGAGTGCGCGCCGGACGTTTTCGGCGCTCGGAGGGACTTTCGACCTGGGGCGTCATCGGCGGGGCACCTCGGCCGGGGATCGGCTCCAGGGCCACGGCGATGGTGGTGTCCACGTCGGCGCGGAACGCCCGCCGGGAGCGATGGTAGCCGTCCAGAACGAAGTCCAGCTGGTGCTCGCTGCCGAGCTGCACCACCAGATCCTGCGGCGTGCGTCCCAGGTTCTTGCCCTTGTCGTCGATGACGGCCGCGCCCGGAGGGTGGGACTGCAGGAGCAACCGCACGATCCGCTTCATCCCCGGCCCGGTGCTGGGCGCGCCGGACTGGCTCTGGGCGACCACGGCCTGCGAGGCGCTGCCAGCGATGTGGGGCCGCATCCACACGCCGAGGCCGACGGCGCCCGCGGCGACCGCCAGGCCGACCAGCGCGAACGCCTTTCGCGCCGGCCGCTCGAGGTGGAGGGTTCGCGACACGGCGGCGAAGGTGGTGGCGGTGACCGACGATCGCTGCCCGGAGGTCAACCCGGACCCGACGAAGGCGCCCGTGGTGTCGAAGGGCTGCCCGATCGCCAGCGCGAACTCCTCGGCGAGTTCGCGCGCCGAATCCGGACGATCCTCGGCGCGCTTGGCCAGCGTGCGCAGGAGCGCCGTCTCCAGCGTCTCGGGGATCTCGGGGTTCAGGCTACGCGGCGGTGGCGGCGGCTCCCTCACGTGACGGACCATCACCTCCGCGTAGCTCCCGCCCACGAACAGCTGGCAGCCGGTCAGCATGTGGTAGGCGATGCAGCCGACGGCGTACAGGTCGACGCGATGATCCAGGGCGTCGCCGCGCGCCTGCTCGGGGGCCATGTACTCGGGCGTGCCCAGCACGATCCCGTCGCGGGTCATGCGCCCCTCGGTGCGCTCGAGCTTGGCCAGACCGAAGTCGAGCAGCTTCACGAAATCCTCTTGCGCCGCTTGTTGTGTGATGTAGACGTTCGCGGGCTTGAGATCGCGGTGGATGATGGCGCGATCGTGCGCGGCCTGCAGGGCGCCGCACATCTGCTCGACGATTCTGATCGCACGCTCGGGGCTGAAGGGGCGCGATCCGTCCATGTGGATGGCGTGGTGCAGATCGTGGCCGACCAGGAACTCCATCACCATGTAGATGTCCTTGCCGGCGGTGACGAAGTCGTAGACATCGACGACGTTCGGGTGGCGGAAGGTGTTCACCGTGCGGGCTTCCTGGAAGAAGCGTGCGACGTTCGTGCGGTCCGACAGCATCACCCGGTTCAGCACCTTGATGGCGACGGCGCGGCCGAGCTTCTCGTGGACGGCGCGGTAGACGACACCCATGCCTCCCGTCCCCAGGCGCTCGACGAGCCGGTATGATCCGAGCATTGCAACGTCAGCGCGCTCACGAGGTAATTTCGCGCCGTCGACCGGACAGCGGTCGAGGGTGGCCTCGAGGCGATAGCCGCAGCTACCGCAGAGCTTGGTGAGAGGAATTTCAGACACGAAAGGAGATCATGAGGTTACCCGGTCTTACCGCCTCTGTCGCGCCCCTCTTGGAAGCGTTGCGTTGCGAGGTTCCTGGGCTATAGTCCGGCCATGTCGAACCTTCTGATGCTGGTCCTGGCCGCCGCGGGCACGGTCGTCGATCTGGGGGGCCTGAAGTCGAGCGCTCCCACGTCCTGGAAGGACGTCGAGGTGTCGAGCCCCATGCGGCTCAAGCAGTTTGCCGTTCCGGGAAAAGACGGGGAGGCCGAGTTGGCCATTTTCTTTTTCGGCGAGACGCAAGGCGGCGGCGTGCAGGCGAACATGGACCGCTGGAAGAAGCAGTTCACGGCGCCCGAGGGCAAGGCCCTGGAACCGAAGGTGACGACCATCAAGGTGGCCGGAAATCAGGCGACGATCCTCGACGTGTCGGGCACGTACATGTTCAAGGCGAAGCCGATGGATCCGGGACCCGGCGAGCCGCGCCCCAACCATCGCATGCTGGCCATCGTGCTGGAGACGGCCAAGGGCAACTACTTCATCAAGCTGACCGGTCCCGGCAAGACGATCGAGAAGAACAAGAAGGATTTCGACGCCTGGCTCAAGGCGTTCAAGTAGACGTCAGAAGTCGTAGTGGTCGACGTTCGCGTTGTCGAAAACCATCGGGATGCCTAGGAGGACCTGGGTCCCCTTGACCTCGACGGTGCCGAGGTGGCCGGCGGCGAGGCTCGTGATGCCCGGTTTGAGCTTGCCCCGGCCGAGCGCGTTCGCGACGTGGACCGTGAGGTAGCCAAGGTCGTTCACGTTCCACAGGACGATGGAATCGATGGCGCCCTCGTGAATGTACTTGCGGCAGGCGATCGGCAGCGCCAGGCCGATCACCTTCACGTCGCTGCGGCCGGCCTGCTTGACCGCCTCGGCGGCGCCGGGGACCGCGGGCGAAGCGATCCCCATGATCAGCTTCACGTTCGGATAGACCTTGAGGATGTTCTGCGCCTCGACGAAGGCCAGATCCTGCTTGTCGTCGCTGGGGCGCACGGCGACGAGCTCGAGGCCGGGGTGCTTCTCCTTCATCCGGGCGCGGATGAACTCGAGCCACGTGTTCTGGTTGGCAGCCGTGAGAGACGCCGTGATCACCGCGAACTCGCCCTTGCCTCCCAGCAGCGTGGCGGCCCGGTCGGCGAGCACGGTGCCGATCCCCTCGGGGGTCGCCTGGTTCACCAGGAAGTCGCGCGCGTCCTCGGGCGCGTCCGAGTCCCAGGTGACGATCTTGATTCCCTTGGCGCGTGCCTTGCGCAACACGGTGGCGAGCCCCTCGCGGTTCTCGACGCTGACGGCGATGACGTCGACGCCGCGGGTGATCCAGGCCTCGACCACCTCGTTCTGCTTGGCGGGATCGGTCTCCGTCGGGCCGTCCCAGAGCAACTTGATGCCCAGCTCGTCCGCAGCCTGGTCGGCGCCTCGGTGCGCGGCGACGAAGTAAGGGTTGCCCTTGCTCTTGGGCATCATCGCCACCGTGAGGCGATTGGGGTCGCTCTTGCGGCAGCCGACCGCCAAGGGAACGACAACGAGAACGAGGACGAGGATTGCGCGTCTCATCGGCGTCGTGCCACCAGCTTGTTGGCGAGCAGGGCGCCCACCAGCAGGACGCCGATCATGATACCAGCCAGCTCGGACGGCCCGTCGGACAGACGGAGCCCGTTTTGCAGCACGGCGATGGCGAACAGCCCCAGCAATGTGCCGGCGATGGTGCCACGCCCGCCGAAGATCGAGGTTCCCCCCAGCACCACCGCGGTGATCGCCATCAGCTCGTAGCTGGTGCCGGCGTTCGCCTTGGCCTGGCCCACGTGGGCGACGTAGATGACCGCCGCGATGCTGGAGACCACGCCGGACAGCACGTAGACGAGCGCCAGGCGAGCCCGGACGGGGATGCCGGCGTGCCGCGCCCCCTCGGGCGAAAAGCCGATGGCGTAGAGCGCGCGGCCGATCGTGCTGCGCTCGAGGAGGAGGTAGTAGCCGAGCGCGACCGCGGCGAGGATCGGCAGCTGCGCCGGGATGAGGCCGAGGAGGTAGCCTTGACCCAGGCCCAGGAAGCCCTCGTCGAAGTTGGTGAAGTTCTTCACGCCGCCGGTGATCCCTTCGGCGAGGCCCCGGTAGAGCGAGAAAGTGCCGAGAGTGACGATGAGCGGCGGCAGGCGCAGTCCGGCGATCAGCGCTGCGTTGATCGCGCCCCCCGCGCCACCGACGACGATGGCCAGCGCAGCGCCGGCCGGCGCCGGCCAGCCGAACTCGCGTGTCACCAGGCCAAACACCACGGCCGAGAGCGCCAGCAGCGAGCCGACGGACAGGTCGATGCCACCAGTGACGATCACCGGCGTCAGCGCGAGCGCCAGGAGGCCGACCTCCGTCGAGAGGCGGACGATCTCGAACGCGTTGCCCAGCGTCGCGAAGTGGTGCCCGATGACGGTGAAGAGGATCGCTTCGGCCGCGATCAGCAGCGCGAGCACCAGCTCCTGGCGGCGAATCGCGCGCTCAGGTGGCACGTGCCGCCGCTTTCCGCGCGTGGAGCGCATCGGCCCCGACGGCGACCAGGATGATCGCGCCCTGCAACGCCCGCTCCCAGTGCGCGCTGACGTGCAGGAAGGTCAGCGCGGTGCCGACGGTGCCGAGCAGCAGGACGCCGAGCAGCGTCCCGACCAGCGTGCCGCGGCCACCCGAGACGGCGGTGCCTCCGACGACGGTGGCCGCCACCACCTGCAGCTCGAAGCCGACGCCCGCGTTGGTCTGGATCTGCGGAAACCGGATCGACGCCAGGAACGCCGCTGCGGCGGTCAGGACGCCCATCATCACGAACAGGAAGAACGTCACCCGGCGAGGCCGGATGCCGAGCAGCCGCGACATCTCGGCGTCCGAGCCGACGGCGTACACCGTGCGTCCGACCGCCAGGTTGCGCATCCCCCAGGCGAAGGCGACCAGCAGCAGGAGCGCCACACCGATGATCAGCGTCCGTCCGCCCGCGAGCGACAGGCCCAGCCACTGAAAATCGTCGGGCAGGCCGTAGATGTCGGCGCCCTCGGTGATCCAGCGGAGCGCCTCGCGCCAGGCGACCATCGTCGCCAGGGTGACGACGATCGACGGCAGCTCGAACACCGCCACCAGGACGCCGTTCACGGCGCCCATCGCTGCGCCGGCCAGCAGCACCAGCGGCGCCAGCAGCGCCAGCGGGACGCCCGCCTTGGCCAGCGTCCCCATCACGACTCCCGCGATCGCCAGCTGCGAGCCGATCGATATGTCGATCTGCCGCCCGATGACCACCAGGGTCATTCCGATGGCCGCCACCAGCACCGGCGCGATGCCGAGCGCGATGTCGCGCAGGTTGCCCGCTGCGAAGAAGCCCTTCGCGAACGTACCAACGACGGCCAGCAGGGCCAGGTAGGCGACAGCGACGAACAGCTCGTGGCGGTGGCGATCAAGCCGCATCGGCCTGCCTCTTGTGCGGGCCGAGCGCCAGCGCCAGTATCTTCTCCTGAGTCGCCTCGGCGCGCGCGAGCACGCCCTGGATCCGCCCGCCGTGCATCACCGCGATCCGGTCACACATGCCCAGGAGCTCGGGCAGCTCGGACGAGATCATCACGATCGCCAGTCCTTTGGCCGCGAGATCGCCCATCACCCTGTGGATCTCGGCCTTGGCGCCGACGTCGACGCCCAGGGTCGGCTCGTCGAGGATCAGCACCTTCGGCCCGGTCGCCAGCCAGCGTGCCAGCGCCACCTTCTGCTGGTTCCCGCCCGAGAGGTGACCGACGGGCGTGTCCACCGACGGGGTCTTGATCGCCAGGCGCAGGGCGAACTGGCGGGCGGTCTCCCGCTCGGCGCGGTCGTCGAGCCGCAGCCCGCGCAGCGAGGCCAAGGTGGTGTTGGCGGCCACGGACAGCTCCAGGATCACGCCGTGACGGCGGCGGTCCTCCGGGACGTAAGCGATGCCGTGGCGGATCGCGTCTTGCGGCGAACGGATCGTGACCGGTCCGGCCATGCGGATCTCCCCGGCGTCCGCGGGGGTCAGACCGAACAGCACGCGCGCGAGCTCGGTGCGGCCCGCGCCGACCAAGCCCGCCAGGCCCAGGATCTCGCCGGCGCGCACCTGCAGGCTGACGTCCCGCACGCCCGACGCCGCGCAGCCGAGGCCGCGCGTCTCCAGGGCCACATCCCCGATAGCGACGGTTTGCTTGGGGAACACCGCCTCCAGTTCGCGACCGACCATCATCTGGATCAGGCCCGCGCGGTCCACCTCGGCCATCGGCCGCGTTCCCACCAGCGTCCCGTCGCGCAGCGCCGTCACCCGATCGGCCAGCCCGAACAGCTCCTCGAGACGGTGCGAGATGTAGATGATGCCGACGCCCGCGGCGCGCAGCTCGCGCATCACCCGGAACAGGTTCTCCACCTCGCGCTCGGACAGCGAGGCGGTCGGCTCGTCCATGATCAGCACCTTCGCCTCGGTGCCGAGAGCGCGCGCGATCTCCACCAGCTGCTGCTGCGGCATGGTCAGCTCGCGCACCAGGGCGTCGGGCGCGATGGAGGCACCGACCCGCGCCAGCAGCGCTTGCGCGCGTGTTCGCCGTTCCTTCCAGCGAATGATCGAGAGGGCGCCGGGCTGCTCCAGCGCCAGGCCGATGTTCTCCTCGACGGTGAGATCCGGCAGCAGCGCCGGCTGCTGGTAGATGGCGGCGATCCCCAGCCGGCGGGAGACCACCGGCGAGTTGCCGTCGATCGCATGCCCGTCGAGCTTCACCGTGCCCGCATCTGGCCGGTGCGCTCCCGTGATGACCTTGATCAGCGTCGATTTGCCGGCACCGTTCTCGCCCACGAGCGCGTGCACCTCGCCCGCCGCCAGGTCGAACGACACGCCCTTGAGCGCGGCAACGCCACCGAAGGACTTGCTCGCGGCGGTGACTTCGAGCAGCGCCATGGGTGTCATGGTATCACCGGCTAATTCGTTTTAGCAACGTCTCCTACGCGCAGGGTCTTCCCCGCCTCGGTGCGTGGGATCCGGGTGTTGAGCGCGAAGCGGTAGAAGTGGTCGAAGTGGGAGCGGTCGGCCCAGGCGGGCAACTCGCTCTCGCGTTTTTCCGAGAAACGCTTCTGGAAGCCGGTCGTGGCAACGCCGGTCTCCGGGTCGCGTGCCGGGACGGGACAGCGCTGGCACGGGTTGACTGCCTCGAACACCACCTCGCCGATCGAGAACGGCGCCAGGCGATCTTCCCAGAAAGCCGGGACGCCCGCGATCTCGAGGTTGGCGCGGAACCGACGTCGGACGTCATCGACGGTCAGGCCGGGCATCCAGGCGGCCACCGCCTCCAGGGACGCCGTGCTCACCACCGTCGGTCCCCAGGCCTTCGGATCGTCGGGGAAGCCGTTCTCGTCGTTCCGGCCCATGCGCACCGGGCGCGCCAGATAAGAAGTCAGCCACGCCTCGAGCGGACCGAGATCGGTCAGCGAGAAGTCACGCTCGGCGACGGACAGGGTCACCTTGCCGGCCGCGAGGTCGTAACGGGCGCGCAGGCGGTGGAGCGCCTCGCATTTCTTGCCGTTCAGGAACTTCCCGTCGCCGGGATCGAAGAGCGCCCACCGCCGGTCCCACGCGAGCGCGCCCCCCTCGGAGATCCGCGCCTCGGGGACGATCACCGGATCGAACGACTTGATCGGGTAGATCCGGATCTGGGCCAGCGCGCTCACAGCGATTCCATGTACGCGGTCAGATCGGAAGGCAACGGGCTCTCGACCGTGACGCGTTCGCCGGTGCGTGCATGGGGGAAGGTGAGCCGGTGGGCGTGCAGCGCGTGGCGTGGCAGCCCGTCGAACGCCTCGAGCAGCTCGGGCGTCATCCCGCCATCACAATAGGCCATGAACGCTTTCTCGCCGGTGCGGTACAGCTTGTCACCGACGATCGGGTGGCCGAGCGCGGCAAGGTGGACGCGGATCTGATGCTGGCGGCCGGTGTGTGGCGACGCCTCGACGAGAGCGTGCCGGGCGAACACGCGCACCACCCGGTACGCCGTCACCGACGGCAGTCCGTCTTTGTCGTGATCCCTGGCGACGCCCATCATCAGGTGGGTTGGCGTGTCCAGAAGCTTGATCGGCAGGTCGATGCGCCCCTCGGCGGGAGGCAGGCCGTGAACGAGGGCGAGGTAAGTCTTGTCCACGGCACGTCGCGCGAACGCGCGCTTGAGGAACGACGCCGCGTCGGGGACGCGCGCCACCAACAGGACCCCCGATGTCTCGCGGTCCAGGCGGTGGCACACCTGCATCGGCTCGTCGGGGTAGCGCTCGCGCAGGACCGCGCACAGGGTGTTCTTCCAGAACTTGGCGGTGGTGTGGATCGGTAGCCCTGCCGGCTTGTCGATGGCCAGGAAGGTGTCGTCCTCGGCCAGCACCCCGAAGTGGCGGGGCACGGGCGGCTCCTTGGGGGCAGGGCGATCGAGGATGATCAGCTCGCCGCCCCGAACGCTGGTCGATGCCCGCGCCGGGCGCCCGTCCGGCAGCCGTACCTGGCTGGCAATGATCGACTGGATCTTCGTGCGCGACATGCGCCGGATCCGACGCTTGAGGAAATGATCGAGCCGCCACCCCTCGTACTCGAGAGGCACGCGCAGACGCAGCGGCATGATCTCGGAGCTCAGTTGTTCTCCCGCTTGTTCTCGTCCTGGAGACGCGCGCCTTCCAGGAGCAGGAACGACGTCGAGGCCCCGATCTCGTCCTCGTCGGCGACGTCGCCGGCGTTGAACTCGAAGCGGCCACGCGTCCAGGTCAGGAGCTCGTACACGGCCAGTGCGCCCTTGCGCGGCCCTTCTCCGTCGACCTGCGCCCGGATCACCCGGCCCTCGCGGATCGCGATCCGGCCGGCCTTGTCGGCGCCAGACAGCGACAGCACGCCGGTCTTGCGCTCGAGCTCGAGCACGATGAGCACGCTCGACACCGCGAACTCCGCGAGCTGGCCGGACAGCACGAGCCGCCGCGTCGGCTCGGCCGTCGCCGCGGGCGACAGCGAAGCGGTGCGGGAGAGCGGCGTTGGGGGTAGCGACCCCAGGATCTTGGCCACCACCGTTTCGAGTTGCTCGAGACGGAACGGCTTCTCCAGAAGCTGGTCGTGGTCGGGGCGGAAGCTGTCACCCGGGGTGCGGTCCGAACTGAAGCCGGCCAGAAAGATGATCGGGACGTCCGCGGTGTCGCGCCGGCTGCGCAGCGTGGCCGCGAAGGCCCAGCCATCCGTCGACGGGAGCTTGACGTCGGTGATCACCAGATCGGGCGTGGCCTGTCCGGACCGGATCAGCGCCTCCCACCCGTCGGCCGCGAGCTCGACCTCGTGCCCCGCGTGGGACAGGACCGCCGAGACCATTCTCTGGGTCCACGGATCCTCGTCGACAACCAGCACGCGCGCCATGGCTCACCGGAGCCGCAAGGGCGGCTTCAGTCCTCGTCGATCGTGCCCTTCCAGCGCCAGTTGCCCCGCTCGCCGTCCTCGGGCTTGGGCCTCGTCGACTTCTTCTTCTCGGGACGCTGCTGACGTCCAGGAGGCTTGTCGCCCCCGGGCGCGAAGCCGCTGCCGGGCGGACGGGGTGGACCGAAGTTGCGCGGCGGACCGCCCGTGCCGCCGGGTCCGAAAGGGCGGGGAGGGCCCCCGAAGCCGCCGCCTGGCGGACCACCGGGGCGTGGCGGGCCTCCGAAGGGACGAGGCGGACCCCCCGGACCGCCAGGGGCGCCCGGTCTTGGTCCCGGCGGGCGCGCCTGCGCCTCCTGGACCACCATCGGCCGTCCCTGCAGGATCAGCCCGGTCAGCTTCTCCATCGAGGCCTTCGCGCCGTCCTCGGTGACGGTCTCGACGAAGGCGAACCCGCGCGGCCTGCCGGTCTCGCGGTCGAGGGCGACCCGCACGCTGCGGACCTCGACTCCGTTGCCAGTGAAGGCTTCCTTCAGGTCCTGCTCGGTGACGCTGTACGAAAGATTCCCAACGAAAAGGCGCGTGCCCATCGAACGACTTCCCTTGTCCTTACCTCTGCCTCGCCTGCTACGTCGTCGCCGGCCCGCTGCCGTTCACTCGGTCCTTGAGCTCCTTGCCGACCCGGAACGCCGGCGTCTTGCGCGCCGCGATCTGGATCGCCTCGCCGGTGCGCGGGTTGCGGCCCGTGCGCGCGGCGCTCTCACGGACGGTGAAGGCTCCGAAGCCGCGGAAATCGATCCGCTCCCCGCGGGTCAGGCCCTCGGCCACCGCGTCCAGGAAAGAGTCGATCGTTGCTTCGACCTGCGGCCGCGGCAGATTCTGTCGCTGCGCCACCAGGTCAACCAGGTCGGATTTCTTCATCGGTCGTGTCGTCTCCCAAGCAAAATGAACGGAATTGTAAGATAGTGCGTCAAGTTCTGGCAGGTCAAGGTGAAAGGGTTCTTCCTCGGTTTTGCCACGGCGTCCCTGCTCTTCGCAGCATACATCGCCTGGGACGCGTACCGTCGGCCGGCGGTGGTGGCCCCCTCGATCGCACCGGACGCAGGGGTAGCCCCGATGGCCAAGAAGAAGCGCAAGCGCGCTGCGGGTGACGAGCGTCCCGTGGTGCAACTGTCCGCTGCCGACCTGAGATCGGTGGGCGAAGGCGAGGATCTGTCGCGGCCGGATGTCGTCCGCATGGATCTCGGCGAACGGGGAGAGACGCGAGAACTGGAGCAAGACGAGATCGACGCACCGTTTCGCGCCGAGGAGCCGGCGATGCTCGACTGCATCTCCCGGTCGCGGCCAGATCCGGAGACCGACGTGCCCGGACGGGTCACGGTGAAGTTCCGGATCCAGCGTACCGGGGCCGTGCGCGGGGTGCGCGTCGAGGCACCGGCGATCCTGCAGAAGGGCGGTCTTTACGCCTGCCTCAAGGGCATCGTGTCGCGGCTTCGCTTCCCGGCGTCCAGCCGAAGCCAGATCGTCAGCTACCCCTTCGCCCTGCACTGACGGCGCGCCCATCCGATGATCGTGGCGGCCGCGTCCAGCACCGTGCGATCCGGCTTGCCGATGGTCACCAGATCCGGCCGGCGCGGCGGGGTGTCGCGCAGAGCGAGCGCGGCGGCGCGGATCTCGGCGGGGACCGTCGGGTCGTCGACGAGGGCGCGCACGTGATCCATGTAGCTGCGGCCCCAACGGTCATGCGGATCGCCGACCAGCAAGGCGTTCACGGCCATGCCCGCTGCCCTGCGCGCGTGCGTCACCTCTGCGCGGACGTCGCGGCGGCCAAGCACCGCCTCGCCGTGTCCGAGATCGGTCTCGGCGGCGTCCAGCCACTCGCCTGCGTCCAGGCGGAGCAGCCAGTGCGCGGGATCCTTGCCGGGCATCAGGACCACTCGGCGACGACGCGGCCTGCGCTCGCCAGATCCTGGCCGGTGTCGATCTCGCGCCAGCCACCGTCGATGAGCACGGCGGCAAGCGGCGTGCCCGCGTCGGCGAGCGCATTGAGCGCGTCGGTCAAGTACGCCTGCCGCAGGTTCGGAGCCAGTCCGAACGGGGCTTCCAGTCCACCGTCGCGGAGGGCGCGCTCCCACACCGCCCGCAGCGCGGCGGCACCGCGCGGCGACACGTGGGCCAGCCCGATGAACTCGCCGGCCGCTTCCTCGGCTGGCAACGACCGTTTGCCGACGCGCGTGACCAGGCCGCGCTCGACGCGGGCCACCTCGCCTTCGTCGACAGGGTGCTCGGTGCGCCCCTCGTACGCGTCGCGCCAGCGGCGGTCGACCACCAGCGCGATGTCGGCGCGGTCCGCCTCCGCGGCCAGCTGGGCCACGACCCGGGGCGCGAAGACGATGTCCGAGTACGAGAAGTAAAAGCCGGTATCCAGCTCGGCCCCGGCGCACATCAGCGAGGCGAGGATGTTGTTGTTCGCCCAGTCGGGGTTCTCGACGAAGCGCAGGCGATGGGCGCCGCCGTCGATGCGACTACCCAGGTAGCCGCGCACCAGCAGGAGGTCGTCGACGCCTGCGCTGGTCAGAGCGCGGAGTTGCCAGTGCAGGATCGGGCGGCCGCCTACCTTCACCATGCACTTGGGGATGTCGTCGGTCTCGTGGCCGAGGCGCCGGCCGCGCCCCGCGGCGACGATGATCGCCTTCTTCATGTGCGCGGCCTGCCCAGCTTGAGGGTGATGGCCAGGAAGGTGCGGGCGGCGTAAGCGGCGTTCATGGCGAGGTAGGCGTGCAGGAACAGGTCCATCCTGTCGGCGACGGCGACGAAAAGAAGATAGCTCGGGTAATGGATGATCAGCTTGCCGATGCTTTCGATGGCGGCGAGCGGGGACAGCCGCCGTGGCGGCGCGGGTGCGGCGAACCCTTCGCCGTAATCTCCGGTGCCAGTCGCGGCAGCGCCGGTGGCAGCGCGGTATTCGGGACGGCGTACGAACGTCGTCAGGCTGATCGCGGACGCGACCACGCACAGCCCGGCGAGCGCCTCGACGAGGAACGCCACCTCGGCGGTTTGCTGCCACAGCCGCACGCCCGTGGCTGCCACCAGCAGGAACGCCTTCAGCTCGTCCATCAGGAAATCGAGGTGGGCGCCGACCGGCGACGAGGTGCCGCGCAGACGCGCCAGTTGCCCATCGACGCAGTCGAGGACGTACGAGAGCTCCAGGACCACGATGGCCGCGATGAGGCCCAGGTGTCCTGGCCAGGCGACCAGCAGCGCCATCGCGCCAGCGAACACCACCATCGAGGCGAAGGTGATCTGGTTGGGCGTCACGGGCGAACCGTGCAGCGGCACCAGCAGCACGGCGGCGAGCGGCCGCGCGACGAAGCGATTCCAGAGGATGTCGTGCGGCTTCTTCGTTCGGCGGTAGGCTTCGGCGACGGCTGCGAACATCGTCAGGGTCAAAGAGCGAGCACGGTCTGCATCACCGAGTAGGCGCCGACGATGGCCAGCCCGAGCGCGAGCCCCAGGAAGATCAGCACCAGCACCGGCGGATCGACGAGAGTCTTGCGGCGGGGCTTGGTCTTCTTCTTGTTGGGGGTGGGCTCGCCCTGCTTCTCGGCGCTGGCGGAGGCCTTGCCTCCACGGGGCGCGGTCATCGGCCCCAACGCCGGCACCGCGGGGTTGGACTTCGGCGCGGGCGGGGCAGGGCGGGCGGCGTTGCGCAGCAGGTGCAGCGGCACGGGCGCTATCACCTCGGGCTCCATCACCGTGCGGGGTGCGGCTGCGGTCGAGGGCCGCGGCGTCGGCACTGGCCCGACCGCGGGAACGCCGACGTCGGTCGTGCGCTCGGGAGCGAAGGGATCGAAGACCGCCACGGGCATCCCGGGGACGGTCTCGCGTCGCCCCCGCGGCGGGCCGGCCGGCGGGACGCGGGTGAGCGTGTCGCGCGATTCGGCAGGGGCGGCCACGGGCGGAGGCATCGGGATCGGCGGCGGAGTTGGCGCGGGCTTTGCCGCGGCTGGTTTTGCCGCTGGCTTCGGGGGGGCCGCCACGGAGGGCGGCGGCCGGACGTTCGGCAGCACCATCGGCGGCACCACGATCCGGTAGCCGCCCCGGTTCCAGGTCATCACTTCGGTCAGCCGCTCGGGCGCATCGCTGCCGCCCACGGCCGTGGATGCGATCTCGCCGCGACGGTAGCTGATGGTCGCGCGATCGTTGCCACGCCAGACCTCGAGCAGGCAGGTCATGACGTAGTTCTCGCAGTAGCGCATCAGCGAGGCCAGGGGCCGCTCGGAGAGGTTGCCCTCCTCGGGGCCACCCGGCACCAGTGCGCCGGTACCGGGCTCGGGCAGAGCCGGCTCGACGCGGAAGGTGGTCGCCCCGATCGACCGCAGCGCGGCCATCGCGTCGTCGCCCCTCAGGTCACCGGCGATCGACTCGGCCACACCACCGGCGAGCATCTGCACCTCGCCCGCGGGCCATTCGCGTTCACCCGGAGCCATGACGTGGACGCGCGCTGCCAGCGCCGCACCGGACAGCATGCCCACCAGGTCGTCGAGGGTTCCGCCCTTCCAGGTGACGATGCGGTCCTCGGGCGCCATCAGTCGCGCCTCTCCGCGGCCGCATCACGGGCGTCGGTGACCCCGGCGTCAGGACCGTCATTGCCGGGGCTGGCGTCGTCGTTCTCCTGGGGCGCCGCGTCTCGCGGTTCGGGCGGCGTGTACGTCGTGTATGCGTCGCTGCCGTAGTTCTGGTCGCGCCGATGGCTGGGCGAGCAACTGGCGATGGTCCCGGCCAGGGTCATCAGACCGACGGCGCGGCGAAGCGGCATCAAGCTCACGCTATCACGCCACGAAAGCGCGGCGCCACTCGTGCTCGAACAGGAGCTCCCACTCTCGACGCTGGATAGCCAGGAGCTTCCGCTCGACCGACTGGGGCGGCCGGGACGTGCAGAGCTCCACGAAGCGATCGGCGCGCCACGTCGGCGCCTCGACCAGATCGTGCAGCTCGCGCAGGTCCGTGGCGAGCGCGCCTGCATCGGCGAGGAGCTCGGGGAAGATCGGGTGAGCGCCCACGCGGCCGAACCAGTAGCAAGCGTTGCCGGGGTCGGGTTCGCGCCGATGCACGATGGCGTGCCAGTACGGGCCGGCCATGGTGTCCTCGATCTGCTGCGCCAGCTCGTGGCTCTCGGTCATGAAGTCGTGCAGCAGCCAGACCGCCGAGCGCAACCCGACGGAGGCGGGCTGGTCGACGATCGGGCGTCCCGACGCGAAGTCCTGGGGCCCCAGCGCCTCGAGAGCCACGCGCGCCGCCTCGACCGGCGCGCCGAAAGGCAGCACCCGCGGTAGGTCGTCGGCCCGGGCGTGATCAACGAGGTCGGCGAGTCGCTGGCCCCAGCCCCGTCGATCGATCTGCCGCATTCGCTACTGCTATTGGATGACGGCCTGCTTGACGAAGTCCAGACCCGGAAATTCCTTGTCGAGGAATGAGTTCCCCTCGGCCTGGATGCGCGGCTGGGTCTGGCTCGGCTGCTCGCCGTACTTGCCGTTGAGCCCGTCGACGACGTCCATGCCCGACACGATCTTTCCGAACGGCGTGAACCCCATCGCATCCAGCCGCACGTTGTCGATGTAGTTGATGAAGACCTGCGTGGTGCGCGAGTCCGGGCCGGAGGTGGCGAAGGTCATGAAGCCGCGCTTGTTCGACTGCTTGACGGCGTCGTCAGGGAAATGCGCCTCGCGGAACTTGGCGTTCACCGACGGAGTACCGCTGATCCCGAACTGCACCATGAAGCCCTTGACCACCCGGAAGAAGCGCACGTTGTCGTAAAAGCCGCTCTTGACCAGGTTGTAGAAGCGGTCGGCGCCCTTGGGCGACCAGTCGCGGTTCACCTCGACAACGAAGGTGCCCTTGCTGGTGACGAACTTCGCCCGGTAGGTGCCGGGCGCCTGCAGGGTCATCTTCCCGGGATCGAGCTTCTTCGCCATCTCGTCCGCCTCGGTCGGCTCCGCGGGTGCCGGCTTGGGCGGCTCCTGGGGCGCCGGGGTCGGCTGGGGCGTCGGTTGAGGCTGCGCCGCTTCGTTCTTGCGGCAGGCGAAGAGGGCGATCGTGGCGAACGCGATGGCACGGACTTTCATGAGCCGCGTTTATACCATCCCGCATGATAGTGATGATTTCGGATGTCGGACGAGCGGACGAAGGAGCTGGATCTCGTCCACCGCAACCGGTTGCCGGGAGGCGCCGGCCTCGTGCTGTCGATGCGCTTCTTGCGCGCGGCAGCCCGCCGGCTGATGACGCCGACGCGCGTCCGTCCTCCGGCGCGGGTCCCGCGGCCGGCGGGGGACGCGATGGCCATCACGTTCATCGGGCACGCCACCGCGATGCTGACCACCGCCGACAGCCGTGTCGTGACCGATCCGTTGCTGGCAAACGCGCTCTTCGGGCTCCCGCGTGCCGAGGCGGCCTGCCTGCACCCCGCAGATGCCGCCGACGTGTCGCTGGTGCTGATCTCGCACGCGCACCACGATCACCTGCACCGCTCCAGCCTGCGCGACCTGCCACGGACGGCGACCTTGGTGGTGCCGCCGCGGTGCAAGGATCTCGTCGAGGACCTCGGCTTCGCACGCGTCATGGTCCTGGAGCCCGGCGAGGAGTTCACGCAGCGCGATCTCCTGGTCACGGCGGTGGCCGCCCGTCACGAGGGGGCGCGGGGGCTCGGCGACTTCGCCTGGCGCGGGGCCACCGGGTACGTGGTGCGCGGCCGGGGCGCCACCGCCTACTTCGCGGGCGACACCGCCTACTTCTCGGGCTTCGAGGAGATCGGCCGCCGCCACCGCCCCGACGTGGCGCTGTTGCCCATCGCCGGCTACCAGCCGCTGGCCATGCGGCAGACGCACATGTCCCCGCTGGACGCCCTGTACGCCTTCGAGGATCTGGGCGCGCGGTTGTTGATCCCGATCGGCCACGGCTCGTTCCCGCTCGGCTACGAGCCGCTGGACGAGCCGGCGCGCTGGCTGGCCGAGCTGGCTGCCGAGCGAGGGGTCGGCGATCGCCTCGCGCTGCTGCGCCACGGTGACACCCGCGTGGTAGACGCGCCTTCGGCGGTTGAGTAGAGTGCGCGGCGTCTCGTAAACCATGAGCTTTTTGGTCAAGCTGCGCCGGGTGCCGCCTGCTGGCTGGGCCGCGATCTTCGCGGGCTTGCTGATCCTGCCCGGTCTCGGCTCGTTCGGGTTCTGGGATCCCTGGGAGCTCGGAGTGGCCGATCAGGCGCGCGCGGTGATGCGCTCGTCCAGCCTGTTCGACCCCACGGTGGGTGGGAAGTTCTCGCCCCAGCCGCCGCTGAACCTGTTCCTGGATGCGCTGGGCATGAAGGTGTTCGGCGTGCGTGAGCTGGGCGCGCGCTTCTTCGACGCGCTGGCCGGCGTGGGCGCGATTCTCGCGGTGTACTGGGCGGGCGCGGGGCTGTTTCGCCGCCGCGCCGGGTTGCTGGCGGCGCTGGCCCTCGGCTCGATGCCGATCTTCATCCTGCAGGCGCGGCAGTTGCTGTCGGACATGCCGCTCGTCTGCGGGCTGGCGCTCGCGCTCGGAGGCTTCGGGCGGTTCGCCTGGCCCGCCACGGGCCAGCGCCGGATGCGCGACCTGGCCGTCGCGGTCGCCGGCATGGTGATCGGCCTTCTTTCGGGCGGCGCGCTCATCGGTGTGGCGCTTCCCTGCCTGGCGTTGACGGCGACCATCGTCGCCGGCTGGGGGTTGCAGCCGCACGCCGCCGAGACCGAGGGCGCCGCTGTGCTGACGACGGCCGTCACCGGGCGCGACGTGCCCGAGGGGACCAGCTTCGGCCGGGGACTCCTGACCAAAGGAGTACACGGGCGCGGGCTCCTACTGGCGGTGGCGCTCCTCGGCGTCGGCGTGCTGATCGTGACGCTCCTGCGCGCCAACGTTGCTGGCCGCTACTCGATCCTGCTCGGCGGCGTGCCCCGTGCCGGGACGCCGGCCCAGATGTTCGAGTACCTCATCAAGCAGATCGGGTTCGGCATCTTCCCCTGGAGCGCGCTGGTGGTGTTCGCCCTGGGGCGGCCGTTGATCCGCCTCGGCAATGCCGAGGAGCGCGACGGCGGCCGCCTGGCTTTCGGGCAGCTGTACCTGTTGATCTTCGCGGCCTTTGCTTTCGCGCTGGCCACCATCTACATGCTGATGACCGGAGACGCGCGCTTTCCGGCGCTGGCGGCGCTGGCCCTGGCCATCGGCATCTTCCTCGACGAGGCGCTCGAAGGTGAGCGTTCGGAACCGGTGCTGGGGCTGCTGATCGCCACCGGCACGATGATCGTTGCCCGTGACTTCTTCCTGACGCCCGAGGAGCTGGTCTCGGTTCACCTGTTCCAGAACGCCAAGGTGAAGTGGCCTCCGACGATCACCGTGGGCTACGTCTTCCTGGCCGTCGGCCTGGTGGTCAGCCTCGGCCTCTACACGGGCCTCGCCACGCGCGGTCGGGCCATCGGCAAGGTGGCGCCGCGTGACCTGGGGACGGGCGCGCGCCGGTGGCAGCGGCGACTCGAGACCCTGGTGGTCGAGGTGGGGCGCTGGGGTTTGCAGGCGGCGGTCATCGCGGCCGTGCTGTTCGGCGCATTCATCTCGCACGCGCTCTTGCCGATGCTGTCGCGGCACCTGTCATTCAAGCCGGTACTCGAGTCCTACGCCCGCTACGCCAAGGGCGACGAGGAGATAGGCAAGTACCGCGTCGAGGGTCACGGAACCGGCTTTTACAGCGAGCGGGAGCTGGTGGACATCCCGTCGCAGGAACAGGTGGTGGAGTTTCTCCGCCGTCCCAAAAGGACGTTCTGCCTCACCGCCTCCGACGAGCTGGCAGCGCTCGACGCTTCGTTCAAGCTGGCCAAGCTCGACTACTACGTCCTCGATGCCTCGTCGTCGCGGTTCCTGCTGCTGTCGAACCAGCTCAAAAGTGGCGAGCAGGATCAGAACCCGCTGAAGAAGGATGTCTGGATGGCGTCCACGCCGCCCGAGGTGTCGACCCAGCCAGGCTCGAACGAGACCAAGGTCGACTGGCACGGCCAGGCTCCGCCCTGGACCTGGCGGGTCTCGACCAGCACGACTTTCGAGAACGCCGTGGAGCTGGTGGGTGCGGACTTTCCGGCCGAGCTACGCCGCCCCGGCAAGATCCTGCTCACACTTTATTTTAGGGTGTTCCGGCGCCCACCGGGTGGGTTCAAGATCTTCGCACACTTCGACATCCCAGGGGAGCCGCGTGTCATCGGCGACCACACCCCTATCTTCCCCACGAACTACTGGCTTCCGGGGGAGTACATCCGCGATACTTACGAGGTGGACGTGCCGCTCATGACCACGCCGGCCGGGACCTATACGGCACTCATCGGCTTCTGGCCGGGCGGCGAAGGCAAGCGCTGGCGAATCACCGCCGGGCGCAATGACGGCGACGATCGCGTGCGGCTGGGGACCGTTGAGATCCGTTAGGACCACACGCCCGAAGGACCGACGGCGCCGGGCAGTCCCGGTGTCGCCGGAGCGCCGCGCGATGCTCGAACGCCGCGAGTACGAGCGCGTGATGGTGAACTTCGAGGTCGATTACCGCGACGGGGACACCTTCCTGTTCGCGTACATCACGGACCTCTCGGCGATGGGGATCTTCGTGCATACCGAGACGCCGCTGGCGCCGGGGACCTTGCTGAACCTCGCCTTCCAGACGCCGGGGGGGATGCCGATCGACGTGGAGGGGCGGGTCGTCTGGGTGAACCGACCCCGGCCGGTCAACCCCGAGGGGGCCAATCCTGGCATGGGCGTGCAGTTCGTGGACCTGACGCCGGCGCTGCGCGAGCAGATCCTGACGCTGGTGCGGACCTTCGCCTATCTCTCCGACGACGACGATCTGATCCTCGGAAACAGCTGACCCATGGCGACCGAGGTCGCGCCGCGCGCACAGCGGGTGGGCGGCGTGGAGGTCGCTCCGGGCCGTGCTGCCGTGGTGAGCATCGGCCTCGACGAGGCGACGGCCGTCGGCGCCTGGGTGGCGGTGGGGCGGGCGCCCGGTCCGCGCGTGACCGTGGTGGCGAACCTGCACGGGTGCGAGGTGGCCTCCACGCTGGCGGCGCGGGCGCTGATCGCCGAGCTGGATCCGGCGGCGCTGACCGGGACGCTGGTGGTGGTGCCGGTGCTGCGGCCCGGGAATCGGTTCACGCGGCCGGGGAGGGTGGTGCCAGCGCTGCCACTGCCGGGTGACGCCGGAGGCAAGCGGCGCGGGCGGTTGGCGTTCGCCCTCTACTCGGATCTGGTGGTAGGGGCCGAGGCAGTCATCGTGCTCGGCTCGCCCCTGCCGGGGCGGCGCTGCCTGCTGTACGCTCGGGTCTGTCCCGACGACACGCGGGCGAGGGCGCTTGCGGTCGCAAGCGGCGCCCGCGCGATCGTCCCGGCGGCCGATGGGTCGCTGGTGGCGGTCGCCGGCCAGGCCCGCCGGACCACCATCGGCCTCGTGGCTGGCGGTGATTCGGGGGTCGGCAGCGCCGGACAGATCCTGCTGGCCGCCTGTCGCCGCGCGCTGGCGATCGTTCTGCCGGGCCTGGTCGGGCGCGTCGGCCGGGCGTCCGGAGCCCCGGGAACGGTGGTGCATGACCTCGTCCGCGTGCTGGCCCCGGCGGACGGTGTGCTCGTCGAGACCGTCGAGCCTGGTGCGCTGGTCGGCAAGGGTCACGTGCTCGCCCGGATCGAGGGGCCGCTGCCCGGCCGGGCCGTGGCCGTGCGTGCACCGGCGCGAGGCCTGGTCCTCGAGGCGCCCGATCGCCCGGTGACTCGGAAGGGCGCGGTGCTGTTTCTCGTCGGGGCGGTGCGCGACGCAAAGAACCCTAAGGCAGCTCGGCCTGGCCCGCCGGCGGAAGCCAAGTTACGGGTCGGCTGGCTCGAGTCGATCTCGCTTCCCGATCTGGGCCTGGGGCGGGTGCCCGCCAAGATCGATACGGGAGCCCGCACCTCAGCGCTCCACGTCATCGCCAGCCGCACGGTAGGGACGGCCCCCGGGCCCAGCCGCCGCCCCATCCTCGAACTGACCCTGGCCGTGGGGGGCTCCTCGCGCCGCCGGCTTCGCGTGCGCGTCCCGGTCAAGGAGTTCATCGAGGTGAGGGACACCTCGGGTCGCACCGAGCGGCGCCCGGTCATCGAGACCACACTCGAACTGGGGCCGCTCCGCAAGCGCATCCGCGTGACGCTGACGGACCGGGGCGACATGCGTTGCCCCATGCTGGTGGGCCGCACGGCGCTTGGCCACGAGGTGGTGGTGGACCCCCTGGCGCACCACCTGCTTGGTTGAGAAAGTTGACAGAACGCATGCCCACCGGAAACTTGGGTCATGCGCCCCGCCCGACGTTCGATTCCGCGGAAGCGGTGTCCAGCGCCCCCGGCCGAGTCCCGTCTGACGATGCCCCGTGCCGTGACCGCGCTCCGGCGCAGCCGCGAGGCGATCACAGCCATCGAGAGGCAGCTGGACGCCCTCCTCGTCGGCCTGAAGGCCTCGCGGATCGACGCCCAGGCTCCCGACCGCCTGGCCGGGGCCGCCCGCCACGCCAGCCGCGCCCTCGACGACCTCAGTCGCCTCTTCTAGCAGGAAGACGGCGGTGATCGAACCGCTCGCGGCGTTCCTCGTCGCCACGGCCCTCAGTTCGGCGCTGTATTGGATCGGCCAGGCGGTGCCGTTCGTCCACGCGAACCTGCATGGAGCCCTCGCGGTGATCTTCCTGTACGCGCCCGCGCTGGCCGCCCGTATGTCGGGGCGCCGATTCGATTACCGCGCGGCCGGCCTCCGCATCGACCCGCTCCGGTTGAACCTGAGGATCACCGCCTCGGCGCTGGCGCTCACCTGGCCCTGCTTCTTCCTGTCGTTCCTGGCGTTCTACGGCATGGTCTGCGCTTCGACGGCGCCGCTGCTGCAGGTCTGGGCGAACCTGTTCGCGCCGCTGTGTCCCGGCTGGACCGGCCTCGACGGCGCGTCGTTGCGGCTCCCGCCGGACTTCGCCCTCCTGGCGGCGTCGCAACTGGTGGTGGTGGCCATCCCGGAGGAGCTGTTTTTCCGCGGCTATCTCTGGGCCCGTTTCGAGGAGCGCTGGCCGTCCAGGCGCCGGTTCATGGACGCGCTGGTGGGCCGCCCGCTCATCGTCACCAGCCTGTTGTTCGCGCTGGGGCACGTGCTGGTCGACTTCGATCCAGCGCGCATCGTGGTGTTCTTTCCGGCGCTGGTCTTCGGGTGGATGCGCGCGCGTACGGGTTCGATCGCGCCGGGAGCGGTGTTCCACGCCCTGTGCAACCTCCTGTCGGAGGTACTGCACACGACGTTTTTTCGGTAGCCCCGGGTCCGGAGTTCAGTAGGCTGTGCAACGCGCGCACGGTTCCCGCCTGTCCACGATCCGCCGCCAGGTTCCGGTGCTCGCCCGGATCGCGACCGTGGTCATAGAGCTCGCGGCCGGCGCGTCCGCCATCCCACTCGGTGTATCGATGCTGCTCGGTACGGACGGTGCGGCCGAGGATCGAGCCGCGGGCCACGACGGTCAGCGCCGCCGCCTTCCACGGCCGGTCCGGATCGGCGAGTAACGGCCGGAAGCTTCGTCCCTCGAGGCTCGGCGGGATGGCCACGCCTGCCAGGTCCGCCAGCGTCGGGAACAGGTCCACGAGTTCGACCAGACGCACGCTGGTACGGCCGGCGGTTTTCATCCCCGGAGCCCGGACGATCAGCGGGACGCGGGTGGAGAGCTCGAAGAGCGTCACCTTGTTCCACCAGCCGCGCTCACCCAGGTGGTACCCGTGGTCACTGGTGACGACGACGATGGTCTCCTCCGCCATCCCAAGGCGATCGAGTGCGCGCATCACGCGTCCGATCTGGGCGTCGGTCATCGAGACGCCCGCGTAGTAAGCACGCAAGAACTCACGCCTGTCCCGATCGTCGAACGGGAACCGGTCGTCATGCTCGATCGCCGGGGGCGGATCGCCGGTCGGCCCGCGCGTCTGGGACAATGGGTTGAAGCGCTCGAGCGGGTAGAGATCGAAGTACGCCTGGGGCGCGATGAATGGGTCGTGCGGCCGCCGGAATCCCAGCGCCAGGAACAGCGGCTTCTTGTCCGGCTTGCTTTGCTCGAGGATCCGGATGGCCTCGGTCGCCGTCTCACCGTCCGGCTGTGCCTCGTCCGGCGCTTCCGATGCCACCCATCGACACCAGCCGCTCGGATTCGAGCATGCGCCGCCCCTCGCCTTTTTCGTAGCCCGGCGCTCCGTCCGGAACCAGAGCTTCGTTCCAGGCGCGCGGGTCGTCGAACGCTGGCCCGTCGTGAAAAACTTTGCCCACCTTCACCGTGTGGTAGCCGCCGTCGCGGAAGTGGCGCGGCAACGTCAGCGCCTCGGGGATCTTGGCGCGGTACGGTGTGCGGTTGTCGTAGATCTGGAAAGTCTCGGGCCGCAGTCCCGTCAGCATCGAGATACGCGAGGGATTGCATACCGGATACTGCGCGTACGCGTGGTCGAAGCGCAGGCTTCGCGCCGCCAGGGCATCGAGATGGGGTGTGCGCGCAATGAAGATCACGTTCGGGCGAGGCGACGGATCGGCTATGGCCGCGACCACCTGCGCCGCGGCGACGAGACACAGCGATGCCGCCGTCACGCCGGCGCGCTCCAGTACCCCGGCAGCGAGCCTCGCCCGGCCAGCGCCGTGGTGTCGCCGAAGGTATCCCCCGGGACCCCCATCGCGTTCATGAGGGACACCAGCCACGGGTTGTGCGATTGGCCGCGACCGAACGCACGCACGTCACCAAAGCGCAGGTGCTGGCCGACCCTGATGCCGAGATTCTTGCCGCCCAGACTCATCAGGAACAGGCCGTGCAGGACATGGCGCGGTCCGATCTCGCTGCCCATGGCGATGATGGTGTTGTCGAGCATCGTCCCTGCGCCCTCGGGGATGGCCTTCAGACGATCCGCCAGGTCGGCAACCAGCGAGAATACCCAGCGCTGGGCGTTCCTGAAGGACGCGTAATTGTCGTTCCCACCGTGGGACAGGCTGTGCCAGTTGGCCGAGTTCGAGACCGGCGAAAAGTTGCACGGAAGGTTCTGGCCGCCCATGACCTGGTAGCTGGCGATTCGTGTGAGATCGCAGGCGAAGGCCGCGGTCAAGAGCGACAGTTGAAGGTCGGCCCGGGCAGGCAGTGATCGGGTCGACGGATCCGGAACCGGCACGGCCAGGTTGTCCAGCGGCTTGCTGCACGACGCGCCTCGCGCCTGCAGCCCGGCGACCTTGGCCTCCATCGAGGCGATGGCCTCGAGCTGGGCGTCGGCGCGGATCCGATCCTCGGGTCCAAGACGCTTGCGAAAGAGATTCACCTCGGCCGCCACCGCATCGAGGACGGACTTCTTGCGTGCGCTCGCGGCGTCTGCCACGGGGTCGCTCTTGGGTGGGCCTCCCACGACGAGGTTGCGAAACACGCTGTTGTAGACGTCGTGCGGGTTCGCGTTGGCGGGAACGACGCCCCCGCTCTCGTTGTACGAGCACTCGAGCAACTGCCCGACCCGGTCATAGAGCCGCTGGTTGAGGAGAGGAAGGCCAGGGGTGACCTTGGTCCCCACCACCTTGCCCAGGTACTGGTCGAGCGAGATCCCCTTCGCGGCCGCCCCCGGGTCCGTCGCCAGCGTCGGTCGTCCCGTCCACAGCATGCACCGGCCGACACCGTGCTGGAAACCCTGGTCGGCGGGGCGCTTGAACTCCATGTTGTCCAGGATGACCAGATCGCGTCTATGCCGCTCGAGCGGCTGGGCGATGGCGCCCAGCTTGAAATCCGTGGCCGACACGCCGGGCGTCGCGATGTCCGTGGGGTCCGGCCACCCGTGGGGGAAGAACACGAACACGATCCGCTTCGGCGGCCCCGATGGCGGCTGCGCGTAGGCTTCGCGCACGCGCCATGGCCGCAAAGCGGGGGCGAACGCCGCGACGCCGGTGCCGATGGTCAAAGTCTGCAGAAGCTGACGTCGGGAGCGGATACGCGAGCTCATCGGGACCTCCTGTCAGTTGGGCAAGCGGGAACCATCGCGGCGCAGGAATGAATCCGAGAGCACCAGTGCCGCCATCAGCTTCTTGAAGTCGCCGCCGGCGAACGTCGTCTCCGTCACTGCCGTCAGGGTCCGCTCGTCGGCGGTGGTCCGTTGTGAGGGCACGGACGTTGGTCGGCCCAGCAGGTAGCGCAGCGTCTGCGCGGCCGCGCACGAGCGAGCCTGCTTGCTTTCGGCCAGGCGTTGTCCGAGCTGGGCGGGGCCCACGATCGGACCGTCGACGTCCGTCGCAGTCAGGCGCCCCTCGCCGGTCAGCATCGCGCCCGAAGGTTGCTCGATCAGGCGATACTGCCCCGTCGTGCCGAACCGCTCGAACGCAAAGCCGACGGGATCGAGCAGCGTGTGGCAGCCGGCGCAGGCGGGATCCGCGCGATGGCGGTCGAACCGCTGGCGGGTCGACATCCTCGCGTTGGTCGACGGGTCGGGGACATCGGCGGGAGGCGTCGGCAGAGTCGCGCAGAGCATCTGCACGCGAACGATGACGGCAAGCTCGATCGGGCTGAACGCGTCGCGAGGCGTGTGCGAGGCGACGAATGCCGGGAGGCCCATGACACCTCCTCGCTGCTGTTCGACGGGAACCGAGACGGCGACCGGCGTCGTCGAGGAGACATCCAGGCCATAGAGCCGGGCAAGCTCTCCGTTTACAAACGACCGCGTCGACGTGAGGAGCGCTCCTAGCCCTGCGTTCGTGCCCCAGAGCGCCTCGTCGACGAAACGCTCGGACTCGACCTGCATCGCGCGAGCGAGCGAGCCCGTGTACACGGGGTCGGACTTCGAGACGTCCATGGGGTGCAGCTGTAGCCACTGCACGACGAACGACCGCAGCGCGGGGCGAGCGCGTGGATCATCGAGCATCCGGAGAACCTGGGTGCGCAGGCCGGTCTCGCCGTCCAGCGCCGCCGTCTGGGCGGCCGCGAGCAACTGAGCGTCGGGCCCCGTCCGCCACAGGCCGTACGACAGCGCCGAGGCCCGCTCGTACGACGTCAGGGTGACCACGCCCGCAGCGTCCCGGAGCGACCCCAGCTCGGTGCGGTAAAGAAACTGCGGCGAGAGCAGCATCATCTGGATCAGCGACGCCACTGCCTGCTCGTAGGTGCCCGAGCCGAGCGCGGCGTTGAACAGAACCAGCAGGCGCTGCGACTCGGCGGGTTCGATTGGTCGGCGATACAGCCGTGGCGCGTGGGTAGCGATGAACCGTGAACCACAGCCCGACACCATGCGCAGGTCATCACAGGGCGCGAGTCGGGTGAGATCCTTCAGCACCTCGTTCGCCGTCGCTTCGGCGAAGACGCTCATCGTTTCCACGAACCCGATGTCCATTCCGAGCAACGCCGTGTCGTTGTCGAACCCGTCATTCGTGGGCGGCGGCAGCGGGGGTACACGCCCAAGAGCGCCGGCGAACAGCATGTCCGCGACGGTGTTCCGGATCTCGGCAATGGCCAGGCGGCGCGCGCGGGCCGGGGCGAGATCGGCATTCGTCGATGGGGGCTCGTCAGACCGGGTCGGCGTTCCGCCCGGTGGGTCGGCCTCCGTGGCGGGGCCAATGTCGCCGGTGCAACCGCCCAGCGTCAGCAGAATCAGGCCGGAAGCCGCGGTCGCGTAACGGACAGTCGATGAAACCATGAGCATCCTCCGGGGCGGTCCATTGCTTCATGTACAACCCCAGGGAGACTTACCGGCGGTCAGTTCCCCGCAGTCGGTAAGTCCGCGCAGGGCTGTACATCAACCCGAGATGAAAATTCCTGTTTGCGCTGCTGTATGCGTCGCGATGCTCGGCGTCGCCCAGGCCGCCAGCAAGACCGACAAGGCGGCCGCCTACGCTCCCGTCATCGACGATCCGAAGCTCCCCCGCGTCCTGCTCATCGGAGACTCCATCTCCATCGGGTACACGGTTGCGGTGCGCGAACTCCTGAAGGAAAGGGCCAACGTCCACCGGATTCCAGCGAACGGAGGGCCGACCGTCAACGGATTGACTCACCTCGAGGAATGGGTCGGAAACGGCAAGTGGGACGTGATCCATTTCAACTGGGGTCTTCACGACATCAGGGTCATGGACGACGGAAACCACCAGGTGTCCCTCGGGGACTACGAGAAGAATCTGAGGGCGCTCGTGACGACGCTCGAGAAGACGCGAGCTCGGTTGATCTGGTGCAGCACGACTCCTGTGCCTGCCGGCGACGTCAAGGCGCGACGAAGCGCCGACGTCATCCCCTACAACGCGACGGCGAAGAAGGTCATGCTCGAGAATCGAGTTCCCATCGATGATCTCTACAGCTATGCCCTGCCCAGATTGAAAGAGATCCAGATACCCGTGAACGTCCACTTCACGCCCGAGGGCTCGCGCGTCCTGGCCAAGCAGGTGGCGGCCAGTATCGCGACGGGGCTTGGACGCGTCGCGTCGACACCGCTCGGGGCTTCAGGCGAATCCGCCGATGTTCGGTAAGTCGGGCAGGGCCCGTACATCGACCAAGCGTGGACACGGACCGGCCGACCGAAGACGCGACAGACCTGTTCGTGGCCGAGTTGCAGCGGCACCGGCAGCAAGTCTTCGCCTTCATCTTCTCACTGCTCCCTCGTCGAGCGGACGCCGAGGACGTGTTCCAGCGGACGTGCGAGACGTTGTGGCGCAAGTTCGATACCTGGGACAGGCGCTCGTCGTTCCGGACCTGGGCCTGTGGATATGCCTGGCGCCAGGTGGCGAACTTCGGCCGCATCGCTGGCCGCGATCGACTCTGGCTGGATGACGACCTGCTCGGGAGGGTCGCGGAGGAACGAACCGTGGACCTCGACCGTCACGAGGCCCGGCTCGCGGCACTCAATACCTGCATCGACACTCTGGGTGATCACGAGCGTCGGCTTCTCGACAGCATCTATCGTGACAAACAGCCCATGAAGGATGTCGCCCAGCGGATGGGCCGGGCGGTGCAGACGCTCTACAACCAGCTCAACTTGATCCGCCGGAAGCTGCACCAGTGTGTGCGGCTGCGGACGGGGACCAGCGGAGGGCAAGCGTGAGCGAGAAGGTCTCGATCGAGATCTGGACGCTGCTCGAAGCCGTCTGCAATGAGACGGCGTCATCCGAGCAGAGAGGTCGCCTGCGCTCCTTGGTGGCGGACGATTCCGAGGTGCGACGTCTCTACTTCGAGTACGTCGACGTCCACCTCGGCTGCATGGAGATCGTGGCGGCGCGCTCAGCTCCCGACGTACCTACGCACTTGCGGCCGCGGCGGCGTCTGCGGCGCACACTGCTGGTCACGGTTCCCGCAGGTGTGGCCATCGCGGTGGCGCTTCTGATTGCCGCGCGGCAGCCGCACGAGCGCGCGCACGGGGAGATCAGCTCGAGCGAGGTTCCGGTGCCCCGCTCGCAGACCGGCGGCGCCCCTCCACACTTTTTGCCTGAACCCGCGCCGCCATCCGCACCGCAGCCGTCGAGCCCGGTCGTGGCGCTTCCGGAACCACGCGGGAGCAGTGACGTCGCGTCGAGCGTCCCGCGCACCGAGAATCTGGTCGCGGTCCTCCGCCGTGCGCCCCATGAGCTGGTCGCATCGTTGCGCGTCCCGAGGCCCGAACTCCGCACGCCGGCGGGGGGCTGCGCCGTCGAGCACTCGACGGGCGTGATGAATCTGGTTTCAGGCGCTGCCCTGGGCGACAAGGCACGCATGGACGAGGGCTGGGCGGTGATCGAAGCCACCGCGCCCAGTGCGCGCACGCAATGGGTCATAGCGGGGGACATGGCCTGCACGGCGCGCTGGCTCGCGTGGGCCAGGGTGGCCCTCGAGGCGGTGGCGAGCAGCCGCTTCGCGGATACCTATGCCCCCCGCTTGCACGGAGTGCGACAGGCCGTGCAAGCGTCGGCGGTCGCGGTGCGCGGCCAGGCCGGCGCGAGTCAGCGCATGCGGCCGATCGAAGCTGCCCTGGCGCTGGCTGGCACCGAATCGACCTCCAGTAACGCAGAGATCGGGCGAGCGCTCCACGCGCAGACGGCGGATGGTCTCTTCGGTGCGCGTCCCGCGTGCGATGCCCACCTGCACGCGAATGACGTGATCCTCGCACACGCGCTTCTTGCCCGTGCGCCAGAGGACAGCGTCGAGGCCGCTGCTCGCGCGGCGGGCGACTGGCTGGTGCGCTTCATGAAACCGGGCAGCACGGGGCTGCCAGACAAGGCTGGACCGGATGCCTGCGAATACGCCCAGCCCCGACGCAAGCTGCTGCGTTGGGCGCTGTTGCTGCACGGCGTGCGCTTCGATCCGGCCTCCGTCAACCGGTCGGAGACTCCAGCGCCGCCTTGATCTCGTTCGCGCCCAGCTTCATCCCCGCCCTGTAAAGCAGCAGGGCCCGCTCCAGCGTGGCCTCGAGTTCGCGGAAGTTGCCCGGCCAGCTGTGGGCGCGCAGCGCCGTCACCGCAGCCGGGTCGAGTTCGATGGCCCGTCTACGCTCGGCCTCGGGGGCGGTGCGCAGGTCCTCGGTGGTGCGCACTTCCAGCGGCACCTGCGCGGCGGCCAGGATGCGGTTACCCATCCAGACCGCCGCCGGGCCGATGTCGTCGGAGCGGTCGCGCAGCGGCGGCAGCCACAGCACCACGCGCGCCAGGCGGTAGTAGAGATCGTGGCGGACGCGCCCCTCGGTCACGGCGCGCTCGATCGGGTGGTCCGACAGGGCGATGGCGTTCACGGTCAGACGTTGCGGCAGGTCCTTGCTCTGGCCGACCCGGCGGCAACGTCCGGCCTTGAGCAGCCGCAACAGCGCCTCCTGGGCGCGCAGTGGCATCGCCGTCAGTTCCTCGATCACCAGGGTGCCGCCGTCGGCGGACTCGGCGGCGCCCGGTTCCTTCAGCGTCCCGCACAGCGCCTCCAGCGCCGCATCCTCGGGAAAGCCAGCCACGTCGAGGCGGACCAGGGGCCCTCGCGGCGAGAGCAACTGGTGGAGCGCCCGCGCCAGCCCCTCCTTGCCGGTGCCCGGCTCGCCCAGAACGACGAACTAGGTGCGGTACGGGTGCTCCTGCAACCTCACGATGACGTCGAGGATACGGGTCATCGCCGGGTGCGCCGCCGACACCCGGATGAGAGCGCCTATCCAGCGTGCCGCCGCCGGATCGAGCGACTTCAACGTGGGGGTGGGTGAGCGAATGGACCGGACTGGCGCCACTAACGCTTGACCCCGAGGAGCAGATCCATGGTCGCCTGATCAGCCGCCGGGAACGGGTACTTCTCGAAGTCCGACGAGGCCACCCAGCGGAAGTCCGCCACCTTGGCAGCGTGCGGCTCCTGTCCCGGTGTGATCGTCGCCTGGTAGAGGCTCAGCTCGACCGAGTACCCGTCGTACGTGTGCTGGCGCTGGGCGACGCGGCCCTTGATGGTGACGTCGACGCCGACGCGTTCGCGGAGCTCCCTTACCAGCGCCTGCTCGTCCGACTCGTTCGTCTCCACCTTGCCGCCCGGGAACTCCCACAACCCGCCCAGGACCGCGGACGGCCTCCGCTGCGTGATGAGGTAGTTGCCGTCCCGCTCGATGACGGCAGCGACCACGCGTACGTGCTTGGGTGCGTGCGCCATGGGGCCGCGAATCATACCTCAGCGGCTGTTCTTCATGCTAGATGACCTCCCATGGCGAAGCGAATTTCATCGGCTGAAGCGGCCGTGTTGATGAAGCAGGGCTGGCGCTATCTGGATGTGCGGTCGATCCCGGAGTTCGACGAAGGCCATCCGGCGGGCGCCGCGAACGTGCCGCTGCTGCACGCCCAGTCGGGACGCATGGCTCCCAACCCCGACTTCCAGCGGGTCGTCGAGTCGAATTTTCCCAGGGACACGAAGCTCGTCGTGGGCTGCAAGTCGGGCGGTCGGTCGGCGCAGGCGTCCGCGTTCCTCGAGGCGGCCGGCTACACGCAGATCGTCGATGTGCGTGGCGGTTTCCACGGCGAGCGCGATCCGATGGGCCGGGTGGCCTTCGCCGGCTGGGCCGATTCGAACCTGCCGGTCGAGAAGCAGGCCCAACCGGGCAACGCTTACGTCGACCTGGAAAAAAAGAAGTAGCGGCTACTGCAGCGTCACGCCGCTCTTCTGGCAGAGGGTCTTGACCATCTGCTTGTTCCGGTCGTCGAGGCGGTCGTACGCCTTGGACGCGGTGTCCGCATCCTTGAGCGAGCAGGAACAGACCGCGATGATCTGGTAGGCCCGCGCCAGCCCGGGCTTCGCCCGCAGGGCCTTGCGCGCTGCCTCGACCGCGGCCGCGAACTGGCCCTTGAGCCAGGCGTCCTGCGCATCTTTCATCAGCGCCTCGGGGTCGCCCACCGCCGCCGGCGCGGCCTGCTCGCGACCCGGCTCGAGCGCCGCCGTCGGTCGTGGCGCAGGTGCTCGCGTCGGGCGGATCGGGGCCGGTTCGGCGGTAGCCACCTTGCGTTCGCTGCGGGGCCGCTCGCGTACCGGCGGGGGTTCCTTGGCGGCGGGCTCCGGCTCCGGCGCGGGCTCGGGCGCGGGCGGTTTCGCGGCAATCACGGGCGGTAGCTCCGAGGGCGGTGGCTCGGCCGCGGGCGGCGTGGGCTCCGGCGTGGGCGGGGTCGGCGCGGGCGGGGTGGGGGCGGGTGCCGCGACCTTCGGAGGTTCCGGTGGTGCGGCCTTGTTTCCCGAGAAGGCAAACACCGCCACGCCCACCGCCAGGACCGCCACCACCAGGCCGCCGATCACCATCGGCTTCTTCGATGAACCGCCGGCCGCGTAGTCATCGCCGTCGAAGCCCATGTCGTCGCCCGACGAAAAGCGGAGCCGCACATGCCCGAGTTCGATCACATCGCCCGGATTCAGATCGACTCTATCGAACTGAGCCCCGTTGACGCGGACGCCGTTCGCACTCTCCAGGTCGACCACGACGTAGCGCTCGCCGTCACGCACGATCTTCGCGTGGTGGCGTGAGATGGACTTGTGGTTCACCACGATGTCGTTCTCGGGCGTCCGACCGATCACCATCGATGGACGATCGAGGGGGTGCTCCTGGCCCTGCAGGGGCGAGGTGATCACCACCAGCCTGGCTGGCGGGCCGCTGGCGGCGGGTGCTTGCTCCACCATGGCGCGCACAGGGATCGTCGGGGCGCCGTCGATCGGGTCGGCGGCCGGTGCCAAGGGGGGCAACGGCGTCGCCACGGGCGGTACGGCCATGGCCGGTGTGACCGGAGGAGGCATGGCGGGGATGCCCATGGGTGTCGGCACACGGGGGAAGGGAGCGACGGGCACGACGGGCGCGGGCGGGATCGGTGAGGCCGCGGCCTGCTGGTGGCCGAGCGTGGCCCCCGCGGGACGCTCTATCTTGATCGACAGCTTGTAGTCGCCGATGGAGACGTGGTCGCCCTCCTTGACCGGCACGGCGCCGTTGATAGGCAACCCGTTGACCTTGGTGCCCGTGTAACTCGACAGGTCCTCGACGAAGTACTGGCCGCCCTCGCGGCGCTGGAACCGGGCGTGCCGGCGCGACACGTTCCGCTCCGTCAGGCGGATGGTGTTCCCTTCCTGACGTCCGATCGTGATCTCGTCACGGATCAGCGGTACGGCGACCGCTTTACCTTCTTCATCCTCGATGACCAGCTTGTTCATCGTTAGCCGACGGAGAGTGGCGACCTTACCAGAAAATTACCGGCGACTGGCGATCAGTGCAGCGGCGATGACTATCGCCATGCCGATGATGAGGGCGGCGCACACCACTGCCACCGCGAGGTTCTTGTTCTCGTGCAGCTCGCGCCGCAGATTGTAGGGGGTCACCAGCTCCCAGACGTAGTAGCCGATGATGAGGAGCGCGATGCCCGCCAGACCGAAGATGGCCGCGTCGATCAGCAGCCGGGACATCGGCACCGTGGCAGGAGGCACGTCTAGAGGCTCCGCATCTGCGGGTACGCCGTCATCAGATCCATCTGCGTCAGGCTGTCCTCCGCGTCCGCGGGTGTCCAGATGACCTCGAGCCCCAGCAGCGAGTCGTGCGGCACACCTCCGAGCTGACCCAGCACGGCATCCATCTGGTCGCGCTCGGTCATCTCGGTTATTGACGGCAGGTCACGCAGCGGCTCCCGGGTGGCTAGCACCAGGGTGACCACCACGTATTCCAGCGCCTCCGAGCTCTCCTTGGCCACGACGTCGGATTTGTGAACCTTGCCGTCCGTGCCCCGCACGCGCTCGATCTGGAACCGCGACCGCTCGGCCAGTGAGGCCCCGTTCAGCTTGGTCTCGCCGTTCTGCATGCTCATCGGGCCGCTCTGCTCGATGGCCGCGTAGCGGATGGCGTCTTTTTCGCGCAGCAGCTCGAGCGAGGTCTGTTGCAGGAGCTGCGTCAGCCCCGCCTCGGTGCTGGTATCCCCCTCGGCGGCGAAACGCGCCAGGCGCTCCTGGATCTGCCGCGCCGACCGGCCGAGCCCCAGCTGAACCTTGTAGACGAAGGCGCGATCCCAGACGGGGGCCTCGTCCGAGTCATTGCGTGAGCGGCCGAGGGCGTGGTTGCGGATCTGGCTCCGGAACGCCATCACCAGACCTACGCCAAGCACGCCCAGGATCAACATGGTGGTGAAGCCGCCGCCGCCCATACCGTAGCCACCGCCCCATCCGAAGCCCGGGAAGAAGATGATGTTCGGGCCGCGGCTTCCATAGCCGCTGGGAGCGGGCCGCGAATACGACCCTCGCGGCGCCGAGCGGAACCCCCCGCGGCCGCCGAAGCTACCGCCCGACCGCGCAGCCTCCGCGGCGCTCTGGAAAAGGATCAACGCGGCAAGCACGAGAAACAAGCGCTTCATCACAGTGGAACCATACCGGCCGCGGCGCGTTGAATCAAACCTTACAGAAGCAAGACGTCGGCATCATCGAGCTCGATCGGCTCCGGGGGGCCGCCCAGGCGTGCCAGCCTCACACTGTTGTCGCGGGCGCGTCGCAGGGCCACGTCCTCGAAAAAGGCCGCCACTGCCGGGATGCCGGCGGCCAGCCGCTCGACGTAGGTGCGCGCCAGGAACAGCAGCGCGGACTTCGATCGGGCGCGGACGGTGGCCGAGGTGGGCTGCTGGCTGACCAGCGACATCTCGCCGAAGATGTCCCCGGCGCGTAGCACCGCGAGTTCGACGGGCGCCTGGTCATTTCCCTTGTGCGCCGTGACCTCCAGTGCGCCCGACAGCACCACGAACAACCCGATGCCGGGCTGTCCTTGCTTGATCACCTCGGCGCCGGCCTCGACCTCGTGCCCCTCGAAGCGGCGGAGCAGGTCCGACTGCTGCCCTGGCGTGAACGGCGCGAACAGGGGCGAGGTCTGCAGCAGGTTGCGGATCAACCGCTCGCGCGTGAACCTGTCGAGCACCTCGGCGATGGCGGGGATCGTCGCCGTCACCCGGTCCAGCGCCTCGCGGCTCACCTCGATGACGTCGGCCTCCCCCACCACGGCCACCGATGCGCTGCGTGGCTGGTCGGTGATGAGCGCCATCTCGCCGAAGAGCGTGTTCTCGTAGAGACGCGCGATCTCCTTTTCGCCCTTGTCTCCCGTCACGAACACGCGCAGTTCGCCGGCGGCAACCAGGTACAGCGCGCGTCCGGGGTCGCCCTGGCGGATCACCAGATCGCCGTCGCCGAGACGCCGGATCTGCAGCGACCTCACCACTGCCAGGAACGAGTCGTGGGCAAGCTCCGAGAAGAACGGCAGCGGATGCAGTTGCTGCTTGTCACCTGCGAACGCCGACAGGTCGAGCGCGCGCTTGCGGGCCCGCTCCACGACGCGGTCGAGTGGCTCGGTCGTCGCCAGGTCCGCCGGCGGCACTGCCGTCTTCGGATCCACGGGCGCCTCGCGCACGGCGACCCGCGCCAGTTGTGGCGATCCCGAGGCGTACGTCGTCGCCAGTTGCTTGCGCACGTCGTCCGCGTTTTCGCCCAGGGCTTCGAGTGCCTGGCAGGCGACGATCGCGGGCAAGGGGTGACCGCTGCCGATGTCGTGCATGGCGACGGCCCGATAAACCTCGGCAGCCTCGGCGGCCATGCCCACCTTCGCCAGCACGTCGGCGACGCGGAAGCGCACCTCGTAGTCGAGCGGCACCGCGGTTAGGATCTGGTCGTAGGCCCGCAGCGCGCGCGCGTAGTCACCTTCCTCGAGCAGTCGTCGCGCCTGCGCCTTGGCGGCGCCCAGGGTCGTGGCCATGGCGGTAGAATACCTCCGTGCCGGCAGACGTGGTGACTCTCGTCGAGGTGCTCGGGCTGCCCGAGATCGGGCGCTCGACGGAAGGTCGACCGATACGCGCCACCGTCTTCGGCCCCACGACGGCGCCATCCCGATTGGTCGTGGGCGGCATGCATGGCAACGAACCCAGCAGCGTCGAGGCCGCCGTCGAGCTGTGCACGTACCTGCGCGACAACCCACCCACGGGGTGCGTCTGGGTGCTGCCGGCGTTGAACCCCGACGGCCTGGCCGCCGGCATCAAGAATTCGGCGCGCGACGTGGACCTCAACCGCAATTTCCCCGCCGCGAACTTCACCACCACCCACAACGCCGGTTATTTTCCCGGGCCGTCGCCGCTGTCCGAACCCGAGACGCATGTGCTTGCCGCGCTGGTCGAGCGCCTCGGCTGCGAGGGAGTCGTGGCGGTGCATGCGCCGTTCGCGTGCGTCAACTACGACGGGCCCGCCGAGCGCTGGGCACGCGCCGTGGCGGCAGCGTGCGGATGGCCCGCGCAGGCCGACATCGGATACCCGACGCCAGGGTCGTTCGGAAGCTGGCTGGGCCACGACCGCGGGCTGCCGGTGTTGACGCTGGAACTGCCTCCGGGGCCTTATTCCACGTTCGCGGCGCAGGCCCGCGCCGCGCTGCAAACGGCTATCCAAGTCGAAAGAATCAGGTAGTATCCGACGGACCAACCATGGAAAAGGAGACTGAACGGACCTTCCTCGACACGCTCGCCAAGGCGCTGGTGTCGCTGCCATTCGATGTCAAGGTGCTGCTCGAGGCCGTGGCCGAGCCGGATCTGGAGCACGACCTCCGCGAGATGGCCGCCGCTGCGGTGGTGCACATCATCTCGCCCAAGGACGGCAACGTGGAGCCGTCCATCCGATACGCCGAGGACGCGATCCTGTTCCGCCTGGCGCTGCGCAAGATCGCGAGCGAGGGCGGCGAGACCGCGACGGCGTTCCGCGACCGTTTCGCCGAGAACTACAGCCGGCTCGACGAGGAACTGGCGGTGTTCGGCAAGGCCATCGGCCCCGACATCATCGCCTGGGTCGACGCAAAGTGGCCGACGCTGCGCAAGGCGGTCTACGCGCGGAAGAAGATCCCCCAGTTCGTGGATGACGAGGAGGTCGGTACCTTCCTTTACGACGAAGGGCTGCGGTTCGGCACCGAGTACCCGATCACCGAGAAGAGCCTGGCCGGGCGCCTCAAGCAGGCCCAGCCGGTCCTGGACCACTTGCAGCGCAAGGTGGAACAGGACAAACGAAAGATCACGCAGTAGCCGCGCGCTACCATGTCTGCAGGGCCGGACGCGCTTCTGGACGTGGCCTGCCGTGTGGCCACAGAGGGGTATAGCCCCCCTTCCGAGGTCACGTCGGCGGCGCGCGAGGTGGCGCCTGCGATCGGCCAGGCGGCGCCCCAGCGGCTGCGCGAGACGCTGGAGACGATCATCATGGCCCCGCAGCTGGGCGACGGCCTGCAGTGGCTCCACGACGCCGGCGTGCTTGGTATCGTGCTGCCCGAGCTGGACGCCACCGTCAATTTCTCGCAGGAGGCCGGCCGGCGGCACAAGGACGTCTGGGAGCACACCAAGCAAGTGGTGCTGCAGTCGCCCGTCGCTCCCATCGTCCGCTGGTCGGCGCTGCTGCACGACATCGGCAAGGTGCCGACGCGCGAGCTGCTGCCCGACGGGCGCGTGACCTTCCACCGCCACGCCGAGGTGGGGGCGCGCATGTTCGATCCGATCGCCCGGCGGCTCGGCTTCGACCGCCCCGATCGGCAGAAGATCCGCTTCCTCATCCTCCATCACCTGCGGGCGAACGCCTACGAGCCCAGCTGGACCGACGCGGCGGTGCGTCGCTTCGACCACGAGATGGGGATCAACCTCGAGGAGCTGATCGAGCTGTCGCGCGCGGACGTGACCTCGCGGCGGCCGGGCCGGCGCGAGGAGGCGGCCCGCAACATCGAGGCGCTGCTCGCGCGCATCAAGGCGATCCGCGAGCTGGACGCGCGCGTGCCGCCGCTGCCGCCGGGTCTCGGGAACGCCATCATGGAGGAGTTCAAGATCCCGCCGTCGCGCCGGATCGGCGAGCTGCGCAAGGTGTGCGAGGACGCCATCGACGCCGGCACGCTCCTGGAGCGACAGCCGATCAGCTACTACGTCGACTACCTGCGGACGCAGGGCTACGGGGGCGGCTCACGGTAGAGGCGGTACCAGCCGCCGTTCCGGATCAACCGCGCCGGATCTTCGACCAACGACTCGAGCGCTGGAGAGATTCCATCGCCGACCTTGATCACGACGGCCGTGCCCTTTCCGGTCCGGTGCTCGCGGTAGTAGTCCAGCATCCCCTCGTACCGAGCGCGCCTGTCGCTCCAGGAAGTCGGCAGCGCAGGACGCGTCGTCGAGAGCAGGTATGCCGCCGGATAGCCGTAATACACCAGAAGCCGTTCGCCCGGGCTCGTGAACTCCGCCAGCACGGCGCTGAGCTCGGCGAGCCGCCCGGCGGTCCTCGCTTCGGTGAACAGACCCTTGAAGGGACCGCTCGTCATCTCCGTCGTCTGCTCCTCGATCCCCCGGGCGCCGTAGATCGTCGAATAACCAGCTTCGACGAAGCCGAGGGGAACGGTCGCTACCAATGCCGTCGTGAAAAACGCAGCGGCCCGGCCCGGCGCGGCGGTGCCAAGCGCAACCAGGCCCAGGGCGGCAGCGACGAACAGGCCGAGGCCGGCGTTCATGCTGCCTGTCTGATCACTGGCGAAGGCAATGGTGACACCTGCCAGCAGCGAGGGCAGAAAACCGCCGTAAAACAGCGTGCGTCTGACGGGCCCGGAGGTGGCAAAGAGAAGGAAGAAGCCGCACAGCAGACCCAGGGAGACAGTCGCCTGCAGACTGAGCGCATGGCGGAGGACGAGGTGATCGAACTCGGGGCGGACCTCGCTGAACCACCAGATGACAAGAGGAAGGAGCGCAGGGAGGAGGACCTTTCGAAGCACCGGATACCGGCGGCACAGCCAGGCGATCACCCCGAGCGAGGCGAACGCCAACCATTCACCCGGCGCCACCCGGACGACCGATCCCAGGATGCTCGCGAGCTTGGTCCAGCCACGTGGGCGCGTGAACATGGCCTCGTAGGCGAGTGCGTCGGGTAACCCTCGTGCGATGCTGGGCGCGAGCGCCGCGCCGACGACCACGCCGACTCCCGCGACACCGGCTGCATAGCCCCACAAGCGGCGGGTGTGCAAACGCGTGGCGGCGGCGAACCCGATCACCGGGATCACGAGGGGCGGGTAGGCCACGCACGCGAGTCCGTGCGCGATCCCTGCGACGACGGAGGTCTGCCGCGGCAGTGGCTGCAGCAGCAACGAGCGAAGCCCCGTGAAACAACCAATCGCGAAGAAAGAGTACCCGAACGTGTTGTAGCTGCAGGTCGGAACGCAAAAGGGCATGAAGGAAATGGGCAAGGCCGACACGAGCAGCGCGAAAGGCCAGCGGGTCAACGACGAGGCGAACCGGTAGACGGACCAGGCCACCGCGCCCTGCAGGGCAAAGTAGAGGAGCCTGAGGAAGTAGATGATTCCCTCGTTGGACCCGACCACCTGCAAGTAGGTCCAATAAAACGGCAGAGTGAAAAGGCTGCCGGTCTGTCGCAGGTTGTACTCGTCGATGTACGGTCTGTCGCCGAGAAGAAAACGCTGCGCGAGCACCGCGTAGAACGACTCGTCGTAGACGTCGACGCCGAACCGCAGACGGTAGAAGGACGTCGCCACGACCCACAGGACGACCAGGGTTGCCAGAACACCGTCGAGGGCGACCGTGCTCAACGTGGGCAAAAGAGCGCCAAGGCCGCGCCTCGTCTGATCGTTCGAAGTCACCGGGCCCCGGTCAGGTGATACAGGAACACCGCGCTCGCGGTGGCCACGTTCAGCGAGTCGGCCTTCGTCATCGGGATCGTCACCCGGGCGTCGCACATCCGTTTCGTCTCGGCTGACAGCCCTGGTCCCTCGGCGCCCAGCAGCAGCGCCCAGCGTTCAGGCGCGGCGTACGAGGCCAGCGGTACGGCGTCCGTGTCGAGGACGGCGCCGATGATCGGCAGGCGCAGGGCAAGCAGATCGTCCGGCCAGCGCGTCGCGCGCACGATCGGCAGGTTGAACACGGCCCCGGCCGAAACGCGGATCGCCTTGCGGTAGAACGGATCCGCGCACCGGGGTGACAGCAGGATCGCGTCCACGCCGAAGCCAGCGGCGTTGCGGACGATGGCGCCAAGGTTGTCCACGGCGACGAGATCCTCGAGCGCGACCACCGTCCGCGGCTGGCCGACGACGGGGGTGGGGCGCTCGCCGATGGCCAGACAGCCGCGGTGGACGTGGAAGCCGGCCACGCCGTCCATCACCTCCTGCGGCACGACGTAGACCGGAAAGTCGCCGGCGATCGGCTCCAGCGCGCGCAACCGCGGTGCGGTCAGCAGCATCGAATGAACGCGGAGACCGCTCGCGAGCAACTTGCGGACCACCACCTCGCTCTCGGCGACGAACTTCCGATCCAGGTGCCGCTCCTTGAGCGCCCGGTAGTCCTCCAGACGCGGATCGGCGGGATCTGTGACGAAGACAATCACCGCGCGCGCGGCAGGCCGTCCATCAGCGCCGTGAACTCGGGGAAACTGAGGCTCTGCTCGCCGTCGGACAGCGCTTTGTCGGGGTCGGGGTGGACCTCGATCAAGAGGCCGTGTGCGCCGCACGCGCGCGCTGCCCAGGCCATCGGGGCGACGTAGCTGCGCTTGCCCGTGCCGTGGCTCGGGTCGACCACCACCGGCAGGTGCGTGCGCTCGCGCAGCACCACCACTGCCGACAGATCCAGCGTGTTGCGCGTCGCGCTCTCGAACGTGCGGATGCCCCGCTCGCACAGGATCACCTGCCCGTTCCCCTGCGCGAGGATGTACTCCGCGGACGACAGCCACTCGTCGATGGTGCTGGAGAGCCCGCGCTTGAGCAGCACGGGCCGATCCACCTTGCCGACCGCCTTGAGGAGATCGAAGTTCTGCATGTTGCGCGCGCCGATCTGCAGGATGTCGGCCTTGTCGGCCACCGCCTGCACCTGATCGACCGCCATCACCTCGGTGATGATGGGCATGCCGACGGCCTTGCCCGCCGCCGCCAGGAGTTCCAGGCCCTGGTGGCCCAGCCCCTGGAAGGCGGAAGGGCTGGTGCGTTGCTTGAAGACGCCCCCGCGCAGGATGTGCGCGCCGTGCTCGTGGACGTACGCCGCCGTCTTCTGGATCTGGTCCGCCGACTCGACGGCGCAGGGGCCCGCCATCACCGTGAAGCTCGCGCCGCCGATCAACAGATCGCCGACGCGCACGACGGTGTCCTCCGGGCGGCTCGCCCGATCGGCCAGCTTGTAGCTCTTCGCCTTCGGCGCAGGTGCGCGCTTCGGCTCGGGCGCAGGAAGCTCGACGGGCGTCGCGGTCCGCGGAGCCTTGATATTCGTGGCCTGCGCTTCCGTCGGCGTCGCCTTCGCCGGGTAGCAACCCAGCACCTTCACGAACAGCGATTGGGTCCGGATCTCGTCCAGCGCCGCCGCCGTCTTCGGGTCGCCGATGTTCCCCTCGAAATCCATGAAGAACATGTATTCCCACGGCCGGTTCGGCCGCGGACGCGACTCGAGCTTGGTCAGGCTGAGGCCGTAGTCCGCCAGCACCTGCAGGCAGCGCAGGAGCGCCCCTTGTTCGTGCCGTGTCGACAGGATCAAGCTGGTCTTGGCGGGAATGCGCGGGTCCACGGGCGCCGGTGTGCGGGCCAGGGCCACGTAACGCATGAATACGTCCTGCTGGTTGCCGATCCCGCGCCGGAGGATGGCCAGACCGTGCGCTGCGGCTGCCTCCGGCGAACCGATCGCCGCCTGGGTCGGATCCTTGGCCTCGGCCACGAGGCGCATCGCCTCGGTGCTGTCAGCGGCCGGCACCGCCCGCGCCTGCGGCAGCGCCTCGACGAAGACCGCGCACTGGTCCAGGGCCAGCGGGTGCGACAGCACTCTCTGGATCGTCGACAGCGGCACGTCAGCCGTCGCCACCAGGCAAAGCTCCACCTTGAAGGTCTCCTCGCCCACGATGTGCAGATCGTGCTCGCGCAGCACCTCGTACACCTGATTGATGCTGCCAGCGGCGGTGTTCTCGATCGGCAAGAGCACCAGGTCCACCGCGCCCGACTCCAGCCTGTCGACCACCTTCTTGATCGACGGCGTGCCCTCGAACTTCGCGTTCAGCCCCAGCTCGGCGACATACTTCTGCGCCGCCAGGTGGTTGTAGGTCAACTCGGAGCCCTGGTAGGCGACGGTCAACTGCTGACCGTCCACACCCGACAGGAAAGCCGTCTGTCGGGACACCGAATGGCTGATGATCTCGGCGAACAGCTTGCGGGCCAGAGGCCCCGAGATCCCGTGCGCCTGCGCCACCGCCTCCACCCGCGCCAGCACCTCCTGCTCGCGCGCCGGGTCCCGGATCATGTCGGGTTTCTCGGCCTTGGCCTTGCCGATGAGCCCCACGGTCTGCAGGCGCTGTGCGACCAGACGGATGATGTCCGCGTCGGTCTCGTCGAGCTTCTTCCGCAGTTCCTGCAGGTGCTGTCTGTCGCCGTCCTTGGCCATTTCCGTCGGTGAGCTTAGCCCTGCAAGAGCGGGGAATCCACGGCCACGCCCATGGCGTGATAGCCCTTGTCGACGTAGACCGTGGCGCCGGTGATCCCCGCGCCGAGAGGGCTCGCGAGAAAGGCCGCGGTGGCGCCTACCTCCGTCGCGGTGATCGCCTCGGGCAGCGGTGAGTTCGCCTTGCAGTAGTCGATCATCTTGCCGATGAAGCCGATGGCGGAGGCGGCGCGCGAGCCCCACGGTCCGGCGGAGATGACGTTCACCCGGTGCCCCCACTTGCGTCCCGCTTCATAGGCCAGCACGCGTGTGTCGCTCTCGAGCGCCGCCTTGGCCGACGACATTCCTCCGCCGTATCCCGGCACCACCCGTTCAGACGCCATGTACGTCAGTGCCAGGAAAGATCCACCCTTGCGCACCAGCGGCCCCAGCCGCTGCACCATCGAGGCGTACGAGTAGGCGCTCACGCCCACCGCCGCCAGGTACCCTTTGCGGCTGGTCTCGATCAACGGCTTTCGCACCTCGGGCCCGTTGGCCAGGCTGTGCACCACGATGTCCACGGCCTGCTCACCGAAGTCGGCGCGTAGCCGATCGGCAAGTCCCTGGATGGTGAAGTCACCGGCGTCGCGGTAGCGCTTGTTCTCGCGCACCTCGGCGGGCACGTCCGCCAGCAGGTCGTAGTCGGCGTCCAGCGGGTAGATGCGCTCGAAGGCCAGCTTGCCCCCCGAGGACAGGGGCAGCGACGCATCCAGCTTGCCGCGGTCGAGCATGGTCTTGAAGATCCCCAGCGCCGGCGGCCAGGTCCCCACGCAGACGGATGCGCCCGCCTCGGCCAGCGCCTTGGCGATGGCGAATCCGAACCCGCCGTCGTCGGCCACGCCGGCCACCAGCGCGCGTTTACCCGAAAGGTCGATGGTCAGCATGACCGCGCATACTAATACGCGCGGTCGATGACGGTGTAGTAGGCGGTGTTGCCCGATTCCGAGCTCTGGTGGAACCGCGCCTCGTAGTCGACCCCGTTCATGGTGAACCAGATCTCGGTGAACAGGACGACCAGCTTGCGTCCGACGGTGCGCTCACCACACAGACTCGGGTGCATGGTGAAGCTCGGCCCGCCCACCGCGCCGTCTCGCTGCCGGCTGAGGTCGCTGTCCATCCCGGCCACCAGCCCGAAGGTGGCCCCGCCACCCTCGCCGCGCCAGGCCCCGAAGGAGTCGATGGTGAACTCGGAGATCGTCGTCCCTCGCTGCGCCTCCTTCAGGCCCGCGCCGGAGAGGGTCCAGCCCAGGTCCGACTTGTCGCAGCTGTTCTGGGACTCGTACCGCTCGGGTGACACGTTCGTCAGGGTGAGCGGCGCCGGCAGGGTCACCTTCTCCGTGGTGCGGCCCCGGAAGGCGGTGGTTATGGTGATCGACTGACCTACGCCCATCCGCCTCCAGGCGCACTTCGGGGTCCCGGAGAACTTCACCCCGTCGTAACAGCAGCTCGCCTGGTCGTTCTTCGTGCACGTCGGCAGCCCGGTTCCGGTTCCCCCGATGCCGATCGGGGACCATCCGTCCCCGCTGCCATCGCCCGTGCCCGCGTCTCCCGAGACGATCCGGCCCGGCGGGGGGGCGAACATGCCGGCGTCGTATATCGGTACCGTGTACGTGTCGCGGCTGGCCTGGCACGAGGCGAGGAGCGCGATCAAGGCCAAGGAATGTTTCAGCACCAGCCCCTTTCATCGGAGCCGGGGCCGTTTCCCTTGAGGGGGCGGGACCTACACGTCGGCTCTGGGGTACGAGCCGAGGACGCGCAGGCTCTCGGCCAGGGTCTCGAGGCGCCCGAGAGCCTTGACGGTCCGGTCGCCGATGAAGTCCAGGTAGAACGAATACTCCCAGGGCCGCCCTTCGATCGGCCGCGATTCGATCTTGGTGAGATCGACCTTCTCCTCGGCGAAGGCCGCGAGCGCCTGGTAGAGGGCGCCCGGCGTGTTGCCGATGCGGAAGACGATGCTGGTCTTGCGCTCACCGCCCGACAGCGCGAACCCGGCCGCGCGATCGGCCCGCGCCAGCACGAAGAAGCGGGTGAAGTTCTGCGGATTGCTCTCGATGCCAGCCGCCAGGATCTGGGCACCGTAGGTCCCGGCCGCCGCCGCCGCCGCCACCGCGGCCTCGTCGCGCTTGCCGCCCGCCATGATCATCTTCACGGCGCCTGCCGTGTCGTACGCGGGCACCACCTCCATCTGCGGGTGGGACGCGAAGAAGCGCTCGCACTGGGCCAGCGCCACCGGGTGCGAGTAGACGCGTGCGATCTGCTGCAAGGTCACGCCCGGCGGAGCGATCAGGTTGTGCACCACCTTCAGCACCACCTCGCCCACGATGGTGAGATCGTGTTCGAGCAGGAGGTCGTAGTTGCGGATCACCGACCCGGCGAGTGTGTTCTCGATCGGCGTCAGCGCGCAGTCGGCGGCGCCCGACACCACGGCGCGGAACATTTCCTCGAAGCTGCGCTGCGGCAGGGTCTCGACGGAGGGGCCGAGGATCTTCCTCGCCGCCTCCTCGCTGAACGCGCCCCGCTCACCTTGAAAAGACGCTTTCATTTTTGATGGGAACCCTGGGAGGGTTCCCAAACCCTCCCGCGATGGGCTGCGGCGAGCGAAGCTCGCCTTCGCCCGACGCGGTGATGGGGAGTGTCTTCGCCCGACGTGGTTATTGCCCCGGTGCGCGCATCTTATACCCGACGTGGCGGACGGTCTCGATCATGTCGCCGCCGGAGCCGAGCTTGGCGCGCAGGCGGCGCACGTGGATGTCGACGGTGCGCGTGTTTCCGGTGTAGCGGTAGCCCCAGACGCGCGAGAGGAGCTGCTCGCGCGTGAAGACCCGGCCGGCGCCGGCGGCCAGGAACTTCAAGAGCTGGAACTCCTGCCGCGGCAGCTTCAGCTGGCGGCCACGGTAGGTCACCTCCACGGCGGTCGTGTCGATCATCAGGTCGCCCAGTTTGATCCGCCCCGCTGCCCGGAACGACGACAGGCGCCAGTCGAGCTGGCGGACCCGCGCGTAGAGCTCTGGTCCGACGATAGGCGACAGCACGAAGTCGTCCACCCCCAGTTCCGGGTCCAGGGCGGGTAGCCGCGAGACCTCGATGCACAGGAGTATGGGGATGTCGGTGAGAGAGCTGACCTGTCGCACCCGCTTGACCGCAGCGCGCCCAACTTCCAGGTGCGCGCCAGCGTCCACGACCACCACCGATGGCCGGCTCTGCTCGATGTCGTCCGGCAGGTCATCCAGGTCGTAACCGACCGCCACGATGTCGCAGCCCAGTTCACGAAGAGCAGCCGCCGGGGAGTCCGGTTCAGAGGCTCCAAGTTGTGGACGGGACATGACCACGACGGCGCGCATACATTAGAAACACACGAACACGACAAAGAAATCAATAGTTATTACGCATACAAAGCTTATTCTAATGTTTCTATGATGTTGGATACAAATGTATCTCTCATGTTTCCAGAACGTATACGTGGGGGTAATTGGCAGGCCTCCGGGTAGGAGGTGATTTACCTGCCGAAAGGGGGGTGCTAGCCTGCCGGGTTCCAAGTGATACATCCGCCGGGCAAGCAGGGTTTGTATGATCCAGCGCACGAACACGACGCTTGCGGCGTTGGCTTCGTGGTCGACGTCAAGGGGCGGAAGTCACACAAGATTGTCCGCGACGCCGTCCAGGTCCTGAAGAACCTCGGCCACCGCGGCGCCTGCGGCTGCGAGGAGAACACAGGCGACGGGGCGGGCATCCTGCTGCAGGTGCCGGACGCCTTCTTACGGACGGCGTCCGAAGGTCTGGGGTTCGCGCTACCCCCGGTCGGCCAGTACGGCGTGGGCGTCGTCTTCCTGCCCATCGATGCCGGTGAGCGGGCCGCCTGCGAGCGGCTCTTCGATCAGGCGGTGCGGTCGATGGGCCAGCGGCTGCTCGGCTGGCGGAACGTCCCCACCTTCAACGGCAACCTGGGCGAATCGGCGCGGGTCTCGCAGCCGGTGATGCGCCAGGCGTTCATCGCCCGCGCCGAGGACGTGCCCGACGAGGCGGCCTTCGAGCGCAAGCTGTACCTCATCCGCAAGCTGGTCGAGCGCCTCGTGCGCGACACGGATCAGGTTGTCCGAAGGGACCTGTTCTACGTCTGCAGCCTGTCGTGGAAGACGCTGGTTTACAAAGGCATGCTCACCGCCGACCAGCTCGACACCTTCTTCCCGGATCTGTCGGATCCGGCCATCGCCTCGGCGCTGGCCATCGTCCATTCGCGCTTCTCGACCAACACCTTCCCCAGCTGGTCGCGCGCACACCCCTACCGGTTCGTCGCTCACAACGGCGAGATCAACACCCTGCGCGGCAACGTCAACTGGATGGGCGCGCGCGAGAGCGTTCTGGCATCGCCGCTGTTCGGCGACGATGTCGAGAAGCTGCACCCGGTGGTAGACCAGTCGGGTAGCGACTCGGCGATGTTCGACAACGTGCTCGAGCTTTTGGCCATGGGCGGCCGGCAGCTGCCGCACGCGGTGATGATGATGGTGCCGGAACCGTGGACCCGCCACGAATCCATGGGAGCTGACAAGAAGGCGTTCTACGAGTACCACTCGTGCCTCATGGAGCCGTGGGATGGCCCGGCGGCGATCTGCTTCACCGACGGCTTCCAGATCGGCACCGTGCTGGACCGCAACGGGCTACGGCCGCTGCGCTACTACGTCACCAAGGACGACATGGTCGTGATGGCGTCCGAGGCGGGCGTGCTGCCCGAGATCCCGGCCGATCAGGTGGTGACCAAGGGGCGCATCCAGCCGGGGCGGATGTTCCTTGTCGATACCATCGAGAAGCGCGTCGTTTCAGACGAGGAGATCAAGCAGAAGATCGCCACCCAGCAGCCGTACGGCCAGTGGGTCAAGGAGCAGCTGGTGCGGATGCCGGACCTGCCCGCGGGCAAGCCGGCCATCGAACCCGACCACGAGACGCTGGAGCAGCGGCAGGAGGCGTTCGGCTACACCACCGAGGAGGTGATGAAGCTGGTGCTGCCGATGGCCGAATCGGGCGGCGAGGCGATGGGGTCGATGGGGACCGACACGCCGCTGGCGGTGCTGTCCGAGCGGCCGCAGCCGCTGTTCAACTACTTCAAGCAGCTCTTCGCGCAGGTGACGAACCCCCCGGTCGACGCCATCCGCGAGGACATCATCATGTCCGTCGAGACCGCCATCGGTCCCGAGCGGAACCTGTTCGATCCCACGCCTGAATCGGCGCACCAGATCGAGCTCAAGACCCCGGTGCTGTTCAACGACGAGCTCGAGCAGGTGCGAGCGCTCGACGGCTCGCCGGCCTCGCGCGGCTTCAAGTCGACGACGCTGCCGATGGTGTTCGATGTCGAGGGCGGCGGCCCGGCCCTGACGGCGGCGCTGGCCGAGCTGTGTGGCAAGGCGTCGGCCGCGGTGAAAGACGGCTGCGCCATCATCATCCTGTCCGACCGCGAGCACGGCAAGGAACGCGCGCCGATCCCGGCGCTGCTGGCCTGCGCGGCCGTGCATCACCACCTCTTGCGTGAAGGGACGCGCACCCGGACCTGCCTCGTCGTCGAGAGCGGCGAGCCGCGCGAGGTGCACCACTTCTGCCTGCTGATCGGCTACGGCGCCAGCGCCATCAACCCGTATCTCGCGTACGAGACGCTGTCCGACATGACCAAGTCGGGCGCCCTCAAGCTCGACTACCTCAAGGCGAAGAAGAACTTCACCAAGGCGGTCAGCAAGGGGATCATCAAGGTGATCTCCAAGATGGGGATCTCGACGGTGCAGAGCTACCACGGCGCCCAGGTGTTCGAGGCGATCGGGCTCGAGAGGCCACTCGTGGACAAGTACTTCGCGGGCACCGCCTCGCGCGTCGGCGGCATCGGCATCGACGTCATCGCCGAGGAGGTACGCCTGCGCCACGAGCGCGCGTACCCGAGCCGGCCAGTGGTGCGGTTGGGCCTGGATCCCGGGGGCCAGTACCAGTACCGCAGCGACGGTGAGTACCACCTGTTCAATCCTGAGACCATCCACAAGCTGCAGTCGGCGGTCCGCACCAACAACTACGAGCACTACAAGCAGTACGCACGTTCGGTGAACGACGTCTCCAAGAAGCTATGCACGCTGCGCGGGCTGATGGAGTTCAAGGCGGGGCGCAAGCCGGTGCCGATCGCCGAGGTCGAGCCGGTGGAGGTGATCGTCAAGCGCTTCAAGACCGGCGCGATGTCCTACGGGTCGATCAGTAAGGAAGCCCACGAAACGCTGGCGGTGGCGATGAACCGCCTGGGCGGCAAGTCGAACACCGGCGAGGGCGGCGAGGATCCGGCGCGCTACGTGAAGGAGTCGAACGGCGACTCGAAGAACAGCGCCATCAAGCAGGTCGCCTCGGGGCGCTTCGGCGTCACCAGCCACTACCTGGTCAACGCCCAGGAACTGCAGATCAAGATGGCCCAGGGCGCGAAGCCCGGCGAGGGCGGGCAGCTTCCGGGCACCAAGGTCTATCCCTGGATCGCCAAGGTGAGGCACTCGACGCCGGGCGTGGGACTGATCTCGCCGCCGCCCCACCACGACATCTATTCGATCGAGGATCTGGCGCAGCTGATCCACGACCTCAAGTGCTCGAACAACCGGGCCAAGATCAGCGTCAAGCTGGTGGCCGAGGTGGGCGTCGGCACCGTGGCTGCGGGCGTGACCAAGGCCAAGGCCGACGTGGTTCTGATCAGCGGTCACGATGGCGGCACCGGCGCCTCGCCGCTGACCAGCATCAAGCACGCCGGCGGCCCCTGGGAACTGGGCCTCGCCGAGACACACCAGACGCTGGTGCTCAACAACCTGCGCAGCCGGATCACCGTCGAGACCGACGGACAGCTGAAGACCGGCCGTGACGTGGTCATCGGGGCGCTCCTGGGCGCCGAGGAGTTCGGCTTTTCGACGGCGCCGCTGGTGGCGCTCGGCTGCATCATGATGCGCGTCTGCCATCTGAACACCTGCCCGGTCGGCGTGGCCACGCAGGATCCCGAGTTGCGCAAGCGCTTCACCGGCGAGGCCGAACACGCGGTCGCCTTCATGCGCTTCATCGCCGAGGAGGTGCGCGAGCTGATGGCCCAGCTCGGCTTCCGCAAGTTCGAGCAGATGATAGGAAGCAGCGAGTGCCTGGAGATGCGGCACGCCGTCGACCACTGGAAGGCCAAGGGCATCGACCTGGCGCCGATCCTCCACAAGCCGCAGGTCGGGCCCGAGGTCGACCAGCACTGCACGATGGCCCAGAACCACGGCATCGAGGCGGAATACGACGACACGACGCTGATTCCGCTGTGCAAGCCGGCGCTCGCCGACGGCAAGACGGTGGACGTGTCGGTGCCGATCCGGAACGTGAATCGCACCGTCGGCACGCGCCTCGGCAGCGAGGTGACGCGCAAGTACGGGCCCGGGGGACTGCCCGAGGACACCATCCGCCTGCACTTCAAGGGCTCGGCGGGGCAGAGCTTCATGGCATTCGTTCCCAAGGGGGTCACCTTCGTTCTCGAGGGCGATGGCAACGACTACGTCGGCAAGGGGCTCTCGGGCGGCAAGCTGATCGTCCATCCGCCCAAGGAGTCCACCTTCGCTCCCGAGGACAACGTCATCATCGGCAACGTCGCCTTCTACGGCGCGACCAGCGGGGAGGCGTACGTTCGCGGCATGGCGGGCGAGCGCTTCTGCGTGCGCAACAGCGGCGTGACCGCGGTGGTCGAGGGGGTGGGGGACCACGGTTGCGAGTACATGACCGGTGGTCGCGTGGTGGTTCTGGGGCCGACGGGGCGCAACTTCGGCGCCGGCATGTCCGGCGGCATCGCCTACATCCTCGACGAGAGCCGGCAGTTCGCGGGGCTGTGCAACAAGGAGATGGTCAGCCTGTCGCCGCTCGAGGAGCCGGAGGAGATCGAGCTCGTCCTCGGCATGATCCGCAAGCACGTGCAGGCCACGGGGAGCACGCGGGCGCAGAATATCCTGGTGCGCTGGGCCGAGTTCCGGTCGCTGTTCGTGCGCGTCGTGCCAAATGATTATCGGCGCGTGCTTGAAGCGCAGAAGCAGATGCGGGAAAAGGGGCTTTCGCCCGAAGAGGCGGAGATGGCGGCCTTCGAGCAAAACGCGAAGGACGCCACCCGCGCCTACGGGAAATAGGAAGTCATAGAGAAAATGGGAAAGCCGACGGGCTTCATCGAATATCCGCGTCACGCGCCGAACTGGCGCAACCCGCGAGAGCGGATCGCCGACTGGAGCGAGTTCCACGAACACCTCCCTGACGGGACGCTGCGCGAGCAGGGCGCCCGTTGCATGGATTGCGGCGTGCCATTCTGCCACACCGGCAAGATCCTGGAGGGGCTGACCACCGGCTGCCCGCTCAACAACCTGATCCCCGAGTGGAACGATCTGGTTTTCCGCGGGCGCTGGCGCGAGGCCCTGGATCGCCTGCACAAGACCAACAACTTTCCCGAGTTCACCGGGCGGGTCTGTCCCGCGCCGTGCGAGGGATCGTGCGTGCTCGGCATCAACGCTCCGGCCGTCACCATCAAGAGCATCGAGTGCGCCATCGTCGACAAGGGGTTCGAGGAGGGCTGGATCGTCGCGGAGCCCCCGAAGGTGCGCACGGGCAAGAAGGTAGCGGTGATTGGCTCGGGGCCCGCGGGCCTCGCGGCGGCCGCCGAGCTGAACAAGGCGGGCCACACCGTGACGGTGTTCGAGCGCGCCGACCGCATCGGCGGCCTCCTCACCTACGGCATCCCGCCCATGAAACTGGAAAAGTCGCTGGTGGACCGGCGGGTGAAGATCATGTCGGAAGAGGGCATCAAGTTCGTCGCCAACACCGAGGTGGGCAAGAACTACGCGACGGCGAAGCTGAAGTCCGAGTTCGACGCCACCGTGCTCGCGGGCGGCGCCACCTGGGCGCGTGATCTCGGCGTCGAGGGGCGAAACCTCGAGGGCGTCCACTTCGCCATGGAGTTCCTGACCCTGTCGGCCAAGAGCCTGCTGGACACCAACTTCGCCGATGGCAAGTTCATCTCGGCCAAGGATCAGCACGTGATCGTGATCGGCGGCGGCGACACCGGCACCGATTGCGTCGGCACGTCGATGCGCCACGGCTGCAAGAGCCTGGTGCAACTGGAGATCCTGCCGCGGCCGCCCGACGACCGTGCGGCGGACAACCCCTGGCCGCAGTGGCCCAAGGTCTACAAGCTGGACTATGGCCAGGAGGAGGCCGCCGCGAAATTCGGCGGCGACCCGCGCCAGTACGCCGTATCGACCAAGCGTCTCCTCGGCGACGCGCAGGGAAACGTGCGGGCGTTGCAGATCGTCACCATCAAGCGCGGCGCGGGCGGCAAGTTCGAGGAGGTGCCTGGCACCGAGCGCGAGCTGCCGGCGACGCTGGTGCTGCTGGCCATGGGTTTCCTGGGGCCGGAGCGGCAGGGGCTGCTGGCCGACCTGGCGGTGAAGCTGGATCCGCGCGGCAACGTCGAGACCGACGAGAGCAAGATGTCGAGCGTCCCGGGCGTGTTCGCCGCAGGCGACATGCGGCGGGGGCAGTCGTTGATCGTGTGGGCAATCGCCGAGGGGCGGCAGGCGGCTCGCGGGGTCGACCGCTACCTGATGGGCGAGACGGTTCTGACCTAGTTACATCTTCGCTTCGAACTGCTTGATCGCTTCGTCGTGCGACAGCAGGAAGTCCAGTTCGTCCATGCCGTTGAGCAGGCAGTAGCGCGCGAAGGGGTCGATCGTGAACGGGATGGCGCCGCCGTCGGGCAGGGTCAGCATCTGGTCCTGCAGCGACACCGAGACCTGCGCACCGGGAGCCGCTAGCAGTTTCTTGTGCGTCGCCGCGTCCACGACGATCGGAAGGAGGCCGTTCTTGAGCGCGTTGTTGCGAAAGATGTCGGCGATGGTGGTGCTGATGATGGCGCGAAAGCCGTGGTCGACCAGCGCCCACGGCGCGTGCTCGCGCGACGAGCCGCAACCGAAGTTGTCACCGGCCACCAGCACCTGCGCCCCTTGGGCCTCGGGCTTGTTCAGCACGAAGTCGGCCTTCGGGGTGCCGGCGGCGTCGTAGCGCCAGTCCGCGAACAGGTGCTTGCCGATGCCGACCTTGGACGTCACCTTCAGGAACCGGGCGGGGATGATCTGATCGGTGTCGACGTTGTCGATCGGCAGGACGATGGTCTTCGAAGCGAACGTGCGAATCGGTTCCATGGTCAGCCTCCCACCAGGGTTCGTGCGTCGGTGACCTTGCCGGTGACGGCAGCGGCCGCTGCCGTGTAGGGGCTGGCCAGGAATGTGCGCCCGCCGGCGCCCTGGCGGCCCTCGAAGTTGCGGTTGCTGGTGCTGACCGCGTACTGACCGGGCTGCAACTGGTCGCCGTTCATGGCGATGCACATCGAGCAGCCGGCCTCGCGCCACTCGGCGCCGGCCGCGAGGAACACCTTGTCGAGTCCTTCGGCCTCGGCCTCCTTCTTGATCTGCTGCGACCCGGGGACCACCAGGGCCCGCACGCCTGCGGCCACCTTGCGTCCCTTGAACACGCTGGCCGCCGCGCGCAGGTCGCTCATGCGCGAGTTCGTGCAGCTGCCGATGAACACCACGTCGATCGCCTTGCCCAGAAGCGGCTTGCCGGCCTCGAGCGCCATGTACTTCAGCGCCTTCTCGAGGGTGGCGTTCGTGGGCGTCGGCACGACGCCGGTGATGGGCATGCCCATCCCGGGGTTCGTGCCGTAGGTGATCATCGGCTCGAGCGAGGGGCCGTCGAATTTCATTTCATTGTCGAACGTGGCCCCGTCGTCTGTGGGCAGCGTGCGCCACTTCGACACGGCGGCATCCCAGGCATTCCCCTTGGGCGCCCGCTCGCGGCCGTTCAGGTACTGGAACGTGGTGTCGTCCGGAGCGATCATGCCCGCGCGCGCGCCGGCCTCGATGGACATGTTGCAGACCGTCATCCGCTCTTCCATCGTCAGCCCGCGGATGGCAGAGCCCCGGTACTCGATCACTTGTCCGGTGCCGCCGCCGATGCCGAGGCGGGCAACGATGGCCAGGATGATGTCCTTGGCCGTCACCCATGGCCTCACCTTGCCCTCGACGGTGATGGCAAGCGTCTTGGCCCGGTTCTGCAACAAGCACTGGGTGGCCAGCACGTGCGACACCTCGCTGGTGCCGATGCCGAAGGCCAGGGCGCCGAACGCGCCGTGGGTGCTGGTGTGGCTGTCGCCGCAGACGATGGTGGTCCCCGGCTGGGTCAGTCCCATCTCCGGTCCGATGACGTGCACGATCCCCTGCCGTTCGCTGCCCAGCGCGTGGAGCTCGACACCGAAATCCTTGCAGTTGGTCTCGAGCTGACCGATCTGGGCCGCTGCCTGCTTGTCGAGGATCGGGATCTTTCCGTCTTTTCCACGCGGAGTGGTCGGCGTCGAGTGATCCATCGTCGCCACCGTCCGCTCGGGCCGGCGCACCTGGAGCCCGCGGTCGCGCAGCCAGGTGAAAGCCTGGGGCGAGGTCACCTCGTGGACGAGATGCAGGTCGACGTAAAGGACGGCCGGCGTCTCGCTGGTCGGCGGCTTGACCAGGTGCGCGTCCCAGATCTTCTCGAACAGGGTGCGGGGCTGCATCGTCATGGCCCGTGGACTATGGCTGCCGTCGAGGACGCCGGTCCAGTGACAAACGCTGCGCCATTCGTTAAGTTTTACTAAACAATGGACGCGCACCTGATTCCGGCCCTGTACGACGCCCTGATGGTGGCCCAGACCTCGTCGGTGGGTGAGGCGGCGCGCCGGCTGCACAAGACTCCTTCCGCCGTGTCGCAGCAGTTGCGCCGCATCGAGGCGCGCTACGGCGTGGCGCTGTTCGAGAAAGTGGGACGGGGGGTCCGTCCGAGCCCGGCGGGTGAGGCCCTGCTGGGTGCCTTGACGCGTCTGTTCGACGAGGCTGGCACGGTGGAGACACTCCTCGAGGAACTGGCGGGCTCCCGTGGGACGACCTTGCGCGTGGCGGCCAGCGACTACCTGGGCGAGGCGCTCCTGTTGCCGGTCATGCGCCGTCTGTTTGCCGAGCGAGCGCCGTTGCGCTTCGACATCGCCACCACCAACTCCGTCGAGGCGACGCGGCTCCTGACCGAGGGGCAGGTGGATCTGGCCGTCGTCAGCTCGGAGCGCGAGGCGGGGCCGGGTGACATGCCGCTCGGGCGGCAGCCGTTCGTCTGGATCGCGCCCCGTCAGGTTCGCCCGGTCCCGCTCGCCACCCGTCTTTCGCGCGAGCCTTTGCTGCGTCTGGCGCCCGGAAGCCAGGGCCGCCGCCTGCTGGATGGTTACCTCGCCCGCCACGGGATCCGTCCGCTGTCCACCATCGATCTGCCGAGCGTGTCCTTGATGCTCTCCTACGTGGGTCAGGGGCTGGGCATCGGCCTCGTGCCCGGCCTCGCCGTCGAGCGGCTGGATCGCCGGCGGGTGCTGGTGGAGCGCGCCGAGGTGCCGGACCTCGAGGTGCGACTGTTGCTCCGTCCCGCGCTCAAGCGCACGGTGCCGGTGCGCCGGTTCCTGGATGGGCTGGTGCTCGAGGCCCGCAAGGCCGAGCGGCGCATCCGCGTCTAGGGGAACAGGAGCGCGATCTTGCTACTGGGCGTTCTTGCTCGCCCGCTCGATCATCGCCCGGTTCTGATCCTCGATGCTCTTCAAGTGCTGCTGCATCTGCTGCGGTGCCTGAGCCTTGTTGGTGATCTTGATGTCGACCCCTGCCGCCTTCACATCGGCGGGGGCGACGGGGGCCTTGTCCCGCATGTTCTTCAGCAGCAAGATCGCCAGGACCATCATGACGGCCGCCCCGAGCAGAACGCGTAGCATGCTTCAGCTCCCGGCCGCGACACGCTGAGCGCCGTGCTTCGCGCGCGCCAGCGGCAGCTCCAGCGCGTCGGCGAGAGCCTCGCAGCTGGCCTCGATGATGTTCGGCGACACGCCGATGGTGCTCCACCGCTCGGCGCCCAGGCACGACTCGATGAGCACGCGGGTCTTCGCCCCGGTGGCGGCCTCGGGATCGAGGATGCGCACCTTGAAGTCGCACAGCTGGACCTGCTGCAGCAGCGGGAAGTGCGGGTCCAGGGCCTTGTGGAAGGCGCGATCGAGCGCGTGGACGGGGCCCGAGCCCTCGGCGACGGTGTGAACGACGTCGCTGCCGACCTTCACCTTGACGGTGGCCTCGACGAACATCTCGCTGCCCCTGCGCTTCTCGGAGATCACCACCACGTCCAGCAACTCGAACGGTGGCGCGTAGTCCGCCTTGGTGCGGCGGACCAGCAGCTCGAAGGAGCCCTCCGCCGCCTCGAACTGGTAGCCGCGGCTCTCGAGCTCCTTGATCCGCGCCACCATCTCCTTCTCCTGGCCGCGGGCGTCGGTGCCGAGTTCGATGGCGCGCAGGCGGACGTTGCCCCGGCCCGACAGCTCGGATACCACGATCTTGCGCTGGTTGCCGACCTTCTCGGGTGGCACGTGCTCGTAGGTGGAGGTCAGCTTCTCGACGGCCGCCACGTGCGCGCCACCCTTGTGAGCGAAGGCCGAGGAGCCGACGTAGGGCGCGTGGGCGCGCGGGCGGATGTTGGCGATCTCGCTGACCGTGCGTGACAGCTCGGTCAGACGGGCCACGCTCTCGTCGGGAACACAGCGAAGGTCCATCTTCAGCTGCAGCGCCGGAATGATCGAGATGAGGTTGCAGTTCCCGCAACGCTCGCCCCAGCCGTTGATGGTGCCCTGGACCATGGTGGCGCCGGCCTCGACGGCGGCCAGCGCGTTCGCCACCGCCACGTCGCTGTCGTTGTGGGTGTGGATGCCGATGCGGGTGGGGACGGTCTGGCGCACGGTCTTCACGACGTCGGCGACGAATCCCGGCAGGCAGCCGCCATTGGTGTCGCACAAGGTGATCCAGTCGGCGCCGGCATCGGCCGCGGCCTTCAGCGTCGCCAGAGCATAGGCGCGATCGGCGCGGAACCCGTCGAAGAAGTGCTCGCCGTCGTACACCACCTCGCGCCCGCTCTTCTTAAGGAACGAGACGGTGTCGGCGATCATCGCCAGGTTCTCCTCGGGGGTCGTGCCCAGGACCGTCGTCACGTGGAGCAGCCAGGACTTGCCGAAGATGCAGACGGCCGGCGTGGCCGCCTCGACCAGCGCCAGGGTGTTCGGATCGGTGGCCGCGTTGCCCCCCACCTTGCGGGTGCTGCCGAAGGCCGTCAGCTTCGCCTGCTTGAGGCGTAGATCGCGCGCACGGCGGAAGAACTCGACGTCCTTGGGGTTCGAACCGGGGTACCCGCCCTCGATGAACGGGATGCCGAACCCGTCGAGGATGCGGCTGATCTTCAGCTTGTCCTCGACCGAGAGCGAGAGCCCCTCGCTCTGGGTGCCGTCGCGCAGGGTCGTATCGAAGAGGTGGACCTGCATGGGAGGCCGCCTAGGTTAGCACCGGCCCCGTGACGCTGTGCGACTTACGTCATGAGAGCTAGGCGCCGAGGATGCGGCGGACGCTTTCTCGCACGGCCGCGTACTCGTTGGGCAACGTCACCGGCGTGTTCGCCAGCTTGGGCGTGGGCACGCCGGGTAGCTTGGACTCGTGGTAGCCGACCTTGAAGTCGGTGAACTTCAGCCCGTTGGCGGTGCTGACCACCACCACGGTGTCGCTCTTCTTCACCAGCTTGCCGGCGATCAGTTTCTCCAGCGCCGCCAGGGCCACGCCGGTGTGCGGGCAGCAGAACATGCCCGTGGCATCGGCGCGCGCGGCGGCGTCGGCCAGCTCGGCTTCGCTCGCCTGCTCGACCACGCCGTCGTACTTCTTGAGGGTGCGGACCGCCTTGGCGAAGCTGACCGGGTTCCCGATCTGGATGGCGGAGGCGAGGGTGGACGTGGGAACCATCGCCTCGAACGTCTCGAAGCCCTTCTTGTAAGACAGATAGAGCGGGTTCGCGGCCTGGGCCTGGGCCACGCAGATGCGCGGGCGCTTGGTGATCATGCCCATCTCTTCCATCAGCGTCAGGCCGGCGCCGAGCGCGCTGACGTTTCCGAGGTTGCCGCCGGGGATGATGATCCAGTCGGGCACCTTCCAGTCGAACTGCTGCACGATCTCGATGGCGACGGTCTTCTGACCCTCGAGGCGAAGCGAGTTCATGCTGTTGGCCAGGTAGACGCCCTCCTCGGTTGCGAGGCGCTGCACGATGGCCATGCAGTCGTCGAAGTTACCGTCCAGTGCCAGCACCGTGGCGCCGTTGGCCAGCGGCTGCACCAGCTGCGCCGTCGACACCTTGCCGCGCGGGAGGATCACCAGAGTGCGGATGCCGGCGGCGGCGCCGTAGGCGGCCAGCGCGGCCGAGGTGTCACCGGTCGACGCGCATGCGACGGCCGGGATCTGCTTGCCGTCGGTGATCATCTGCTTGACGGACGAGACCAGCACCGTCATGCCCAGGTCCTTGAACGACCCGGTGTGCGAGTTGCCGCAGAGCTTGATCCACAGGTCCTCGACCCCGAGGCTGGCGCCGAAGCGCTGTGCCCAGAACAGGTTGCTGCCGCCCTCGAACATCGAGACCACGTTCTCGTCACGGATGTGCGGCTGAACCCACTCGCGCTTGCCCCACACGCCCGAGCCCACCGGCCACTCGGTGCCGCAGTACCGGTCCTTGAACAGCTTCTGCCAGTCCGCGGCGCTGCGCTGCTTGAGCGCCGTCAGGTCGTGGGCCACCTCGAGCAGGTTCTGGCACGTGGGGCAGCGGTAGATGACCTGGTCCAGCGCGTAGTCGCCCGGGCATCCGGCGATGCAGCGAAAGTGGGCGCGGAACGGCAGCATGACGCCGACTTTACAGTGAAGACTTTCACTTCACCACCAGGCGTAGTTGATGCAGCATCGCGGTAACCGAGATGGACGCCTGGTCGAGAGCGATCTTCGTGTCGACTCTGTCCCTTGCAGGCTGCGCGGGGATCCTCCCTGACCGGAGCAAACCGGCGCGGCCCAACATCCTGTTCATCATGCCGGACCAGTGGCGTGGCATGGACGTCGGCGCGGCCGGCAACCGCGAGGTGCGCACTCCGAACCTCGACCGGTTGGCCCGGGAGGGGGTGCTGTTCCAGAACGCCGTGGCGAACGCGCCGGTGTGCACCCCGGCGCGCGGGATGCTGCTGACGGGCAAGTACCCATACACGACGGGTACGGCGGCGAATGACGTCCCCTTGCCGCCCGCGGAGATCACCATCGCCGAGATCCTGGCCGGGCAAGGCTATCGCACCGGGTTCGTCGGCAAGTGGCATCTCGAGGGCGGTGCGCGCGAGCCAGGCTTCGTGCCGCCCGGGCCGCGGCGCCAGGGATTCGACTTCTGGGCGGCCAACATCTGCCGCCACAACTATTTCAACCAGGTGTATTTCCGTGACGAGCCGAATCCCATCCGGATGTCGGGCTACGACGCCGTGACCTGGACGGATCTGGCGATCGAGTTTCTGGGACAGGCCCGGGAGCCCCGCCAGCCATTCCTCCTGTACCTGCAATACCCGACGCCGCACGATCCTTACCTCGTCCCGCCAGGGCTCGAGGGGATGTACGACGAGAACGCGGTGACTCTGCGCGGGAACTGGCGCCCGGGTGCCCCGCGCCTCGGCTCGCGCGCCGACCTTGCTCGCTACTACGCGGCCATCACCGGCGTCGATCGGGAGATTGGACGGATCCTTGCGCGCCTCGGGGAGCTTGGTCTTGCCGACGACACGATCGTCTTCGTCACGTCCGACCACGGCGACATGCTGGGATCACACGGCGCCATGCTCAAGCGCAAGCCCTGGGAGGAATCAATCCGGGTGCCTGGCGTGCTCCGCTGGCCCGCTGGTCTTGCGGCAGGACGAATCGTGCGAGCGCCTTTTTCGCACGTCGACGTGGTGCCCACGCTGCTCGGCCTCGCTGGCGTGGCCCCACCTCGTGGGATGCACGGCTTCGACCATTCCGATTCGCTACGCGGACGCCAGGTGGCAGTGCCCGAGCTGGCCCACCTCATGATCCACACCAAGTCGGAGGAGAAGCTGCCCCCCTGGCGTGGTGTGAGATCAGCAAAGTACAAGTACGCGCGTTTCGAGGACCGGCCGTGGCTCCTGCACGACCTGGAGGTCGACCCGCTGGAGCTTCACAACCTCGTGGACGATCCGGCGCACCGCGCGCTGATCGCGCGGTTCGACGCCGCCATCCAGCGCCGCATGGTCGATACGGCGGACTCCTGGCAGGAGCAGCACGACGCCCCCTACCGGTGACGTGATCCGTTTCGGTGCGAACCCCTTTGAGGGAATCCCGTAACAACGGTAGATTCCCGCCACTTTGGCGCGGAAGCTCGGATCTCCAGAGGTCTACAAGTTCGGGGGGGCCTCCCTGGGCGATGGCGCGGCGTTCGAGCATGCCGCCAGGATCGTGAAGCGGTGCCCTTCGCCGCTGGCCGTGGTCTGTTCGGCCCCCGCGGGCGCCACCGATCTTCTGCTGGAGGTGGCCGAGCGGGCGCGGCAAGCCGATCCGGCGCGGGTGAAAACGGCGCTCAAGGCGCTGCGCGACAAGTACGGCGGCATCGTGCGCAACCTGAAACTGAAGGGTCGCGCTCGGAGCCAGTTGACCACGTGCGTGGACGACGCGCTGGACGACCTGGCCAAGCTGGCCGAGGGCCTCATCGTCCTGCGTGAGCTGACGCCGCGGACGAGTGACCTGGTGGTGTCGCGCGGCGAGCGGCTGTCCGCGCAGATCTTCGCCGCTGTTCTGGCGGCGAACGGTGTCCGGGCCACATACGTCGACGCGCTGGAGGTGATCGCCACCGACGGTCCATTCGGGGGCGCGGCGCCGAATCTCGAAGGCACCGACGCCCTGGCGCGACGAAGACTCCGACCGCTGCTGGCCGCCGGCAAGGTGCCGGTGGTTCCGGGGTTTCTCGGCGCCCACCACGATCACGAGGGGGTTGCCGTGGCCACGCTCGGGCGCGGCGGATCGGACCTGACCGCCACTCTTCTCGGTCGGGCACTTGGAGCGGCGCGTGTCTCGCTGTGGAAGGACGTGCCCGGCCTCCTGACCGCCGATCCGCGTTTGGTGCCGGATGCGCGCGTGATCCCGCAGCTGAACGTACGCGAGGCGGCCGAGCTCGCGTACTACGGCGCGAAGGTGTTGCACCCGCGGGCGCTGATCCCGGTCACCGGACGCAAAGTGCCGGTGTTCGTGCGGCCGTTCGGGCAGCCGGATCTTCCCGGCACCGAGATCTCGGCGCGACGGACCCTCGATCGCTACCCGGTCAAGGCGCTGTCGGCGATCTCGGGGCAGGCGCTGGTGACGGTGGCGGGCCGCGGGCTCATCGGCGTGCCGGGCGTGGCGGCGCGCGCCTTCGCCACGCTCTCGGCCCACGGCATGTCGGTCTCGCTGATCACGCAGTCGTCGTCCGAGCAGTCGATCTGCTTCACCGTGCCCGAACGGGAGGCCAAGGCGGCGTCGCATGCGCTGGAGAAAGCGTTCCGCGAGGAGATCGCCCGCCGCGAAGTGGACAGCATCCAGGTGCAGACCGGGATGGCCACGGTGGCGGTCGTCGGCCTGGGCATGGCCGGCACGCCCGGCATCGCCGCCCGCGTCTTCTCGGCCCTGGCGGGCGGCGAGATCAACCTCGTCGCCATCGCCCAGGGCTCGTCCGAGCTGAACATCTCTTTCGTGGTGCGCGCCTCCGAGTCGGGCGCCGCGCAGAAGCGGATCCACGAGGCCTTCCAGATGTCGAAGATCGGCGGTGGCGCCGTGCACGGCAAGCAGACCGTCGACGTGGTGGTGCTCGGCTTCGGGCAGATCGGTCGCACGCTGGCGGGCCTCATCGGGCGTTCGCGCAACGGCAAGGGGATCGCCCCGCGCGTGGTGGCCGTGGTGGATCGCAGCGGCTTCGTCTTCGAGCATGACGGACTCGGCCCGCGCAAGCTGGCGGTCCTTTCGGCGTGGAAGCAGGCGGGCAAGCCGTTCGCCAAGGCGCCCAGCGGGCACTCGGCGACGCCGGCCGAGGCGGTGGCTTTCTTCGCGCGCCACGCGCTGACCCGCCCGGTGCTGGTGGACGTGACCGCCGACGAGACCGGGCCGGTGCTGCTCGCCGGGTTGCAGGCGGGCATGGATCTGGTGCTGGCGAACAAGCGCCCGCTGTCTGGCCCACGCGCCGAGCGTGACCACCTGCTGGCCGTGGCCGAGGCGCACGGCCGCCGGATCCGCTTCGAGGCCACCGTCGGCGCTGGCCTGCCGATCCTGGACACCTACCGCAAGCTGGTGGAGTCGGGCGACAAGGTCATGAAGATCGAAGGCTGCGTCTCGGGGACGCTCGGTTACCTGATGACCGAGCTCGGCCGTGGGCGGAAGTTCTCGCAGGCGCTGCAGGCGGCCATCGGCAAGGGCTTCACCGAGCCCGATCCACGCGACGATCTCTCGGGCGCCGACGTGGGCCGCAAGGCGCTGATCCTCGGCCGGCTGCTGGGCTTTGCCGGCGATCCCTCGGACGTGGCGGTCGAGAACCTGGTGCCGCCGTCGGCCCGCGGCATCTCCAAGCAGGATTTCCTGGCCAGGCTCGCCGATCTCGACGCCGAGTGGGATATGCGGGTGGCCGCGGCCCGGGCGAAGAACGGCGTCCTCCGCTACGTCGCCTCCATCACCCGCTCGAAGATCCGCGTCGGGTTGCAGGCGGTGGGCGAGGGGAACTCGTTCGCCGGACTGCGCGGCACCGACAACCAGATCGCCTTCACCACCACCCGTTACCGCAGCCCGCTGGTGATCACCGGCGCCGGTGCGGGCCCCGCGGTGACGGCCGGCGGTGTCCTGAACGACATCCTGGAGCTTGCGGGATAGGCGTGGTACGAAAAACCTCTTCGATGAAGGAGCCGCCGCACGTCTCGATCGTCATCCCCGTCTACAACGAGGAGGGGATCCTGCGCGGCTCGGTGCTGGAACTGGAGGAGAAGCTGCGGCCGTTCGGCTGGAGCTACGAGGTGCTGCTGTGCGAGAACGGCTCGCGCGACCGCACGGTCGAGATCGGCAAGGAGCTGGAGGTCGAGCACCCGTTCGTGCGCATGATCTCGATCGGCCAGCCGAACTACGGCATGGCGATGAAGACCGGCATCCTCGAGGCGCGCGGCAAGTTCGTCATCTGCGACGAGATTGATCTTTGCGACACCGAGTTCTACGCCCGCGCCCTGGCGCTGCTGGAACGCACCGACACCGATCTCGTCGTCGGCAGCAAGGCGATGGTCGGCTCGAATGACCAGCGACCGCTGATACGCCGAGTCGGCACGCGGGTGTACAATGGCCTTCTGCGCACGGTCTGCCAGTACCGCGGCACCGACACCCATGGCTTGAAAGCATTCAAGCGTGAGGTGCTGACCGAGACCGTGCAGCGCTGCGAGCTGGACCGCGACGTCTTCGCCAGCGAGTTCGTCATCCGCGCGCACCGCGAGAAGAAGAAGGTCGTCGAGATCCCTTTCGCCGTGCGCGAGAAACGCGCCCCTTCGATCAACCTCATCAAGCGCGTGCCCCACGTGCTCAAGAGCGTGGCCCGCCTGGCGATCTCCGTCCGTCAGACGCCCAGCAGCTGACGCGTGGGGAGCGGCGGGCTTCGCCCGACGCGGACCATCGCGGGAGGGTTGGGGAACCCTGTCAGGGTTCCCCTGATAGTCGCCGGGCCTCGACGATGTTGTCCTCGATCGAGCAGTAGGTCCATCCGCCGTAGCGGCCGATGGAATGCACGCCGTGGCCGCGCAGCTCGTCGCGCAGCTTCGCCACCGTGGCCATCGACCCCTTGGTGATGTGGACGTACGCCGGGTCCATCACCACGTCGTGATGGGCGACCAGACGGTGATCGGTCACCAGACCCTCTTTGCGTAGATCGGCCAGAACCTGCTCGCGCAGGGCCGGCACGTCGACCTTCCCCTCACGCGGAAAGCCGATCTCGACGTACAGGCTCATGCGGTCGGTCTCGAAGATGTTGTCGTAGAAGCCTATCCGGTAAAAAACGCGGTCGCGCGCCGGCACGTACAGCCAGTGGACGTCCTTCGGCCCCTTGCGGTCGAAGCCGAGGTTGAACACCAGCACCTTGTTCCAGGTGAACACCGATGGGTCGTGGGCGATCCCGGTCATCGCCGCCAGCCGGTTGAACGGCATCGACGACACCAGACGGTCGTAGGCGATCTCGCGCTTCGGTGTGCGGGCGACTTTCTTGGCGAGGTCGATGCCGACCAGCGGTTCGCCCAGCGCGATGCCTCCCGGCCGCACGGCGCTGGCCAGGGCCTTGACGTACTCGATGGCGCCGCCCTCGGGATAGGTGAAGGTCGCATTGTAGCTGGCGTTGTTCGCCACCTTCATGTTGCGGATGATGTCCGGCACGTCGGCGTGCGGGAAGAAGCGCCCCATGGCCTCGCGGTCCAGTTTCCCCAGATCGCAGGCGTACAGCTTCTCGTTGTAGGGGAACAGGAACTTCTCGCAGATCGAACGTCCCAGCCGCCCCACCAGCATGTCCTTGAAGCTGTCGTCGCTCTCCTGCTTGGCGAAATAGAGATCGTGCAGGCAGTCGATGAACTCGTCCTGCGGGAGCTGGTGGATGTTCTTCTGGAACGGAAAGTCGATGCGCCGCCCGCCGTAGGAGACGAACGACTTCTTATGCACCGTGCGGATCTGCTGGCCGGGCATGCGCTCGCGCAGCCAGGCCTCGATCTCGGGATGCTTGAAGTGGAAGAAGTGGCCCGAATAGTCCCAGACGAAGCCGTCGCGCTTGATGGTCTTGCAGTAGCCGCCGATCTCGCCGTCGGCTTCGAGGACGAGGTAGTCCTTGTCGGGCGAAAAGGCGGCGGTGGCCAGGCCGCTGACGCCGGCCCCCACGATCAGCGTGCGGACGCTATCCGGCATACACGCGGTCGGCGGCCTCGAGGGCAGCGCCGCGCGGGAACTTGAAACCGGACTCGGCCAGCGCCGACTCGAGGGCCGCCAGCACCAGAGTCACGTTGCGGCGGCTGCTGGACGAGCCCATGAGGCCGATGCGCCAGGCCTTGCCCTTGAAGGGGCCGAGGCCACCACCGATCTCGATGCCGTGCTCGTTGAGGAGCCGGCCGCGCACGCGCGCGTCCTCCACGCCTTGCGGGACGTGGATCGCATTGAGCGTCGCCAGGCTGCGCTCGGGGATGTACGAGAGGCCCATCGCTTCGATCCCCGCACGCAAGGCCAGGTGCTGCCGGCGGTGGCGGGCGATGCGCGCCTCCAGGCCTTCCTCCATCACGCACCTCAGAGCCTCGCGGAGCGCGTAGGTCATGTTCACCGGCGCCGTGTGGTGGTAGGCGCGGTCGGCGTCCCAGTAGTTGCGTATGAGCGACATGTCCAGGTACCAGCTGCGCACCTTCGTCTTGCGGCGGTCCATCGCCTCCAGCGCCGCTGTGCTGAAGGTGACAGGCGACAGCCCAGGCGGGCATGACAGGCACTTCTGGGTGCCGCTGTAGCAGGCGTCGATCTTCCATTCATCCACGCGCAGGTCGTGGCCGGCCAGCGAGGTGACGGCGTCGACCAGAAGAAGCGCGCCCGCCCCCTTGACCAATGAGGAGATCTCCTCGAGCGGCTGATGCGCGCCCGTCGACGTCTCGGCGTGGACGATGCAGACCACCTTCGTCTTCGGCCTGGCTGCCAGCGCCGCCTGCACTTGCCCCGGGTCGATGGTCTTGCCCCAGGGAACCTCGATCGCCTGCACGGTGCCGCCGTGGCGTTCGACCATGTCCTTGAGGCGCACGCCGAAGGCGCCGGTCACGCAGACCAGCACCTCGTCACCCGGCTCGACGAGATTGGCCACGCAGGCCTCCATGCCGGCGCTACCGGTGCCCGGGACCGCCAGGGTCAGGCGGTTCTGGGTGCGGAAAATCTTCTGAAGCAGGCTCCGCGTCTCGTCCATGATGCGCAGATACTCGGGATCCAGGTGCCCCAGCGTCGGGGAGGCCAGCGCCTGTAGCACGCGCGCGGGGACGTCGCTGGGCCCGGGGCCCATGAGGACCCGCTGCGAAGGGAAAGGGGACAATTCGTCGGCCATGGGGATTCGGGTATCCTACATCGAAGTGGCATGTCGTATCGCTTGGTCGCCCTAGCAGGCCTCGCGCTGGCCTGCGGCTCCGGCGGCCGGTCGTTCGTTGATGGGGCCACCGACGGTGACGAGCTGGGCGAGATCCCGGCGCCCGGAGGCCAGCTCCAGTGCCGGCGGGACAGCGACTGCCGCCTGGTGAACGACTGCTGCACCTGTGCCGCGATCAACCGGCGCGAGCTGCCAGCGGCCTGCGACCCGGCGCGAGTCTGCGGCGAGGCCACAGCCTGCGTGGAGGTGGGTGGTGTGAGGCAGATCCGGTGCATCGCCGGACGCTGCGTGCTGGGCCTGGATTGCGACGTCGCCCTGGTCAACTGCCGGCGCGTCCGACCGCTGTGCCCCGGCGGCCAGGTGCCCCGGATCGTGCTCGCGGGCACACAGCGTTGCTGGGGCGAGTGCGTCGAGGCTCGTCAGTGCCTGGCGGTCTCCGCCTGCAGGGAGTGCGCGGAGGGGGACCAGTGCGTGGGAACGTCGGCACCCTTTCACTGCATTCCTCCGCCATAATGAGGAAATCGATGGTGGCCCGTCTGGCGCTCGTTGCTCTCTTGGCGGTTGGCTGTGGGGTCACCGCCAGGGGCCTGGCCACCCAGCGCGATGGTGGCCAGCAGCCCGAGGCCGGCGCTGGCGATGGCCTGATCATCAACGAGCGTCCGGTCGATGCGCTGATCGTTTCGCCGGCCGATGCACCTTTGATGCCCGATCGGCAGGCGGACCGCGCGGCTGATTTCTCCGTGGATCTTCCGCGCGATCGATCGGCCGCGGCCGATGCCGCGCTCAACGGTGTCACCTGCTCCGCCGATGGCCAGTGCGCGTCCGGCTTCTGTGTGGACGGCGTTTGCTGCGAGAACCGTTGCATGGGGACGTGCATGGGTTGCGTGCGCGCCCAGACCGGTCTCGAGAACGGCTTCTGTCGGTTCGCCACGATCCGCACCGATCCCAGCAACGACTGTCCCGACGAGTTCGTCTCGTCGTGCAAACGGAACGGGTTCTGCGACGGTGCTGGGCGCTGCGCGCTGTATCCGGCCGGCCTCACCTGCGGACCCGCGACGTGCAACGGAAGCTCGCTCAGCGGTGTTGCCAGGTGTACCGGTGGTGGCGCGTGCATGGCAGGCCCTTCGCAGAATTGCCCCGGCGGCCTCATCTGCCAGGATGCTGCCAGCTGCAAGGCCCGCTGTGCCGGCGACGGCGATTGCGTGGGAGGGCTGACCTGCGACCTACCCAGCGGCGTCTGCAAGAACGTCGATCCCAAGAAGACGAACGGGCAGACGTGCAACATGGCACTGGGCGGTGGTGACTGCCTGAGCACCTTCTGCGTCGACGGCTTGTGTTGCGACGCCGCCTGCACCGGCGCCTGCCGGGCCTGCTCCGCCGCGAAGACCGGGGCACCGGACGGCACGTGCGGGCAAGCTCCGGCCGGCAGCGATCCCGACGACGAATGCCCGACCGACGCGGTCGGCAGCTGCGGGCGCGACGGCTTCTGCGACGGCGTCGGGGCGTGCCGGCTCTATCCCGACGGGATGCAGTGCGGGAGCGACTGCTGCCCGTCGGGCGGCGGTGCGCGGCCATGCACGTTCGCGTGCAAGGGCGGCTCCTGCGATCGAGGCAACCCGATGGAGACTGATCGCTGCCGTGGCCAGGACTGTTGCTGCCCCACGGGCGGCGCCGGGGGCGTGGCTGCCTGCGTCCCGGCGACCACCTGTGCCGCGGGCACCTGCCAGTAGACCCCTTCCCAGACTACAGGCCCCAGCCGCCGCTCACGTGCAAGCTGGTCCCGGTGACATAAGAGGCCTCGTCGGACAGCAGGTACATCGCTGCGGACGCCGCGTCGGCGACGGTGCCGATGTAGCCGGCGGGAATGTTCTTGGACAGTGACTTCAGCTCGTCTGGATCCATCGAGCCCGAATCGATGAACCCCGGCGAGACCGCGTTGACCGTGATCTGGTGCTTGGCCAGCGCCTTGGACAGGCTGCGCACCAGTCCCAGCACGCCGACCTTGGCCAGGTAGTGCGCGGTCAGGGTCGGCTGCGCCACCAGACGATCGGCGTTCGCCATCGAGAATGCGATGATGCGCCCCCAGCGCTTGCCGATCATCCCCGGCGCCGCCAGCCGCGCCAGGTAGAACAGGCTGTCGAGGTTACTGGCGAACATCGCCCGCCAGGCCTCGGGCGTCTCGGCGAGGATGTCGACCCGGTGGTAGGGGCCCGCGCAGTGGACGAGGGCGTCGATGCCACCGCGCCAGGCCTGCACCTGGGTGACCAGCGACTCGCACACCTCGGGTGTCGACACATCGGCGCAGATCGCCAGCGCATGGCCGCCGCGCTTCTCGATCTCGGCGTGTGTCTGTTCGGCCGCCTCCCGGCTCGTGCGGTAGCACAGGGCGACTGCCCAGCCGCGGTCGGCGAGGCGCAGCGCGATCTCGCGCCCGATCCCCTTGGCGCCGCCGGTGACGAGGGCCGTTTTCGTGCTCATCGTGGCCCCTTGGCCTCTTGAAGGGTGGTCGGCAGCGCCAGGCGCTGGCCGGCGCGGATGACCACCGCCGTGACCTTGTCGCCCGGTCGGGCAGCCGACAGCGCGAAGCCGAGGTCCTGCACGCTCCGGATCTCGTGAACGCCCAGCTTCACGAGGATGTCCCCGCGCTTCATGCCGGCCAGCTCGGCGGCGCCGCCGGGACGCACGCCGGTCAGCAGCACCCCCGGCGTGCCGTCCGGTGGGCCGGCGTAGTCCGGGATGGTGCCGAGCGAGGCGTTGAAGCTGCGCGTGTCGCCGCGGACAAGGGAGGGCGCGCCCTGCTTGAAGGTCAGCCGCCTGCGATCTTCCAGCCCCAGCGCCACCCTCTCGATGACGCGGGCGATCGCGGCGGCGCCGGCGGCGTTCAGCTTGTCCGGTGTGTCGCTGGGCCGGTGGTAGTCGGTGTGCGTGCCGGTGAAGAAGTGCAGCACCGGGATGCCCGCGCCGTAGAACGCCGCCTGATCGCTGGCGCCGAAACCGTCGCTGGAGCCGGCGCAAGTCACTCCCTCGCCGGCGCACGCCGTGGAAATCAGCTCGTTCCACTCGGTCGCCGTCTCCGTGCCGAGCACCTCGACCCGGTTGCCGCGCAGCCGGCCGACCATGTCCAGATTCAGCATCGCCGTCGTGTCCCGCAGCAGGTCCGGGCGCGCGCGGGTGAAGTGCTGCGATCCGAGCAGCCCCGTCTCCTCGCCCGTGAAGAGCGCGATCACCACGTCGCGCGACAGCTCGGCCCGCCGGGCCACCAGCAGGCGCGCCAGCTCCAGCACCGTCGCTGTCCCCGAGGCGTTGTCGTCGGCGCCCAGATGCGGCTCGCGCTTGTCGGGCGCCAGCGAGCTGCGGCCGCCGAGGCCCAGGTGATCGTAGTGGGCGCCGATCACCAGCGTTCCCTGGCGGGGCGTCCGGCCGGCAGGGATTCGCCCCACGACATTGAACGCCTGGGTGGTGGTGAAGGCCAGCGACGCCTCCAGAGAAACGGCGACCGCGGGCTTGAGCTGTCCCACGACCGCGCGTTTGATCATCATCACCGGGATGCCGGCGTCGCCGCCTCCGTCGGGCGTCGGCGTCAGCAGAGGTGCCTCGGCGGGTGGCGGGTTGGTCTCGAGCGGCAAGTCCACGACCAGCAGCGCCCGGGCGCCGCGTTCCCGCGCGAAGAAGGCCTTGCGCCGCAGGTCGCCCAGCCGCGCACGTACGCCCGTGTCCGTCAGTCTCTCGGGCGCGAACCGCCGGACCAGCACCACCTTCCCCTTCGCATCGACGCCAGCGTAGTCGTCGATGCCCAGGCTCTGATCGACGATGCCGTAACCCGCCGACACCAGCGTCCCCTCGACACGCCCCTGCGCCGAGAAGCCGAGCACCGACAGTTCCTCGCGCTTCACGGCCGCCCCCCCGATCGCCAGCCGCGTGTTCGGGCCCATCTCGGCATGGGTCACCACGGGAAAACGATCGCGGTAGCTGCCCTGGTCGCCCGCGGGCTCGAGTCCGAGCTGCATCAGCCGCGACTCGAGGAAGGCGCCGGATGCCTCCAGGCCCCTCAGCGACATCCCGCGCCCCTCGCGCTCGGGATCCGCAAGCCAGGCGACGTCGCGTCCGATTCGATCCGCCGCCGTCTGCGGCTCGGCGGCCGGGATGCCCAGCCAGCGCGCCACGAAGACGTTGGTGTCGTGCTTGCCCTGCGCGGTCGCCCGGTTCGACGAGAACGCCAACCACTTGCCGTCGGGCGAGACGTGCGGAAAGCCGTCGAACCCCGGCGCGTACGTCACGCGCGTCAGTCCCGTTCCATCGGGCCGCACCGCCCAGATGTCGAACTCACGCCCCTTCGGCTCCGGGTAGTTCGACGAGAACAGGATCCAGTTCTCCGTCGGGTGGAAGAACGGGGCGAAAGACGCCGCGCCCAGATAGGTGATCTGCATCGGGTTCGAACCGTCGGCGTCCGCCGTCCATAGCTCGAGCTTTGTCGGCCGGACCAGGCCCTGCGCCAGCAGACCCTTGTAGTCGTCCAGCTCCCGCCCTGGTTTCGGGCGGCTCGCGCGCCAGACGATCTTCGTACAATCCCGGTTGAAGAAGGCGCCGCCGTCGTAGCCGGGCGCGTTCGTCAAACGCCGCACGTTCTTGCCGTCGGCGTTCATGCGGTAAAGCTCGATGTCCCCATCGCGCGTCGAGGTGAAGACGATGGAGCCATCCTTGCCGCAGACCGTTCCCTCGGCGTCGTACCCCTTTCCCTCCGTCAACCGCCGTGTTCCTGACGGCCCCGCGGCGAAGATGTCGTAGCTGTCATACAGAGCCCAGACGTATCCCTTGGACATGTCGGGGCGGGGAGGGCAGGCATCGCCCGCCAGGTGAGTCGAGGAGTAGATGATCTCGCCCGAGGGCTGGAAGTGCGCGCAGGTCGTGGCGCCCTTGCCCGAAGAGACGGGCACCGGCGCCTGGCCCACCTTCATGCGGTAAATCCGGTCGCAGCCCTCGCCGTCGTGCCGGGCCTGCAACGACAGCTGCGCTCCGTTGAACGACCAGTAGGCCTCCGCGTTCTCGCCCCCGAAAGTCAGCTGGCGCAAGTCGGCCAGCGTGCGTGATTCGTTCCCGGTCGGCGGAGTCGTCGTCTTTTTCCCAGGCGCCGCGCACCCGGACAGCAGCAGGAACGCCGCCGCCGCCAGCGCCACCAGCACGCCGACGACGATGCCTGTCCTGGACACCGTTGGCAGCCGCCGCACCTCCATCGTCGTCGACGCCGACGTGTCGCCGGACGAACTGGGGACGACGTCCGGCAGGGTGAACGTCTTGTTCTTCACGCGCGGCAGGTCGCCGCCCAGCTTGTGCGCCCGCTTGTGAAGAATCGGCGCCAGTTCCTCGAACGTCGGCCGCAGGTCGCGGTCTTTGGCCATTGTCCGCATCACCAGCTTGGCCAGATCCTCGTCCACCTCGGCGTACTCGCGCGGATCCGGGATGGGCGCCGCGAGGTGCGCCCGCATCACCGCCACGTAGCGCGACACCTGCGTATCGTCGTCCGAGCTGAACGGCGGCCGCCCCGTCAACAGGTGGAACATCGAGCAGCCGAGCGCGTAGACGTCCGCCCGCTCGTCCAGTTCCTCGCCGCGCGCCTGTTCGGGCGCGATGTAGTCCGCCGTGCCGACGACGTACCCCTTGCCGGTCAGGCTCTTGTCGACGGTGACGGATTTCGCCAGCCCGAAGTCGGTCACCTTCACCACGCCGTGCGACGAGATCCCCAGGTTTGCGGGCTTCACGTCCCGGTGGATGATCTGCGACGCCGCCGCCGCGCCCAGCCCGGCCGCCGCCTGGGCGCCGATCAGCGCCACGATGCCGCTCGCCAGCCGTTCCTGCTCGTCGATCAGCTTCTGGGTGTCGCCACCCTCCAGCAATTCCATGGCGTAGTACGGCCGCATCTTCTTTCCGACGTGGCCCGCCTCGTACACGGTGATCACGTTCGGGTGCGACAGGTTGGCGATGGCACGCGCCTCACGCAGGAAGCGCTGCTTGGCCGTGTCGTTCCGCTCGTGCCGCGTCCCCAGCACCTTGATCGCCGCCCGTCGCCCCAGCGCATCGTCGACGGCCAGGTACACCTCGCCCATGGCCCCCGCACCGATTCGCTCCACCACCCGATACCGGCTGACCTGCTGACCGGGCGCCAGGAGCGGCTCGTCCGCCCCGTCATCGCGCATCAGTACGGCTCCTCGTCTTCGGCGTAGTTCTCGAAGCGGGTGTACTCCTTGATGAAGCTCAGCGCGACGTTCCCCGTCGGCCCGTGGCGGTTCTTGGCCACCACCAGCTCGGCCTTGCCCTTGTCGGCCGACTCGGGGTTGAACATCTCGTCGCGGTGGATGAACAGCACCAGGTCGGCGTCCTGCTCGATGGCGCCCGACTCGCGAAGGTCCGACAGCTGCGGTTTCTTGTCCTCGCGCTTCTCGAGCCCGCGGTTCAGCTGCGACACTGCAATGATGGGAAGCTTCAGATCCTTGGCCAGCGCCTTGAGCCCGCGCGAGATGTCGGCGATCTCCCGCTCGCGGTTGTCGTCGCGCTTGCCGCCCATGCCGCGCGCCAGCTGGAGGTAGTCGACCACGATCAACCCCAGCTGCTGCTCGCCGTTGAAATACCGCACGTCACCCTTGAACCGCCGGGCCTTGGCCCGGATCTCCAGGATCGTCGGCGAGGCCGAGTCGTCGATGAGGATCGGCGCCGTCGACAGGCGGCCGCCCGCCGGGTAGATGCGGTTCTTCCAGTCGGCGTACTCGATGAAACCGCGCCGCATCCGGCTGGAATCGATGCGCGCCTCGCCGGCGAGCATGCGCTCCATCAGCTCGTACTTCGACATCTCGAGCGAGAAGATCAGCACCGGCATGTTGTGCTCCAAGGCCGCGTGCGTGGCGACGTTCACCGCCCACGATGTCTTGCCGACGCCGGGGCGGGCAGCGACGATGATCAGGTTCTCGGGCTGCAGCCCCGAGGTCATCTCGTCGAACTTCTTGAAGCCTGTCGGCACGCCGGTGACGTCCCTGCGGTCGCGCGCCCGCGCCTCGATCCCCTCCAGGACCTTCGCCATGTGGTCGCCGACCGGCGAGAAGCTCTCCTTGCGGTTCTGCTGCGCCACCTTGAAGACAGACGTCTCCGCCTCGTCCAGGAACTCCTCGAAGTTCCCGAACTCGCCGTACGCGCGCGATTGCACCTCGGCGCAGGCGGCGATCAGGCGGCGCAGCGTCGCCTTCTCCTTCACCAGCCGCACGTAGTGTCCGATGTTCTCGGCCGTGGGCACCGACGCTGCCAGCGTCATCAGGTAGCCCTCGCCGCCCTCCAGCCGCGGCAGCGTGCCCCGCACTTTCAGCTCGTCCGCCAGCGAGACCGGATCGATCGGCGCGCGGCGCTTGTCCAGCGCCACCATCGCCTCGAAGATCTCGCGGTGGGCGGGCAGGAAGAAGTCGTCGGCCACCACGCCGGTGGCCATCTCGTCGAAGGCCGACGGCTTGATCAGCACGCCGCCCAGTGCCGACCGCTCCGCCTCCATGTTGTGGGGCGGGCTGCGGCCGGAAGATCCTACATGGGGCAGATCCGACATGGGCGGTGCCCGTGTGGACTACTCTTTCTTGGCGACGGTGACCTTGACCTTGGCGATGGCACCCTTGCCGAGCCTGATCGACACCTCGGTGTCGCCCAGGGCCTTGATCGGGTCCGCCAGCTGGATCTGCTTGCTGTCGACGGTGACGCCCTTTTCGCGCAGCGCCTCGGCGATGTCCCGGGTCGTCACCGACCCGTACAGCTTGTCGCCCTCGCCGGTCGCTCGGGTGATCGACACCGACACCTTGGACAGCTTCGCCACCTCGCCGGCCAGTTCGTGGGCCAGCTTCGTGGCCCGCGCCATCGCGACCCGCTTCTCGTGCTGCAGCCGCTTGACGTCTTTTTCCGTCGCCGGGATGGCCAGGCCGCGCGGCAACAGGTAGTTGCGCCCGTAGCCCTCACGCACGCTGACCACTTCCCCGGCACTGCCGAGGTTGTCCAGATTCTCTCTCAGGATGAGGCGCATGTTCCTGTCCTCCCTAGTTCCCGGTCACTGCGAAGGGCATCAGCGCGATCATGCGCGACCGCCGGACGGCGGTGGCAACCTCGCGCTGGTGCTTGGCGCAGTTCCCCGACAAACGCCGCGGCACCAGCTTGCCCCGGTCGGTGATGAAGTACTTCAGAAGACCGCTGTCCTTGTAGTCGATGAGGATCTTCTCGTCCGCGCAGAACTTGCAGGGCTTGCGGCGTCCGACCTTGCGCCCGGCTCCCTTGCCGGCTGCGTCGTCGCCCATATCCATGTCTTTTTCCTTGGCGGCCATGGCTCAGCTTCTCCTCGGGGGCGTGTCGCTGGTGCCGAACACGGCTTCTTCGAAGTCGAAGCCACCGTCGTCGTCGTCGTCGCCGAACGGGCGCGAACCCTGACCGAGCGCGATCGCCTCTTCGTCCGCTGCCGGCACCGAGGCCTTGGCGAACGTCTCGTCGGTGACTTCCGACGTCTTGGTGGTCGCGTCGACGTTCTCGGCGATCTTCACCGAGTAATAGCGGATGACCGAGTCGGTCAGCCGCAGGTTGCGCTCCATCTCCTCGACCAGCCCCGCATCGCCGAGATAATTCCAGAAGAGGTAGACGCCCTTGAGCTGCTTCTTCACCTCGTAGGCCAGCTTGCGGCGGCCCCAGTTGTCGACCTTCAGCAGTCTGCCGCCGCCGGTCTCGATCACACCGCGCATCTTGGTGTTCACCGTCCCGATCTGCTCGTTGGTGATGTCGGGACGAAGGATGAAGATGGTCTCGTACTCGCGCTTGCGCCCGGGAATGTCCGCGGACGATCCGTATCGTTTCTCTGCCATTGTGAATCCCCTTATGGACGTTTGGCCCGGGCGGCTAGGCCCCCCGGACAAGGAGGAAAGGCGGGACTTTACCCGTTATTTCTTTTTTTTCACGTTGAACTTGTTCATGGCCGGCGTGACCCCCTCGCGCAGCATCGCCTCGACGGCGTCGGCGGCCTCGGATACCAGGTGGGGCAGCTCGGTCTGCTCGGCGCGCGGGAAGTTCGTCAGCACATAGCCCGCCACGTCACTGCCGGGTGGCGGCCGCCCGATCCCCACGCGAACCCTGGCGAAATCCGGGGTCCCCCAGTCGGCGATGATCGACCGCAGCCCGTTGTGCCCGCCCGGCCCGCCGCCCGGAGCCAGCCGCAACTGCGCGAAGGGCAGGTCCAGCTCGTCGTGTACCACCACCGTCTCCGCGGGGCCCACCTTCCAGAACTGCGCCACGCGCGCGACCGCCTGGCCGCTGACGTTCATGAACTCCATCGGCTTGCAGAACAGAACCCGCTGGGCGGCCCGCGGCCCCACGGCGACCACCGCCCCGAACGTGCTGCGCCCGGCAGGCCCACCGGCCCGCCGGAGCAGCTCGTCCACCACCATGAAACCGACGTTATGGCGGTTGCCCTGGTACTGCGTGCCCGGGTTGCCGAGCCCCACCACCAACCGCACGGTAGGGCTCGTCGACCCCGTTTACTTGCCCTTCTTCTCGCCGCCCTTTTTCTCGCCGCCCTTTTTGTCGGCGGGAGCTGCCGCCGCGGCCTTGTCGCCGCCAGCCGCCGCCGGAGCCGCCGCGCCGCCCTCGGCCGGAACCGCCGCAGCGCCTTCGACCGCAACCGCTGTTGCTGCCGGGACTTCCTCTTTCTCTGCCCGAGGCGCGACGACCGAGGCCAGGGGCTCCTTCGGATCGAGCAGCACGCGGATGCCCGGGACCAGCTTGATGTCGCCGACGTGCAGAGCGTCGCCGACCTTCAGCGCGCTGACGTCCACCTCGACCTTGCTGGGGATCGCGTCCGGCTTGGCCGCGATCGGCAGGGAGTGCAGGCTGTGGTGCAGGTTGCCGCCGTCGATGACGCCGACCGGGGTGCCGACCAGGATCAGGGGCACGGTCACCTTCACCTCTTCGTCCATGCTGACGCGGATGAAGTCGACGTGCACGATCTGCCGTGACATCGGATGGATCTGGACGTCGCGGATCATGGCCGTCACTTCCTGCGACTTGCCCTCGCTGGCCAGCTGTAGCGCGAAGACCGTGTTGCGCCGGCGCTCCTTGTCCTGCGCCTTCACCAGCGCGTGCGGGTCGATCATGACCGACACCGGCTGCTCCTTGTGGCCGTACAGCACACCCGGAATCTTGCCTACCGCGCGCGCCTTGCGGGCGGCGCCCTTGCCGGACTGGGTGCGAACCTCGATGTTGACCTTGGCGAAATCCATGTGAGCCCCTACTAGATGAACAGTGAACTGATCGAATCCCCCAGGTGAATGCGCTTGACCGCCTCACCCAGAAGACGTGCCACCGACAGCACGCGGAACTTCGGTGAACCCTTGAACTCCGCCTTGGGCGGAATCGAATCCGTGAAGATGACCTCTTGCAGCGGCGAGGCGATGATCCGCTCGACCGCCGGCCCCGACAGCACGCCGTGGCTGGCGCAGGCGTAGACCGCCCGCGCGCCGTGCTCCATCACCGCGTTCGCAGCCGCGCACAGCGTCCCGGCCGTGTCGATCATGTCGTCGACGATGATGGCGTCGCGCCCCTTGACGTCGCCGATGATGTTGACCACCTCGGCGACGTTGGCGGCGGGCCTCCTCTTATCAATAATAGCCAGCGAGCCGCCGTGGCGTTTCGAGTACGCGCGCGCCCGCTCGACGCCGCCCGCGTCCGGCGACACGATCACCGCGTCCGCGCTGAACTTGCCGCGCAGGTACTCCATCAGCACCGGCATCGCGAACAGGTGGTCCACCGGGATGTTGAAGAAGCCCTGGATCTGGCCGGCGTGCAGGTCGACCGACAGCACCCGGTCCACGCCTGCCGCCGTCAGCAGGTCCGCCACCAGCCGCGCCGAGATCGGCGTGCGCGGCTTCGCCTTGCGGTCCTGGCGCGCGTACCCGAAGTAAGGGATGACCGCGATGATCGATCCGGCCGACGCACGCTTGAGCGCGTCGATCATCACCAGCAGCTCCATCAGGTTGTCGTTGACGGGCGTGCAAGTCGGCTGCACCACGAAGCAATTCGAGCCGCGGACGTTCTCCTGGATCTCGACGTACACCTCGCCGTCCGCGAACCGGGTCACCTGCGCGTGTCCGAGCGGCGTCTCGAGGAAACGGCAGATCGCCTCCGCGAGTTCCCGGTTGGCGTTGCCGCTGAAGATGCTGAAGGCCTTGAGCACGTTTTACCCGCGCGGAGGGCGCGAATACTGCCACCCACACACATCAGTGTCAACGCATCGGCCCGCCCTCGTCACGACGCGGTAACGCGAGTCACGACGCGTGTTACCCATCGTTCCCAGAACCCGGCCGTTCCCCTGAGAGCGCCCATGGCACACGCGTTGCTGGTCCAGGAGCGGATGCGGGAAGAAGACCAGACGACCCAGCGCACCGAGACCCGCGGCGACGACCGTCACTGGCCCGAGTTTTACTGGGAAGAGATGGAGCGCGACGCCGGCAGCAGCAGCGACGGCGAGGCCATCCAGAAGTACGAGTAGCGGCTGAAAAAGAAAACGCCCGGCGGGCCCAAGAGGCGCGCCGGGCGTGTTTTTCGATGTTCTGAGGAGGGGTTAGTTACAGGGACCGGTGCCGGTCGAGTGACCGCAGTGGGTGGTCCGCAGTGCGCTTCCGGCTGCGTAAGTAGAGGCGTTGCAGAGGTGCCCAGCTCGGCAGGAGCGATTGTTGCCGGACGTAGCGCCGTAGTTCGCCGTGCAGGCGGCCATGGTGGCGTACACGCCGCTGAAGCCGCAGAGCTCGCCGTACTTGGCGCAGAACGTGTCCGCGTTCACGCCAGGGTAGTCATTCATCGTGCAGCCGGCCCAGGCTGCGCCACCGTCGCCACCGCCGTCGCGAGGGCCAGCAGCATCGGTGCGCGAGTCAGCGCCACCGTCACGGGCACCACCAGCGCCGCCAGAGCCAGCCGAGCCGCCGCTGCCGCCCGAACCAGCCGAGCCGCCGCTGCCGCCCTTACCGGCCGTGCCACCATCACCGGTTTTCTTCCCATCAGCGCCGCAGCCGTAGACCGCGAACCCCAGAACGAACAAAGGAACTGCAAGCTTGTTGAGCATCGTTTTCTCCTACCGCGTCAGACGAGGTGTTAGTTTCTAGATCAGTTCAGACACGAAGGGAAGACCGAAGGCGCAGGCACGAACCAAAGCTCAACAGTCTTGATGGGTTCCGTGCCTCAGCTCCGTAGCCGCCGCGCGCCACATTCCCGGCACCGGGCAGATGGCCGCCCTCGAACGCCGCGACGCTCGCAGGCGGCTGTCTCCATCCCCCGCAGCCGGAACTCCGCCGCGAGTTGCACATGTGCGCGATTTTTCTCAGGCCGAGCAATTCGGGATCGGAGTGCTCCGCCCGGGAGAGTTCTTCAAGAAGATCGGAGGTGGAAGATGAGTACGCTGAGCCTACGGCTTCCGGAATCGATGCATCGCAAGCTCGGAGAGCTTGCGTCGCAGGAGGGGATCTCCATCAACCAACTGATCAACTCGGCGGTGGCTGAGAAGGTCGCAGCGCTGATGACGGAGGAGTACCTCGATGAGCGGGCGCGGCGCGGATCGCGCTCGAAGTTCGAAGCGGTGCTTGCGAAGATCCCGGACCGTCCACCGACGGCCGGTGACGAACTTCCCTCCCGACATCAAGCGCCGCGCCGGACGCCCGGGCGCGAACGTCGCTGACACGCGCGTGGCGCTTGGATCTTGGTGCGATAAGCCGAGGCGCTGGCGCGCGCCCATCTCCCCCAGGTACGATTGAAGCTCGGCTTGGGGCACTGCAGGTGACTGCCAGGGTCGCTGTAGCTAGACCTGACCTGAGCCACCGCTGGCCACGCGCCGAGTTTGCCGTGACGGGATGGTATGCACGGAGCAATGTGCGGTCCCGAGTGCCGCGGGTGCGGTGCAGGAGGCCGCGCGCCCGTCACAGAAAACCGCGTCCGGACGACGGAACGTTATTTGCACAACCTTTCTGTATGCGGCTTCTGACTCTCGTTCTGGTGGTGACGGTCGGGTGCGGCGCCAGTGCCGGGTCGCGGGCGACCGTCGATGCCGGCGGCGATCCGGACGCGGCCGAGGAGGCGGATCGTCTCGCCCGCGACCGCCCGATCGACATGGCCGACGGCCGGCGCGACGCGAGCACGCCGCCGGACACCAGCCCCGACACGGCGCCGCGCTCCGATGGCCGGACCGACGCCGTCCCCCCGAGCCTCGGTTACACCCCGAACGTCCTGTTCATCGCCATCGATGATCTGAACACGTGGGTCGGTCACCTGGGCGTCAACACCCAGGCGCTAACGCCAAACATCGATCGCCTGGCGAAACGAGGGGTCACCTTCACCCGTGCTTACACCGCGGCACCGCTGTGCATGCCCAGCCGGTCGGCCCTCCTCAGCGGCAGGCGTCCGTCATCGACGGGCATCTACAGCAACAACCATGACTGGTACGCGGTGGTGAAGGACATCGTCACGCTGCCGCGGCACTTCAAGGAGAACGGCTACCAGACTATGGCCACGGGCAAGCATTTCCACGAATCGGGCGGTCCGGATGATTCGCCCGACTTCTGGAATGAGTATTTCAACGAGGGCGGCAACCCACGCCCGCCGAGCGTCCCCTACCAGGGGGTGAACACCGAGCTCGACTGGGGTCCGCTGGACGCGCCGACCTCGGCCATGGCCGACGCGAAGATGGCCAGCTGGGCGGCGATGAAGCTGAAGCAGACGTACGTCAAGCCGTTCTTCCTCGCGGTCGGTTTCAAGAAAACGCACCTGCCCTGGTACGTCCCGCGCAAGTACTTCGACATGCACCCGCTCGATCAGATCAAGCTGCCGGTCGTGAAGGAGGACGACCTGAACGATCTGCCGCCGGTCGCCCGCCGGATCGCCGACAACGGCGACCACGACCAGATCTTGGCCGCCAGCGCCACCAACGCCTGGGCCCGCGCGGTCCAGGCGTACCTGGCTGCCGGCACCTTCGTCGACGAGCAGATCGGCGTGGTGCTGGACGCGCTCGATGCCAGCCCTCACCGCGACAAGACCATCGTGGTGCTGTACGGCGACCACGGCTGGCATCTTGGCCAGAAGCACCACTGGCGCAAGGAGACGCTCTGGGAAGAGGCGACGAACGCGCCGCTCGTCTGGGTGGTCCCGGGGCTGACCCGGCCCGACGGCCGCAGCGCGCGCACCGTCGACTTCATGAGCATCTACCCGACGCTGTCAGAACTGGCGGGCCTGCCCGTGCCACCTCACGTCGAAGGGGTGAGCCTTGCGCCGCTGCTGCGCAACCCGAACGCGGCCTGGGACCGCCCGGCGCTGACCACAATGGGGCCCGGAAACCATGCCGTGCGCAGCGAGGCGTGGCGCGCCATCCGCTACCGGGATGGCAGCGAGGAACTGTACGACCACGACGCGGACCCGTACGAATGGACCAACATCGCCGCGAATGCTGCCCACAACGCCGTGAAGGCGCAGTTGCGCTCGCTCATGCCGACCAGCGACGCGCCGCCGGCGCCGTGACTCCCCCGAGGCGCTTGCCCCTCGTTTTCGCCAGACGTAGTATTACCGGTAAGAGTAATACCATGCGCATCACGTCGAAGGGTCAAGTCACCATCCCGATCGAGGTTCGCGAGAAGCTCGGGCTCCTTCCGAACACCGAAGTGGACTTCGAGATACGTGGAAACTCGGCTCGCCTTGTGAAGATTCCGGCGAAGCGTGCCCGCAGCCGCGGTGCTGATGCGGTCGCGCGGTTGCGTGGCCGGGGAGACATCCAGATGACCACCGACGAGATCCTCGCGCTCACGCGTCGCGGATGAAACCCGTTCTCGTCGACACCAACGTCCTGCTCGACATCGCCACCAACGATCCGGTCTGGTTCGCTTGGTCGTCGCGGGCACTCGAAACCGCCGCCAACGAAGCCAGGCTGGCGATCAACCCGCTCATCTACGCGGAGCTCTCGATCGGATTTCGGCGTATCGAGGATCTCGAGGCGGCAGTTCCACCCAGCATCTACACTCGCGAACCGCTACCGTACGAGGCCGGCTTTCTCGCTGGCAAGGCCTTCCTCAAGTACCAGCGGCGCGGTGGGACTCGGACGTCGCCGCTTCCCGACTTCTACATAGGCGCGCACGCAGCCGTGGCGGGTTTCCGAGTCCTGACCCGAGACCCGCGACGCTACAAGAACTACTTCCCGAAACTCGAAGTCATCGCTCCCAGGTAGCCGCGGAACCTCTCGGTGTTAAGGTTGATGTCCTCATGAACCGACGCATGCAGGTTTTCGGTGTCCTGGCTGTGGCGACCTTTGTGTTTGCGCCCTGGGGCTGTGGCAGCTCCGACGATTCCACGCCCGCTCGCTCCGACGCCAGCGCTACCGGTGGGAGTACCGGCTCGGGCGCCTGTGCGCGGATGCCATCGGCAGACGGGTCGATCGCCATCACGGGCTCGAACACCATGGGGCTCGGGGCATCACCGGCGAAGCTCGTCGTGGCGGTCGTCGGCAACAGCAGGAACGTGACCTGGAATGGAGGCTTCGAGAGTCGAACCGTCAACGGCACGACCCAGTGCCTGGCGAGCGCCTCCCTGAACATCCTTGGACCGACGTTCACTGCGGGCAAGGTCATCAAGGTCACGGCCCCCACTGACGTCACCATCACGGCGGCCCCGCCCGCGGTGCCGATGGGCGCGCAGGCCTCGGACTACGCCGCAGCCTTCGTGCACGAGTGGACGGCCGCGGAGAAGGCCATGCCCATCTTCCCGACGAAGGTCTCGTACCGGGCCACGGGCGGTACCATCACCGTGAAGTCGATCTCCGGAAAGACGGTCACCCTCACGCTGAACGTCGATTTCAGGAAGGTCGAGGGCTCCACCGTCATGGGAGATGTCATCGCGGTCACCGGCGACGCGGCGTTCGACGTGTTCTGACGCGAGTCGCGGGCGTCACTTGAGCGCCGCAAGCACCCCGCAGTGAACCAGCGTCGTCACCACCTCGCCGACCTTCAACCCCAGTTCGCGCAACCACGCCCGGTACTCCGCCGCGCTGTACGCCCGGCCCTCCGTCAGCGTGAACAGTGCCGCCGAGTACAGGGCCACGGGCAGCGGCCCGCCCAGGTCGTCGTCCAGGAACACGTCGTGGACCAGCAGGCGCCCTCCGGCCGGGAGCGCGTCCACCAGCCGCCGCAGCAGCGCCCGGCACCGGGGGACGTCCCAGTCGTGGAGGATGTTCGACAGCAGCACCACGTCCGCCGCCGGCACCTCGTCCGTGAACATGTCACCCGCACGGCATTCCAGACGGTCGGCGACGCCGTGGCTGGCGGCCTGCTCGGCGGCGACCTTCAGCACCTCGGGGCGATCCCAGACGATGGCGCGCAGACCCGGGTGCCGCTTCAGCCAGGCGATGGCGTAGATACCGGTGCCGCCGCCCACGTCCAGCAGCACGCGGGCCCCGTCCAGAGGGTAGCGCTCGGCCAGCACGGGGGCGACGTTGTTGGCCCGTCCGGCGAGCGCCAGGGTGAAGTGCCGGGCGCTCTCCTCCTGGTCCATGGCGGAAGTCAGGCCCTCGCGGAAGATGAAGGCGGTGCCGGTGGCGCCGGAGACGGGCTGGTTGGTGGTCAGGCGCTCGATCAGCGCCTGGACGCCCGGCGATGAGGCGGCCAGGCCGATGTAACCGCTGATGTCGAACGGGGCGCCCCGCACCAGGTGCTCCTGGGCGATCGGAGTGGCGACCAGGCGGTCGCCTTCCGCGGTCAGCAGACCCATGGCGCGCAAGGCGGTGGTCAGCACCAGGGCGGGGCGCTCGGCCAGGCCCAGCTCGCTCAGCCTCAGGGGCAGCCGCTCGAACAGGCGGAAGTGGGCGACGGCTGCGGTGAGGATCTCGGTGGCGTACGAGCCGCGGAAGAGATCGAAGATGGGCGTGGGGTCGATCCGGGGGCGCATGGGCGGCAGCTTAGCTTGGTACTCTCTGTTCACTGCCCATGAACACTTGCCCCAAGTGCAACTCGACGGTCTTGATCGATGGCGTCCGGATCCTCGATCGCCGGGAAAAATTTGCGCAGGATGACCTCACCGTCGCCGTGTACAAGGACCCCGACGCCTTCTTGTTCAAAGGCGAGGTCAAGAGCGAGCTGACCGCGCGCGTGTGCGGGAATTGCGGTTACGTGGAGTTCTTCGCAACCAATCCGGCGGAACTTCTGGCAGCCGTCGCCGAGTCGACCAGGCGGTGAGTTACAGCCCTGGAACCGCAGTCGGCGTCGTGCGCCGGGCCGTGTCGCCCAGGCCGAGCTGCCCGCTGGAGCCGGCACCCCAGCAGACCGGGCTGCCGGCGCGGCGGGTGACGAAGATGTGGTAGCCGCCCGTCTCCAGCTCGACGGCGTCGGTGATGCCCGGGATCCGCTGCGGCGTCGGCTGGAACTCGGGGAGGGTCGAGCCGCCGCCCATCTGTCCCGAGCGGTTGTCGCCCCAGCAGGTCACCTGGCCGCCGCCGTGCCGGGCGCACTCGAAGTGCTGGCCTGAAACGACCTGCACCGCGTCCTCGACGCCCATCACCGGCACGGGGCGAGAGCTGCCGCCTCCCAGGGTGCCGATGCCCAGCTCGCCGCGGTTGTTGCGGCCCCAGCAGACGACCGAGCGGTTCGCGCGCAGGGCGCAGTTCTGGTAGGCGCCGGCGGCGATCTGGATGGCATCCGTCAGGCCGACGACGGGGGTGGGGGTCAGGCGATCGCCCGAGGCTCCGTTGCCGAGGACGCCGTTGGTGCCGTCGCCCCAGCAGACGACGTCGCCAGCGCGGCGGCGGGCGCAGGTGTGGCCGACCCCGGCGCTGACCTGCACAGCGTCGGTCAGGCCGGTGACGAGTACTGGCTGGGGGCGCGCCGTGGTCGTGCCGTCGCCCAGCTCGCCCGAATCGTTGTCGCCCCAGCACGTCACCCGGCCGTCATCGATAAGAGCGCAGGTGTGGCCATCGCCGAGGCCGATGTCCTTCACCGGCGCGGCCAGGCCGGCCACCTCGGTCGGGCGGAGTGCGTTGTTCTTGCCCCAGCACCACACCTTGCCGTTCTTGCCGACGGCGCAGGTGTGAGAGGCGCCCAGATCGACCTGGACGATGTCGGCAAGACCGGCGATGGGCACGGGTCGCGTCCGTGTGGTCTGCGTGCCGTCGCCGACCTGACCACTGGCATTCGCGCCCCAGCAACTGACGGTGCCCGCCAGGTGCAACACGCACGTGTGAAGAAAGCCGGACTGAAAGTCGAGCACGCGGCCCGACGTCGGGAGGGGTGGACTGGCCTCGCCCGATGCGTCGGGGGTGGGCGTCCTGTCGGCCGGGAGCGACCGGGGGCCGTCGGCGACCGGGGCGGCCTGGGCGTCCCCGGCTCGTGTGTCTCCGGGTTGCTCGACCGAGCCGTCGGGGCCGACCAACGCTGGCTGGGCATCGATCTGCGCGGCACAGGCGGCGAGCGCCGCGGCTCCTGCGAACAACCAGGGGGCCTTGTGGTTCGGCACTGATCGCAGCGTAGTCATCGCCGGGCGGCAGGACAATGACCCACAAGGGCTAACGGGTGACTTCCGCCAGCCGGGGTCGAAGTGATAAGAAAGCGAGGGTGCGACTCGCCGCGAGCCTCCTCCTGGTCCTGAGCTGCTACTCGCAACCGCGGATCACCCGCGACCACGCGCTTGCCTGCGCGTCGAACGACGTCAAGGAGTGCCCGACGGGCTTCGTGTGCGTCGCCGGCGTCTGCGCGCCCCGCAGCTGCCGGGTGGACGAGGACTGCCCGACGGGGCTGTCCTGCAGCACCAACCGGAGCTGCGTCGCCCCCAGGGACGCCGGCGCGGACGCCACCAGCACCGAGGCGGGAGGTAACTGATGCGCGCGATGGCCGTGGTCGTGGCCCTCATGCTGTTCGCGGGATGCGGCAGTGGTTCGAACCGCAAGACGGCGCGCAACGTGCTGATCGGCTTCGTGGTGGTCAGCGCGGTGGCGGCGGTCGGCACGGCCGTGGTCGGCCACGGCGTCGAGAAGGACCTGCGCCGGGACTACGAGGCCGGCGGGCTGGCCGGACGGCAGTTTGCCGACAAGGACGCCGACGGCGAGCGCTGGAACCGCTGGTCGCGCGCCTCGCTGTTCGTGACTGGCCTGTCGGTCATCGGCCTCGGCATCATGTGGGAGATGAGTGAGGGCGCCCGTCTACAGACCGGCCCGCGCGAGAAGACGCCCGGCGACGACAAGAGTCTGATCTTTCCCGTTCCTGCTCACAGCTCGGCAGCAGCCAAGTAGAACTTGTTGTTCCGGTCGTCGACGATCTTCAGCGCGTTCTTGGCGTCGGCGGGCATCAGGCTCTGCAGGGTTCCCCATCGGGTCTTCTCGACCAGGAAGAAGTGCCGGCGGCCTCGGTTGCGCGCCAGGTACTCCTTCAGGTTCTCGGCGTTGCGGTCGCCCAGGAACACCGTGCGCTCCTCGGGCGGGCCCGTGTAGATCTCGTTCTGCGTGTAGAAGTTCTCGCCTCGCCAGTACATCTGCCAGGCGATCAACTTCTCCTGCGGTGACTTGCGCATCTTGTAATAGGCGGCGACGAGCGGCTTTTGCGACCAGCGGTCGGACACCTGCTTCATGAAGCGGTCCAGGAGGAAAAAGGTGAAGACGATGGCCACGACGCCCATCGCGGCGACGACGGCCCGCTGCGCGCGTTTCCAGACCAGCAGCAGCACCCCGGCCCCGAACAGTCCCGCGAAGGCGATGAACGCCTTGCCGTACCTCAGGTCGACGGGCCAGGTGCGGCCTTCGGGCGCGTTCACGTAGTCGTAGGCGAACAGCCAGATGAAGTGCTGCGCGCTCTTCGTGTCGATGGTGATATCGAACGTCACCAGCGCCAGCAGCGGGATGCCGATGAGGGCCATCACCTTGGCCACGCGGCACCGGGCATTGGTGATGAGATCGTCCAGGAAGCAGCCGACCACGATGGCCAGGCCGGGCAGCGCCGGCAGGATGTAGTGGTGGAACTTGGTCATCGACAGCGACACGATCGCGTACGCCGAGACGAACCAGATCGCCCCGAACCAGAAGATCTCCTTCTTTCGATCCAGGCCCTCCTTGACGTGCCTCATCGCCGCCCAGATCAGCGCCGAGGGGGCGATGGCGACCCACGGGAACACGGCGTAGCCCAGCTGCCGCAGGAAGTACTCGAAGTTGCCGCGGTCGCCGTGGCGCCCGAACACCAGCCGGCGCCAGTGGTTGTCGCCGTACAGCTCGGCCCAGAAGGCGGTGCCGTGGCGGATCAGCATGGCGTTGTGCCACGGGATGGCCACCAGCGCGCACGCCAGCAGCGCCACGAGAACGCCGTGGAGGAGCTGCGCGCGCTGCAGGCGCTTCCAGTTCCAGGTGAACAGCAGGTACGCCAGAAAAACGATGACCGGCAGACCCAGGCCGGCCAGCCCTTTGGCCAGGATCGCCAGCCCGCACAGGATGGCGGCGATGTAGAGGTAAAAGGGCGCCCTGTAGCGGGTGCGCATCGAGTAGGTGAGGAAGGCGACGAAGCCGGCGATGTACGGCGCCATCACCGCCACGCCCGGCAGCGCGAACGGCACCTTGGGGTGGATGCGCCACGACAGCTGTAGCGCATTGATCACCAGCTGTGGGACCGCGGTCAGCGTGATGAGCCCGACCGTCACGTAGAACAGCGGGTGGTGGGGCCACGACAGCGTCCACCGGCCGACGACGCGGCTGCGGCGTGGCAGCTCGGTGTCGTCCTCCTCGAAGAGCGCCAGGGCGCCCAGCGCGAGGGCCAGCGTCATCGGGCCGACGAAGGCCATGTCGGTCATGGCTTGTCGGGCGACCAGGCTGAACATGGGGAAGGTCGCCAGCGCCACGGTGGCGATGACGCCGGCGCGGCGGCTCACGAAGCGCGAGGTCATCAGGTAGACGCCGCTCAGCGCCGTCAGCGCCATGAGGCAGAAGGGCACGCGCAGCGCCCACTCGGCCGTCGAGGAGACCGCCATCTCCCCGGCGGGGGCGTGCGCGCCGCCGATGCCGGCCACTTTCATGGCGATGCTCATCAGCCAGAAAGTCAGCACCGGCTTCGACCAGAAGAAGTCGGCGTCCAGCGGCGAGCCCGGCCACCACAGGCTGATGTAGTCGCCGCGCGAGGTCATCTGGCGGGCGACCTCGCCGTAGTGCGTCTCCCAGGGATCCCACAGGCCGTAGCTGCCGGCGAACGGGATGTACAGCAGCGCCCCGAAGAGGAGCACCAGCAGCATCATCTGTCGCTCGGAGAGACGCGCGAGCACGGCCGCCGGAATCTAGTCGGCCCGCCCGCGCCTGTGAAGGGCGAAGGCTGCGGCGGCCAGCAGCAGCGAGGCGACGAGGCCCGGAAGCCAGATCTGAGCCAGCTGCGGCAACCAGTAGCGGCGGGGGGCGATGCCGGGTGTGTACCGCCGGTAGTAGTCGATGCAGGCGGCCAGGTAGGTGCCGGCGAAGGTCAGCACCGACATCGATCCCAGCAGCCGTGAGGCCCGGCGATTCATCCGGCGGGATTATACTGGCGACGTGGATTGCCCCAAATGCGCCACCGCCCTGCGTGAGGTGTACACCGACCCGGGCGTGCTCCTGGATCGCTGCGGCGGCTGTGGCGGCACCTGGCTGGACAAGGGGGAAGTGCTGCACTACACCGCGCGGCCGGCGCACTTCGCGCGCGCTCTTCAGGCGGGGCTGCCGACGGCGAACTGGGCGGGGTGCAAGTGTCCGCGCTGCGCAGGCGATCTGTCGGAGATCGGCGTCGAGTCCCTGAAGATCGATCGGTGCGGCAAGTGCGAGGGGCTCTGGTTCGACCGGGGCGAGCTGGAGAAGTTCGCCGGCAGCGGCTTCGCACGGACGTCGGCGGCGCGGATGGCGCGCACGCAGGAGCGGCCGACAGCTGCGGGGGCGATCGCCATGCCCAAGGTGCCGCAGCTGGGGCTGCGAGCGGCGGGGGTGCTGGCGCTGCTGTACGGGATCGTCACCCTGGCGGTGATCGTCGCCGTCGAGAACGGCGCGCCCCCCGGCCCGTCGATCGCCATCGGCATGGGCTTCGTGGTCGTGCAGTACCTGCTGGGCCCCTTCCTGATGGATTTCTTCCTGAGGGTGGCGCAGAGCTGCGCGTGGGACGCCGAGCTACCCGGGCACCTGCGCGCGTTCCTGGACCGCGTCTGCGGCGAGCAGGGCCTGACCGTCCCGCGCATCGGCATCATCGATGATGGGGCGCCGAACGCCTTCACCTACGGGCACCACCCCGGCAACGCGCGTCTGGTGGTGACGCGCGGGCTGCTGGAGCTTCTCGACGAGAAGGAACGCGAAGCCGTCGTGGCGCACGAGCTGGGGCACGTCAAGCACTGGGACGTGGTGGTGATGACCATCGCCGGGCTGGCGCCGCTATTTCTGTACTACCTCTACCGGACGCTGATCCGCCTGCGTGGCAAGAAGGCCGAGCAGGCGCGCGCCGTGGCCATCGGCGCCTATGTCCTCTACGTCTTCACGCAGTACCTGGTGCTGTGGCTGTCGCGCACGCGCGAGTACCACGCCGACAGGTTCGCCGCCGACGTGACCAGGGACCCGAACGCGCTGGCCAGCGCGCTGGTGAAGGTGGCCTACGGCCTCGCCGGCACGGCGCCCGCCGAGGGGAAAGCCGCGGACGGGCGGATGGTGCGCGCGCTGGGGATCTTCGATCCGCAGGCGGCGCTGGCGTTGACGGCGGCCAGTTCGTCGGGCGGCACCTTTTCCCGGGACAGCATGCTGGCGGCGATGCAGTGGGATCTGTGGAACCCCTGGGCGGCGTATTTCGAGCTGCACTCGACCCATCCGCTGCCGGCCAGGCGCCTCCTGCACCTGGCGGCGCTGTCGTCGCGCGCCGGGCAGACGCCGCTGGTGACGTTCGATCGCAAGAAGCCCGAGAGCTACTGGGACGAGTTCGTCGTGGATGTCTTCGTGCGCGCGTTGCCCGTGGTCGGGTTCCTGGTGGCGCTGCTGGGCGCGCTGGCGGCGGGGCGGCGGCCCGAGCTGGCGCTGGCGGCCGGTCTCATCGTCGCCGGATTCGGATCGCTGATGAGCAGCTGGTTCTCGTACCGCGCGCCCGACGGTCACTCCGAGTTCAAGGTGTCGTCGCTGCTCAGACGCATCAAGGTGTCACCGGTGCGCGGTGTGGCCTGTACGGTGCGCGGTACCGTTGTCGGCCGCGGTGTGCCGGGGCTGATCGTCTCGGAGGACCTGGTGCTGCGCGACGACACGGGCCTCATCTTCCTCGACTACCAGCAGCCGCTGCGGTTTCTCGAATGGTGGTTCGGCCTCTTCCGCGTCAAGGAGCTGATCGGGAGCGTCGTCACCGTCACCGGCTGGTACCGCCGCGGTCCGATCCCCTACATCGAGATGCTGCGCATCGAGCGGGAAGACGGTCGCACGCACAGCTCCTGGGTGCCTCGCTTGCGCTGGCTTTTCGGTATCGTTTTGATCGCCAGCGGGATCTTCGTTTCACGAATCGGTCGCTGAAAGATGCGCTACCATCGACGGCCCCGTGAAGCCATTCCTCGACGAAGATTTCCTCCTCCAGACGAAGACCGCGGTCGAGCTGTACCACCAGTACGCGAAGACCCAGCCGATCATCGACTACCACTGCCACCTACCGCCTGATCAGATAGCAGCCGACCATCAGTTCAAGTCGCTCACGGAGATCTGGCTCGACGGCGACCACTACAAGTGGCGGGCGATGCGCGCCAATGGCGTCGCCGAGCGCTTCTGCACCGGCGACGCCCCGGCCTGGGAGAAGTTCGAGGCTTACGCCAAGACGGTCCCGTACACGCTGCGCAACCCGCTTTACCACTGGACGCACATGGAGCTGGCGTCGCCGTTCGGTATCCGCGGCAAGCTGCTGGGGCCGTCGACGGCACGCGAGATCTTCGATCACTGCAATCGGTTGTTGGCCCAGCCCGACTTCACGACCCAGGGCCTCCTGCGCAGGTTCAACGTGCTGGTGGTCTGCAGCACCGACGACCCGGTCGACAGCCTCGAGCATCACCGCAAGCACGCGCAGAGTCCGAACGCCTTCACGAAGCTGTTGCCGACGTGGCGGCCGGACAAGGCGATCGCGCTGCACGACCTTCCGCTGTGGAACGAGTGGGTCGGCAAGCTGGAGGCGGCGACAGGGTCGTCCATCGGCACGCTGGCGGCGTTCCGCGAGGCGCTGAAGAAGCGGCACGACTTCTTCCACGACAGTGGCTGCCGCGCTTCCGACCACGGCTTCGATCGCATCTACTCGGTTGCGTACACCGAGGCGGAGATCGAGGCCACCTTCGCCAAGGCCCGGATGAAGAAGGCCGTGTCTCCCGACGAGGTGGAGAAGTTCCGTTCGGCGCTGATCCACGAGATGGCGCTGTGGGATCACGCTCGGGGCTGGGTGCAGCAGTTTCACCTCGGGGCGATGCGCAACAACAACACCCGGGCGCAGCGGACGCTGGGTCCCGACACCGGCTTCGATTCCATCGGCGACTGGCCGCAGGCGGCGCCGCTGGCGCGCTTCCTCGACGGGCTCGACACCAACAACCAGCTGGCGAAGACCATCCTCTACAACCTGAACCCGGCCGACAACGAGACCTTCGCGGCGGTGCTCGGCAACTTCCAGGATGGCAGCGTGCCGGGGAAGATGCAGTTCGGCAGCTCGTGGTGGTTCCTCGACCAGCTCGACGGCATGGAGAAGCAGATCAACGTGCTGTCCAACATGGGGTTGCTCTCGCGCTTCGTGGGCATGCTGACCGACTCGCGCAGCTTCACCTCGTATTCGCGCCACGAGTACTTCCGGCGCCTCCTGTGCAACATGATCGGCAACGACGTGGAGCGGGGCCTCCTGCCGAACGACCGCGCGCTCCTGGGCGGGATGGTGCAGGATATCTGCTTCCGGAATGCCAAAAGCTACTTCGGGTTCGCGATCTAGGCTGACCCATCTGGATGGGCGCGGCCGCGCGCGCATGGTCGATGTCGGGGCCAAGCCGGAGACGGATCGCGTCGCCGTTGCCAGTGCGGTGGTGAAGATGTCGCGGGCGACCCTGACGCTGGTCGAGGAGGGCTCGGGCAAGAAGGGCGACGTGCTGGCGACCGCAAGGATCGCGGCGATCGCGGCGCTCAAGCGCACGGCGGAGTGGATCCCGCTGTGTCACCCGGTGCGGGTGGTGGGGACGGACGTCGTGCTGACCGCCGACCGCAAGCTGCCCGGCGTCCGCGTCCGCGTCGAGGTCCACGCCCACGACCGCACCGGGGTCGAGATGGAGGCCATGGTCGGCGCCGCGGCCGCCGCGCTCACCATCTACGACATGGTCAAGGGAGCAGAGAAAGGCGTGGAGATCCTCGCCGTGCGCCTGGAAGAGAAACGAGGCGGTCGCTCCGGCCGTTGGAAGCGCTAGAATACCCGCCTCGATGTCCTCCCCCGAGCACCACAAGGTCGTCATCATCGGGTCCGGTCCCGCCGGCTACACCGCCGCGGTCTACACCGGCCGCGCCAACCTCGAGCCCCTCCTGTACGAAGGGGGCGGGGCGCTGATCGAGCCGCTCACGATCCCCGGCGGGCAGCTGATGATCACCACCGAGGTCGAGAACTATCCCGGTTTTCCCGCCGGAGTGCAGGGGCCCGAACTGATGGAGCTGTTCAAGAAGCAGGCGGAGCGCTTCGGCACCAAGGTGCGCACGCAGGACGTGACCGCCGTGGATCTGTCGAAGCGGCCGTTCAAGGTGACGGCGGGCGACGAGGTGGTGACGGCGGAGGCGGTGATCCTTGCGACGGGGGCCTCGGCCAAGTGGCTGGGCATCGATTCGGAGAAGAAGTTCCAGAACTACGGTGTGTCGGCCTGCGCCACCTGCGATGGAGCGCTGTTCAAGGGACGGGACCTGGCGGTCGTCGGCGGCGGCGACACGGCGATGGAGGAGGCGACCTTCCTCACCCGGTTTGGCACCAAGGTTTACGTCGTGCACCGGCGCGAGGAGTTCCGCGCGTCGAAGATCATGCTCGAGCGCGCCAGGCGGAACCCGAAGATCGAGTTCGTGCTGAACGCGGTCATCGAGGAGATCGTCGGTGACCTGCCCAAGCCGGGTGTGACCGGCATGCGCCTCAAGAGCACGAAGACCGGCGAGACGCGCCTCCTGCCGGTGGGCGGCGTATTCATCGCCATCGGGCACGAGCCGAACTCGAAGCTGTTCAAGGGGCAGCTGGACATGAACGCGGCCGGGTACCTCATCACGAGGCCTGGCTCGACGGCGACCAACATCCCGGGGGTATTTGCCTGCGGGGACCTGGCGGACCACGTATACCGGCAGGCGGTGACGGCCGCGGGCACCGGCTGCATGGCGGCGATCGACGCCGAGCGCTTCCTGTCGCACTGATCATGAACGCCCCCGTGACGAAAGACCTGAAGTGCCCCGGTTGCGGGCAGTCCGCCGTGGTCCGGGTGATCCCGGGCTCGGAGAACCACCGCTGGTGGTGCCCGAACTGCAAGAAGCTGCAGACGTCGGACAAGGCCGCCGTAGACGCGGCCCCGGAGCGAGGGTAAACAGACCACGTGACCGAGGGCGCCGCCGTTGACCAGACCGTCGATCTGCTCGCGCGGATCAACCTGTTCTCCGGCCTCGGCCCCGTCTACCTCAAGCGGATCGCCGCGCTGGGCGAGAGCGAACAGCACGAGAAGAACACGGTCGTCTTCAAGGAGGGCGACGGCGGCGACAAGGTGTATCTGATCCTGGACGGTGCCGTGCGCATCTCCCGGATGATCCCCGGCATGGGCGAGGAGGCGCTGGCGGTGCTGAAGACCGGCGACTATTTCGGCGAGATGGCGCTCATCGATGATTTCCCGCGGAGCGCGGACGCCACCGTCCACGAGAAGGCGCGCCTGTTCGTCATCAGCAAGGAGCACCTGGCCGACCTGCTGTTCGTCGACCGGGACCTGGCCTATGACCTCCTGTGGAACTTCGTTCGCACCCTGGCGGGTCGCCTGCGTGAGACGAACGAGAAGATGACCTTCCTTGCGGTGACGAGCAGGTTCTGATGAAAAAAGCCGGGCTGTACTTCGTGTTGATGGTGGCTTCCTGCGGCGGCGACCGGGAAGACGTGAAGGTCGATGCTCTCCGTGACTCGACGCCGGCCAGGGATCTGGGCAGCGACGTGAGCTCGACGCCGGACATGGCGCGCACGGCGGATGGCGGCACGCCGGCCGACGCCGCGGGGGACGCCAGTCGCGACTCCGCCCCGGATGCCGCCGTCGACCGGCAGCCCGACCGCGCCCCCGACGTGGTGGCGAACTGCGGGCGCATCAAGTGCGACTGCACCTTCAACGGCAAGCAGCTCTTCGGCAAGGTCCAGTTCGTCACCTCGTTCCCGGACTTCAAGGTGCGTGAGAGCTCCTTCCCTGACCTGAAGGTCCAGAAGGTGACCGCCTTCCCGAGCAGCTGCGGCAAGTGGCAGGAGGTCACCAGCTTCCCGGATTTCAAGGTGCAGATCGTGACCGCCTTCGAGGACTTCAGCATCGAGTACTCGTCGTTCCCTGGGCTCCCCTAGCGCGGGCTTGACCCTATCGACCCGGAAGTGCGAAAGATGTGGCGGGTTGCTGGGCAGACCGGCGCCGTCGGCATCGAGGTCGCGGTGGCGATCCTGATCGGCTACTTCGGAGGGCAGTACCTGGACAGCAAATTCCACTCGACACCGTGGCTCAAATGGATAGGGTTGGGCGCGGGAATCGGGGCGGCGGTGAAGGCACTGGTCCGCGTGACCCGGAAGTACCTGAAGCAACAAGAATGACGAACCCACTCGCTCTCATCGAACGCACCAACCTGATCCTCGCCGTGGGCGCGATCGTGGTGGGCGAGATGGTCTGGGGCGACGAGGGGGCCGTCGCGGTGGCCGCGGGCGCGGTCGTGGCTTGCGCGAACCTCTGGGCGCTGCGACGGTTCGCGATGCGCGCAGTGAGCCGCGTCCTTTCCGGCGACCCGGCGGGGACCATGGGCGCCGGGTTTCTGTTCAAGATGCCGCTGCTGCTGGCGGTGCTGTGGATCGCCATCGTGGTGGTACGGCTGCCGGTGGCGCCGTTCACCCTGGGGCTGTCGATCGTGCTCCCGTCGCTGATCGGCGGCGGCGCGTACCTGGCTCTGCGGCAGGAGGCGGTCTGACGTGGGCCCGCACTCCACCTGGTTCGAGTTCCTGCCGGGCTACCAGAGCCTGAAGCACCACCTCCATCTCTATCTGGGGCGCCAGTGGACCTGGCAGGTGTTCACCTCGACCTTCTTCGAGGTGGATCACGTCCTCGGCGGGCTGCTGGTGGTGCTGTTCCTGTCGTTCGCGGCGCTTCGCTACAAGCGCGCGGTCAGCGAGGCGGGGGACGCCGGGCTGGTGCCGCCGCCGAGCTTCGGCCTGCGCAATCTGTTCGAGCTGCTGGCGGACACCATCTACGGGCTGATGGAAGGGGTGATGAATCCCAAAGACGCCAGACGCTATCTGCCGCTCATCGGGTCGCTGTTCATCTTCATCCTGTTCTCGAACCTGCTGGCGCTCATCCCCGGGTTCCTGCCTCCGACGGCCAACCTCAAGACCAACATCGGGCTGGCGGCGCTGGTCTTCATCCTCACCCACGTGTACGGGGTGCGCGCGCATGGCATCAAGTACTTCAAGCACTTCCTGGGACCGGTCTGGTGGCTCAGCCCGCTGATGCTGCCGATCGAGCTCGTCAGCCACATCGCTCGTCCGGTGTCGCTGTCCATCCGCCTCCTCGGCAACATCAGCGCCGACCACAAGGTCACGGCCGTCTTCTTCGCCCTGGTGCCCTTCCTGGTGCCCGTCCCGTTCCTGCTCATGGGACTCCTGGTCTCGCTGGTGCAGGCCGTGGTTTTCTCGCTGCTCTCGACGATCTACATTTCCACCGCAACTGCTCACGAAGAACACTAGAGGAGGATTTTCCGATGCGCCGTCTCACCAAGCTGTTTTCCACTGTCTTTGCTTTTGCGCTGGTTGCGCTCGCCACTCCGGCCGTCTTCGCTCAGCCTGCCGGTGAAGGCGCTGGCGGTGGACAGCGGGGCCTCATTGCCATCGGCGCCGCCCTGGCCATCGGTCTTGCGGCGTTCGGCGGCGGTCTCGGTCAGGGCCGAGCGGCCTCCGCGGCCCTGGACGGCATCGCCCGCAATCCGCAGGCCTCGGGGAAGATCTTCATCCCGATGATCCTCGCGCTGGCGCTCATCGAGTCACTGGTCATCTACGGTCTGGTCATCGCGCTCCAGCTGGTCGGCAAGGTCGGCTAGCGGGACGCGGGCCGGAGAGCCCGATGGCCATATCCTGCGGCATCGTCGGCTTGCCGAACGTCGGCAAGTCGACGCTATTCAACGCGCTGTCGGCGGCGGGCGCCGCCGTCGCCAACTACCCGTTCTGCACCATCGAGCCGAACGTGGGGGTGGTGCCGGTGCCCGATCCGCGCCTCGATGCGCTGGTGAAGCTGTACAAGCCGAAGTCCACCGTCTCGGCGACGGTGAACTTCGTGGACATCGCCGGCCTGGTGCGCGGCGCGTCCAAGGGCGAGGGCCTGGGCAACCAGTTTCTGGCCAACATCCGCGAGACCGACGCCATCGCCCATGTGGTCCGCTGCTTCGAGGACCCGAACATCGTTCACGTCGAGGGCCGGATCGATCCGGTGAGCGACGTGCAGGTGATCGACACCGAGCTGTGCCTCAAGGACCTGGAATCGGTCGACAAGCGCATCGACCGGGCCAAGAAGGCGCTCAAGGGGCCGGCGCCCAAGGAAGAGAAGACCATCCTCGAGCTGTGCGAGCGGCTGAAGAAGGGCCTGGATGCCGGCACGCCGGTGCGGGCGCTCGGGCTGACGGCCGAGGAGCAGGTGCTGGTCCGCGACCTGTTCCTGCTGACCAGCAAGAAGGTCTTCTTCATCGCCAACGTCTCGGAGAAGCAGATCGGCACTGTCGACACCGACCCGCTGGTGGGCAAGCTGAAGGAGCACGCCGCCAAGGAGAACGCGCTGGTGGTCCCCATCTGCGCGGCGGCCGAGGCCGAGATCGCAGCACTGGAACCGGCGGATCGTCCGGACTTCCTGGCCAGCCTGGGGTTGAAGGAGCCGGGGCTGCACGCAGTGGCGCGCACGGCGTACAAGATCCTCGACCTCATCACCTTCCTGACCGCGGGCGAGGACGAATGTCGGGCCTGGACCGTCAAGCGCGGCGCCAGGGCTCCCCAGGCAGCGGGCGCCATCCACACCGACTTCGAGCGCGGGTTCATCAAGGCCGACGTCATCTGGTGGGAGGACCTCATCAAGCTCGGCTCCGAGGCCGCCTGCCGGGCCGCGGCCAAGCAGGCGATCGAGGGCAAGGACTACGTCGTCCGCGACGGCGACGTCATCCACTTCAAATTCAATGTTTGAATCGGGACCCTGAGAGGGTCCCGCGCCCCCCAACGCGATCGGATTTCTTGACGGGCTGATCTCGGAGTCTAGGCTGGGATCCCGGAGGGTGTGCATGGGCTACTCCGAGGTTCGCGAGCTGGTTCGGTTGCGCTACGAGCTGCGGCGGTTGCGGGGGGAGGGACAGATCGAGGAGGCGCGCGCGCTGCTGGGGCGCATGCGTTCCGTGGCCGAGGCCGATCCGGTCGAGGCGGCCGACGTCGAGCCCGAGCTCGCCCGCTGGGAATTCAGCCTGAGCCTGTAGCGGCGACGGGGCCCTGGCGCCCGACCAGGACGGTGATGTCGTCGGCCTGCCCCACGGACCACGTGGCGACGGCTTCGAGGATGGCGTCCACGACCTCCCGTGGCGCTCGGCTCTGGTGCTCGGCCACGACCTGGCACAGCCGCCCGAGGCCGAACAGTTCGCCCCCCGCGTTCATCGCCTCGGTCACCCCGTCGGTGTAGAGCACGAGCAGGTCCCCCGCCTCGAGGGTCTGGGACACGTCGACGGTGATCTCCTGGATGTCGTCGGTCAGCGCCAGCCATGTCCCGGGGGTGGGCAGCGTCTCGCAGGTGCGGGTACGGGCGCGGCACACGATCACGTCCTCGTGGGCACCGGCGAACATCAGTCGTCCGTCAGGCCAGTACCGGAGCAGGCAGAAGGTGACGTGCTCGTTGGCGTTCAGACGGTGCCGGACGTTGTCGAAGATCACCCGGTTCAGCCCCCGCAGGAGTTCGCTCGGCCGGTGGTCAGGCATCTGCCGCGCCAGGGCCGACACGGCACTCTGCACCATCAGCATCACAAGTCCCGCCGTGAGGCCGTGCCCGGCCACGTCGCCGATCCCGATCCAGCAGCCGTTGCTGGTGGGGATGACGTCGTAGTAGTCGCCGCCGACCTCGGTCGCCGGGCGCATCTTCGCCGCCAGGTCCAGGCCGGTCACCTCCAGGGAGCGTGGCAGGATCGAGGTCTGGATCCGGGTCGCGATCTCCATCTCCCGCGCGATCCGCCCCGCCTCCGTCTTCTCCGTCGAGATCTCGACCAGCGCAGCGTTGATGGCGCGGCTCAACTCGCCGATCTCGTCGCGGCGGTCGTCGTAGCGGAGCGCGAACGACAGGTCGCCCTTGGCTGCGTTCCGCGCGGCCTGAGCAGCCTTGAGGATCGGCGCCGACAGGCTGCGCGCGAGCAGCAGGGAGATCGTCATCCCCAACGCGAGTGACAGCCCCACCCAGGTGATCGCGAGCTGACGCGCCATGGCCGCGTAATCGCCGGCGGCGCCGCGGGCGGCCCTCGATAGGCCGATGGCACGGGTAGCAATCTGGGTCGCGAGCTTGTCCTGCTCCGACCGCAACGGCAGATACTCGTCGTCGAACCTCGCCTGGGCGTTTTCCCGCCGTCCCGAGGCGGCGTCGGTGCGGATGGCGGCTCCGAGCGGCTGGGCTCTGTTCTCCAGCGCCTGGACCTCGTCCGTCAGGCGGGTCACGTCGCCGTCCGTCGCCAGCTTGCGGATCTGATCGAGCTCCGCGGCGATCTCCCTGTCGCCGCCTGTGTCGTCCGTGCGGGCACCCGCCAGAGCCGCACGCAAGGCGTCGCTGCGCCCGCGCAGATCGAAGCGAAGTGAAAAGCCCTTGTGGGCGATCACCTCGTTCAAGCTCACCGCTTTTTCCAGGCGCTGGAGGCTCCGGGAAAACAGGTCCAGCACGGCTGCCGAACCGCCGGCGCCGATCGCCAGAGTGCCGAGGAATCCGGCCAGCAGCTTGCGATGAATCCCGAAACGCACCGGGGCCTAGGGTCGCACGTCTCCGGTGAGGCGGACGAGGGCGCCGTCGAACTCCGCCGTCAGCACGCAGTTCGCCTCGTACGCCAGGCGCGCCAGGCCGAGGCCGCTGCCACCTCCATCCGGACGCGCCGCCACATCGGCGAGGCGGGCCTGGTAAGCGGCGGCGGCGGTGGGAAAGCGGCGCAGGGCGGCCAGCATCTCCTGGAGCTTCCGCGCGTGTTCGCTCCCTTGATCCAGGGGGTGCTCGACCACGACGGTCACGTGCCCCGGCTCTCCCGTGACCGCCAGGCGGAGCACGTCTTCCTCCCGTGTCCAGTTGCCGTACTTGATCGCGTTCTCGAGCAACTCGCTGATGATGGTGCCGATGGCGTGACATTCATCCATGTCCCTGAACACCACGCCGAGGCAGTTGACCACCGCCGTCCGGATCACCTCGATGCTGGCCCACTCGGTGCGAACGGGCAGGTCGATCAGCAGCCGTCGGACCATCTAGATCGACCGCATCTGAAGGAGTCCGTCGCTCTTCACGAACACCCGCATGGCGTCGAAGCTCAGTTTCTGCCACTTCACGCCCTCGTCGTAGACGAACACCAGCGGCACGGCACGCGTGCGCGCGTTCTGGATCAGACGGATGATCGCCGCCACCGTCGACGAGTTGAAGTGCTGGAGCGCCACGAAGTGCATCTCCACCGTGCTCTGGTTCTTCTGGGCCTCGCCGAGAATTTCCTGGAAGTAGGGCCCCAGCACCTCGCCCGGATTCCGCGCCGTGCTCCGGCCCTTCCACAGGAGTCGGACGACGCCGGGAGCCGGCATCGGCACCGGCTCGATCCGCAGGTCGCCTGCATCCAGTGGATTGACCATCCGCGTACCCCGACACACCGCATCGGGAGGAATGGCGAGGAGTTGAGTGCCGGTTTCATTTTTTAAGTTGCTGCATTAGATTGTGTGCGGCGGGTTACGATGCATTGCGACGGGGGGACGTGAGCACAGTAGCGTCGACGGCCGAGACGGGAACGAGAGAGGTGCGGGCCGAGCCACGCGTCTCCTTGCGGGTGCCCGTCTCGACGCAGCCACCTCTGCCCGATTGCTGGTGCGTGGACGTATCCACGGGAGGCGTGGGGCTGGTCGCCGGCGGTGCTGATCCGCTTCCCGGGGTCGGAGCGAAGGTTCGGTTCGCGTTCTACATTCCGGGGGGTGGCGAGGTCACGGGCGACGGCGAGGTCAGATGGGTGGCACCCCGATCCGACCGCGCGCCTGGATGGGCGCTCGGTCTTCGGTTTGGTGAGCTGAACACCGAGGGCCGGGAGATGCTGGACCACCATCTTCGTTCTCGCCGCTCCGTGCTGGCCATCCTGGCCACCGAGGAGTACAGGCGTGCGATTGCGGAGACGCTGGGCGGCGAGGCCACCTTGCTGTTCGCCGAAGGCGTCGAGGAAGCTCGATCGCTGATCAGTGGCGGTGACGCGGCCGTGCTGCTGGTCTTCGGGGACCAGGCGGCGGGCGCCGAGCTTGCCGGGTGGATGCAGGCGGCCAGTCTCCCGGGGCCCAGGCCCAGGGTGATGTACTTCGCCGAGGTCGGCCCAGCCATCCGCGAGTCGACCGAGCGCGCTTGCGCCGAATTCGCCGCGGCGCGGGAGCGCGACGCCTTGGCGCTCGCGCTGGCTCGGGAGCGGAGAGCCAGCCACCCGAGCGCCCAGCTGAGCGCGCCTACCCGGGGGACCGCCCTTTGGGGTGTCCGCGCCGTGGGTGGCACCCAGGAGGTGGACGCGTTGGCGCCTCGGTATCTGCTCCACGAAGCCGTGGGCGAGGGCGGCGCGGGGACGGTCTTCTCCTGCACCGACACGCGTCTCGGGCGCCGCGTGGCCATGAAGGTCCTGCACGAGCGGCTCGTCGACAAACCCGAGTTCGTGGCCATGCTGGAACGCGAGGCGCGGATCACCGGAGTGCTCGAGCACTCCAGCATCGTCCCCGTTTACGACGTGGGTCGGACGCCGGACGGTGCGCCGTTCTACGTGATGAAGTACGTGGAGCATTCCACGCTCCGCGAGGTCGTGACCCGGCTCGCCGCGGGGGAAGCTGGCGCGGTCGCCGACTACAGCCTCGGACGCCTGCTGCGTCTGTTCATCCAGATCTGCCACGCTGTGGATTGCGCCCATAGCCACCGCGTCATCCATTGCGACCTGAAACCCGAGAACGTGCTGATCGGGAGTTTCGGCGAGGTTCTACTGGTGGACTGGGGTCTTGCCTACCTCCAGCACGAGCACACCGTGTTCCGGGGCGGGACGCTCGGCTTCGTCGCGCCCGAGCAGATGACGAACGACCGCATCGACGCCCGCACGGACGTGTATGCCCTGGGGTCGATCCTGTACGACCTGCTCTGTCTCAAGCGGACGTTCGAAGAGACGGACTACGGCGATCCGACCACGGGTGAGCTGCGCCATCCGCAGCGGTTGCCACCGCCGCTCCGCACGGTGGCGCCCGACCGCGGAATCGCCGAGGAACTGGAAGAGATCTGCCTGCGGGCGCTGCAGCCACAGCCCGACGAGCGACAGGCCACGGCCGGCGAGCTGGCGGCCGCGATCGACGGGTTCCTCGAAGGGACGAAGGAGCACGAGCGCCGGCAGCGGCGAGCCGCCGAGCTGTTCGACGAGGCGGAGTCGATGTCGGCGAACTACTTCGAGCTGGTGGCCTCCCGGCCCGAGCGCCTCGCCGAACTCGATCGGCAGCGCGGCGCGGTCGCTCCCTGGGATCCCCCGGAGAAGAAGCAGGCCCTGTGGGACGCCGAGGACGGCCTTGCGATCATCGACACGCTTTCGGTGCGGACGATGCAGTCGGCGGCGGCCCTGTTCGAGCAGGCGCTGCTCGAGGTGCGCACGCACCGGGGCGCTCGGCGGGGGCTGGCGCGCCTGTACGAGGTCGAGCTGCGTCGGGCCGAGGAGCGGGGTGACGAGCACGACCGCGCGTACTTCGAGCAGCTCGTCGCCCAGTACGACAACGGGGAGATTGCGCAGCTGCGAAACGGTGGCGGCACACTGCTGGTCGAGTGCCAGGGCGGCACCGCCGAGATCCAGCTCGCCACGATCGAGGAGCAGGGCCGGCGCCTGGTGGCGGCCGCGAGCCAGGTGCTGGGCCGCAACCGCATCGATCGTTTGCCGATCGCCCAGGGGCAGTACCTGGTGACGTTGCACGCGCCCGGCCTCGAACCGATCCGGTTCCCGTTGATGGTGAAGCCGGACCGCGAGGTGCGGATCTTCGCGAACCTCGACGAGATCGGGCCGGGAGCACCTGGTGAGATCCTGATCCCGGGTGGGTCGGCGGTGCTGGAGCGCCATCCGGCGACACCCTCTGAGGGTGAGCTGCGCCGCGAGGTCCACGTCGAGAGCTTCTTCCTGCAGGAGCTGCCCGTCTCGTTCGGCGAGTACCTCGAGTTCGTGCTGAACTCCTGGAGCCGGCTGGACCAGACGGAACGGGAGGCGTTGCTCCCACGGAACGGCTTGGCCGGGCCGTTGTGGCGCTTGACCGGCAAAACGTTCGAGCCGGCGGAAATCGCCCAGTACGGAAAAAATCGAGAGACGCTCCTCGAGCTGCCCGTGTTCGGCGTGGATCTGGCGTGCGCCCAGGCCTACGCACGCTGGAAGGCGCGTCGGACGGGACTCACCTACCGCTTGCCGACCGAGCTGGAGTGGGAGAAGGCGGCCCGCGGGGTCGACGGCCGCCGCTATCCCTGGGGCAACCAGTTCGATGCCTCCTTCTGCAGCATGCGCGAGGCGCGGCCGGGCCAGCCGCGGCCTGCGGCACGCGGGGCATTTCCCGCCGACGTCTCGCCGTTCGGCGTGCGGGACCTGGGCGGCGGCGTGGCGGACTGGACCACACCGGCGGCCGCCGCCGAGCTGATGGTGAGCGGTCGCGCCGTCACCCTGCACGGCACCCGGGCCGGCCGTGCGAATTCCGAACTGGCGTCGAGGGGTGGCGCCTGGTGCGACTGGGCAAACGAGTGTCTGGCGACCGCCCGCCGGCCGTATCCGGAGACGGATCGGCCCGCGCGCGTCGGGTTCCGCCTGGCGCGTTCGGGGCCTGCATCCACGGGCTACACCGTGCGCGACGGGGACGTCAGCACCCGATCCGCCGGGCGCTGAGCGGCAGCCGGATCAGCGCAGGTTCTCGTACCACTTCACGTTGCCGCTGGCGGTGCCGGTGGCGGCGATGTCCAGGTCGCCGTCTCCATCGATGTCGGCGATGAACAATCCCGCGGCGGCCATGTCGCCCTCGTCGAGGACGACACGTTCCCAGGCGTTGCCCTTGGCGCGGTAGAGCAGCAAGCGGCGGCCCTGGCCGCGGAAGCCGGCGACGATCTCGTCGCGTCCATCGCCGTCGAAATCGCCCGTGCCCAGCGCGTGCGCGTCGACGAGACTGTCGTCGATCACCTTGCGCGTCCACATCGGCTTGCCGGGGGTGTACACCACGACCTGGTTACCGTGCCACGGCTCGACGGTGGCGAGGAAGCGTGGCTTGCCCAGCGCCACCTCGCTGCAACCACGCTTGGGCCCCGGCCGCTGATCGCCCGACGCGAGGTGCGTCTTCTTCCACTTGCCGCCGCCCTGGTCATAGACGTGTACGCCCTCGAAGCTGGCGGTCAGGATCTCCTGCTCCTTGTCGGCGTCCCAGTCCACGATGCGCACGCCGTGCACGACGTGGTTGGTCTCGTCGATGACCGTCCTGGCCCACGCGGCCTTGTCGTTTCGGCGGTAGAGGACCAGGGGCGCGGGCACGTCGAAATCAGGTTCCTTGGCGCCGTTCCCCATCAGGGGCACGACGAGCAGCGACCTGCCGTCCAGCCAGCGCACGCGGTGGCTCGACGGAAGAAAGTCGATCTGCACCGGCGCCGCTTCCGGGCTCGCCAGCCAGTGTACGAGGCCCGTGGTGCTGTTTCTCATCGCGAAGTCGGTGGCCACCGCCAGGCCGCCGCCGAGCGGCGCCACGTCGATGAATTGCTTCAGGCCGGGCATGGCGATCGGGTGCTTCTTCCAGCCGGGGTTCTCGTACCAGACCAGCGCCGACGGGCGCTCGGACAGCGCCAGCACGTCCAGCTTTCCGTCGCCGTTCATGTCGGCGACGCTGACCTGGTAACCGCCGGGGAACTCGTCGATCTGGTGCGGGCGGAACTGCAGCGGCGCCTGCATCAGCAAAAAGAACAGGGTCGAGGTATTCATCGGGCCAAAGGAGCATCGTCCAAATGAAGCGAAATTCAAATGACCTGGGTCGACGCACGCTGCTGAAGGCGGCTGCTCTCATCACCACCGCCTCTTGCGCCTCTGCCCGCGCTGCTGCGCCCAAGGCGAAGGAGAGCATCAAGATCACCAGGCTCGAGACGATCCTGGTGAAGCCGCGCTGGCTGTGGCTGAAGGTCCACACCAACGCGGGTGTGATCGGTCTGGGCGAGCCGGTCGTCGAGGGCCGCGCGCTGACCGTGCAGACGGCGATCAAGGAGATCGAGCCGTATCTCATCGGCAAGGACCCGCGCGCGGTCACCCACCACTGGCAGGCGATCTACCGCCACGCCTTCTACCGGGGCGGGCCGGTGCTGACGAGCGCGCTGTCGGGCATCGATCACGCGCTGTGGGACATCAAAGGCAAGCTGCTGGGCGTGCCCGTGTACGAGCTCCTCGGCGGGCCGACCCGCAACAAGATCCGGGTTTACGCCCACGCCAGGACCCCCGAGGCGATGAAGGAGAAGAAGGCGCAGGGGTTCACCGCCTTCAAGACCGGTCCGGCCAAGAATCGCCCCTTTCGCATCGTCGACAACATGAAGATGGTGGAGCACGTCGCCGAGCAGTTCGCGACGCTGCGCGCGGCCGTCGGCAAGGATTGCGACATCGGCATCGACTTCCACGGGTCCGTGCCGCCCCAGACCGCGAAGTTGCTGATCAAGGTGCTGGAGCCGTTCCAGCCGATGTTCATCGAGGAGCCGGTGAACTGTCAGTACGTCGATCTCATGGCGGAGATCGCCCGCGGCACGCACCTGCCGATCGCCACCGGCGAGCGCATCTTCACCAAGTGGGGCTTCCGGGAGATCCTGGAGAAACGCGCGGCCACCATCGTGCAGCCCGACCTGTGCCACGCCGGCGGCATCACCGAGGGGAAGATCATCGCCAACATGGCCGAGTCGTATTACGCCGCCTTCGCGCCGCACAACCCGCTGGGGCCGATCTCCCTGGCGGCAGGGCTGCACGTCGCGGCCGCGGTGCCGAACTTCCTCTGCCAGGAGCAGGTGACGCTGGGCGAGGGCTACATCAAGAACCCGTTCAAGGTGAAGGACGGCTACGTCGACCTACCGACCGGCCCGGGGCTGGGCATCGAGCTCGACGAGGTGGCGATGAAAGCCAAGGACATGTACGGCCACGACTGGAAGAACCAGGAGAGCTATGACGCCGAGGATGGCAGCGTCGTGGACTGGTAGCCGGGGGGCGTTGGTAGGCTGATTTGTACGCTGAAGAGATGCATTGTGGCCTACCGGACCTTAGTGTACATATACGGTGGCATCCCACAGCTGGCAGCAGGAGGAACGTATGTCGCGCGTGACGGTTGGCGGAAAACTCGGCGCCGCTCTTATTTCGTTGGCCTTCCTCGGCATCGGATGTGGGTCGGAACCGGACGGGGGCCTGGAGGCTCAGCGGCAGGGGCTGCATAGCTGGGGCCCCTATCACTGGCCCCGCTCGGCGAATCCGATCACCATTCCTCTTGGCGACAACCTGAACAGTACCTGGGACGTTCACCTGGGGATTGCTTCTGCCGACTGGACCGCGTCCGAGGTGCTGAACACCACCATCATCGCCGGATCGACCCGCCCGAAGGTCTGTCGCGCAACCGCCGGCGGGGTCCAGGTTTGCAATGCAACGTATGGCAGCAACGGCTGGTTGGGCATCGCGCAGATCTGGGCCAACAGCGTCACCGGCCATATCACGCAGGGCACGGTGAAGGTGAACGACAGCTATTTCAACACCGCGAAGTACAACACGCCTGTCTGGCGCAACCTGGTCATGTGCCAGGAGATCGGCCACACCTTCGGGCTCAACCATCAGGACGAGGTGTTCGAGAACCCCCCGCTCGGTAGCTGCATGGACTACTCGGACGACCCTCTGCCCAATCAGCACCCCAACCAGCACGACTACGATCAGCTGGTCGCCATATACACGCACGTGGAAGCCGGCTCGACGGCGACGGTCAGCACCGGGGCTGGTACGTCAGCCACCGGCGATTTCGATCGCCCCGAGAACTGGGGCGAGCTGGTGAGCAGCCGGCGTGGCGGCCGAGAGCACGTTTACGTGCGGCGGTTCTCAGGTGGCGAGACCGTGGTGACGTTCGTCATTCGGGCGGATTAGGTTAGCGGCGCACTTCGTACACCACCCGCGTGCGCGCGGCGCGGTCGTGCAGGGACTGCCGGTTCTCGTCGAAGAACGCGAACAGGAAGCCGCCCAGCCAGGGGATCGCCAGCATCAGGTTCGGGACGAGCACCGTGCGCAGCAATGCCTCGGTGCTCTGGTCCAGGATGGGGATCTCCCGCATGCCGACGATGTCGGTGATCTGGTTCTTGACCGTCTCGAGGTCAGTGGCGGCGCCGATCTGCAGGCCGATCATCGCCACGGCGATGAGGGGACCCCAGAACTCGACCGAGAAGCGCAAGAGCAGCCCCAGCACGCTGACGGCGCGCGTGGTCCCCTGGATCCGCAGGCCCAGGATCCGCTTGCCCAGCGTCTTGCCCCAGATCCGGTGGGTGGCGATGTAGTAGACGGCAAAGGCGGCGAGCCCCAGCTGGTGAGCCACTGGCTGTGACAGCGCAAACAGCCCCGCGAACGCCTGGCCCAGCACCGCCAGCAGCATCAGGTCGATCACCAAGGCCGTCCCGCGCGCCAGAACGCCTCCGGCGACCGACGGTTTGGGCCGCAGCGATTCCAGCCGGCGCACCAGCTCGTCGTAGGAAGATGGCCGGCGCTCGGGGTCGGGATCCATCAGCTCGATGATCAGCTGGCGCAGGCGCCACGGTGCGCGCTCGGGTGGTATCGGCGGCCGGGGCGCCTTCAGGTGCAGCGTCAGCATCTGCCGCATGCTGTCGGCCTGGAAAGGCGGCGCGCCGGTGAGAAGCTCGTAGAAGCTGATACCGAGGCCGTACATGTCGCTGCGGTGGGTGGGCGGCTTGCCCATCATCTGCTCGGGCGCCGCGTAGAACGGCGAACCCATGAACTGGTCCTCGGCCTGGCCCACGGGCGCCGCCAGCCCGAAATCTGCCACTTTCACCTCGGCGCCGATCACCGGCGCGCCCAGCTCTCCGGCCAGGATCAGGTTGGATGGCTTGATGTCGCGGTGGACGATGCCCCGCTCGTGCGCGGTCATCAGGGCGCGCGCGGCCTGGATGATGTACTCGAGCGCGTCGGCCCACGGCAGCGGCCCACGGGCCAGCAGGTGGTCGGCCAGCGTCTTACCGCGCACGTACTCCATGGCGAAGTAGGGCGCGCCCTCGTACGAGCCGATGTAATAGATGGTGATGACGTTCGGGTGCTGCAGCCGTGCCTGCGCGCGCGCCTCCAGCACCAGCCGGTCCACCAGGTTCTGCTTGGCGATGAGCTCGCGTCGCAGCACTTTGAGAGCGACGGGCCGTTCCAGCGACAGGTCGTGTGCCAGGTAGACCGTGCCCATGCCCCCTTCGCCGAGGAGCGCGCGGATCTCGAAGTGGTCGATGCGCCGCCCGATCAGAGGATCGTTGACGGCGCTCGTACCCAGCTCCAGCGCCGGCTTTTCCACATCGTAGGCGGTTCGCGCCATGTCCGACGGCGCGGGCGCGGTGGGTGCTTCATCCAGGGGATCGGAGATGGGCCGGGACAAGACGGGCGGATTCTAGCTCCGCCACCTGCCCGAGGGTACAGAACGTGGCTCCCGCTGCCGTCGCTTCGCGCAACGTGGCGTCGAGCGCCGCCAGCTTGCGCGCCAGCGGCACGCGCAAGTCTGGCTGCTTGCCCACCAGGCGGGGGGGAAACCCGTCTTCCTCCGCGTCGGCGAGGTCGATGCCGTGCAACTCGAGGTTGAAGAACGGCCGGCGCAGCGCCGCAGCCACCAGCCGGCGCCGCAACCACTCGGGCGCGGTCACGAGCGACGTGCCGATCACCGGCAGCCGCAGCCAGGGCGTGACCGCCATCGGCAGCTCGACGAGCGGCCGGTCACCACGCCGGTAGGGATCGTCGCCGCTCGGTCGATAGGGAACCGTCGGCGCACGCAGGATCGCTGGGCTGCCGAGGATGCTCCCGGACTTCCGTCCCAGCACGCGGATCCCCGCCATCACCGCCGCCTTCGCCGCGTAGTACGGCACCGACGGGAACGCCGACGAGTCGTAGCGGTAATGACGGTCGCACAAGAGATCGATCACCTCGGCCGAGACCTCGTAGCCAGGCGCGCGGAAGCCGACCGGCGCGTGGCCGCAGGTCTCCGCAAGCGCCCCGTGGGCGCGGTCGATCTGATCCGCGATGGCCATACGCCCGAGGCGCACCAGATCGTACGGATGGCCGTAGCTGTGGTTCGCCAGCTCGTGACCCTGCGCCGCCAGCTCGCCGAGCATGCGCCGGCCCTCGCGATCTTCGTGCAGATCGCGTCCCACGACGAACAGGGTTGCTTTCAGATTGTGCCGGGCGAACAGCTCCGCCATCCGCGGCAGACATCGCCGCAGGATGGCGAAGCGCACCTCGTCCGTCGGCGGCTCGCCCAGCGCGTGGATGCGGAAGTAGCACTCGAGCGGGTCCAGATCGACCGAGACGGAGCACAGCGGTCCGACGGACACGCGCCGATGCTAGCATGGCCGCGTCATGCCGATTGGGGCCGTGCGCTACCGGGTTTCGATGCCCGAACCGATCAGTCACGAGCTGCACGTGACGATGCAGATCCCGCCGCTGCCCGGGCGCGCCGCCTTCGATCTGGTGTTCCCGGCGTGGGCGCCAGGCAGCTACATGGTCCGCGACTTCGCCCGGAACATCTACGACCTGGTGATCACCGATGGCCGTGGGCGGCCCCTCGAAAATGTCCGCATCGACAAGCAACGCTGGCGCGTGCGCGCCCACGGCCGCGCCGTGCGGGTGAGCTACCGCGTGTTCGCCTTCGAGGCCACGGTCCGCACCTCGTTCCTCGACGACAGCCACGCCTACTGGAACGGCACCAGTCTGTTCTTCTACGTCGAGGGCGAGGTGGCGCGGCCGTGCATGGTCCAGGTCGATCCGCCACGGGGTTGGGCGATCGCCACGGCGCTGCCCGGACGCGGTCGCACTTTTCGCGCCGCCAGCTACGACGAGCTGGCGGATTCGCCGTTCGAGGTAGGGACGCACCGGCAACTGGCGTTTCGCTCGGGCGGCACGCGGTTCGAGGTGGCTCTGTACGGCCCGACGAACGCGGACATCCCGCGCCTGGTGCGCGATCTGCGCGCGGTCGTCGGCGCCGCGGGCCGCATGTTCGGCGGCTTTCCGTTCCGCAAGTACCTGTTCATCATCCACTGCCTGCCGGCGCGCGGCGGCGGCCTGGAACACGCTTCCTCGACGACGCTGGACATCGCCGGCATGGGCTTCGAGGACGACAAGGCCTACCGCACCTTCGCCGCCCTGGCCGCGCACGAGTTCTTCCACGCCTGGAACGTCAAGCGGATCCACGACCGGATCCTGGGTCCGTTCGACTACACCCGCGAGAACTACACCCGCTTGCTCTGGTTCCACGAGGGCTTCACCGAGTTCGCCGAGGAGCTGATCCTCCTGCGGTCCGGTCTCATGGACGCCGGCGCCTACCTCGACGAACTGGCCGACGGCTGGGGCAAGTACCTGGCGCGGCCAGGACGCAACGTCACGCCGCTGGCCGAGCTGTCGTTCGAGGCCTGGATCAAGCAGTACAAGCCGGCCGACAACCACATCAACCGCGCCATCAGCTATTACGAAAAAGGCAAATGGGCGGCGCTGGTTCTCGAACTGATGCTGCGCGAGGCGACCGGCGGGCGTCGCGGTGTGATCGATCTGTTCCGCCGCCTGTGGCAGCGCTTCGGCCGCAAAGAGCGCGGCATCGTCGTCGACGACATCCAGGCGGCGACGACGGCGCTCGCCGGGCGATCGATGGACGGTTATTTCCGCCGCTTCATCGACGGCACCACGGAGCTACCCGTGCCGCGTCTGCTCCGCCGGGCCGGCATCACGGTCGGCACGCGCGCGCCCGGCGCCGATGACGACGATGAGACCAGAGGGGAGCGACAGCGCGCATGGGCCGGGCTGGCGTTCGCCGCGGACAGGTCCGTGGTCAAGAACGTCGTTCCCGGGTCGCCGGCCTGGAAAGCCGGCCTGACCTTCGGGGACGAGCTGGTGGCGATCGACAACTACCGCGTGGCGGCGAACAACGTTGGACGGCGCATGGCCGATCACCGCCCCGGGACTGCTGTCCGCGTCGCTTTCTTCCGCCAGGAGACGCTCCGTACCACCATCCTCGAGCTGGCGGAAACGCCCGATAAGCGATGGCATTTTCGTTCGGACAGCCACGCGCAGGGCCCGGCTCGAGCCATCCGCCGTGGCTGGCTCGGTGTCTGATGTCGTACGTTGTGTTCCTGGGTGGGATTCGCCGATGGACATCACACCCGACGGGTGAATAAAGGCAAAACGGTTCGATCAGTCCTTCGGTTTCACGTCCGCTTACAGATACAATCGTGGACGGGTCGCGCCCTTCGCGAGGAGGACCTGACCCCACCGCATGGCGGCCAAACCGGCAGTAACATCGAAGACCGGGAGAGCCACCGCTGGCGCTGTGAAGCCGGCGAGGCGGCACGACACCGGGCTCGGTGATCCAGATGGCGACGAGGTCTACCGCTCGCTGGTCGACAACCTGACTGACATGGTCTACCGGAAGGATCTCTCCGGTCGAATCGTTTTCGCGAATCGCCGTTTCTGTTCCTGGCTGAAACGGCCGCGCGAGGAGGTGCTGGGCAAGACGGACTACGATCTGTTCCCCGCCACCTTCGCCGAGACCCTGGCGGCGGATGACCGCCGCACGCTCGGTGGCGGCACCGACGGCGAGCACGGCGACGCCGAGGTGTACGAGTTTCCACATTGCCAGCCGAACCGGGCGCGCATCACGCGCGTGCCGATTTGCGACGCCCGCGGCGCGATCGTGGGCCTGCATGGCATCGTCGCCGAGGTGATCGACGCGCAGTCACTGGAGGAGCAGTCCTTCTTCTTGACGAAGCTGCTCGACACGCTGCCGGACAACGTCTACTTCAAGGACGGGCAGAGCCGGTTCCGAGCCATCAGCCGCTACTGCGCCGAGAAGTTCGGTATCACCGATCCCGCGCAGGCCATGGGCAAGACCGACCACGACTTCTTCGCTGGCGACCACGCCGAGCAGGCGTTCCGCGACGAGCAGGAGATCATCCGCACCGGGATCCCGATGGTGAACATCGAGGAGAAGGAAACCTTCCCCGACGGCAGCGTGAAGTGGGCCGCCACCACGAAGATGCCCTTGCGTGATGGCGGCGGGCGGATCGTCGGCACCTTCGGCATCTCGCGCGACATCACCGATCGCAAGCTGATGGAGGAGCAGCTGGCGCGTCAGGCCTTCTACGACGGCCTCACCAGCTTGCCGAACCGGGCTCTGTTCCTGAACCGGCTGGGGCACCTGTTCCGCAGGGCCTCGCGCACGGGCGGCCAGCCGTTCGTGTTCGCGGTGCTGTATCTGGACATCGATCGCTTCAAGGGCGTCAACGACAGCATGGGCCACCAGGCGGGTGACGAACTTCTGATCGAGGTGGCGCGCCGTCTGGAAGGTTGTCTGCGCCCCAGCGACACCCTGGCGCGTCTGGGCGGCGACGACTTCGGCCTCCTGGTCGAGGATCTGCACCGCCCCGAGGACATCCACCGCGTGGCCGAGCGGATCCAGGAAGAGCTGTCCGCGGCGTTCCGGCTGAAGGACGGCGAGGTGTTCTGCAGCGCCAGCATCGGGATCGCGCTCAGCACGTCGGGGTACGAGCAGCCCGAAGACATGCTGCGTGACGCGGACACCGCGATGTACCGGGCCAAGGCGAACGGACGGTCGCGGCACGAGGTGTTCGACAAGGACATGCACCGCAAGGCGGTGTCGCAGCTGCAGCTCGAGACCGACCTGCGGCACGCGCTGGACCGGAACGAGTTCGTCGTCTACTACCAGCCGATCGTCGATCTGGACCGGCGCTGCCTGACGGGATTCGAGGCGCTGGTGCGGTGGAAACACCCTGCGCGCGGGCTCGTGCCGCCGAACGAGTTCATCCCTTTGGCCGAGGAGACCGGCCTCATAGCTCCGATCGGGCAGTGGGTGATGAACGAGGCGTGCCGGCAGGTGCGAGAATGGCAGCAGCGCTTTGCGGGGCGGGATGCGCTGAGGATGAGCGTCAACCTATCGGGGCACCAGTTGCTCCAGCCGGACATCGTCGAGCAGATCCGGCGCACCCTCGAGGGGACCGGCGTGGACCCCCGCACCGTGACCATGGAGATCACCGAGAGCGCGCTGGTGCGCGACATGGAGGTGGGCGCGGCGACGATGGAGCGGCTGCGGCAGCTCGCACTGGAGCTGAACATCGACGACTTCGGGACCGGGTACTCGTCGCTCAGCTACCTGCAGAACTTGCCGGTCGATGCCTTGAAGATCGACCGCTCGTTCGTCAGCCGGATGAAGCGCGACGGCGGACAGTCGGAGATCGTGCACGCCATCATCAGCCTGGCGCACCGGCTCGGCATCAAGGTGGTCGCCGAGGGGGTGGAGACGCGCGAGCAACTCGATGCGCTGACCTCGCTCCGCTGCAACAGCGCCCAGGGCTACCTGTTCGCGCGGCCGCTGCCGAGCGACGACGCGGAACGCCTGCTGTCCGAAGGCCTCGCGCCTTTCTAGGGCCTTTCTAGGGCGCGTCCGGGGTCGAGCGGAATTCCGCTGATAGCGTCAGCAGATGGGTGCCGCGCGCGTAGGTGATCAGCCGGTATTCCGCGATGAGGGCGATCTTGCCGATCGCGTAGCGGCCACCAATGTGGACCTGCTCGGCGCCGTTGGTGCGGCTCGGCCAGACGGGATCGGCGTCGCCGGAGCCGTGGTCGAAGAGGGCGTAGTGGCCCACGCCGCCGTCGGCGGCCAGGGCATCCGTGATCGTGAGGCGTGCGCTGAGATCCAGCGTGGCCATCGAAGGGCTGAACTCGCAGCTCTGCAGCTTGCCGCGATACCCGGCGTAGCCGAGGATGGTCAACCTGGTGCTCGCCGGAATCTTCAGGCGCCCTTCGGGAACGAAGTAGACGACGGTCTCGTTCGAACCGCACAGCTCGGTGGACTTGATGCGCTCGATGCGGGCGCCGAGGTCGAAGATCTCCCGGTGGTACCCGCCGCCGGCGAACAGCTCGCTCTGCGCGCCAAGGCCGCCCGCCTCGACGCTCCAGCCTGCCGGCGCCCGAAATGAACCGTAGAGCGCGGCAAACTGGTGTGTGGGGAACATCGGATAGATCGGACGCTTGAAATAACCGATTTCGTAGAGGCGCTGGCCCGTGTCGCGCATACGGCCGAACAGCTGGTAGCTGACGGCGCCCCCGGTGTCGCGCGTGCCCCAGGTGATGCCAGCGCCGGCGGTGGTGCGGAAGCGAGACGGAGTTTCTGCCTCCGGTTTCAGTGGCGGCTCGTACACGTTCGTGCTCAGCGTCGAGAATTTGGGCGCCTCCGGCATCTGCGTCAGCGGCAGGGGCGGCTTCGGCTCGGGCGGCGGCGCGTTGCGGTCGGCGAGCTGTCGCTCCAGTTCGCCGACGCGCGTCTCCACGGCCGCGCGGTTCGGGTCAGTCGCCTCGGCAGTGCGAAGGAATCCTTTGTAGGCCGCCAGCGCCTTCTCCGGGTGGCCCGCCAGGCGGTGGCTCTGCCCGATGTTGTACAGCAGGACGGGATCCTGGATCAGCCGGTACGCGGCCTCGTACTCGGTCGCGGCCTCGTCGTAGTGGCCCAGGTTGTAGGCGACGCCGGCCTTCTTCGCGTGGTCGCGCGCCTGGACCTTCGGGTCAGCGAGCGCCAGCAGGGCCAGGAGGGGGAGGGTGAGCGCCACGACGAGCTACCAGGGTACTATGCGGCCGATGAAACCGCTCAGCTCGCTGCTGGTTCTCGTGGCGGCCTGTGCCTCGAGCCCACCCCGACGATTCATCATCGATTCCCACCAGCACTTCGACGCCAAGCCCGACTACATCCAGCGGCTGGTGACGGTCTATCGCCCCCGCAACGCGATGGCGTGCGTGCTGACGCCGATGTCCGGATTCGAGGCCGTGCGCCAGGCGGCCGCCGCGCACCCTGACGTGATCATTCCGTACGGCCGGATCGACGTCGATTCGCCTGAAGCAGCCTCCGAGATCAAGAAGTTCGCGGAAGCGGGATGGAAGGGCATCAAGATGCACAGCCCTCGCCACGACTGGCAGGACCCGCGCTATTTCCCGCTTTACGAGATCATTCTCGCGCACAAGATGGTGGCGCTGTTCCACACCGGGATCGGCTCGCACGGGGACAAACCCCAGCACACGTCGATGGCGCACATGCGGCCTGCGTACCTCGACGGCATTGCGCGTGAGTATCCGGCGCTGCACATCCAGGGCGCGCACCTCGGCAATCCCTGGTACGACGAGGCCGCCGAGGCGACGCGCTGGGCGCCGAACCTGTATTTCGATCTCACCGGTTCCAGCCTGCTCAAGAAGAAGGGCAACCTGCGTGTCTTCAAGGACTACCTGTGGTGGGAAGGACCGTCACCGCACAGCTCGGCGCGCGCGGTCTACGCGTTCGAGAAGCTGGTGTTCGGCACCGACGAGCCGCCCGAGCACCTGGACGACGTGACGGCCCAGTTCGAGGCCATGCTGAACGCCTGCGACGTCCCGGAGGCGAGCCGGCGAAAGATCTACGGCGAGACCATGGCCGGCATCCTGGGCGTCGCCGTCAGATCCGCCGCACCAGCCCCTGCTCGGTAGCGCGCGTGTTGCGCACCAGCACCAGCACCGCGACCATGGCCACCAGAGCCACGGTGCCGGCGCCCGCCAGAATCGGCTGGAACGAGTAGCGATCCGAGATGTACCCGGTGAGCAGCGTGGCGGCGATGGTGCCGATGCCCGCCGCCGTGCCACCCATGCCGCTGACGGTGGCGACCGAGTGGCCGGGGTAGAGATCGGCGGGCAGGTTCAGCAGCACGGTCGAGAAGGCGGCATAAGCGAACGTGGAGACGGCGAAGCATGCCACCAGCGCTCCGAACGACTGGACGAAGATGGCCGGGATCAGCAGGGTCATGCCCAGGCCGCCGATCACCGCGATCACCTTGCGCGCGGTCCCGACCGGCAAGCCGCGCTTGATGAGGTAGCTCGAGAATCCGCCGCCGAAGAAGTTGCCGAGGTCGGCGGCAAGGAACGGCACCCAGAAGCCGACGAGGCTCTCCTCGACGCGGAAGCCCTTGGCCACGAGGAAGATCGGGAACCAGTCGGTGATGAAGAACCAGACCGGATCGGTGAGCGCCTTGCCGATGAGGAATCCCCAGGTCTGCGGCAACGCGAGCAGGGTGCGGGCGCGAGGAGGTTCGGTGGCGGGCGCGTCCTCGACGTGATCGGCGCGGATGAGCGCACGCTCCTCGGCCGACAGGCGTGGGTGCTGATCGGGCGACCGGTAGAACCAGCGGAACAGCACCAGCCATCCCAGGCCGAGCGCTCCGGTGAGGACGAACACGGGCCGCCAGTCGCCGAAGGCGCGGTAGCTGGCCAGCACGATGAACGGCGCCAGCGCACCGCCGATAGACGATCCGCTGTCGAACAGGGCAACGGCCCAGCCGCTCTCGCGGCGCGGGAACCACTCGGAGACGGCCTTGGTGGCGCCCGGCCAGTTGCCGGCTTCACCGGCGCCCAGCAGGAAGCGAAACCCGCAAAAAGTGGTGAGGCCCGTGGCGAACGAGGTGGCCATCGCCGCCAGGGAGTACCAGAGCACCGTGATGCTGAGTCCCTGGTAGGTTCCGAGTCGGTCGAGGAGGCGCCCGGCCCCCGTCTGCCCGATGGCGTAGGCGACGCGGAACGAGATGATGATCCACATGAAGTCGACGTTGGACCAGCCGTACTCCGCCTTCAGGAATGGGCCGAGGACGCTCAGTGTCTGGCGATCGATGTAGTTGATCACCGTCGACAGGAACAGCAGCCCCGCGATGTACCAGCGAAGGTGTCGGATCGGCTTGCCCACGGCGGAAGTACTATATGCTTTCGTGGTGGTCAGACGGATGGTCATCCTCGTCGCTGACGGCGTCGGTTGCGGCGGCGCCGAGGACGCGGCCGAGTACGGTGATGCCGGCGCCGACACGCTCGGGCACCTGGCGGCGCGGGTCGGTGGGCTGCGGCTGCCGCATCTGGAGGCGATCGGGCTCGGCCACCTGACGTCGATCGCCGGCGTCGCGCCCGTGTCCCGGCCGCGTGGCGCCTTCGGGGCGATGCGCGAGCTGTCGGCGGGCAAGGACACCATCACCGGACACTGGGAGATGGCCGGCGTGGTGACGACGGATCCGCTGGTCACCTTCCCGCGTGGCTTCCCGGCGGAGATCACCGGGCCGCTGGCCGCGGCGGCGGGGCGGGGGCTGCTGGGCAACAAGACGGCTTCCGGCACCGCGATCGTCGACGAACTCGGCCCCGAGCACCTGCGGACCGGAGCGCTCATCGTCTACACGTCGGCCGACTCGGTCCTGCAGATCGCCGCTCACGAGGAGGTGGTTCCGATCCCCGAGCTCTATCGGATCTGCGTCGCAGCCCGGGCCATCGCCGATAGGCACCGGATCGGGCGGGTGATCGCCCGGCCGTTCGTCGGCAAGCCGGGCGCCTTCGAGCGCACCTACAACCGCAAGGACTGGCCCGTCGTCTGCCCCGAGCCGACGCTGCTGGATCGGCTGGCGGGCGCCGGGGTGCCAGTGATCGGCGTGGGCAAGATCTCCGACATCTTCGGCGGACGCGGCGTGGGCGACTCCTTGCACAGTGAAGGGAACACCGACGGGCTGAGGCTGACGATCGAGGCCCTGGGGCGCATGGACCACGGCCTCCTGTTCGTGAACCTCGTCGACTTCGACATGCTGTACGGCCACCGCAACGACTGCCCCGGTTTCCAAGGGGCCCTCGAGGAACTGGACGGATGGCTGCCCTCCTTGGAGCGCGCGCTCGCGCCTGGTGACCTGGTGTTCCTGACCGCCGATCACGGCAACGATCCGACCAAGGCCGGGACGGACCACACCCGCGAGCACGTGCCGCTGCTGGTCTGGGGCCCGGGCGTAAGGCCGGTCGCGCTGGGCGTGCGATCGTCGTTCTGCGATCTCGGCCAGACGATTGCCGAGGGCCTGGGGATCGGCGCGCTGTCCCGTGGCACGAGCTTCCTGGCGCAGATCGCCCCGTCCGCCCCATAATCGACGGCAGCGCATGAAAGTCTCCGCCAGCTTCTACGAACGGATCCGGGCGGCCGCCGAGGCGGTCGCCGAGCAGCTCGACGCGCGTGGCAGCCAGGTGGCGCTGGTGCTCGGCTCGGGCCTGGCAGCGGTCGCCGACCGGTTGAACACTCCCCGCTCGGTGCTTTACGCGGCGATCCCCGGCTTCCCCGAGACGACGGTGGCGGGGCATCCCGGCCGGCTGCTGTGCGGCCGCTGGGGCGGCAAGAAGGTGCTGGTCTTCTGCGGCCGCGTGCATGGCTACGAGGGCTACTGCGCGCCGGAGGTCGGCTTCGGCGTCCGCGTCGCGGCCACGCTGGGCGTGGGCACGGTGATCGTCACCAACGTCGCGGGCGGGATCGATCCCACGTTCCAGGTGGGCGAGATCGTCGCCATCAACGACCACCTGAACCTCACGGGAGTCTCGGCGCTGACCGGGCCGAACGACGAGCGCCTGGGCCCGCGCTTCGTCGACATGACCGACACGTACACGCCTGCGTTGCGAACGCTGGCGTCACAGTCCTCGGTGGAGCTGTTCGGGCACCCGCTGCGCGAGGGCGTCTACGCCGGGATGCCCGGGCCATCGTACGAGACACCCGCCGAGGTGCGGATGCTGAAACTACTCGGCGCCGGGCTGGTCGGGATGTCCACCATCCACGAGGTGATCGCCGCGCGCCACTCGGGTCTGAAGATCCTCGGGCTGTCGATGGTGGCCAATCCGGCCGCCGGTCTCATGGAGTCGCGCCTGCGCCACGAGGACGTCACCGCCGCCGCCAACGCCGGCGCGGACCGCATGGCGAAGCTGCTCGACGCGATCGTCACTGGCATGCCGGAGCAAGGGTGAAGCAGCGACTGGTCCGGGCTGCGCGCCAGGTCCGCCGCTTTGCCCATGCCCCCTACTCGAAGTTCACCGTCGGCGCCGCCGTGCTGGACGAGCGTGGCCGCATCCACGTCGGCTGCAACGTCGAGAACGCCTCGTACGGCCTCACCACCTGCGCCGAACGCAACGCCATCGCCGCCGCCGTCGCGGCCGGCGCTCGTCGCATTCAGGCCGTCGCCGTGGCCGCCCAGCCCGTGGCCACTCCCTGCGGCGCCTGCCGGCAGGTGCTGGCCGAGTTCGCCGCCGATGTCGTCCCGGTCTGGCTGGCCGGGGCGCGGGGCGGCACCGAGGAAATCACCGTCGGTGCCCTGTTGCCGCGCGCGTTCCGGCTGGGCCGCTAGCCGCCCGCCTCCTCGAAGTGGTAGCCGGCCTCGCCGTGGTCGGCGCCGTCCAGGCCCTGCTCCTCGGTCTCCTTGTCGGGCCGCAGGCCGATGACGGCCTTGATGCCGTACGCCAGCACCGTGGTGGCGCCGACGGCGAGGACGATGGTGATTCCCATGGCCTTCAGCTGCTCGATCCACAGCGACCCGCCGAGGTAGCTCGCGAGGTTGGTGCTGAGGTTGGCGTTGACGTCGGCCGTCGCGAAGAAGCCGGTGAGGAGCGCGCCCATGGTCCCCCCGACGCCGTGAATGCCGAAGGTGTCCAGCGCGTCGTCGTACTTCAGCGCTGCCTTGAGCTTGGTGCACGCCAGGTAGGGGACGACGCCGGCCAGCACGCCGATGATGACCGCGCCCGTCGGCGTGACGAAGCCAGCGCCTGGCGTGATGACGACGAGGCCCGCGACCGCACCCGAGCAGAAGCCCAGGATGGTCGCCTTGCCGCGCGTTATCCACTCGATGAGCGGCCAGACGGCGGCCGCGACCGCAGTCGCCAGGGTGGTGGTGGTGAAGGCGTTGGCGGCGATGCCGTCCGAGGCGACGGCGCTGCCGGCGTTGAAGCCGTACCAGCCGACCCAGAGCATGCCCGTGCCGATCATGGTCAGCACCATGCTGTGCGGGACGAACGCCCGCTTGCCGAACCCGGTGCGCTTGCCGAGGATCAAGCAGAGGACGAGCGCCGACCAGCCGGATGACATGTGGACGACGGTGCCACCGGCGAAGTCGATGGACTTGATGGCCGCCTTGGCATTCCAGACGCCGTTCATCAGGCCGTCGATGCCCCACACCATGTGCGCCAGCGGGAAGTAGACCAGGAACATCCAGCCGAGGATGAAGGCCATGATCGCCGAGTACTTCATGCGCTCGGCGATGGCGCCCACGATCAGCGCCGGGGTGATGATGGCGAACATCAGCTGGTACATCGAGAACACGTTCTGCGACACCCAGTAGGCGTAATCGGTGTTGGGCGCCGAATTGACGCCGGCGAGCATCGCGAACTTCATGCTGCCCATGAACGGCGACCCGGCGGAGAAGACCATGCTGTAGCCGACCGCCCACCAGAGGATGGTCACCAGGCCCGCGCAGCCGAGGCACTGGGCCATGACCGACAGCACGTTCTTCCGGCGCACGAGGCCGCCGTAGAACAGCGCCAGGCCGGGTAGCGTCATGAAGAGCACCAGCGCCGTCGAGGTCATCATCCAGGCGTTGTGACCGGGGCCCGCCGAGTTGAGCGCCTTGGGAGCGCCGTTCGTGATGTAGGCCTCGAGATCGGCCACCTTCTGGGCGAGATCGGGAGCAGCCGGGGCTGCCGCCGCAGGTGCGGGCTCGGTCGCGGGCGCTGCCGCCGGAGCCGGCTCGCCTGCCGGCGGTTGCGCCTTCGCCGGCATCACCGTGACGAGGACCCCCAGAACCAGGAACGCCGTTGCGAGTCGCTTCATGGCGGACAAACTAGGCGGCGGCGAAGAGGGGTGTAAAGCGTTTTTGAGGCTTGGGCCCCGGATTTTTCGGGCAGGAAACCTTCGAGTAACAAGTCGGAAACATGTCAGCGGGCTGCACGCACTGCCGAACTGAATATCCAGACGCCGATCAACATCAGCGCCCCCAGCGTCAGCCGCAGGCCGTATGCGAAACCGTCGGGGTCGTAGCGCAGCACCAGCGTGCCCTGGCCCGCGGGCAGGGGAATTCCCCGGAGCGCCAGGTTCGTGCGCAGCATCGGCGCCGGCTGTCCGTTCCACGACGCGGTCCACCCCGCGTCCCAGAGATCGGCCACCACCACCAGCCCCCGGGTCTCCATCCGGGCGTCGATCGTGATCTCCGTCGGCGTCTCGGCAACGATGGCGACCTTGCCGCGGACCGTATCGTGCGGCACGGGAACGCCGACGAACGCCACCTGACGTGGATCGAAGTCGGGAGCGGCCATCCGGCTCAGCGTCTCGTCGTCGCTGCCGAGCTGCCTGACCGAGGTCGGGACGAAGGCCCGGGGCAGGGCGTCGTCGTTGCCCAGCACCCAGTAGTCCGGGCTCCTGAAGAGGGGAACGATCTCCGCCGGAGGCTCGCCGCGGAAGATGAGGTACCGCAAGGACAGCATGTTCAGGATCCCCGGCAACGAGGCACCGCGCGCCACCGGCACGAACTGCGCGGTGGCCGCGAACGTCGGGCTCTCGTGGCGGCGGTTGCGAACGGCGTCCAGCAGCTTGACGTAGCGTTCGGGATCGACGGCGTCATACCCGCGTATGTCGGAGAGGCCATGCGTCTCGCCGAGGTTGGGCGCCAGACAGCCGACGCACACGATGCGGCCGGGCAGGGCCTGGGCCACCTGCTGCAGCGCCGGGATACGAGGGTAGTAGAGCCTCGGATCCGCCTGCGGGCTGACACCGTGGGCCGTCCAGAGCAGCTCGGCGAGCGCCAGCGCCGGCACCCAGATCCCGCGCGGCCGCTTGCACAGGAGCTGCATCCCGGCCACGGCCATGATCAACACCGCGAACGAGGTGACGAACACGAATCGGTTGTACGGCAGCAGGTTGATGGGGCGCAGCCGGAGCAATGCCACCAGGCCAGGGATGTCGAGTTGCCACCCGAAGGCCACCAGGCCGAGCACGCCCCAGAACAGCAGCACCTTGCGATGAGGGAGGCTGCGCCAGCCGAGCGGCGCGAGGAGCAGCGTCGCGACCAGGCCGGTATAGGCGATGGCGCCGTTCTCCAGCATGTTCGCGCCGACCAGGAGTTTCGATCCGATGCGTGTGGTGCCGTAGAAGTCCGGGATCAGCGCCTGCACCAGCGCCCGCAGTCCGATGGGCGGCCTGTCCTCGAGTTGCCCGCCGGCGCGTATGGCGAGGCGCAGGCTGGTCTGCATGTATTCGAGGAGCGGCAGGACATAGATGGCGGCGAGCGCGAGCCCGAGCAACCAGGCGGCCGTGAGCGCACCCAGCGTCCGCAGCGGCGGCCGGCGCCACAGCGCGAAGACACCCGTGGAGACCAGGAGCAGTCCCGCCATGTCCAGCTGGCCGCTCACCACCACCAGCCCGGTGACGAGGGCCAGCAACGGCGTCGCCAGGCTGCCAGGCCGACGGATCACCGCGTCCGTGACCAGCAATGTCCACGGCAGCCAGGCGGTCACGAAGGTCAGCGCCGTCCCCTGGCAGAAGATGAAGAATCCGGTGAGGGGAAAACACCAGGCGCCGAAGGCCGCGGGCCAGAAGTCGACGACCAGCACGCGTCGGAAAAACTGGTAGGCGCCCAGTCCGGCGAACACCGACTTCAAGAGCTGGATCCAGACCAGCACGAACGGCGACGGGAACAGGTAGTAGAGGAGGTTGAACGGCGAGTACTTCGGGAACGCGGCGAAGGGAGCGCCAGCGAAGATCGTCGGACGCCACAGCGGCACGCGGCCGGCGCGCCATTCGGAGGCGGCGAAGCGTCGGTCCATCTCGTCCAGGACCACTTGATCACTCAGCATCGGGTCGAGCGGGGTCACGTCGCGATACTCGGGCGTGCGCGGCAGGTACATGCCGTCGAGCGCCAGGAGATCCAGCGCCAGCGGCAGCTTGCTGCCGACCAGGCACGGCCCGAACAGCAGCACCTGGCACAGCACCAGCCCGGCGACGAGTACTGTGACGCGCCCGGACCGGTGGTGCAGGAAGGTCACCTTGTTCCCGCGAGTGTACAATTCCCCGGTGCCGCCAGCCCCCGTCATCTTCGATCTCGACGACACGTTGATCGAGAGCTTCCCGACCTACGCGCGGATCCATCAGCAGGTGGCGGGAGAACTCGGCTGGCCGGTGCCGACGCGTGAGGACCTCATCGCCTATGGGCGTAGCTGGGAGGACACGCTGGCGGCTCTGTGGCCGGGCAGGGCGATCGACACCTTCGTGCGCCGCTACGACGAGATCGCCGAGGCTCATCCCTACCCGTCGATCGCCGGCGCCGAGGGAGCGCTGCAGGAGCTCCGGGACAGGGGCCACGCGATCTACATCGTCACCAAGCGGACGAAGCGGCGGTTGCACCTGCGTCTCCAGCAGGCGCGGCTTTCCGTCGCGTTGTTCGACGGCATCTTCGCGGCCGAGGATCAGCCCGAGCTCAAGCCGAGCCCGGCCTGCTTCGCCCCCGTTTGGCAAGCGTGCGGGGCGCGTCACCCGGGGGCCGTGTACGTCGGCGATCGTCACGAGGACCGGCGCGCTGCGGAAGCCGCCGGGATCGGCTTTCTGGCCGTCTTGACCGGCCCCGAGGTGGCCCGCGGATTCCCTGGGGATCTGCCGCCGGAACGCGTGCTTCCGACGGTCGCCGCCGTGCCCGATCGCCTGTCGGCGGTTTCTGTTGCTAAATCGTATTAGCAGTGGTACAAAGGGACCCATGAAGGCTTTCAAGCACGTCAAGTACCTGTGGCAGGATGAGGTGGCGGACCGCCTCTCCCCCGTGGACCGGCTGGTCTACCGTTCGAACAAGCTGGGCGAGGATCTGTCGCTGACCAACACGGGCGGCGGCAATACCTCGTCGAAGATCCCCGAGAAGGATCCACTGACGGGCGAGACCGTCGAGGTGTTGTGGATCAAGGGCTCGGGCGGAGACCTGCGGACCGCGAAGAAGGACGGCTTCGCGTCGCTCTACCTCGAGAAGATCCGGTCGATGCGGACCAAGTACCTTGGTGCGGCCACCCGCGGTCCCAAGACGCCGATCGAAGAAGAGATGCACCCGATGTACAACCACTGCGTCTTCGGGTGCAACCCACGCGCGTGCTCGATCGACACCCCGCTGCACACCCTGGTGCCCTTCAAGCACGTCGACCACCTGCACCCGAACGCGGTGATCGCCATCGCTGCTTCCGTGAACCAGAAGAAGCTGACCAAGGAGATCTACGGCGACGACGTTCTGTACGTACCCTGGCAGCGCCCCGGCTTCGACATCGGTCTCATCATCGAGGACATGATCAAGAAGAACCCGAAGGCCAAGGGTGTGGTCTTCGGGCACCACGGCATGAGCGCATGGAGCAACGACGACAAGACCTGCTACGAGACGGCGCTGGAGATCATCGACACCGCCGCCAAGTACGTCGAGGATCACGACCGCGGCGAGAAGACCTTCGGCGGCGCCAGGCACAAGGCGCTCTCGGACAGCGACCGCCGGCGAATCTTCGTCGAGGTGCTGCCGTTCCTGCGGGGCCATGTCAGCTCCCAGCGCCGCTTCGTGGCCACCGTGCAGGACGACCCGAAGATGCTGCGTTTCGTGAACAGCGTCGACGGCCCACGGCTGGCCGACCTCGGCACGAGCTGCCCGGACCACTTCTTGCGCACCAAGATCAAGCCGATGTTCGTGAAATGGGAGCCAGCCACTGGTGATGCGGACAGCCTCAAGGCGGCCATCAGCGACGGGATCGTCCAGTACCGCAAGGACTACGAGGCTTACTACAACCGCTGCAAGCGGCCGGAGTCGGGCGCCATGCGCGATCCGAACCCGACGGTGGTGCTGATCCCGGGCCTGGGGATGGTGGCCTTCGGCAAGAACAAGAGCGAATCGCGCGTGACCGGCGAGTTCTACAACTGCGCCATCGAGGTGATGCGCGGGGCCGAGGCGATCGACAAGTACGAGGCGATGGACGAGCAGGAAGCGTTCGACATCGAGTACTGGTCGCTGGAGGAGGCGAAGCTCAAGCGGATGCCGCCCGAGAAGGAGCTGGATCGTCAGATTGTCGCCGTCATCGGCGCCGGCAACGGCATCGGCAAGGCGACGGCGCACCGGATCGCGAGGGAAGGCGCCCACGTGGTGTGCGTCGATCTCGACGAGGCGGCGGCCAAGGCGACAGCGATGGAGATCGTCGCCAAGCAGGGCGAGGGGATCGGCGTGGCAGGCACGGGGCTCTCGAACTGCGGACCGGCCATCGGTCTGTCCTGCGACATCACGAACCGCGAGAGCGTGGCGAAGATGCTGGCCGACGCGGTGATGGCCTACGGCGGGATCGATGCGGTGGCGGTGACGGCGGGGATCTTCGCGCCGCCGGATCGCAGCGGGCGGATCGATGACAAGGGCTGGGCGACGACCTTCGCGGTCAACGTCACCGGCGCCTACATCGTCGCGGACGAGGCGAACAAGATCATCAAGCGCCAGGGACTGCCGGGGAACATCGTGCTCACCACCAGCGCAAACGCGGTGGTGGCCAAGAAGGGGAGCCTTGCCTACGACGCCAGCAAGGCGGCCGCGAACCACCTGGTGCGTGAGCTGGCCATCGAGTACGCGCCGCTCGTGCGGGTGAACGCGGTGGCGCCGGCCACGGTGGTCAAGGGCAGCACCATGTTCCCGCGCGAGCGGGTCATCGCGTCGCTGTCGAAGTACGAGATCCCGTTCGCGGACTCCGAAACGACCGACGACCTGCGCGACAAGCTGGCGACCTTCTACGCCAAGCGCACCCTGACCCAGACGCCGATCGAGCCGGACGATCAGGCCGAGGCGGTCTATCTTCTATTGACGAGGCGACTCAGCAAGACCACCGGCCACGTCATCCCTGTCGATGGCGGTCTGGCCGACGGCTTCATGAGGTAGATTCCCGCGCGTGTGGAAACGCGCGCTATTCCTGGTGGTGCTCGCCGGCTGCGGCGGCGACAAGAAGGTGATCCTAGATGGAGCGGTCGAGCGCATGCCCGATCGCTCCGTCGACGTTTCGTCACCGGTCGACACGCCGGTGGTGGACCAAGCGCCTGACGTCGCTCGCGACATGGCGCCGGACAGCGCGCGCGACGTCGCTTTGGACGTCTCGGTGCGCGACATGACTCCGGACGCGGGTGTCGACTCGTCGCCCGACGCTGCTCCCGACCTGCCGCCGGACGTGGCGCCTGACTCGTCGCCCGACATGGCCCCGGATTTGCCCCCTGATTCCCCACCCGACATGTTCGTCTGCCCCGCTGGCTTCGGCGACTGCGACGGCGTTCCCTCCAACGGCTGCGAGACCAACCTGCGCGCCAGCCTGGTGCATTGCGGCCGCTGTCACCCGAACCAGAGCGCGAGCGAGAGCCAGCTCAACGATCCAGGGACGTACCCGGGCCCGCCCGCCTGCCGCGCCTGGCTGAACGAGCGATGCGCGGCGACCGACGCCGGTCCGGCGATCGCCGAGTGCAAGATCTGATTCCAGATCTCATTCAACGAGCGCAGCGCCAGCCGAGGTCGTCGAAGCGGCTGGAACCGCTGTCGCCGACGATGCGCCGGTAGGCCGTCCGCGCGAAGGCCTCGGGTGTCCGGAACGAGCCCCCGCGGACGATCAGATTGTTGCCGTCGTGATCGAGCGGGTTCGATCCCGTCTGCCGGTAGTTGTCCGGCGTCGCCTCGGGGGTGCGATCGCGCGTGAACTCGTAGGCGTTGCCCGCCAGGTCGTACTGGCCGAAGCGGCCTACGCCCAGCGGCAAAGACCCGACGTTCCTGAGCATGGCACCGGGCTGCATGATATTGGCGTCGTCGGGACCGATGGTCGGATTCCGCGGATCCGTGGACCAGGGGAAAGGCCGGTACATCTCGGCGCCGGCCGCGGCCAGGTTCCACTCGGCCTCGGTGGGCAGGCGTCCGCCGTCGTCCCAGATGCAGAACATGAACGCCTCGTACCAGCTGACGCAGGTCATCGGCCGGACGTCGTTCGCCCTGGTGGCGTCGCCCAGCCATGAGGTCGTGTCCTTGCTGCAGACGTTGATCGCGCGGCGCAGGTCTGCTTCCGAGTTCGCGAACAGGATGCCGGCGCCGGTGCCATTGGCGTTGGTCCAGTCCTTGTGCCATCCGCTGCCGGGGATGTTCGGGTGTGCGCCGGCCATGTCCAGCGGGGCGCGTCTGAGCTCGTCGTCGTAGACGTCGAGGAAGCTCCGGAAACGGCCGACGGTCACCTCGAACGTGTCTAGGGAGAATGCGTCCAGGCTGACTCGCGGGCTGGTCTGCGGCTGGAAGCCGACCACCTTCACTCCGCCCTGCGACGGGGTGTTGCTCAGATCGTAGCCGCGGATGTAGCTCGGATGGCGGGGCACCGCGGACGAGGCGCAGCAACTCTCCCGCTGGGGACCGCACGTCGCCGAGAGGGAGCGGCAGCTGGGCGGGGGGAGCGGTGCCTGATCGGGTGGCCGATCGGGACGGTCGGGTGGCGCGTCGGCGGCGTGGTCGGGAGTGGCGTCTGCTGGCGCCGCGACATCCGCGGCGGCATCCTGCCGCGCCAGTCTCCGCAGGCGGTCCAGATCGTGACACCCGGAGACCATCACCAGCAGCGCCGCCCACCTCATGGAAAATCCACCCGCAGCGTTGCCGTGGCCGAAGCGGGCGCCACGCTGACCGAGACGCTGGCCCGGTCCCCGGAGGGCGACGGACCACCCAGCAGCGAGTAGTGGATCAACCCCCCCGCCGCCATCAACCCGCCCACGATCCATCCGGCGGTCGCAAGGCGGTCCAGCGGCCGGATCCTGTCGATGCTCGCCTCCACCTGTTGGGGCGAGCAGCCCTGCTGGCAGGTGTTCTCGCGGTTGCGGTACTCGGCGTCCGCGCGCAGCCAGGCGAGAGTCCCGGCCGCAGCCAGCACCAGGCCTCCACCGGCGATCAGCAACCCGGCGTTGGGGCGGGCCCGCCGAGGCTCAGGGTCGCGTGCCGGCGTCTCGACGATCGGCAGCGGTTTCGGCGGGGTTGCTTCGGGGACCAGCGTCATCGCCACCCGCACCGTCTGACCCGAGACGACGTCCAAGGTGCTGCGAAACGGGAGATGGCCCGGCGCGCGCGCCTCGATCGCGATCGTGCCCGGTTTCACCACGTATGGGATCCCGAGTGCCGCCTCGTTCAGCTCGCGCCCCTCGATGGTGACGCGCAGCCCCGGAGGAGGAGCGGGTACGTCGAGCACCAGTCGGCCCACACGTGGCGCCAGCGCCTTCTCCAGCTCGCGGCACAGCTGCATGGTCTGCTCGCGCGCCAGTGCGCCCGTGTCGTGCTCGGCCTCGAAGCCACATCGCTGTGCGTTCGCGTAGGCGTCTGCTACCTGCCCGAGGTCGCCCTGCTCGCGCGCCACGAACAGGCGCAGCGACGGAGTCATCCTGATTTTCGCGGCACGTTCGGCCAGCCCCAGCGCCGCCTGATGATCACCCCGCTCGCGCGCTTCGCGCGCCTGATCGATGAGCACCTGGCGCGCCGCCATGTCGGTCGCGGTCTGCGCCCAGCCCGTGCGGGCGATGGCGAGCGCCGCCAGCAGGAGCGCGCTACTCGACCACGAAGTCATGTGGCTTCTTGGGGACGGGCGGGGGCGGGGCCGGGGGTGGTGACGCGGTCTCGGGTGCCGGGAGAGGGCGCCTGGCGGTGTGTTTCGGCCGGGGTGCTGGCTGGGGGGGCGTCGGTGGGGGCGCGGCGTGCGTTGTTTCGGGCGTTTTCGCCGCCGGGACGGGCGGCGGCTCGGGCGGCGCGGTCCCTTCGGGCTGGCTGCGGGTCCCCAGCCAGATCGCCAGCGCCGTTCCGACCACCATCGCCACCGCGATGGCTGGCCAGAAGGACCGTACCCCGCCGGTGCGCACCGTCCGCACGATGGGCGTCGAGGTGGACATCGATGCCGGGATGGTCGACGCCATCGGATCGGTGCTGCTGGTTTTCACTTCGGCGGGCACGTGGGCCCGCAGCGCGTCCGTCAGCTCGGCCGCGTCTTTCCAGCGTTGCATCGGCTGGACCGCCAGGGCCTTGGCCAGCACCGGCTCCCAGGCGCCGACGTCACGGCCACGCGTCTTCGGCGTCGGCCGCTCGGGCGCCACCACTTGCTGGAACAGCTCCAGGTGCTCACCCGCGAGCGCTGGCTGATCCGTCAGCAGCTCGCAGATCACCAGACCCATCGCGTGGACGTCGGTCCAGGGCCCCGTCCGCCCGAAGCTGACCTGCTCGGGCGAGGCGTACGCCGGCGAGAACGCGGCCAGCCCGCTGGCGGTCTTGGTCATCCCCGTTCCCGGCGCGTCGTCGCCGGCCATCAGCTTGGCGATTCCGAAGTCCAGTAGCTTGACCGTGCGCCCCGTTGGACCGTCCACGAGCATGATGTTGCCCGGCTTGATGTCCCGGTGAGCGATGCCCTGCCGGTGCACGAACACCAGCGCGTCCAGCACGGGCTCCACCAGGCGCAGCACCTCGGCCGGCGCGCGTCCGCCGCGTCCGCGCCGCGCGGCCAGGTCTGCCTCCAGCGTCTGCCCGGGCAACCACTCCAGCGCCATCCATGGCGCCAGGGGCCCCGCAGGCATGCGCGAGACTCCGAAGTCGTAGACGTCGACGATGTGCGGGTGCTTGATGCGGGCGACGGTCTTCGCCTCGGCGGCGAACTTGTCCCGGAACTCCGCCGCCGCATTCTCGTCCAGCCCCGGCGGGGTCTTCAGCACCTTGATGGCCACCGGGCGATCGAGGGTCACCTGGTGCCCGAAGTAGACGACGCCGAAGCCCCCCTCGGCGACGTGTCGCTCCACGCGGAAGCGTCCCTCGAGCATCGTCCCTAGCAGGCCGAAGGGGTCGGCGATCGCGGTCGCGTCCTGCGACATCCGGCCGAGGATACACCGATAAGGTGCTATCACAGGAGCCGCACCCACCATGAACATCCGCGAGCAGCTGGAAGCCGACGAGGAGAAGGTTCTCTCTCCTCATGCCCAGAAGAGCCGGGAGAGCCGCGGCCGGCAGCGCCCCGAACCGCTCGACGACACCCGCCCGATCTTCCAGCACGACCGCGACCGGATCATCCACTCGAAGGCGTTCCGACGCCTGGCGGGCAAGACGCAGGTGTTCCTGGCCCCCGAGGGTGACCACTACCGCAACCGGATGACCCACACCTTCGAGGTCTCCCAGATCGCCCGGACGGTGGCGCGGGCTCTCCGTTTGAACGAGACGCTGGTCGAGGCCATGGTGATGGGCCACGACCTCGGCCATACGCCGTTCGGCCACGCGGGCGAGAAGGTCCTGGCGCACCTGATGCCAGAAGGCTTCCACCACGTGAAGCAATCGCTGCGTGTGGTCGACGTGCTCGAGCGCGAGGGCAGGGGGCTCAACCTCAGCGCCGAGGTGCGTGATGGCATCCTCAAGCATTCGAAGGGCAAGGGTCACATCATCTCGGGCAACCCGAACCTTCTGGCGATGACGCTGGAGGGGCAGATCGTCCGCATCGCCGACATCGTGGCCTACGTGAACCACGATCTCGACGACTCGGTGCGGGCGAAGGTGCTGTCCCTCGACGAGGTGCCCAAGGAGATCGTCGCCATGCTGGGCGCCAGCCACAGCGACCGGATCGCCCGGATGGTGAACGACATGATCGGCTCGTCGCGTCTGGACGGCAAGCGCCAGATCCTCATGAGCGAGGAGGTGCTGGGGGCACTCATCGCTTTGCGCGACTTCCTCTACGAGAAGGTCTACGAGCGGCCCCAGATCCGGCGCGAGTTCGAGCGGGCGCAGCGGATCATCGAGGAGCTGTGGGGGTACTTCCACAAGAACCCCGACGAGTTCCGCGCCAAGCACTGGCCCAAGGGCGTCCCCGAGACCGAGAATCTGTCGCGGGCCATCGCCGACTTCATCACCGGGATGACCGACCGTTACGCGATGCGCATGTACGAGGAATACTTCCTGCCGCGTCCCTGGATGGTCTTCTAGAGTGCTTGCTATTTCGAATTAGCAGTGATAATTTCGAGACATGACGACGACGCGCTTCGAGCTGACTGACGGCTTCATCGCCGAGCAAAACGGAAAGCAGAAGGCGTCGCTGGACGAGGACTACGAGGCGCTGGGCAAGCGGCTGCGGCGGCGCGGTGTCGAGATCGAGGCGCTGACAGCGAAGGCACAGGCGTTCCGGGTCGCGGTGCCGTCCTGGGGCGTGGGCACCGGAGGGACGCGGTTCGCCCGCTTCCCGGGGATCGGCGAGCCGCGCGGCATCTACGAGAAGCTCGAGGACTGCGGCACCATCTTCAAGCTCGTGCGCAGCACGCCGGGGGTGTCGCTCCACATCCCATGGGACAGGCCGGACGATGCCGGGACCATGAAGAAGTTCGCCGCCGAGCGCGGGTTGCACTTCGACGCCATGAATTCGAACACCTTCCAGGATCAGAAGGCGCAGAAGCTGTCTTACAAGTTCGGCAGCCTGACCCATCCGGACGCGGCGGTGCGCAAGCAGGCGATCGACCACAACGTCGAGTGCATCGAGCTCGGCAAGACGCTGGGGTCGAAGGCGCTCACGGTCTGGATCGGCGACGGCGGCAATTTTCCCGGCCAGCAGCATGTCCGGCGCACGCTCGACAGGTACCTCGACAGCATGCGCGACATCTACAAGGCGCTGCCCGACGACTGGCGCGTCTTCATCGAGCACAAGCTGTTCGAGCCGGCGTTCTATTCGACCGTGATCAACGACTGGGGGACCAGCTACTACGCCGCCACCCACCTTGGCCCCAAGGCGCACTGCCTGGTCGACCTCGGCCACCACGCGCCGAACGTGAACATCGAGATGATCGTCGCCCGCCTGATCCAGTTCGGGAAGCTGGCGGGGTTTCACTTCAACGACAGCAAGTACGGCGACGACGATCTGGACGCCGGGTCCATCAAGCCGTTCCAGCTGTTCCTGGTGTTCAACGAACTGGTCGACGCCGAGCTCGAGAAGACCAAGGGGTTCGATCCGGCGTACATGCTGGACCAGTCGCACAACGTGACCGATCCCATCGAGTCGCTGGTGCAGAGCTCGGTCGAGGTCGTGCGCGCCTACGTGCAGGCGCACCTGGTGGACCGCGCGGCGCTGGGCGACGCGCAGCAGAAGTGCGATGCCACCATGGCGCTCCAGACGCTGAAACAGTCGTTCACCACCGACGTCGGGCCGATCCTGGCGATGGCACGCATGAAGGCGGGCGGCGCCATCGACCCGCTGGCTGCCTACCGCGCGAGCGGATACCGGCAGCGCAAGGCCGAGGAGCGCCCCAGCGCCGGTGGGAACAACGGTGGCGGAATCGTCTGAGTCGCTCTACATCGCCGTCGATCTGGGCGCGGGCAGCGGCCGGGTCATGCTCGGCGGGGTGGGCGAGGGGGAGCTTCTCCTGGAAGAGATCCGACGCTTCCACTACCCCGTGGAGAAGCGCGACGGGAATCTTCGCTGGGACCTCGGCCACATCCTCCGCGAGATCAAGGCGGGCGCCCGGCAGGCCGGCCTGCGGGCCCGCGCCCTGGGACGCCCGATCCGCAGCCTGGGCGTCGACAGCTGGGGGGTTGATTATGGGCTCGTCGACCGGGACGGGCGGCTGCTGGAGGACCCGGTCTGTTATCGCGACGAGCGCACGACGGGCGGCATGGAGCGGGTGTTCGCGCGGGTGCCTCGAGAGGAGATCTTCGCTCGCACCGGCATCCAGTTCCTGGTTTTCAACACGCTCTACCAGCTGGACGCTCATGCGGTGCCGCCGGCGGCGCGACGCCTGCTGCTGATACCCGACCTGCTGCATTTCCAGCTGACGGGTCGGGCCGTGGCCGAGTACACCAACGCCACCACCACCCAGTTCCTGAGCGCGACGAAGCGTGACTGGGACCGTGACCTTCTGCAGAAGCTCGAGCTGCCCGCGCAGCTCCTGCCCGAGGTCGTGCCTGCCGGCGCCGATCTCGGTCCGCTCCGTCCCGAGCTGGCTGCCGAGCTGGGGCTCGAGGGCGTGCGTGTCGTCGCTCCGGCGACGCACGACACCGCCAGTGCCGTCGCTGGCGCGCCGCTGGATGATGGATGGGCGTACATCTCGTCGGGCACCTGGTCGCTGGTCGGTGTGGAGCGCCACGAGCCGCTGGTGAACGCCGAGGTCGCGCGCGAGAACTTCACGAACGAGGGCGGCGCTTGCGGCACCGTCCGCTTCCTGAAGAACGTGATGGGGCTTTGGCTCCTCGAGAACTGCAGGCGCGAGTGGAAGGAGGGCGGGCTCGACGTCGAGCATGGCAAGCTGCTGGGCGCCGTCGCCCGCGCCGACGTCTCGGGCGCGGTCTGGGTCGACGACCCGCGCTTCTTCAATCCAAAGAGCATGATAGAAGCGCTCGGCGTGCAGCTCGCGGAGACCGGACAGCCTGTGCCGTCGGAGCCGGTGGCGCTGACGAAGATCATCCTCGACTCCCTGGCGTTCCGGTACGCCAGCGTGGTGCGTACCATCGAGAGGCTCACCGGCAAGCGCCCGGCCGGCGTGCACGTCGTCGGGGGCGGCAGCCAGAACGACTACCTCAATCAAGCGACCGCGGATGCGACCGGCCTGCCGGTGCTGGCTGGACCGGTCGAGGCGACCGCGACCGGCAACCTGCTGGTGCAGGCGATAGCCGCCGGGCGTTTCCCCTCGCTGGCGGCGGCGCGGGCCCACGTCCGCAAGCACGTCCAGCTCCGGCGCTTCGAGCCGCGTCCCTCGCCGGCGTTCGATGCCGCCGCGCGCAAGTACGCTGAGCTCGAGCGGTGAGGCGGCTCGTCTTCGTTGCCCTGATCGCCGGCTGCGCCACCACCCCCAGCAAGCCGAACGTCGTCTTGATCCTGGCCGATGATCTCGGCTACGGCGACGTCCACGCCAACAACCCCGACAGCAAGATCCCCACGCCCCACATCGACCGCCTCGCCGCCGAGGGCCTCCGCTTCACCGATGCTCACGCGCCTGCGGCTCTCTGCGTCCCCAGCCGTTACGGGCTGCTCACCGGCCGCTATCCGTTCCGACAGCGCAAGAGCGTTGATCGCGAGAGCCTGATCGAGCCTGGGCGAACGACGGTCGCGTCGCTGCTCCGCGATGCCGGCTATCAGACGGCGATCATCGGCAAGTGGCACCAGGGATTCGACGGTGGCAACGGCGGCGCCGAGCTGACGGGTGGCCCGGTCGATCGCGGCTTCGATCGCTTCTTCGGGATGCACGCCTCGCTGGACATCCCGCCGTACTTCTTCATCGATGGCCGGCGGCCCGCGCCCCCGCCGACGGAGACGGTTGCGGCCAGTGCCTCCGAAGGCTGGTCGCCGATTCAAGGCAGGTTCTGGCGCGAGGGCAAGGTGGCCCCCGGGTTCCGGCACGAAGAGGTGCTCCCCGAGTTCGGCCGCCGCGCCGTCGCCCACCTCGAGGAGCATGCGAAAGGCGGCAACCCCTTCTTCCTCTACCTGCCGCTCACGGGGCCGCACACGCCGTGGGTCCCGACGGCCGCGTTCAGAGGCAAAAGCGCGGTCGGTCTTTACGGCGACTTCGTCATGCAGGTCGATGCCCTCGTCGGCGACGTGCTGGCGGCGCTCGATCGCCTGCACCTGCGCGACGACACTCTGGTGCTCTTCTCCAGCGACAACGGTCCCGTCTGGTACCCGACGGACGATCAACGCTTTGGCCATCGCGCTGCGGGTGGGCTGCGCGGCATGAAGGGGGACGCCTGGGAAGGGGGGCACCGGATGCCGTTCCTCGCCCGCTGGCCAGGCCACGTGCCGGTGGGCGCCACCACCGACGCGCTCGTCTCGTTCACCGACGTGCTGGCTACCCTCGCCGAGCTGGTCGGCAGCGCTGCCAGGGGCGAGGACAGTGTCAGCTTCCTGCCGGCGCTGCTTGGCAGCGGGCCCGGCAAGCGTGACTCGCTCGTGGTGCTGACCTCGAAGGGCAAGCTGGCGGTGCGGCGCGGCCACTGGAAAATGATCCCGTTCCGCGGCGGCGGTGGCTTCAGCGAAAAGTCCGCGGGGGAGGACGCCGGCCCCGAGGGGCAGCTCTACGACCTGTCGTCGGATCGCTCCGAGGCGCGCAATCTGTGGACCGAACGTCCGGAGATCGTCGCCGAGCTGAAGCAGTTGCTCGAGCGCGAGAAGGCTAATCCACCCGGTTCCGCCGCGCCCCGGTAGTGAACGCGCGCAGGTTCTCGACCACCTCCCGGCGCAGCCGCGCGCGCGCCTCGACGGTGCCCCAGGCCAGGTGCGGGGTGACCACCACCCGGTCCGCCCAGGGCGCGCCTGGATCCGTCAGAGGATGATCCGCGGGCGGCGGCTCGCGTGACAGCACGTCCAGACCCGCGCCGCCCAGCCGCCCCGACGCCAGCGCCTCGATCAGCGCCGCCTCGTCGACCAGACCGCCCCGGCTGGTGTTCACCAGCAGCACGCCCGGCTTGAGGCGTGCGAGAAAGGCGCGGTTCACGAGCTGGGTCGTCGCCGGCGTCAGCGGGCAGTGCAGCGAGATCACGTCCGCCTGCGGGAGCGCCTGGTCGAGTGGGAGCCGCCCCTCGGACGTCGAGCCCGGCACCGCTGCCGCAATCACCTGCATCCCAAAACCCGCGGCGATGCGCGCGGTGGCGCGCCCGATGGCTCCCATGCCGATCACCACGAGTGTCTTCCCCGCCAGCTCCGGCAGCGGCCGCAGGAAGAAACAGAAGTCCTCGGTCGCCGCCCAGCGGCCCGCCTTCACCGCGGCGCCATGGCCGGCGACGTCCATCGTCAGGTGCAGCACCAACCCGAACGCCAGCTGGGCGACCGACTCGGCGGCGTAGCCCGGCACGTTGGTGACCGCGATGCCGCGGCCGCGCGCCGCCACCATGTCGACGATGTTCGTTCCCGTCGCCGATACGCCGATGTACCTCAGGGCGGGGAGGGTGGCGATGGCGGCGGCGTCGAAGACCACCTTGTTGGTGACGACCGCCTCGGCGTCGCGGCAGCGGTCGATGGTTGCCGTGCCCGGCGTGCGCGCATGGAATGTCACCTCGCCCAGCCGGCCGAGATCCAGCCAGGTGGCCGTATCGCCCTGGTCTGCGGTGAAGCTGTCGACGACGACGATCTTCATGTCAGTGAATCGGCGCCAGACGCATCGCGAACCCGCCGTTCGGTCGGAGGATCACCGCCTGGGCATCCAGGGCTCCGCGCTGCCGCTTGGTGATGCCGAACGCATTGTCCAGCTCGCCGTCCGCCAGGAGCACCATGTCGAAGACACCGTTCTCCAGGAAGGTCAGCGGCACGGTGACTCGTTTCTCCTTCGCCTCGCCGTTGATCGCGGCGACGTACCAGGCCCGGCCGAGGCGGCGCGCGATGACCACCAGCCGTCCCGGCTCGCCCTGCAAGAGGTGGGTCTCGTCCCAGGCGGCCGGCACCGTCCGCAGGAACGACCGGGCCTCGTCGGGCAGGTTCATGTAGCCCTCGATGGCGTCGGCGAAGTGCTGCACCCCCGATTCGAACACCACGGACAGCGCGAGTTCGTGCGCGTAGGTCGTGCGCCGTTTGCTCTTGCCGACGTGCCCGAACACCACCGGCGTGTAGTCCATCGGCCCGATGGCGTTGCGGGTGAAGGGCAGCACCGTGTGGTGGCTGGGCGCATAGCTGGCGAAGGTCGGATCCAGTCGGTAGTGCTCGGCGCCGCGCACCGCTTCCATGGAGATGAGGTTCGGGTAAGTGCGCTCCCAGCCCCGGGGCAACGTCGCGCCGTGGAAGTTCACCAGCAGCCGTCGCCGGGCTGCGTCCCCGAGGATGTCGAGGTACAGCTTGATGACATCCTGCTTGTCACTGCCGAACAGGTCGACCTTGATGCCGCGGGCGCCAGCGACGGCCAGCCGCTGCAATTCCTGCTGGCGCGAGCTGGCCTCACGCATGATCGTCGTCCGGCCGTGTGCCACCCCCGAGTCGTACCAGAACAGCAGACCGACCTTGCGGCTGGCTGCGTGACGCAGCAGATCCTGCCACGTTCCGCCCTGCATCGTCGGCCAGCCGGCGTCGACGAGCGAGTACTCCCAGCCCAGCGTCTGCGCCAGATCGACGTAGGCCGCGAGCTTGGCGTAGGAACGGGGCGAGGCGCTGTCGGACCACCCGGACCAGGAAGCGCGCCCCGGGAGGATCCAGCTGGTGTCGGCGACGATCGAAGGCGCCGCCAGATCGGTGACCAGGCTGGACGCGACGATGGTGGCCAGGCTGTCACCCACGATCACCACGCGCCACGGAGTCGCCCACGGTAGCGACGACGACGGATTCGCGGGGCTGGTGGCGGGCGCCTCCTCGCGGTTCGGAAACGCGATCCGGTAGATGCGCTGGTGCGGCAGCGGGCCCAGGTGAGTGCCGCAATAAGTCCCGTCGAGGCCCGCTTCGGTGATCAACAGGTAGCGGTCGTCTGGAGTGTGGAACAGGGCAGGAAAACTCCAGCCGGTTTCCGCCGGGGAGGGCGTTCCGGCCGACACGTCGACCAGCCACGCGTTCTCGTAGGACGGCGCTCGTCCTCCCGGGCGATCGTGTGGCGAGAGCGTCGCCGCGGTGCCAGGTGGCGGCCGGAACCCGGTGGTCTCGGCGGTGATGGTATGGCGCCGCGCGTTCGTCTCGGGGAAGCGGTAGCGGAAGCCGAAGCCGTCGTCGAACAGGCGCAGCTCGAGATCCAGGCGCGCGCCCCGCGCCGTGCGGAAGGACAGCACGTGCTCGGTTCCCCGGTTCGAGTGGTCGCGGCGCTTACCGCGCGGCAACGTATAGGTCTCGACCACGGGACGGTCGCGCTGGTCAGTGAAAGTGAGGCCCTGCGTGAAGTCCTCGTCGTCCCGGGTCAGGCCCAGCGGCGACCAGGCGAGCACCTCGACCGGCCCGTGGAGCGCCCGGTAGTAGAGGCGCCGGCCCGCCGTGTAGCCGGCGGTGCCGCCGAGATCCATGAGGCGGACGTTCACCTGGACGACGCCTCCCGGGGAGCCGACCGTCCATTCGTCCAAGCTGCGCGCTGGCCCGTGCTGTCGCCCCGCGCAGCCGACCAGCGCGCCTGCTGCCAGGACCGCCAAGGTGGCGCGTTTCATCGCGGTTTTCACTTCACACCAAAGGCGCATCGCGGTGAAGCTAAATCGCCGCGAGGTTGTAAGCTGGACGGGTGCGCAGGCATCACCTGGCGGCCACCTTGGCCCTGTCGCTGGCGGCCTGCATGGCCGACGACACGCTGAGCACGGCTCACGAAGCCAGGATCGAGTGCTTGTCGTTGTCGCAAGCCGCGCCCCGCGCCGCAGCCGTGCGTCCGCGCGTTCTCCTGGTGAGCGTCGACGGCCTCCGGCCCGACGCCCTGGTGCCGGCGGCGGCGAAGACCATGATCGCCGTCGCGTGCCAGGGCGCCCACTCGCTGCGGGCGCGGACCGTCACCCCGTCGCTCACCTTGCCTTCACACGCCTCGATGGTCTCTGGTTTTCCCCCCGACGCCCATGGCCTCGTCTGGAACGAGTGGCGCCCGGGCTACATCCCGGTGCCCACGATCTTCAGCGTGGCGCACGACGCCGGCCTGCGGACAGTCATGGTGGTGGGCAAGGAAAAGCTGATCCAGCTGGCGACACCCGGCACCGTCGACCGCTTCGTCCTGACTCTCGATGGGGATCAAGACGTCGCCTCGAGTGCAATCGAGCAGATGGCGGCCGGCTTCGACCTGATGCTCGTTCACCTGCCGATGGTGGATCTGGTGGGCCACGCCAACGGGTGGATGTCCGCCGCCTATCTGCAACAGGTTTCGGACACCGACGCCGCGATCAAACGGATGCTGGACGCCGTTGCCCCGGACACCACCGTGATCATCACGGCCGATCACGGCGGCAAGGGCTTCGGCCATTTCGCGGAGATCCGCGAGGACTTCACCATCCCCTGGATGATCTCCGGGCCTGGCATCCAGACCGGCCAGGTCATCGTCGATCCCATCGCCACCACCGACACGGCCGCCACGGTGTTGCAGGTGCTGGGGTTGCAGCCGGCCGCCGGTCAGATCGGCCGGCCGGTGGCGCAGGCGTTCGCGCCCTGACGCCTACCCGCGCGGGCCCGGCGTCGGCGTCGATCCGGCCCGTGGCTGGCAGAGGTGGCAGCCGTTGGCCACCCCGACGCACATCGACGATGCCGAACACTCGGTGAGGTTCGGGCAGCGCGGCCGGCAGATGTTGGTGGTCGGATCGCAGAACAGGTTCGCGGCACAGCTCCCGGTGATGGGGGCATCGCCGCACTTCGGCGCGCTTGCGGGCACTCCGGTGCCTGGCAGCGCGGTGCAGGTCGGCCGGCACAGCCCGTCGGTGTCGCACTCGTGACCCACCACGCAGGAACAGCGCCTGTTGGGGATGCAGCGATCCCCCGGCGAGTCGCACGGCTGACGACAGATGCTCGTGGCATCACAGATCTGTCCCGGCGGGCAGGTCTGGCTGCTGCTGCAGGGAGCGTCGACCCGGAATCCCTTGTACCACTGGCCATCGTTGTCGTCCTTGTCGAAGCAGCCAAGGGACAGCATGGCGAAAGCGGTCACCACGAGCCAGGCGCGCATCAGAAGCTCCTCCGCAGGTCGAGCCCTGCGAAGTTGGGCCCCACGGCCGGAAGAAGGGTGGTCGCCGGCGCTTTCGAGGCGTCCTCGACGGCGCCGCTCTGGATGCCGATGCCCACGCGGTAGATGACGATGCCGAGAACGAACGAGATACCTCCGCCCACGGCGAGTTGCAGGGCCAGCTTCTGGTCGTTCTGCCTCCGGTCGTAGGTCTTCTGAAGGTCGTCCGTCCACTGGCCCATCCCCTGGTTGAATCTCTGCAGCTTCGAGTTCTCCTTCATCGCCAGCGACAGAGGGATCGCTCCCAGCGCTGCCACCACCAGCCCGGTGAACATCAGCACAGATCCCGCGACGCGTACGCCTCCGCCAGCCTCCTCCGCCTCGGCGAGGCGGCGCTTGCGGTCCGCCTCATCCTGCTCGCGCTTCTTGCGCGCTGCCGCCTCCATCTCGGCCGCCAGCCTCTTGATCCGCACCTCCTCCTCGGCCTGCAACTTCTTGCGGCTCTCGGCGTTCACCTCCGCCGTCCGGCGCGCCTCTGCTTCGCGGCGCGCGGCCTCGGCCTCCCGCTTGCGTGCGGCCTCCACCTCGGCAGCGGCCGCTCGTCGCGCCGCCTCCGCCTCGGCCTCCGCCTTCGCCCGTGCGGCATTCGCGTCCTCGACGGCGATCTGCTGCCTCACGGTCTTGATGTGCTTGCGCGCCTCGCTGGTGCCGGCGCCGTTCGGCTGCACGCCCAGGAACTTCTCGTAGAACTCGAGCGCCTTGCGGGCATCGCCCTTCAGTCGGTACGCCTGTCCGATGTTGAAGAGCATCGGCGGGGCGGGAACCAGGTCATAGGCTCTCTGGTATTCGGCGACCGCCTCGTCGAATTTCCCCAGGTCCTGGTACTTCCGTCCGAGGTCGAACTGCTTTTGCGCTTCCTTCTTGGCCGCCGCCTTGGGATCGGCGGCGTGCGCTCCACGGAGCGTGCTGGTGAAGAAGCAAGCCAGCAGCAGCAGCGTCGGAAGCCGCGAAGTCATCAGGGGATTTCCCCATCATACCGACGGGCTACTCGTACCGCAAAGCCTGGATCGGCTGCACCCGGGACGCGCGCACCGCGGGGTAGAGCCCCGAGAGGATTCCGACAGCCATCGAGACCCCCAAGGCCAGCACGATGGAGGTTGCCGTGACGACCGTCGGCCAGCGGGCGTACAGCGACACGGTCCGGGCGATCCCGACCCCGATCACCACCCCCATCAGGCCGCCGAGTGCGCTGATCGAGAAAGCCTCGACGATGAACTGCAGGGTGATGTCCCCCTGGTCGGCGCCGATGGCCCGCCGCACGCCGATCTCCCGCGTCCGCTCCAGCACCGAGGCGAGCATGATGTTCATGATGCCGATGCCACCGACCAGCAGCGAGATGCCGGCGATGCAGCCCATGACGATGTTGAAGAGGCCCTGGGTCTGCCGGCTCTGCTCGAGCAGCGCCTCGGGGACCACGATTTCGTAGTCGTCGACGCCCCCGTGCAGCCCGTCGACCAAGGTGCGCACCACCGCCGCGGCTTCGCGTGACTGCACATGGGGCGCCAGTTTCACCAGGATCTCGTCCAGTGGCGAGGCGAGCGGCTCATGTTCCAGCTTCCGGGACGCGGTGGTGACCGGCATGTAGATCTCTCGCGCCGGTGATCCAGCGGCCGCGGCTTCGGCTCCCGTCGGCACGGCGGCGCCAGCGTCGGCGACGACGCCGATCACCTCGCACCACAGGTCGTTCACGCGCAGAGGCTGCCCCAGCGCCGGCCCGTAGGCGAACAGCGCACGACGCACCGCCGCCCCGATCACGCACACCTGGGCGTGGTCCTTCTCGTCGGCGCCATCGATGAAGCGCCCCTCGGCCAGCGGCAGCGCCACCAGGTCGCGCAACAGATGCGAGACGCCGTAGACGGTGGCGTCGGTGCGATTGACGATGCTCGGGCCGTCTCCGGCCTTGGCGCTGGCTTGCACCTTCCACGGTTGCACCTTGAGGCGCGGCGCAACCACCTCCACCCCCGGCACGGCCTCGCGGATGGCGTCCGCGTCGCGCATCGACACGCCCAGGGATTTCTTGCGCGCCGCCTGCAGCTCGTCGGGCCTCAATTGCTTCGCGCGGACCAGGAGATTCCGCAACCCCATGCGGTCGATGAAGGATTGCGCCTGGCGGGCGGCTCCCGCACCGATCGACAGCATCGCGATGACCGCTCCGACGCCGAACATGATCCCGAGCATGGTCAGCCCCGAACGCATCTTGTGGGCGGAGATCCCGTCGCTGGCCGAGCGGAACGCCTCTCCGATGTTCATCGGGCCATGCCTGGCGGAGTTCCCTTGGCCGCCACCACCTCGTCCGTCGAGAGGCGCGGGTCACGCAGCGCCAGGTGATCGCCTGGCGACACCCCTTCGGTGATCACCAGCCTGCCGACGGTGCCGCTGCCCAGCTTCACCTTCACGGCCTCGAACCTCGTCCCCTGGCGCCGGAACACCACGCTGTCGTTGTCACTCCGGAAAACCGCCTGACGAGGCACCACCAGCGCCTGCGTCGGCTGTTGGAGAACGATGGTGGTGCGAAGGCGCTGCCCCGGCTTGAGTCCAGCGGTCTTCGCCTCCAGAGCCAGGATCGCCGTGAAGTACTGGGCCGGCACATCCGGCGTGCGGGCCTTGGGGAAGGGCTCCACCTTGCGCACCGTCGCCTGCCAGACGATGTCGGGCCGCGCCTCCAGCACCACCGTCGCCTTCTGTCCCGCCTGCAGGCCGCCAGCGTCCGCCTCGAGAACGTACACCTCGGCCTCCATCTCGTCCTGGTCGCTGATCTCGGCCAGGCGCATGCCCGGGTAGGCACGGTCGCCGGCGTGCAGGACCCCGAACGAGCTCCAGCGCATCAGCATGAACGTGCCGTCGTGGGGGGCGACGATCTCCATCTTCTTCAGTGCCTTCTGTGCGCGATCGTTGTACTTGTCGGCCACCTTCCGCTCGATGTCGATGAGCGACATCCGGCTCTTCGCCAGCTTCTCCTCGATCTGGCGCGCACGCTGCGCGTGGTCCAGCCGCGCGTTGTAAAGGCCCTCGTCGATCTCCGACTCGATCACCTCGTTGCGCGGGAAGTAGCGCGGGTCCTTCTTGCCCAACTCCTTGGTCCCCGCCAGCTCCTGCTGCGTCAACGCCGCGGTGCGATCTCGATCGCGCATGGTGGTGTCGGCCAGTAGCCTCTCCTTGGCGATCCGGTGCAGCGCCTGCGCCCGGTCGGACTTCCCATCCTGCAAACGCCGGGCGATGTCGGAGGAATCGAACCGCATCACCGGCTCCCCCTTCTTCACATGGTCGCCGTCGTCGAGCATCCAGGCGATCAGCAGGACCTCCTTGCCGGAGGAAGGTGCGGTGATGAGAGTGCTTTTTACCGGCTTGAGAACGCCCTCGGCGTTGACGTTGCGGGTGAAGGACACGGTCTCCACGGTGAAGACCGGAATGCCCCGCGTCGGGTCCGCGGCCGGCACCAGCAAGCGGAAGCCGAGTGGAACCGCCGCCGTGAACAGACCGGCGCCGAGCAACCAGCGCGAACGACGCTTCATCGCCGTTCCTCGCCCTGTTCGAGGTCGCGGCGCGACACCAGGTCCCTCTCCTCGAGCCCACCCAGCACCTCCAGCATCCGCGCGTTCCGGCGGCCGAGGCGCACGGCGACACGTTCGAAGCCGACCTTGGTTCGGCGGAAGACCACCGGGCCTTCGGGTCGCAGGAACACCGCCTCGATCGGAACCAGCAGCGCAGCCTTGACCCGGTCGGTCTCGATGCGGCCGCGGAACATCATGCCCGGCCGCATGCGCGTACGGTCCGTGGTCTCGACCTGCAGATCGACGCCGGCTACCTTCAAGGGGGTGCGCGGCGACTGGCGATAGATGGTGGGGTGCACCCGCGCGACGGTGGCGCGCCACTGGATCTCCGGCATGGACTCGAGGCGGAAGCTGACCGGCTGGCCGACGCGGAGCCGCGCTGACTCGGTCTCGTCGACCTCGCCCTTGGCAGTCATCTGCGAGACGTCGACCACCTCCAGGCAGCCTTCGCCCTGCCAGCAGGAGTCGCCCACCTTCTTCTTCTCTCCTCGCCAGCCTTGAGGGTAGACCACCAAACCGTCGACGGGCGACGGCACCTTCATCTGATTGATGGCGTCACTCAGGCGATCGAGTCGACTCTGGTACCGCGCCTGCCGGTCGCGCAGGTAGTGAATTTCGGCCTCGGCCAGCTTCACCTGGTAGCCGAGCCGCCGCTTGGCGCTCTCGTGCTCGGTCTCCGCCATCTCGAGGTCGATGCGCGCCAGCTTCATTTCCACTGCGGCGGTGTATTGCGCGGGCAGGTCGGCCTTCAGCTTCGCCTTGCGCAGCGTCGCCTCCGCCTCCGCCAGCCGCATCTCGCCCTCGCGCTGGGAGAGATCGAGGTCGATCTTTCGTTTGACGATCTCCTGCGCGGCCTCATCGACGTCGCCCTCGCGCTCGGTCAGCCCGCGATCCAGTTCCGAGGTGTCGAAGGCCAGCGCCACCTGCCCCTTCTTCACCTCCGTGCCCTCGGGGGCCAGCTTCACGATCTTGAAGTCGCGCATGTCGCTGATGGCCGGCGTCCCCAGCGATACCGACCGCGTGGCCCGCAGCGACCCGGTGACGTCGATTTCCAGGACCAGGTCTTCGCGTGCCACCGCCGCCCACGGCTCGTCGGCGCTCGCGCGCGCGCAGCCCACGATCAGCACTAGGCCAAGCGTGCGCTTCACGGCCCCACTCCACGCACGCTGGTGCCCGGTTCGATGCCGGTGGCCACGCATTCGTGGGTGTTGCAGGGGCCCAGCGTCACCGGCTGCGTCTTGCCGCTCGCAAGCCGCACCACGACGTCCTTCGACGACCGATCCAGAGCCATGCGCGGCACCAGCACCTGGTCCGGCTTGCGCTCGGTGACGATCGCCACCCGCGAGGACATCCCCGGTTGCAGACCGGCGGCGCCATCGTCCTCGACGTGGACGGCGACGCGGAACACCCTGCGCTGCGAGCGATCGGTCACCTCGCGCGCCACGGGTGCGATCTCCTGCACCTTGCCCTTGAGCGGCCGGTCGGGAAAGGCGTCGAGCACGATCTCGGCGGGCATTCCCACCGCCACCTTGCCGTCGTCCACGTCCGCAAGCCAGGCGCGCACCCGGATCTGCTTCAGGTCCGGCATGCGCACCACTGTCTGGCCGACGAACACCTCGTCGCCGAGTTGCAGCTTGCGTCCTTCGTTGAAGTGATCGCCGGCGATGATCGTCCCATCCTGCGGTGCCTTCAGGATCAGCGCCTCGACCATCCCCTCGAGCATCTGCATTTCCCGGTGGGCCTTCTCGAGGCCGAGCTTGTCCACGCTGAGGTCCATCTCGTCGCTGCGCAGCTGTGATTTCAACCCCTCCTCGGCCTTCTCCAGGTCGAGGCGTATGCGTTTGAGCGCCAGCTGCTTCTCGAGGTAGTCGCGCTTGGGCAGGATGCCGTCCGGAATGTCGGCGTCGACCTCGGCCCGTTTGAGTGCGGCCTTCTTGCGCGCGACCTCCATCTGCCGGTCGGTCTCGGCCAGCGCGTTCTTCCACTGCTGCCGCTTGAGGTCCATCTCCTGCTGGGAGATGACGATGACCCGTTCCTTCAGGAGGGAGACGTAGCTGGCGTTGTCCAGCTCGGCGACCTTGTCCCCCGCCTTGACCTGCGCGCCGTCGGTCACCATCCAGCGAACCGTGACGCGCCCGTTCGAGACGCGCGGAACTTTCAGTTCCACGGCTGAAACGGCGTCCACCTCGCCCGACAGGAGCAGCCGTTGTTCGAACACCCCCTTGCGAACCACGGCCTCGCTGGTACCCGGTGGGCTCGCCGCGGCGGCGCTCCCCGGGTATGACCGGGCACAGCCGCCAGCGGCGATCACCAGAAACAGCCAGGCGAAACGCATTCGTTGGGGGTTCACTATCTCATGCCTAAACGGCCGTGTGCGACGGGGGGTAGTCTTCGTGGTACCCTGCTATGGCCCGGATCGTTCAGTTGCTCGTCGAGCTGAAAGCCGTCTCCAAGACTTACGCGATGGGCAGCACGACCGTGCATGCCCTGCGGGAGGTCGATCTACGGATCGACCGCGGCGAGATGGTGGCCATCATGGGCACCTCCGGGTCGGGCAAATCGACCATGCTGAACATCCTCGGCACGCTGGATCGCGCCTCGTCGGGGCATTACATCCTGGACGGCGAGGACGTCACCGCCCTGACCGACAGCCAGCTGGCGCAGTTTCGCAACCGCAAGATCGGCTTCGTGTTCCAGAGCTTCAACCTGCTGCCGCGGTACACCGCTGCGCGCAACGTCGAGCTGCCGATGCTGTACGGAGGCGTGTCGCGCTCCGAGCGCATCCGGCGCGCGAAAGTTGCCCTCGAGCGCGTGGGCCTCGCTGACCGCATGCACCACCAGCCGAACGAGCTGTCGGGCGGGCAGCAGCAGCGCGTTTCGATCGCCCGTTCGCTGGTGCAGAACCCGGTGCTGCTTCTCGCCGACGAGCCGACAGGCGCGCTCGACAGCGAAACCACCTCCCAGATCATGGAGCTGTTCACCGAGCTGCACCGCTCGGGCATGACGATCATCCTCGTCACCCACGACCCGTCGATTGCTTCTTACGCCGAACGCGTCATCCGCATGCGCGACGGCCGCATCCTCACCGACGAGCGGAACCCGGTGAAAGTGCCCAAGCTCGCGGGCTAGCGTTTCTTCTTGCCCGGCTTACGCCCGCGCGTGAAGTCGGTGATGGAGAGGCCGAGCCGCTGTTCTGCCTTCTGCAGGGCGGCCCAGCGTACGAAGCTGGACACCGTCATCGACAGGCCATGAACCAACCGCGCCACCTCCTCCGCCTCCCTCTGCGCGGCAAGCTCGAGGTAGCGCTTCTCCTCCGGCAAGAGCCGGATGGACAGAATCGCCGTCTTCGGTGGGGATAGTCTGGGCATGATCGAAGGGCTGGATATTTGGAGGTTATGCCCGATCTGTCACCCTGCAAGCCGGGACGCACAAATTTTTCAGGGAATTAACACGATGGAAACCTGGACACGAGGCTCGGGCACGGGCGTGTATTCTGGACGGGATGCGTCGCTTCGTCGTGACACTTCTCGCGCCGTTCTGGTTACTCGGTGTAGCCGTTGCTGCGCCGGACGGCGCGTCCGTCGTCTGGGTGAACGAGGCGCCGAAGGGCAAGGCGCTACCGCCCGGGGTCTCGCATCACACCTTCCTCAGCAAGGCTGCCAAGCACGAGGTTGGCTACTGCATCTACCTGCCGCCTGACTACCAGCGTTCGTCCGACAAGCGCTATCCCGTCATCTACAACCTGCACGGCAACGGTGGGAACGAGTTCCACAGCCTGGATGACGTGGCTGTTCTGCACGAGGGGATCCTCGCCGGGCGGTGGCCGCCGATGATCGTGGTGCTGCCGAACGGCGGCAAGAGCACGATGTACAAGGACTCGTTCGACGGGCGTTTTCCGATTGAAACGATCGTCATCAAGGAGTTGATCCCGCACATCGACGCCACCTACCGGACCGTCGCTGCGCGCCACGGCCGCGCCATCGAGGGTTTCTCCATGGGAGGGCGCGGGGCCACCCGCCTGGCGATCAAGTACCCCGATATGTTCGCCTCGGTTTTCTGCCAGGCCGGCAACGTGCCGCGCACGCTGGCTGGCTACGACCCATCGAAGCCGAAGGTCTTCCCCAACAGCTACCTCGGCCCCGACCGCGCCAACTACGAGAACAACGACGTCTATGAGCTGTTGAAGAAGAACCTGGGCCGCATCCGCGGCCGCCTGCGCATCCAGATCGCCTGCGGCACCAAGGACCCGGGCCATCTGACGACCATCCGCGACTTCCACCAGGCGCTGCTGTCACACGACATCGACCACACGTACATCGAGCTCGAGGGCCTGGCGCACGAGCACACCAAGGTACTGGCGCGCCTGAAGGCGGTCTGGTTCGACCACCACGTCGAGTCGTTCCGCCGCGCCGCCTCAGAGAAGTGAGGCGAGCTAGCGGAGCTGTTCCAACCCGGCGCGCGCCGCCCGGTCCATCGGATCGATCTGCAGCGCTCGCCGGTAGGCCTCGCGGGCCCTGTCACGGTCGCCGAGCCGGAGGTGGACCGCGCCGGCGTGGGTGAACGGATCGGAGAGAGAGGGGGAGCGTTGGGCCGCCTCTTCGTACAGCCTCAGCGCGTCGTGCAGACGCTTCTGGCGCACGTGGAAGTCGCCGACCCTCATCCGTATCTTGCCGCTCGCCGCGCCGAGCCGCAGGGCCTCGGCCATCTCTGCCTCCGCCTCGGGCAGGCGGCCGAAGCGCTCGTGGACCAGCCCAAGCGCCAGGTGCGTGGTGCCGCTCGTCGGCTCCAGCCTTGCCGCCTCGCCAAGATGTTCCATCGCCTCCCGATCTTGCCCCGCGAACCCCAGGTCCATGCCCAGGTTGTTGTGGGCCAGCCAGGTGTGGGGGTTCTTTGCCAGCGTGTCCCGCCAGAGCGCCTCGGGGCTCTCGAACACCAGTGTCCGCAGGTTCGTGAGCGTGCCCAGGGCGACGACGGCGACCACCGGCACGGCGACCCGCAAAGACGGCGCCAAACGTGCGGACGCCCGATGGCCCATGGCGACGAAGAGTGTCAGCGCGGGAATACTCGCCAGATACTGGAAATGATCCGCCACCCACGAGAAGCGATGCGGGTAGAGATCGAAGAAGCCGATGGCCGGTACCAGCGTCCCCGCGAACAGGAGCAGCGCCGCCAGCGGACCGCGGCCCCAGCGCTGCCGGGCCGTCCATGCCGCCACGAGGAGTGCCACGAACGCCAGCGGCCACAGGTACTGCACCACCGAGCCCTGGTCGATGCTCCAGCGCTCGTACACGAAGCTGAGGGAGGTCGGCCAGAGCAGCTTGCCGAGGTAGAACCACAGCGCCCTGCCGGCGACCAGGACACGTTCCACCGGACCGTGCAGCAGATTGGTCCGTCCTGCGCCGACCACGTCGCTCTCGAGGTGTGCGGTCAACCAGCCGAACGCGGCTCCCACGGACAGCGCCGCCATGCCCAGGACAGCCAGTCCGCGGCTGCCGCCTTGCCACGCGGGCCGTCGCCACCAGTAGAGCACCCCCACCACAGCAGGCAGCGTCGATGTGACCGTCTTGCTGAGGAGCGCGGCCATGTATGCCACGAACGCACCCGCTGCGGTCGAAGGGCGCCGGTTGTCGAGGAACCGGATCGCGGCGTTCAGCGCCAGGAGCGCGAAGAAGCCCGACAGCACGTTCTTGCGCTCGCTGATCCACGCCACGGACTCGACATGGACCGGATGCAGCGCGAAGACGGCTGCCACCACCCAGGGCGCCGGCAGCGAGAGCCGTCGGAGCAGCCGCCACAGCAGGAGGGCGTTCAGCCCGTGGAGGATCACGTTGACGACGTGGTATCCGCGCGGGTTGGCCCCCCACACCTGGTGCTCGAGCCAGAGGCTGGTGCGCACCAGCGGGTAGTACTGGTGGATGCTGGCGGGCGACGTCCAGGTCCGCAGCAGGCCAGCGCCGTCGTGGATCACCCGACTTGCCGTGACGTACTGGTCGTCGTCCCAGATGAACCCGGCGTCGAAGGCCGGCAGGTAGGCCACCACGGTCAGCGCCACGAGGGCCACCCCGGCGAGCGGGCCGCGCAACCGCGGGTGTACGCGCGCGGCCACCGTCACACGCGCCAGCCTAACACGCGCCATCGTGTGGGTTCAGCCCACCTTGGTGCCGGGGCTGGGGCTCGAACCCAGAAGCCCTTTCGGGCAGCGGATTTTAAGTCCGCTGCGTTTACCATTTCGCCACCCCGGCAGGAGCCGTTCACGCTTTTATAGCGCGAATCGGGATCGGCGGGCGGCGGGTTGCCCCCGGGCGACCTATACTGGCCGACGGGAGTTCCCCTGATGACCCAGGTGACATTCGACTCGGAGACCGAGCGGTTGCTGGCCGACTTCGGTTTCGACCGTGAGGTGTTCGAGCGGCTGCGAGCGCGCCTGCGGGAAGGCGAGCGGGCGTTCCAGGGCAACGTGTTGCAGAAGCACCTCCTGCCGCCTTCGCAGGGGGACCTGGCGACTCTGCCCCCGGCCGGGTCCGAGGCGCGGCGGGAGCTGGCGGCGCGCGGCTGGCAGGCGATCGCCGAGGGGCAGGTGGGCCTGGTGGTGCTGGCGGGGGGGATGGCGACGCGTTTCGGCGGGGCGGTGAAGGCCGCCTGTCCGGTCGTCGGCGAGCGGACATTTCTCGACCTCAAGCTGGCCGACGTGGCCAATGTCGCCCGTGGTGCTGGCGCCAGTGTGCCGGTCTACCTGATGGCCAGCTTCGCCACCTACGAGGCGGTGCGAGCGCTCGGTGAGAAGGCCAGCGGTCCCGAGGTACCGATCGAGACCTTCACCCAGTTCGTATCGGTGCGCCTGCGTGCCGACGGAGAGGTTTTCCGCGAGGACGACGGACGGCCGTCGCTGTATGCGCCGGGTCATGGCGACCTGCCGTTCGCCCTGCGTGCCTCGGGGGTCCTCGACCGTTTTCGCGACCGGGGAGGGCGCGTGCTGTTTGTTTCGAACGTCGACAACCTGGCCGCCACCGTGGATCCGGCGGTGATCGGCGCCCACATCGACAGCGGGCAGGAGCTGACGGTCGAGGTGACCGCCAAGGCGCCCGGCGATCGCGGGGGCGCACCCGCACGCGTGGATGGCCGGCTGCAGATCGTCGAGTCGTTCCGCTTCCCGGACACCTTCGATCAGGACGTGATACCCGTCTTCAACACCAACAGCTTCGTGCTGGACGTCGCCGCCGTGGATCGGCCTTTCGACCTGACCTGGTTCGCGGTGCGCAAGAAGATCGGTGGCCAGGAGGCAATCCAGTTCGAGCGGCTGCTCGGCGAGGTGACGGCGTTCGTACCCTCGCAGTTCCTCTGCGTCGAACGCGACGGCCTCGACGGGCGGTTCCAGCCGGTCAAGGATCCAGAGGAACTGGAGCAGCGCCGCGATGCGATCCTGAGGATCCTCGGGGCCCGCGGCCTGGTGTGATGCAGCCCGCGCGCGAGCGCGAACGGCGCCTGATTTCCGTTGAAGAGTACGCCGGGACCCTTACACTGCACGCGCGATGAATCTGCAGACGGACGACGGCAAGATCAACTTCGTGGTGGAACTGAAGACCGGCGGGGGCTTCGCGGCAAGCGCCGTCGGTTTCCCCATTCGCGCCGAGGGCGGGCGCATGAGGGACCTGCGGCGCAACGCGGAAAGTGCGGTGCTGGCGCACTTCGGCCGCGGACGGAACGTGGTCCTGCTGGTGGGCGGAATCCGCGAGGGTACGGCCTAGCTCACCTTCAGATCACCTTGGCCCGCCGGCCCTGGACGCTGACGCGTCCCTCGGCGAAGGCGCGGACCACGGCCGGGAGCAGCCGGTGTTCCTCGACCAGGATGCGTTTTTGCAGCCGCTCCTCATCGTCGTTGTCCAGCACCGGAACGGCGGCCTGGGCGATGATCGGCCCGGTGTCGGTCCCGGCGTCGACGAAGTGGACGGTGCAGCCCGTCACCTTCACGCCATGGTCCAGGGCCTGCCGCTGGCCATGCGTGCCGGGGAACGCCGGCAGGAGGGCGGGGTGGATGTTGATCACCCGCCCCCGAAAGGCTTCCAGGAGGACCGGCGTGAGGATCCGCATGAAACCGGCCAGCACCACCAGCTCGACACCGTGGCGGCGCAACTCCTCGACCAGGGCGCGGTCGAATTCCTCGCGCGAGCCGAAGCGCTTGTGATCGAGGACGAAGGTGGGCAGCGCCGCTCGCGCCGCGCGTTCGAGCGCGCCGCAGCCGGCGACGTTCACCCCGACGACGACGAGCCGCGCGGGGCCGAGATCGCCATCGATGAGGGCCTGGAGGTTCGTTCCGCTCCCCGAGGCCAGGACGCCAACCTTCACCCCCGGAACTCCACCGGCTGATCGGGCGCCGACGCTGGTGCCACCTGACCGATCCGGAATACGGTCTCGCCTTCCGCCTCGAGCAGCGCGCGCGCCTCGTCGGCCTTGTCCGAGGCGACGGTCACGATCATGCCGATCCCCAGGTTGAAGGTGCGGCGCATCTCCTCGGGGGCGACGCGGCCCAGTCGCGCCAGGTGCTGGAAGAGCGGGGGCAGCTTCCAGGCGCCTAGATCAACCTGCAGCTTCAGCTTCGCGTCCGCTGGCAACATCCGCGTGGGATTGTCGACGAGCCCACCGCCCGTGATGTGGGCCGCGCCCTTGAGCAAACCCGCGGCTGCCAGGCGCCGCATCGACTTCACGTAGATGCGCGTGGGCTGCAGCAGCGCCGTGCCGAGGGGCAGTTCCAGGCCGTCGAGGCGCGCGTCGAGCGAAAGCTTTGCCTCCTCGAGGAACACCCGACGCACCAGGGAATATCCGTTCGAATGAAATCCCGACGAGGCGAGGCCGAGGAGCACGTCCCCCGCGACGATCATCCGGCCGTCGACGTAGGCGGAACGGTCGACCACGCCGACGCAGAATCCGGCCAGATCGTACTCGCCGTCCTTGTAGAACCCCGGCAGCTCGGCGGTCTCGCCGCCGAGGAGCGCGGCGCCGGCCTGGCAGCAGCCGTCGGCGATCCCGGCGATCACTTGCTCGGCCACTGCCACCTGCAGCTTCCCCGAGGCGAAGTAATCGAGGAAGAAGAGCGGCTCGGCCCCGCAGACCACCAGATCGTTCACGTTCATCGCCACGAGATCGATACCGACGGTGTCGTGCTTGTCGGCGAGGAAAGCCAGCTTCAGCTTTGTGCCGACACCGTCGGCGCACGAGACCAGCACCGGCTCGCGGTACCCCTTCGGTAGCGCGCACAGCCCCGCGAAGCCGCCCAGACCCGTCAGCACCTCGGGCCGCATCGTGCGCTTGACGTGCGGCTTGATCCGCTCGACCAGCGAATCGCCGGCATCGATGTCCACGCCCGCGTCGCGGTAGGTCAGCCCCTTCGGTCGCTCGTCAGCCATGAGTCTCCATTCCATTTGCCACGGGAGCCGTGCCGAAGCGTTCGACGAAACGGTCGAGGAGACGCTGGCACTCGCGCGCGGGCTCGGTGGTCTCGCCGAAGCGGATCCAGCGTCCGCCGGCGGCGAGGGCCGAGCGCAACGTAGCCGCCCGCGACACGTGGGCGCGAAGGGTCAGCGAGTGGTCGTACAGCACCATCGCACTCTTGCCTTTCGGGTACGCGCGCAGCGTCTCGGCGCGCGCCTGCAGGACGCCGGCTGCCTCGGGCGCGACGTTCTGCGCTTCTTCGATCGGCTGCCACGGTCCGAAAGATACACCGGTCATCTGTTCGCCACGGACAGGATTCCGCGCACGCGCAGCCAGTCCTCCAGCCGTTGCGGCCAGGTGGACAGCACGGGATCGTTGGGCGCCAGCCCGACGCCGTGCGGACCCTGCTCGTACACGTGCAGTTCGCCCGGGACGCCCGCCTTGCGCAGCGCCAGATAGAACGACACGGCATTCTCCACGGGGACCGCCTTGTCCGTGGTGGTGTGGAAGAGGAAGGTCGGTGGCGTCCGCGCCGTCACCTGGCGCTCGGTCGACATCTTTTCGGCCAGCGCCGCCGGCGGCGTGTCGCCCAGAAGGGCCTTTTGCGAACCGACGTGCATCAGAGGTCCCGCCATCTGGATCACCGGATAGGTCAGGATCGCGAAGTCCGGGCGGCCGCTCTCCTTGTCGATCGGGTCCTTCGAGCCCTTCGGCACGCCATCAGGATCGTCGAACAGCGTCGCCGCCGACGAGGCCAGGTGCCCCCCGGCGGAGAATCCCCAGACGCCGATCTTGTCGCGGGCGATGCCCAGCTGGGCCGCCCGCGCGCGCACCGTTCGCACGGCGCGCAGCACGTCCAGGAGCTGCGCCGGGTGGTGGTAACGCGGCCCCAGGCGGTAGGCAAGGACGACAGCCGCGATCCCGCGCGCATTCAGCCACCGGGCGACATCGGCGCCCTCGTGGCCGAGCGCGAGGTTCCGGTAGCCGCCACCCGGGCAGACCACCACGGCGGCGTGTACGGACGCCTCCGCCTTTGGCAGGTGGAAGGTCAGCGTCGGCGCATCCGCTGGTTCGTTGCCGATGGCCAGGGGCGCCCCGGCGGGCCACAGCGGCTCTACGGCCAGGACCATCAGCAGCAACGTGATCATGCTTGCCCCCACAATGTGGCGACGACCGTGCGCGTCCCGCCGTGGTCCCGGTGCTCGCCCAGGTAGACGCCCTGCCAGGTTCCCAGCGCCAGCCGCCCGTCGGTGATCGGCAGCGTCAGCGAGACGCCAAACAGGGCCGACTTCAGGTGTGCGGGCATGTCGTCCGGCCCCTCGGTGGTGTGTACCAGATAGCGTGCGCCGTCGGGGATCGCGTGGTTGGCGTAGTGTTCGAAGTCGGCGCGCACGTCCGGGTCGGCGTTCTCGTTGATGAACAGCGAGGCGGAGGTGTGTTGCAGCAGCAGGTGCACCAGTCCCTGGCGCACCCGGCCCAGCTCGGGCAACCCGCCGACGAGCTCGCCCGTCACCAGATGGAAACCGCGGGGGCGGCTCTTCAGCCGGAGGATGGCCTGATGGAAAAACATCGCGCGGCCGAGCGTTTCTGCCCCGGGTGGCGTCTCAAGTAAAGCCCTGGGAAGAAAGCGGGTCGCCCGCCTGTTGTGGCGTTAGGATGCAAACCATGACGCGCACCATCGTGGCGACCGGACTTCTGGTGACGGCGTTGACGCTGGGGGGCATCGGAAGCAAAGAGCTCTTCAACAGTCCCTCGGAAGCGGCGGCGCCGGCGGCGATCACACCCAAGACCCAGACCCCGAACGAGGCGCGCGCCCTGTCACGCGCGTTTGCGGCGGTGGCCAAGGCGTTGCAGCCGAGCGTGGTCCGGATCGACGTCGAGACCGAGCAGCCCAAGGTGGCGCGCGGTCAGACGCCCGACAAGCGGCGCGTTCCGCCCGAACTGGAGAAACTGTTCGAGCGTTTCTTCGGCGAGGAGTTCGACATGCCAGCGCCTGGCGGCCCGGGCAAGGGCACCGGTTCCGGCCTGGTGCTCGACACCGCTGGCAACATCATCACGAACAGCCACGTGGTCGAGAACGCGTCGAAGGTGACCGTCACCCTGGCCGACGGGCGCGAGCTGCAGGCAAAGGTGGTCGGCCGCGATTCCAATACCGACCTGGCCGTGGTGAAGCTGGTGTCGCCGCCATCGGGCCTGGTCGCTGCCCGCATCGGTGACTCGAGCAAGGCCGAGGTGGGCGAGTGGGTGCTGGCGATCGGCAGCCCGCTCGGCCTCGATCAAAGCGTGACCGCTGGCATCGTCAGCAGCCGGGGCAAGGTCGGCAAGCACGTCCAGATGTCCGGTGTTCGCGTGCGCGAGTACATCCAGACCGACGCCAAGATCAACCCCGGAAACTCGGGCGGGCCGCTGGTCAATCTCGAGGGCGAGGTGATAGGCATCAACACGCTCATCAACATGGGGCCGGGCGGCGCCTACGGATTCGCCATACCGATCAATCAGGCGCGCACGGTGGCCCAGACCATCGTCACCGACGGGCGCGTACGCCACGCCTATCTCGGCATTTTCCTGGGCGACGTCAAGGACGGGGCGAGGCTGAACGGGCGCGGCGAGCCCGATCGGTCGCAGGGTGATGCGAACAAGGTACCGTCGCGCGGCGCCTGGGTGACCCAGCTGGGGCAGGGGAGCCCGGCGCAGAAGGCCGGCGTTCACGTGGGCGACGTCATCACCCAGATCGACGGCCAGAAGATCGAAGCCGCCGCCGACGTGATCGACTACGTTTCCCAGCGCACGGTCGGGTCCAAGGTGACGCTGGCCTATCAGCGCGACGGCAAGGCCGGCTCGGTCGCGGTGACCCTGGGCGAGCTGCCCGCCAACCCGAACGCCGAGGCCGAGACCAAGCCCGAGAGCGAGTCGGGCATCTCGATGCAGAGCCTCACGCCTGATATGGCGCGCTTCTTGGGCCTGGATGCGAAGACCAAGGGCGCCGTGGTGACCGAGGTGTTGCCCAGCAGCCCCGCGGGGAAGGCGGGCGTGCGTGCCGAGGACGTCATCGTGGAGATCGACCGCAAGCCGGTTGCCAGCGCCGAGGAGGCCGCCGCCGCCCTGCGCTCGAAATCAGGGCACCTGCTGCGCATCCGCCGGGGTGGGTCCGCGCTCTTCTTGACCATCCCCGCCAACTAATTGCAGATCCAGACCCGCGTGGTCTCGGGGAGATCGCGTATCAGGGACTTGAGGACATTGCCGCGAAGGAGGTGCCAGACGGCGCTGCGCTGGGAGGTACCGACCATGACCGCCTCGACGCCCAGCTTCTTCGCGGCGCTGGCGATCGAGGCGCCGGCGTCGTGGGCCATGCGCCAGATGGGGACAGCGACCAGATCGGCGCGCCGAAAGAAGTCGACGCTCGCCGCCAGCACCTCCCGGGCCTCGCGCGAGGGGCCGGTCTTGGGCGGGAAGAACAATCCTGGAACCTCGTCCACGAACAGCAGATAGACGGCGGTTTCGCCCTTGCCGCGCGTGCGCGCCGCCGCCTCCTGGAAGAGGCGCACGTTCGGAGCGCGCATCGAGACGAGGGTGGTAGGGGCGTACATCGCCCGCATGTCCATCGCCTCGTCGAGGGTGACGATATCGATTGCTGTGTCCAGCTGCCCGCCCGCCCGCTCGGCGGCCTCTGCCTCGACGAATCCCTTGGCGGCGCCGCCGATCCAACCGCGCTTGACCGCAATGGCGAAGCCGAACGCCACCAGGGTCACCGAGCCGCCCAGCAGAGTCGACATCCTCTGGTGCACCAGATTGATCGCCCACGCGCCCACGACCAGGACCGAGCTCACCACCCCCAGGTAGAACCAGGGCCCGCGGGCGCGCTCCTGCCAGCGGATGCGATCCAGTCCGACGGAGGTGAGGGTGAAGGCGCCGAGGAGACCAAAAGTGTACAGATGGCCCAGGAGCGAGGTGCGCGCGCCGCTGAGGACCACCACGGCGATGGGCACCGCGACAGAGACGATGATCGCCCGATGAGGCGTATTGAAGCGCTGGCTCCGCTCGCTCAGCCAGCGCGGCATGTATCCAAGGCGCACCAGCGCCAGGAAGACGTGGTAGCACCCGATGATGGCCGTGTTGGCGGCGCCCAGTAGCAGCGTCGACGACGTCAGCACGATGGCCAGCTGGATCATCCGCGGCGTGAAGGCTGCGCCCAGCTCGAACAGGAAGCGATCGGGGTTCACCTTGGCGGCCTGCAAGAGCGCGGTCTCGAAGGCGGTGGCCAGGGGCGACGTGAGCAAGATGGCGCCCATGACCAGCATCATGGCTTTCAGGGCCGTCTTCTCGCGTGGCTCGCGCAGTGCCGGGGCGATCTGGCTGATGGATTCGAGCCCCGAGTAGGCCAGCCACGAGCTGCTGAAGCCGATGAGGAATGGCCAGGCGTCGAGCCCGCGGACCGCTCCGAACTGCGCCATCACCAGCCGCCACTGGCTCGCGTCCAGCTGGACCGACACGACGACCAGCACCAAGACATTGACCACCAGAGAGGCGACCGCCAGCACCGCCGTGACCCCCGCCGACTCCCGGATGCCGATGTAGTTGAGGAGGCCGAGCACGACGACCGCGCCGCAGGCGCCGACCATCACCCAGTTTTCGAGGACCGGCACGGCCGCCGCCAGGTACTGCCAGCCCGACACCACCGAGATGGCGGCTGTCAGGAAGTAGGAGACGCAGATGAGTATGCCGCCCAGCGAGCCGATGGTCTCGCCGAAGGCGTCGGCCGCCACCGAGACCACACCCCCGCCGTCGGGGTAGCGGGCAGCGACGTCGACGTACTTGAGCGCCAGCAGGATGACCGCCAGTCCCGTGGTCAGAACGAAGGCCGCGGCCGGCGAGGGCGTGCGGCCGCCCAGTTCGGTGAACAGCAGTCCGGGGACGTAGTAGACCGAGGTGCCGATGTCCGCGTAGACGACGGCCCACGCCAGGAACCATCCCAGCCGGCCCGAGGATCGCTTCCGGTCGAAGATGGCGTCCGGCAGGACCGGCATCGAGCGCGTGGTGCGGCGGGGGCCGGTCGGACCCGACTCGGCGGTGCTCACGGGCGCGGAGTCTGCCCCCTGTTACTTGCGGATGTCCAGCGCGTGAAGCGCCGAGTCGAGAAGGCCATTGACGAACGCCGGGGCCTCGGCAGCGCCAAAGCGCTTTGCCAGCTCGATGGCCTCGTTGATGGTGACGGCCCCGGGGATGTCGTCGCGGTATTTCAGCTCGTAAAGGGCCAGTCGTAGGATGCTGCGATCGACGCGCGCCATCCGCTCGAGGCGCCAGTTTTTCGACACCGCGGTCAGCAGCTCGTCGAGCTCACCGCGGCGGGCGCTGACCTCGCGCACCAGCGTCTCGGCGAATCCACGGTCCGGGGGCTCGCGCTCGGCCTCGTCGGCGCCTCGATCATTCTCGAAGCGGTCGTAGTACTGCGCCAGGACGGCCGAGGCGTCCGCCTCCGGGGTCGCGTCCAGCGCGTACAGCACCTGGACCGCGATCTCCCGCGCCTGCCGTCGCGCGTTCATCGGGAGATAGCCGCGTACAGGTTCGCCATCTCGACGGCGACCAGCGCCGCGTCGGCGCCGCGGTTGCCGGTCTTGCCGCCCGCGCGATCGAGCGCCTGTTCGATGGTGTCGCAGGCGAGCACGCCGAAGCCGACGGCCACCCTGGCCTCGGCGGCCAGCGCGCCCATGCCGCGCGCCGATTCGTTCGCCACGATGTCGAAGTGGGCGGTGTCGCCACGCAGGACCGTGCCCAGGGCGACGATGCCCTGGAAGCGCCCGGTCTCGGCCAGGCGGCGCGACAGGCCAGGCAGCTCGAAGGCGCCCGGGCAGCGGAACACATCGACCTTGGCGCCGGCCTGACCGAGAGCCTCCACGGCCCCCGCCACCAGCTTGTCGACGATGAACTCGTTCCACCGAGAGGCGACCACGGCGAATCGCTTGCCGTCGGCGCGCGGGGTGGTCACTTGACCTCTTCTTTCAGCGAGACGACAGCGGCCGGCGGTCGCGAAGGCACGCACGCCGACACGTGGATCCCGTAGCCCTCGAGGCCGGCGATGCGCCGCGGGTTGTTGGTGAGGAGCCGGATCGAGCGCAGTCCCAGGTGCACCAGCACCTGCGCGCCCAGACCGTAGTCGCGCAACGGCGCCTCGGCCGGCCGCGTCGACCCCTCCAAGAGCGAAGCCATCGCCGCCGAAGCGGTCAGCTGTCCCCGTGGCAGCACGTAGACCAGCACCCCGCGCCCCTCGTCCTCGATCATCTTCATCCAGGGGACCGGCGCCAGCCCCTCGGCGGGCGTTCCCATGTTGAACACGTCGCGAAGCACGCTGGCCGCCTGCACCCGCACCAGCGGCGGCTCCGCGCCCGCGATATCGCCGAGCACCAGCGCCAGGTACTCGGTTTCCTCGGCGTCTGTCGTGTAGACGTAAGCCTGGTACTCGCCCCGGAGGCTGCCGCCGCGCGCCCGCAGCTTCGCCTGCGAGACCCGCTTCACCAGCATCTCGCGCGACAGGCGGTGCTGGATCAGATCGGCGATGCGCACGATGCCGAGGCCGTGCGTGTCTGCAAAGGTCTCGAGATCGGGCATCCGCGCCATCTCGCCGTCCTCGCGCATGATCTCGCAGATCACACCGGCGGAGGCACGCCCGGCCAGGCGCGACAGATCGATCGCCGCCTCGGTGTGGCCCGAACGTACCAGCACGCCCCCACGTCGCGCCTTGAGCGGGAAGATGTGGCCGGGCGTCACCACGTCGTCGGCTCCGCCGCCGAGAGCCCTCACGATCGTATGCGCGCGCTCGCGGGCCGAGATGCCGGTGGTGATCCCGTCGCGCGCGTCGATGCTCACCGTGAAGGCGGTGGCACGCAGCGATCGGTTGTCCGTCGTCATCATCGGCAGCCGGAGCTCGTCGATGCGTTCCTCGGTCAGCGCCAGACAGATGAGCCCCCTGCCGTGCCGGGCCATGAAGTTCACCGCCTCGGGTGTGATCAGGTCCGCCGCCATGGTCAGGTCGCCCTCGTTCTCGCGATCCTCGTCGTCGACGACGATGACCATCCGCCCGGCGCGGATGTCCTCGATGGCTTTTTCGACGGTGATGTGGCGGTCAGACGGCATGTTTCACCAGACGGGCGACGTGCTTGGCGATGAGGTCGCCCTCGATGTTGACACGATCTCCGACCCGGCGCTCGCCCAGACGGGTCACGGCCAGGGTGTGGGGGATCAGCACCACCTGGAAGCGGTTCTTCCGCACCTGGTTCACGGTGAGGCTGACGCCGTCCACGGTGATCGATCCCTTGGGCGCCAGCGCCGGCGTGACTTCCTTCGGCACCTCGATGGTCAGCGCCAGCGCCGTGCCCAGCTTCTGCCGCCGTGCGATGCGGCCGACCCCGTCGACGTGGCCGCTGACCAGGTGTCCGCCCAGTTCATCTCCGAGGCGCAGCGGCCGTTCGAGGTGCACACGGTCACCGGCCTTGAGGGATCCCAGCGTGGTGCGGGCGAATGTCTCGGGCCCGATGTCCGCCTCGAAGCGCCGGCCTCGGCGCGAGACCACCGTCAGACACACGCCGTCGACGGCAATGCTGGCGCCGATCGCCACGCGCGACAGGTCGAAGGGTGCGGCGATCGCCACGCGCCGCTCGTGGACCGACGTCACTTTTCCAAGCGCTTGCACGATGCCTGTGAACATTCAGAGAACCACGTCGGCCGTCAGCAGAAGATCCTGGCCCACGCGACGTACCGACGGTGGCGTGAGGCGCAGCGGCTGGTTCCAGCCCAGGCCGGGTCCTTGTACGACGGGAACCCCGCCGCCCGCAAGGCGCGGCGCAATGAACCAGGCGACCCGGTCGACGAGGCGCGCGGCGACGAACGCGCCCAGCACCCGGCTGCCGCCTTCCACCAGCAATGACTGCACGTCCCGCTCGGCGAGCGCTCGTAACACCGCCGACAGCGGGATGGTGCCGTCGGCACGGCCCCGCAGCAGCAGCACCTCGGCGTCGAGGCGTCGCGCACGGCGCTCGGCGCCGGGAAGGCGTGCCGCTATCACCAGCGGCCGCGCTCCGCGCACCTGGAACAGACGGGCTCCGGGACCGACGCGCAGCTTGCCGTCGAGCACGACGCGCAGAGGCTGCGGCTTGCCCTTCAGGCGGACGTTCAGCTGGGGATCGTCGGCCCACACCGTTCCGGCGCCCACGAGCACGGCGTCGTGAGCGGCCCGCAACTCGTGCGCCACCCTGCGTGCGGGCTCGCCGGTGATCCAGGTGATTCCGCGTTGCCGCGCCGGAGCGATGAATCCGTCCAGCGTGGTGGCCACCTTCAGTGTCACCTGCGGGCGGCCGTCCCGGATCCAGCGGAAGAACGCCTGGTTCAGCACCAGACATTCGGCCTGCAGACAGCCCACGTCGACGCGCACCCCCGCGCGGCGCAGGCGGGCGATCCCGCGCCCGCTCACGAGTGGATTCTCGTCGCGGCAGCCGACGACGACGCGGGTGATCCCTGCGCGGAGGATGGGCTCGGTGCAGGGCCCCGTGCGTCCCACGTGGCAGCAGGGCTCGAGCGTCACGTACAGCGTGGCGCCGCGTGCCTTCCTCCCGGCCCTGGCCAACGCCTCCACCTCGGCGTGCGGCTGCCCGGCGCGCCGGTGGTAGCCCCGGGCCACCACCCGTCCGCCTCGCACGATGACCGCGCCCACCATCGGGTTCGGCCGTGTCGTCCCCCGGCCGCGCGCTGCCAGCGCCAGCGCCATGCGCATGACTTGCTCGTCGGTCACTCGCCCGGTTCCTTGGGCTTCATCAGCCGTTGCACTTCGTTCATCAGTTCGTTGAGGTTGCGGAAATCCAGATACACCGAGGCGAAGCGCAGGTACGCCACCTCGTCGATGTCGCGCAGCTTCGCCAAGACCGCATCGCCGATCCGCTTGGTCGAGATCTCTTTTTCGCCCATCTCCTGTAGCGAGCGTTCGATCTCGTCGAGCGTCTTCTCGATCATCGCGACCGGCACCGGCCGCTTCTCGCAGGCCTTGGTCAGGCCGACCAGCAGCTTGCTCCGGTCGTACGGCTCCCGTCGCCCGTCCTTCTTGATGACCGGCGGGAGCACTTCCTCCACCCGTTCGTAGGTGGTGAAGCGGCGCCCACAGCTGACGCACTCGCGGCGGCGCCGGATGATGAGTTCGTTGTCGCTCGGACGGGTGTCCACGACCTTGTCCTCGGTGGCGGAACAGAAAGGGCAGCGCATGGCTGGGGGTGCAGGTATTCTCTACCACTTGATGAGCGAGCTACGAATCACCGTCAATGGGGAGCCCAAGACGGCCCCATCCGGCAGCAGCGTGGCGGCCTTGCTGGCGGCCCTGGGGATGGACCCGGCGCGCGTCGCCGTGGAGCGGAACGAGGAAGTCATCCCCCGGAAGACCTGGGCGCAAGCCGTGTTGCGCGAGGGGGACAAGGTGGAGATCGTATCTTTCGTGGGCGGCGGCTCGGACGAGGACTGCCTGGTGATCGCTGGGAAAAAGTTCACCTCCCGCTTGCTGATCGGCACGGGCAAGTACAAGTCGGTCGAGGAGACGCGCAAGGCGATCGAGCTGTCCGGCGCCCAGATCGTGACTGTCGCCCTGCGCCGCGTGGACCTGGCACCGGGCAAAGAAAGCGTGCTCGACGCCATCGACCGAAAAAAGCAGGTCATCCTGCCGAACACCGCCGGCTGCTACACCGTGGACGAGGCGGTGCGCACCTGCCGCCTGGCGCGCGAGCTGGGCATCGCCGAGATGGTGAAGCTGGAGGTGATCGGGGACGCGCAGACACTGTTCCCCGACGGCGCAGGGACGCTGGAGGCGGCGAAGATCCTGGTGAAGGAGGGCTTCGTGGTGTTGCCCTACTGCCTGGACGATCCGGTCCTGTGCAAGAAGCTGGAGGAGGCCGGCTGCGCCGCGGTGATGCCGCTGGCGGCGCCGATCGGCTCGGGCCTGGGGATCCGCAACCCCTACAACCTGCGCATCATCATCGAGCGCGCGAAGGTGCCGATCATCGTGGACGCGGGGGTCGGGACCGCCTCCGACGCGGCAGTGGCCATGGAGCTCGGCTGCGACGGCGTGTTGATGAACACCGCCATCGCCGGCGCCAAGGAGCCGCTGCTGATGGCGGAAGCGATGCGGGACGGTGTCATCGCCGGGCGCAAGGCGTTCCGCGCCGGCCGCATCCCGAAGAAGCTGTACGCCCAGGCGTCGTCTCCCGTCGAAGGGCTGATTGAGTAGAGCGCCGCGGCTCTACATCATCACCGATCGCCACGCGAGCCCGCGTATCGCCGCCACGCTGGCTCCACTCGGTGGAGACGCTTCCCGGGTGGCCGTGCAACTGCGCGACAAGGATCTCCCGGGAGGTCCGCTGCTGGCGCTGGCGCGGACGCTGCGGCAGGTGACGGCCGCGCACGGTGCACGCCTGTTCATCAACGATCGCGTGGACGTCGCCCTCGCCGCGAATGCCGACGGCATTCACCTCGGCGGAGGATCGTTGACCAGCGTGGACGTGCGGGCGATTACCAAATCGCTTTCGATCGCGGTTTCCACTCATTCGCCCGCCGAGGTGCAAGCAGCGCGGGACGCAGGGGCGGAGTTCGTGGTCTTCGGCCCCGTGTTCGCCACCCCTGGCAAATCCGCTCCGACGGGCCTCGACGGACTGCGCGCCGCGGTGGCGATCGGTGTTCCGGTGCTCGCGCTCGGTGGCATCGACGCGACGAACGCCGCCGCGTGTGCCGGCGCCGGAGCGGCTGGTCTCGCGTGCATCCGAGCGATCGCCACGGCGTCCGATCCCGCGCAGGTTGCACGGATGTTTCTCGATTGTTTCAGTTCGTAACTGCCGAGCGATTGGGGGTTGACACCATTCGTGGTGCGAGTACTTTCCCTCGCGTCGGAGCAGCAACCAGTAGTTTCAGGAGGCAGGGAATGGCAAGCGGCAAGGTGAAGTGGTTCAGCGACGCGAAGGGGTACGGGTTCATCACCAGCGAGGGCGAGGAGGATGTGTTCGTGCACTACAGCGCCATCCAGGTCGACGGGTTCAAGTCGCTGGCGCAGGGACAGGACGTGGAGTTCGAAGTCGCCCGTGGGCCCAAGGGCCTCCAGGCGACGAACGTTCGAAGACCCTGACAGTCCAGGCGTCGTTCGTCATTTTTCGTCTTCGTCATGGACGATGCGCTCCACCACCAGAGTGACCTCCTCGTCGCCCGGCCGACCGCGGTTGCGCGCATGGACCTGCCAGCCGGGACGTTTCCGGATCGCCGCGGCCGCGTTCTGGACGATCTCGGCGGTCATCGACCCGAAGGTCTTTGCCCACTCGTAGCCGTCCTCCTCGCCCTGGTAGTCATCGGGGAACGCGCAACGAAGCTCGAAGCGAAGCACGAATTCTCTCTCCTCGACGTAGGTCATTGCTGCGTCCTAGCATCGTTGCTGACCTGAAACACCACCAGCCATTCGTCCTCGTACGTGGGGCTGCCCAGGTTCGGGACCAGCGCGTCCTTCACCGCATCGATGAGGGGGCTCGTGCTCGGCAAGGGCCGGATGCCCTGTGCCTCGGCCAGCAAGTTCCGGTGCAGGATGAGGTAGCGAGCGCCCGAGCGTCCGAGGGCTCGGAGATCCATCAGATTCACCATGGTACGGAAGTCGAGTTGCCGCGGCCTCTCGACATGGCTCAGGACAACGTCCGCCGGCGTGTTCGCGTCGACGGCATCCTTGCGCCGGGCCATGACCCTGATCTTCGGCTCGAACACGTACCCGACCTTGACCGCCTTCCGGTGGACGTGCTGATAGAAGTAGTACGGGTTGAAGTGGTGTCCGATCGGTGAAGGGTATTCGATGATCGAGAACGGCCCCTTCTCGCTGGCCAGTCGTCGGTAAAACGGCGAGAGGTCCTTCGCCGCGACAGACATGAAGTCCAGCACGGCGCTGTGGTAGGGGCGATCCCATGACAGCTGCCGGTACGACTCCTGGAAGGCGGCATGATTGGTGAAGTCGTTCGGCTGGCGGTAGGTCTGCGGCAGCGGCCCGGTGACGAACAGGGCTGTGCACAACCCCGCGGCCGTCGCTTCAGGCACAAACCGCGCGCGCAGGCGGCTCACGGCCATCTCCACACCCACGGCGACCCACAGGAGCGAGATCGGGAACAGCGGTACGCAGTAGCGGGCGATCTGGATCGGGACGTTCATGTTTTTCGGAGCGGTGGCGAACATGGCGAGCACGTGGACCGCGAAGGTAGCCAGGAAGATCCATCCGAGCGTCCGCGAGCGCTTCACGAGGCCCATCGCTCCCACCGCCATCAACGCGAGGAACGCGAGGACAAGCGTCCGGTTCGCGGTCCCGGCGAGGAGTTCCGAGGCTCCTTCCATCGAGCTCCAGGTCGGCGGGTCGATCTGGAACCGGTCGCCGACGAACCGGCCGAACGAGTTGATGGTGGGGATGATCAGGAGACCAACGACGATGGCGCCGGCGATGACGGCGGTGAGCACCAGGGGACGCAGGCCGGGGAGGACCTGCGCCGTCTTTTCCTGCCGTTCGCGCAGCTTCATGAGGAAGGCCACCGCGGGGGGCGTGAACACCGCCAGAACGCCCCACAGGTGCAGGTAGACGGCCAGCGCGCCGCAGACGACGTAGACGTTGCGGAAGCGGCGATCCTCGGTGGTGACCCACGCATGGAACGCCAGCAACGCCGTGAACGACGTGAAGAGATAGGGTGCGTACGGCCGGCTGAAGCGGCTGACGAAGATCAAGAAGGGCGACAGCGCCATCAGCATCCCGAACAACACCGTGGTCCTGGTGTCGACGACACGGCGGACGAACCAGGGGAAGATCGCAAGGCACGCCAGGCCGGCAACGATCGACGGGAGCCGGATGAACCACTCGGTCCACCCGACCGTCGTCAGCAGTGCCCGCAGGTACGCGTTCTGGGGGATGCAGGTGGCCGCGTAACCCATGTGGGTCAACAGGTGGCCCATGGTCGAGTTCGCCGCGTAGTGGATGGCGTGCCACTCGTCGTCGAGCAGGATCTGATCGCCGAGCGTGTACAGACGGAGGATCGCCCCGACTATCAGCGTGGGAACGATCACCAGGATCGCCATCGGCTGCGATTCTACACGCTTGACCCAGGGTGCCGTCCGCCGGTAGAGATTCGGCATGTCGCTGCGGCAAGAGTTCCGATCATTTCTTTTTCGCGGGAATGTCGTCGACCTGGCTGTAGCTGTCGTCGTCGGTGCGGCCTTCAGCAAGATCGTCACGGCCTTCGTGGACGATCTGGTCATGCCCCTGGTGGGAGCGCTGCTCCCGGCCGGCGGCTGGCGGGAGTTCACCGTCACGCCGTTGCACTTCAAACTCGGTCATTTCATGGGGTCGTTGGTCGACTTCGTGGTGATTGCCGTTGTCATCTTCATGGTGCTGGTGAAGTTCCTCGGTAGCTTCACCAAGAAGGAAGCGGCTCCGCCTCCACCGGCGACCAAGCCCTGCGGCGAATGCCTGGAGCTCATCCCCGCGGCGGCGAAGCGTTGCCGCGCGTGCACGGCGGTGGTGGCGGCCCTGCTGCTGTTGCTGTTTGCGCCGTCGGCCAGCGCCGCCGATCCGAAGTTCGAGTTCGGAAAGCCGCCCGAGCCGAAACCGACCGAGTGGAGGGCACAGGCCAAGGGCGGGCTCCTGGCGACGGGCGGGAACTCGCAGACCATCGCCGGCAGCCTGGGCGGCTTGACCTCGCACCAGAAGGGAAGCAACCGCTTCACCTTCGAGGGCGCACTGGCCTACGCGCGCGCGAACATTCTCACCGCCGCGGACAGCAACATGAATGGGTTGCTCGAAGACGGCGAGCTCTTCCGCACCAGCAACACCACCAGCAACTCCTGGCAGGTGCGCGAGCGCTACGATCGGTTTTTCACCACGAACAACTCCGGGTACGTCAGCACCCAGTCCTTGCGCGACCGCCCGGCCGGAAAAGAGCTCAACGCCGGCGCCCAGATCGGTTACAGCCGCCAGCTCATCAAGAACGATCGCCACCGGGCCGTGGCCGAGGTGGGCTACGACTTCAGCTACGAGAAAGCGACGGCGCCCGGCGCGACCGGGGTAGCCGTGCACTCGGGGCGGCTCTTCGTCGCCGAGGCCCTGGGACTGTCGCCCGAGACCGGCATCACCGTCAGCGTCGAGGTGCTGTCGAACTTGAACAAGGAGAAGGCCCCCGCTCCGGGTTACGACGAGGTCGACGCCCTCAAGGACACGCGTGTCGCCGGCAAGCTCGGGCTGACCACCACCCTGTGGAAGAACCTCAGCTTCGGCTTCGGCGTGACCTTGCGCTATGACGATGCCCCTGCGCCATTGCCCGCGCCGAAGGGGAGTCCCCCGTTCGATCCGGCGTTCCATCCGCTCGCGAAGACCCTCGACTTCATCACCGAGGCTTCTCTCATCGTCACTTTGTTCTGATTCGCCCCGCGGTCACTCCGGCCCGTCGGAGTGCCAGGTCATCCGGATCTCCGGGCCGAGCTCTTTCAAGATCTGCTCGCGAAAGCGCTTCTTCAGCTTGTCGGCGATCTGTCCCATCCGCTGCTTGGAGACGCCATAGCGCCCGCCCAGCGCCGACAGCGCAACCGGCTCGTCGGAGACGGCAAGGTGCTCGCGCCAGACCGCGCGCTCGCGGTCATCGTTCAGGGTGGACTCGAACTGGTCCATCAACCGGCGGACGGCATCGGACAGCTCGGTTCGCGCCGCCTGGTCCTCGGGCGAGGACTCGGCCAAGGGTAGCTTCTCGATGAGAGCGATCCCCTCGTCGTCGGGACGTGGGTCCAACGACACCTCCCGCGAGGCGAGGTGCCGTGACACCTCGATGACGTCGGCCTCATCCACGTCCAGCTTGGCCGCCAGCAGCTTGGGCGTCGGATCGTAACCAGCGGCCAGCAGCTTCTGGCGCTCTTTCTCCAGTCGGAAGAACAGCTTGCGCCCGGCACGCGTGTTGCCGACATGGATCAGGCGTGCGTTCGTCATCAGGTAGCGCAGGACGTAGGCGCGGATCCAGTAAGCGGCGTACGAGCCGAATCGTGTCCCCACGGCAGGGTCCCAGCGCTTGACCGCCTCCATCAGTCCCACGCTGCCCTCCTGGAACAGGTCCAGCATGTTGATCCAGGCCTGGCGGTACTGGTACGCGATCGAGATCACCAGACGCAGATTGTGGACCACCAGTTTGCGCGCTGCCGACCGGTCGCCGTGCTCGCGTACCGCGCGGATGAGTGTGCGCTCCTCGTCCTCGGACAGGCGTGGGTACCGTCGAGTCTCGTTCAAGAAGCGCTGGACCGGATCGCGGAGCGGCGCCAGTCCCTTCGAGATCTCCATCGCCGGCTCCACCAGCGTGCCTTCGAGCACGCCCGACGGCTCGGCCGTGTCGGCGAGCTCCTGTTCCTCGTCGGTGGCGGCGTCCTCTTCCTCGGTCATCGGATCTCTGGGGGTCAGGCCTGGGTCAGCGCGGCCAGCACCTGGTCGTTCTCGTCGCGTGTGCCGACGGTGATCCGCACCTTGTCGCGCAGTCCTGTCTTGTCGAACCAGCGCACGAGGATGCCCTTGCTCTTGAGCGCCTGGTAGACCTTCTCGCCGTCGCTGTCTGGCACCGTGGTCAAGATGAAGTTCGCCTGGCTGGGCAAAGTCTGGAATCCGCGGCTCGCCAGTTCCGACGTCAGGCGCGCCCGTTCAGCCCTCACGTGGTCCCACGTCTTCCGGGCGTAGTCCTGATCCTGCAGTGCCGCCACCCCCGCCATGACCGAGATCGCGTCGCAGTTGTAGCTGTCCTTCACCTTCGTCATCTCGGCGACGAGCGCGGGTGCCGCTACCGCGTAGCCGAGCCGCAACCCCGCCAGCGCATACGCCTTGCTCAGCGTTCGGCACACGATCACGTTCGGGAACTCGGGGAGCAGCTTCAGGCAATTGCCGGTGGCGAAGTCCACATAGGCCTCGTCGACCAGGACCACGCCGTCAAACTCCTTGGCAAGCGCCCGCACCCTGTCGGAGCTCACCACAGTCCCCGAGGGTGCGTTCGGGTTGGCGAAGAAGATCGCCCGCGCACCCGTCGCCAGCAGCTTGTCGATCGGCAAATCCCACCCGGCGTCCCACGGCACCTCCGCCACCTTCACCTCGCCGATGCGCGCCAGCACCGGGTACAGCGAATACGTCGGGTCCGGATACGCCAGCACTTCACCGGGCCCCAGGAAAGTACGCACCGCGACGGCCAGGACATCGTCGCTGCCGTTGCCCGCCAGCACCATCTCGGGCCCCACGCCGTGCAGCCGCGCCGCCGCCTGGCGGAAGGCATCGGACGTCGGGCTCGGGTAGCGCCGCAGCCGCTCGGGATCCAGCTCCCGGATCGCCGCCATCACCTTGGGGCTGGGTGGGAACGGATTCTCGTTGGTGTTCAACTTGATGATCCGCTCGCCGGGCGCAGGCTGCTCCCCGGGGACGTAACCCTCCATTCCTTCGATTGTTGGTCGCGCGCGTGGGGTCATGCCAGATAGGGGATGGTCATCGGACCCTCGGGAAGAACAGCCACAGGCACGTCACCCCGGGCGTCGATCTCTTTCTGCAACCGAGCCGCCACATCCACGACGGGCTCCATGTGCGCGCGCCGGACCTCGCCCGCGTCGAGTTCGCTCTTGAGCCCGACGCGCGCCTTCAGCGCGATGATTGCCAGCAACTGCGCTTCCCACTGATCGTACACCGAGAACCCGGGCGCCATGATGGCGTCAAGGAGTGCTCGTGGCGTCGGGTAGTCGAACAGCAGCTGGCGGAAGTTCCCGTGGCTCGGAAACCCGTCGTTGCAGCGCGAGGCCGCCAGGATGAACCCGTCCTGGGCCACGATCTGCGCGGCGGCGTGCATTCCCTTCACCGCCTGGTAAAGGTTCTGGTCCAGCGGATATCCCGCATTGGTGGTCACCACGATCGGGAACGCCCGATCGCAGGCCACCATGGCCGTCTTCTTGGCGAAGGCACACCCCTCGATGTGCGCGGCCATCACCTCGCCGCAGAAGAAGCGCGTGATCTGCCGTTTCCGGTTCTGGGTGACGTTGACCAGAAAGTCGATCGGCAAAAGCGATCCGTTGGCCCGGATCTGGTCCTGTGTGGGGTTGCCGTCCAGCACGCCCCAGGTGCTGCGCGGGTGCCCGATCGCCTCGGCGCGGTGGTAGTGCATGATCGACGCGATGTCCGCCACGGCGGGGAACACGCCCTTGTACCCGCCGGAAAACCCGGCCATGAAGTGCGGCTCGATGAAGCCCATCACGATCCGTCGGTCCGCCTCGACGTAGTCGCGCGCCATCGAGACGTTGCGTCCCGCGGGCAGCAGGGTCTTGCCATCGTGCGAGTCGTGGTTCACCACGCGCACGCGATCGAACACGTCGGGTCCCACCATGTCGCGCAACTCGGCCGGTGTGTTCACCCGGTGCGAGCCGGTGCCATTGATGACCGTGACCCGTTCGGGGCCGCCGATCTCGGCCAGCAGCCAGCGCAGCAGGCGATCGGTCGGCAGCGGCCGCGTGATGTCCGGGATCACGACCGCGACGCTGTCGCTCGGCTTGACGATGTCTCGCAGCGGGCGCCCGCCTATCGGATTGCGCACGGCCTGCCGGAACGCGGCCTCCTCGTCGGGAAGGCCCGCGACGAACGTCGGTTCGATGACCTGGACGTTCGCCGTAGGGACGTCGACCTCGATCCCCTCCTTGCCGTACTGGAGGTGGACCTTCACGCCGTTACTTCCCGAGCGTCTTCTGCCCCGGCTTCCACTCGACCGGGCACTTCTCGCCGGTCTGGGCGGCCTGCAGAAGGCGCAGCGCTTCGGACACCGATCGACCCAGCAGGTCGGAGTTGTACGACGCGTGCCGGATGATCTGCTTGTCGTCGATGATGAAGGTGGCTCGCTGGGCGATGCCTTCCTCCTCGTCGAGGCACTCGTAGGCCCGGGCGATGGTCTTGTTGATGTCGGAGACCAGCGGGTGCGTGAGCTTGCCCAGGCCGCCGTTGATCCATGCCTTGTGGGAGTGTTTCGAGTCCGTCGAGCAGCCCAGCACGACCGCGTTCGCTTCCTGGAACTCCTTCTGCCGCTTGGAGAACTCGGTGATCTCCGTCGGGCAGATGAAGGTGAAGTCCAGGGGATAGAAGAACAGCGTCACCCACTTGCCCTTGAAGTCGGACAGCTTGATGGTCTTGAACTCGCCGTCACCGGTGACGGCCTCGGCAGTGAAATCGGGGGCCTTCTTGTCTACGAGACTCATGGTCGCGCTCCTTCCTAGAGGCCGGAAAAAATAGCACGTCCGGCCGGGTGCGCTATAACGATCCGTTTTCGAGATGAAGCCCACACAGGCGGAGATCCAGCAGTTCGTGGGTCGCACCCCGCAAGAGGTGCTCGCCTGGGGGCTCCAGCGCTTCGCTGGACGGATCGCCGTCGCCTCCAGCTTCTCCATCGAGGACTGCGTGGTCATCGACATGGCCCACGCGATCGATCCGAAGGTGCGCGTGTTCGCCCTGGACACCGGCCGTCTGCCCGAGGAGACCTACCAGACCGCCGACCGGGTGCGCGACAAGTACGGGATCACCATCGAGTGGTACTTCCCCGAGCGCGCCAAGGTCGAGGCGCTCGAACGCGGCAAGGGTCTCTACAGCTTCATGGAGTCGCTGGACAACCGCCACGAGTGCTGCGGCATCCGCAAGGTCGAGCCGCTCGGTCGCGCGCTCGGGGAACTGGACGCCTGGATCACGGGCCTTCGGCGCGAACAGGCGGTCACCCGCGGCGACACCGGCGAGGTGGAACTGGACGTCGGCCACGGCGGCATCGCCAAGCTCAACCCGATCATCTCCTTCACCGAGGCGCAGCTGTGGGCTTATGCCGACGAGCGCCGGGTCCCGGTGCACCCGCTGCACAAGCAGGGCTACCCGTCGATCGGCTGCGCGCCTTGCACGCGCGCCATCAAGATCGGTGAACACCCTCGCGCGGGCCGCTGGTGGTGGGAGAACCCGGATTCAAAAGAATGCGGGCTGCATCCCATCAAACCGTGAGATCCGCGTATAACTAGGGGCTGGAGGTTTCCCGATGCACAGGTACCTGGCGGCTCTGGCTCTCACCACGATCGTCGCTCTTCCCTCGGCTGCCCGCGCCGGCTGGATCATCGAGGGCTCGTACGGCAAGGGCGCGAAGGTGAAGCCTTCGCCAACCGAGGCCACCCAGAGCAACATCATGATCGCCCCGGGTTTCACCGTGCCGTTCCTGCGCTTCGAACTCGGCTTTCTCAACGAGCTGCCGGACACGAAGAACAGCAAGTACGACATCGAGTTGCGGCCAATGATCGTGGTGGCACCGCCGATCTTTCCGCTCTACGGCCGCGCCATCTTCGCTGTGACCAACATCCTCAACGGCAAGACCACGATGGCCTACGGCGGAGCTGCCGGTGTGAAGCTCGGGCTCGGCCCCGTCGGTGTGTTCGCCGAGGCTGGCCTCCTGCCGCGCAGCGTTGCTTCGACGATCTACTGGGTTGTCGAAGGCCGCCTCGGCGTGACGCTCGAGTTTTGATGAAGGCGACCGGCATCCGGGTGGCGGGTTTCCTCATCGGAGCGGACGCCGAGTTCATGGTGATGAGCTACGACGTCTCCGCCCCGGAATTCGGCGCCGCATTGACCGAGGCCGAGCGCGCCGTCGCGCACGCGGCCGGTGATGGAAAATCCAACGCCGCCATCGCCGCCGGGCGCGGCGTTTCCCAGCGCACCGTGGCCAATCAGATGGCCGCCATCCTCAAGAAGCTCGGGCTGCGTTCGCGCCTCGACCTGGCGCTGCGAAGCTAGCGCCGCCCGGTCGGGACCGGGCCTGCCAGCTTGGCGCCCAGGTTCACCAGCTGGACCCGGGACCGCAGCCCCAGCTTGCGCATGCCAGTCGCCAGATAGGCGGAGGCCGTGCCGACCGACAGCCCGAGCTCGTAGGCGATCAATTTCGTCGAGTGGCCCAGTGCCGCGTATGCCAGCACCTGGCGTTCTCTCAATGTGAGAGCCCGCGGGCTCTGGAGCTGCGGATCGTTGCGTGTCGCCACCAGGAACCGCCGTCCGTCCTTCTCGAACTGATCGAGCAGCGTCCACCGCCCATCCACGAGGCCCTGCCAGATGGCGATCGCCTGCTCGGGCGCCTTTCGTCGCATGGGGCCACGTGCCTTGTCGGCCGCCAGCGCCGCCCGCCGCAGCGCCAGCAGGGCACCGGATTCCCGTGCCGCCCCCGTCGCATGGGCCACCTTGCCCGCCGGGGTGATCACCGCCTCCGCCGAGGGCACACGCCGGGCGAGCGCTTGCAGTTTACGCCGGATCCGCAGGCCTGCAGCCACGTGCGCCGCCAGTCGTCCCCACAGGAGCGGCGCCACCCGGTTCGACTTCCGCTGCGCCGGGATGGGCGCTCCGACGACACAGCCTTGCCCTCCCGGGTCGGCGGCGTTGAAGATGTGGATTCGCCTGGTGTCGACCCGCAGCTGCCTGTGGGCCTCCTGCCGCGCCAGCTCTCGCCACGACGTGACCCCGAAAGCGTGAGAGACGAATGCCATCGGTATCCGCGCATCCCGGTGCCCGATGAAACCGAAGGTCCGCAGCTCGCCGGCCAGGGAGGCGTCGTAGTACCAGGCGGCCAGGCCCAATCCTTCGTCCAGGAAAGGGCGGACGGCACGGGACACCTCTGTGAGCCACTTGTCGTCATCCAGGTCCAGCCGGTAGGCGGACTCGACGATGCCGACCAGATCCCTGTTCATCCCCAGTGGTCCTCGGAAGAACAGGCACTATAGGCCGCAGGAACCGCACCCCGGCCATAGTCATTTTGATTGGAAGCTTACACCCGTGTGACAACGGTAGCTTCCGTGAGTCGATGTACGACACGCGTATGACGAAGCGTCAGGCGGGAACTTCGGGCTGCTTGGCGTCGAGCACCGGCACCGGAGCGTCGGCCTCGAGCGCCGGTTTGGCGGCGACCGCGCCCTGACTGACCAATTCCGCAAGCTGCCGCAGCGTCAGGTTATTCGGCGAGTCGCGGCCCTCACGCTCGAGGGCCTGGAACAACCCTTGAAGGCTGGGCCCCAGTTGCCGCTCGATTGCCAGCATGAGGTCCGCGGTACACCCCTCCCGTCGCAGGGCATCCCGCACGTCTTCGAGTCGCAGTGCGTCTATGTCACGCCCGGGGACGTACCCGATCGCCGTTCCGGAGACGTCCCGGGCGAGCACGCTGGACCCGACCAGGGCGGTCACGATCTCGTTCAGCGTGGGAGGTGGCACTTCCAGTTGCTCCGCCAGTTCTTCGTGCGTGCGCCGCGGGGATCCGTCGAGGAAATCACGGGTGACCAGGGCGGTCACGGCGATCGCCAGCGTCTCCTTGAAGGCCTCGTCGACGCGCCGGGCGCGCACCATCTGCCGGACGGCCTGCTCGTTCTGATGAGCAGCCGCGAGTTGCGCGCCCAGCAGCACCGTCGCCCAGGACACGTACGTCCAGACCAGGAAGATGGGGATGGCTGCGAACCCCGAGTAAAGCGCGTTGTAGCTGGCCACACCGCGCTGGAAACTGACGTGAAGGACGAGCGCGACCTGCCACAGCACGCCCGCCACGACCCCGCCGAGCAACGCCGAGGTGAACCGCACCCGTACGTTCGGCAGGATGCAGAACAGCGCCACCATCGCCACGCACGCCACCAGGAGCGAGGTCAGCCGCAAGAAGAAGTCGATCACCATGCCCAGGCCCATCGTGTGCCGCAAGAAGAGGACCACCCCCGAGCTCTGCGCCGCGGTGGCGAAGGTGACCGCCACCAGCAGCAGGAGCGGCGTGGTCACCAGCAGCGTGGTGTAATCGGTGACCTGCCGCACGAACGGCCGCTTCGTCTTGGCGCCCCAGATGTCGTTCAACGTCGCCTCGACGTTCGAGAGCAAGCTGATGCTGGTGTAGACGAACAGGAGCATCCCGAAGGCGCCCAGACTGGAGACGTCCGTCTGGTCGACGAACTCGACGATCTTCTCGATGCCGCTGTACAACGCCGGGTTGCCGCTGAAGGTGCTGCGCAGGTAGGGACGGATGGTTCCCTCGATGAAGCTGCGGTAGGCGCCGAACCCCTTGAGCACCGAGAAGGCGAAGGCCAAGAAGGGAACGATGCTGAGGACGCTGAAGTAAGTGAGCGCCGCCGCACGGAAGGTGAGACGGTCCTCCCGGAAGCCATGCGCCGTCGAGTAAGCGATGCGGCTCACACGATAGAGGAAGGCCTTTCCCGGGCGCAGGTCTGCCAGACGGACGATCCAGATGCGGCTATCGAAGAACCGTGTCAGCCGGCCGACGACGTCCTTGAGCGAATGCTGCATTGTCCCCCCGAGAGGGTGGGTTCAAAACGCATTGCCGACCGTGAATTCGAACACGACGGGATCCTCTCCCGGGAGCCTGCGCAACGGAAAGCCCCACTCGAACCGCAGTGGCCCGATCGGAGAGAACCATCGGACACCGAATCCCCAGCTGTAACGAAGGGCGTCGAGCGAGACCTGACAAGGATCGAGCCTTCGGTCGATCGCCCCGGCGCGCACCCGACAGTACTGGTCCTCGAGGTTGAAGGTGTTGCCCGCATCCACGAACACGACGCCGCGCAATTGCAGACGCTGCACCAGTGCGAATTCGATCTCGTTGTTGGCGACGAGGTGCAGGTTACCGCCGATGGCCGAGGTGACGAGGCCCAGATCGGGCCGGACCTGCTCGGGCGTGCGGATGCGCGGCCCCATCGAGTAGGCCCGAAAGCCGCGTACGTCGAAGATGCCACCGCCGAAGTAGCGCTCGAAGAGGGGCACGCCGCGGGAATCCCGGCTGACGACCAGCCCGCCCTCGTACCGCAACCGGAGCACGAACGGGCCGCCCAGCGGATGGAAGTAGCGCACGGTCGCCTCGTAGCGGGTGAACTCGTTCTCGGACCCGGTATGACGGTCGGCGACCTCCGCGGACGCTGTGTTCAGGAAACCGCGGATCGGGAACAGGCGGTTGTCGCGCGTGTCGTACATCAATGACAGCCGCGCCGACGAGGTGATCCCTCCGCGCAGGAAATTCGCCAGCGTTCCCGGCGGTGCGCGCACCGAGGGGCCGACGCCGATCAATGACCCACCGGTATTCGTGCTCAGAGCGACGCTCTCCAGCATGTAAGTCAGGAACACGCGCAGATCGTCGGTCAGCAGGTAGCCCCAGGTCAGCGACCCGCCCGTCGATGCTCGAAGAAACCCGGTGTAGGCGCGGAGCTGATCGTAAAGGCTGAAGCCGAATGTCCAGGGGGTGTCCAGGAAGTAAGGATCCTGGAACTGCAGCAGGAACAGTCGCCGGGCCCCCGAGAACGAAGCCTGCAGTGTCAGAAGCTGCCCGCGTCCGAAGAGGTTCAGCTGACCGATCATCGCGTGCACCAGGAAGCTCTCCGTCGACGAGAAGCCAAGGCCCGCCTGGAAGCTGCCGGTGGATCGTTCGACGACGTCGAACGTCACGACGATCCGATCGTTACGGCTCCCCCGCTGGGTGCTCATGTCCACGCTGCTGAAGAAGCCCAGCGCCGTGACCCGCCGCCGCGAGGTCTCCAGCGCCGTCTCGCTGTAGAGATCGCCCTCGGCGACGCGCAACTCACGCCGGATCACCTTGTCTCGCGTCTTCTTGTTGCCTCTGATCTCGATGCGTTCGACGTACACCTTCGGCCCACGCTGGGCGTCGATCGCCACGTCGACACGGCGGGATGCCTCGATGATGTCGGTCTCGGGCGTGACGTTCGCGTAGGCGTAGCCGGCGTCCTTGAACCGTCGTGTCAGGTCCTGCACGTCCTGTCCCAGCACCGAGCGGTTGAACACCTGCCCGGGACGCACCCTCAGACGTGCGATCACCGCCTCGCGCGGCTCCAGGAGCTCGCCCGTGGCGTCGATCTCGCCCAGAAGGAAGGCCGCTCCCTCGACGACCGAGAAGATGACGTACACCGAGCGGCTGTCCGCGGACAGCTCCACCCGTGGCGGCTCCACCCGCGCGTGTACGTACCCGCGATCGAGGTAGTGCGCTTGCAACAGCACCACGTCCCGCTCGAGGACGTCGTCACGGTAGGTCCCGGCATCCGTGATGATCGACAGCAGGTTCGGCTCGCGCGTGGAGATGACCTTCCGCAGCTCGGCATCGGTGAAGCGGTGGTTGCCGACGAACTCGATCCGCCGGACAAGCGCGTGCGGGCCCTCCCGGATCCGGAACAGCACGTCCACCTGATCGGACGCGACCTGGCGCAGCTCGAAGTACACCTGCGCCCGGAAGTGACCCCGGTCGAGGTACAGGTCGCGGATCGTGCCCGCCGTCCTGCGCGCGCGTGTGCCGTCGACGATCTCGCCCGGACGCAGGTCCAGCACCTGCTGGATGCGCGCCAGCCGCACGGTGCGTTGCCCCGAGATCTTGATCTCGCGGATCGTGGGCTTCTCGGTGACGACGAAGGTCACGGCGACGTCCGATCCCACCGGCGCCACCTCGACGCGGACGTCCGAGAACCACCCTAGCCGCCACAACACACGCACGTCCGCACGCAGGCCGTCCGCGTCCACGCGGCGTCCTTTCTTCGTCGACACGAGTGTGAGGAGGCCCCCCGACGGCAGACGTCGATTGCCCCGGATCTCCACGCGCGTGGCCTGGAGCGGACGGTCGCGGGGTAGGGCGGGGATCGCTTCCGCTCCCGGGGGAGGCGCCTCCGCCGGCGGGGCCTGGGCCCGCGCCATCGGTGCAGCGAGCCAGAGCGCAAGCAGGCACACGAACCCAATCGCCGCTCGCTTTCCGCGCCCCGCGATCACACCTCTTGCATGGTGCTCCTCCTCCGCCGCGCAATCGTGCTCGCCGCCACGTGCGTGGCGTGTGCGTCCAGTCGCAGCGGCAACCCGCCCGAGCCCGTGCCCCCGCCGCGCGGCGCTCTCCCACCGCGCCTCGATCCCGCGCCTGGCCCCGGCCCGGAGGAGCCGCCCGAGCGCCGCTTCCCCGTGCTCGAGGCGCGCGCGCGGCGCGAAGCTGCCCGCCGCGACGCCGATGCCCGCCAGCAGGGTGTCGAACTCGTCGAGGTGCCCGGCCAGGATCCCTGCGCGCAGCTGTCGGCGCACGAGCGTGTTTCATGTCCACTCTCGTCCACGTCAGTCACGGAGGTCGAGGAGATCCCGGGCGGCGTCCGCCTCCACTTCCGGCCCGGCAGCGTCAAAGCCGACCACCTGATCCAGGTATTCGCCTGTCAGGATGCCCTGGCGCGCGTCGGCGGCGGCGCCCCGATCTGTCCTTTTGTCGATCGCGACACACGCCACCAGGTGCGTGACCGCCGCGGGCGGGTGATGGCCGACCTCATCCCGGCATCGGGTGCGAGCCTGCGCACGCTCCGCGAACGGGTAAGGGTTGCCTTCCCGAAGGCCACCCCCTGATGTGCTGACGAGGGCCATGCACCTGCACAGCATCTCCTCCACGCCCGACCCGCCGGTGGTCGCTGTCGCGCGCCCGTTTCCGCCCTACGGCCGGATCGCCGTCGCTGCCGTCATCCTGGCGGCCGTCGGTGGTGCCGTCTATCTGCTGGCCACCGTGCGCCAGGTGTTCTTCCTCAGCGCGTTCTCCATCGTGCTGGCGTTCGTCCTGCACTACCCGATCACGTTCCTGTCGCGCGCGATGCCTCGGCCGCTGGCCGCGGTGCTCACCCTGGCGGGTATGGCGTCGTTCTTCGTCGGGTTCATCTTCATGCTCCTCCCGTCGTTCCAGCAGCAGGCGCAGAGTCTGCTCGAGCAGACTCCTCGCGCGCTGGAGCAGATCCGCGTGTGGTGGCGCCACGCACCGTTGCCCTCGCACGACGAACTGTTCGAGGCCATGCGGCATCGGATCACGGATTCCGTCAGCGTCCTCTTGTCACGCGCCGTGCCGATCGCCTTCGGCCTGGCGTCCGTCGTGGGCACCGCCGTCGCCGTGTTCGTGCTGGCGTTCTTCCTCGCCTGGAACCCGCGTGCCTACCTGAACGGGGTCCTTCGCCTGGTACCCCGCCGCCACACCAGGACTGCCGTGGTGCTCTTCCGCCGGCTCGGAGTCACCTTGCGCGCCTGGACCGGCGGCACGCTCCTGGGGATGACGCTGATCGGGCTCTTCACCGCAACCGGCCTCTACGCCGTCGGTCTCGACACCTGGTTCGCCCTCGGGCTACTCGCCTTCATCGGCGCGTTCATCCCGTTCGTCGGGCCGGTCGTCACCGCCGTGCCAGCCCTCGTGATGGGCTTTGCTGTGTCGCCCACCAAGGGCCTCGCCGTGCTCGCCGTCTACCTCATCGTCCAGCAGGTCGAGGGCCACGTCGTCCAGCCGCTCATCATGAAGCGCGCCGTGCGCATCCAACCGGCGGTCCTTCTGCTATGGCAACTCCTGCTGGCCACGGCGTTCGGCCTGCCCGGCCTGCTGGTTGCCACCCCCCTGCTTGCCGCCGTGCAGATCACCGTCAAGTACCTTTATGTCCACAGGACTTTGGGAAAACCCATCGGTTGGCCGTGACCCGGGACGCATGACAGCGCGTTGCGTCGTTGACGCGTTGGGTGCCGTGGCTACGCTTGAATGAGCATTCCAGGCAAGGCGGACGAAGGAGGTGGAGTACCCATGCGCGTCATCAAGCGGTATTCGAACAGGAAGCTCTACGATACCCACGACAGTCGTTACGTGACCCTGGAGCAGCTGGCGGAGGTGGTGCGGCACGGCGAGGAGATCCAGGTGGTCGACAAGTCGACCGAACGCGATCTCACCTCGGCCACGCTGGCTCAGATCATCTTCGAAGAGGAGAAGCGCCAGCCGAAGCTGCCCATCGAGCGGCTTCGCGAGATCATCCGCGGCGGTTTCCCCGTCGCCTGAGGCGGGCGCGCAGCAGGAGCGCCAGCACCAAGCCGATCGACCCGATCGGCGATGAGTCATTGGCCGCGATGGCGCACCCGCCCGCCGCATGGCGCGGAGCCGGGTCGTCTTCACCGTGACCGCCGGCGCCGCCAGGGCCGGGCTCCTGGCCACCGCCTGCGCCGCCCGAGCCAGGAGGCGTGGTGGCGTCGGTTCCGGGGCGGCCTGCATCAGGCGACATCGTCCGAGCATCCGTCGGGGCCGTGGCATCGATCCAAGCGTCGCGAGCGTCGGCGGGGCGGCTGGCGTCCTGGGACGCGCCTCCGTCCATCGGTGCCGCGCCCTTGGACACGAACGTGATCTTCGCGTAGGTCTTCATCGGGAAGTAGGCGGCCATGCTCGGCGCGCCCTCGAACGGGTTGCCGGGATCGACCTTCTCGTTCCTCTGGTCGCGCACGATCGACGAGATGGTCTTGATCGGGTGCAGCCAGTCCATGCTGCTGTAGCCCCAGAAGTTCGAGAGCGGCTCGCTCCAGCTGTAATGGCCGACGGTGGTGAACTTCTTGCTGTGCGAGCAGAAGTACTCGAACCCCGTCGAGAAGCAGTACATCAGGTTGATCGGCGTCGTGGCGTTGGGCTTTTCGAGCACGTCCAGCTCGAAGAAGGCGGTGCCCTGGTAGTAGTTCACCGGCATCCGCAGGTCCGGCGGCGTCTGGGCCGTCGGCTTGCCGTGCGCGTGCGACTGGTTGGTGTGAAGAAACTGGCTGTCGAGGATGGTGAACTGCTCGGCGCGGGCGGCGCCGGTGGCGGCAAGGACGAGTCCGGCGATCGCGAAGCACCGCATGACGTACCTCCACCCACGATGGTGGCTGGAACCGGGCCGGATGGCCTCCCCCGAACGATAGAGGGTCACCGCCTTCACCCGAAGGATTGTGGCGGTGCGTTAGCGGGCCAGGCGCTTCTTGACGTCGGCGCTGGCAGTCTCGATGAAATCCCGGAAACCCGAGTCGGGGAACTTCTTGAGGATGAACTCGTAGATCTGTAGCGCGGCGCGGTGCTGGCCATCCCGGTTGGCAGAGTCGGCGACGGCGATCAGGCCCTTTTGCGCGCGCACCGGATCCTTGCCGCGGGTCGCGACCGCGCAGAAGCACCAGACGGCGTCGTTCAGCTCCTTACGCGTCATCAACTGGCGGCCGAGCGCCTCCAGCGCCGGGACGTCCAGCTCGAGCCGGTCGCGGTGAACGTGAAACGCTTTCAGAAGCTCGAGCGCGAGCGGTGCCGCGCCGCCGCTGATCGCGGTCTTGATCGCTGCCGCCGCCGCCACCAGCGCCTCGCTGGTCTGCCCCGCGCGCAGGAGCGCCTGGGCCTGTTCGCCCGTGGCCTGGGCGCTGGCGGGCTGGGGCGTCGGTTCGGCGACGACCGCCGGAGGATCGGACGCCGTCGGGAGCCGCACGAGGGCCGGAATGGCGGCAGGCTTCAGCACGTGAGGGATCGACGGCCCCTTGCTCGCCTCCATGTCCCCCTCGCCGAAAACGAAGGCGCCGCAGAGTCGGCCGAGGAGCACGGGCGCGGCGAGCGAGGGCGCCAGGTAGGTGAAGGTTGCGAAGTTGTGGCTGGCCGAGCTGTCTACCTTGAAGGCAAAGGCCGCGATGAGGCCGAGCAAAGGCCACAGCAGGAATGTGAACATCGTCAGTCCGCCCGCGAAGCTGGCGACGAGAGGGACGAGATCGCTGCCACGACGGCCGATCGCCCACCGCCAGGAGTCTCGCGAAAAAGCGCTGCGCACGGACTCGGCCTTGGTGGCGATCAACAGGGAAAGCAACTGGGCGACTATCACGAAGGCAAAGAGCACCAGCGCGGCGGCGGCCCATGCTTGCCAGGGAACCGTCGAGCCGAAGAGGCTGAGCGCGGCCTTCTCGACCAGCCACGACGCCAGCAACGATACCGGCAGGCCCCAGGCGGTCACCATGAGCGCGTACCGGGCGACGAACCCCCCGAGCTCACTCCAGCCGACGTTGGCGGTGACAAGGCCGGCGTCCAGGTCACCGTCGCGAGCAGCCAGCGCGATCCGACCCACCACCGGCGAGGAGCTGATGATGATGAGCAAGATCCCGATCGAGGGAGGCAGCTTCAGCGTCGCCACCAATTTGATGGCGACGTACACCAGGCCGCCCATGACGACGAAAACGGGGCCGATCGCCGCCAAGGTGAGCGGATTGACGAACCGGCGCACGACCTCGCCGGCGATCCCTCGAAAGCGACTCGGCTCGTCGGTCACTCTACTTGGCGCCTGCCTTGGCGAGGGCTTCGCGTCGGGTGGAGCCGCGCGCGACTTCGACGCGTTTCATGGGCAGGGTGGTGCGGCTGGCCGGGTCGGGCGCTTCGCCGACAGTCACCATCTTGCAGACGATGAACAGGCCGTCCTCTTCCACGAGGATCGCACCGAGCGTCCTCCAGGCGACGTCCTGGGCTTCCTCGGCGGTCAGGTCGGGCTTGGTCATTTCGCAGGTGAGTTTCGCACAGAATCCGTCGAGTCGATCGTCACCCGTGCCTCCAGGCCGAAGGGACGGACGATCTCGGTGATGAGCTGCCGGGCGTGGACCTCGGCGCGTGTGAGCACGCCGCTGGCGGCGGCGTCGCGCTGGAGGGCGGCGCGGGCTTCGGCGTGCAGGCGGGTGTAGTCCTCGAAATCGACCGGGTTGCAGATGCTGCCGTCCGCGACCACGAGTTCGGGTGGCGGCACATCGGTGGTGAGGATGCGCGGGGCAGGCAGATGCACCCGCACCTGGCGCTCGGTGATCGACAGGGCGATCGCGCCGGGAGCGTCGAGATCAAAGCCTGCGGCCACCTTGCCCCGATAGAAGACAGCAATGGTCTTCTCGCAGGTGATCGGGATGAACCCGAACAGATCCTTGGCATCCCGGCGGAGCTGCCAGTTGCTGAGGCTCATCTCCACGGTGGCCAGGCGGGTCACCCGGCGGACCGCCTCGACGACCGTGTGGCTCTGCTGCTCGGTCCGGTGGCGGTCGAAGGCGCGCATCGCGACCACAGCGACGATGACGAGGGTGCCGATCGCCACAGCCACCGCCAGCGTTTTCCGCATCTTCTGATTATCGCTGAACTCCCGGATAAACTAACTTCGTCGAAGATGCTCTCGCTGCTCCAGCACATCTTCTTGCGCGTGTTGCTGCCCGTCCTGGTGCTGGTGGGGCTGGGCGCGCTGATCCAGCGGATCAAGACCCTGGACCTGCCGACGCTGGTCCGGTTGAACCTGTACCTGTTCGTGCCGGCGTTCCTGTTCGTGAAGGTCGCCGAGAGCGAGCTGTCGTGGCTGAGCATGGTGGCGATCGGCACGGCGATCCTTCTGGCGATGGCCGTCCTTGCGGCGCCGATCTGGCTCGTGATGCGGCGTCGGGCGGCTCCGCCGGTGACAGCCTCGATGATCATGGGCGGACTGTTCTTCAACGCCGGCAACTTCGGCGTGCCGATCGTGCACCTGGCCTTCGGTCCGAGGGGCGATCAGGTTCAAGCGCTGGTGGTGATGTTCGCCAACACGGCGATCTTCTTCTTCGGTTACGTGCTCCTGGCGCTGGCGCAGGGACGCCCGGTGTCCGCTGCCGCGCGCGGATATCTCCGGCTCCCGATGGTGTACGCGCTCGGGGCTGGGCTCACGGTCCGTGCGACCGGAATTCATCCGTGGCCATGGCTGCAGGCGGCGTTGCGATTGCTGGCCGACGCTCTCGTGCCCATCGCACTGGTCACCCTGGGCGCGCAGCTGGCCAGCCGGCCCCGCTGGCCGCGGTGGCGCGTCGTCGCTCCCATCATGCTGGTGAAGCTGCTGGCGCTGCCGGCGGTGATGGCGGTGGTCGTGGTGATGATGAAGATGTGGCCGTGGCCGGGGGCGGTTCTGATCGTCGCTGCGGCAGGCCCCAGCGCGGTGAACAACCTGTTGCTTGCCGTGGAGGTGAACGGGGACACCGAGAGCGCCGCCGAGGCAGTTTTCTGGACGACGGTGGCCAGCGCCGTCTCGGTGACGGTGATCCTGATGGTCGTCATGTCGCTCGGCGGTTACCCCGTCCCGGTGCCGAGATGAAGGCGGTTTTTCTGGCGGCGGTCGTGACCGTGGGGTGCGTCGACCTCGCCCGGCCCTCCGTGCTGTCCGGAGTCGATGCGGCGGCGGCGGCGGATCGACTGGTGGACCGGCGCGTCGATCAGTCCTTCGATCAGGCCGTCGATTCTCCGAGGCCGCCTGACGGCGGTGCCTGCGCTCCGAGCGCCACCTTGATCGGACACTGGTCGTTCGACGAGACCTCCGGAACCATGGCGTCCGACTCGTCTTGCCAGGGGAACGTCGGGACGCTGCGCGGCTACGTGACCCCTGACTGGCGCTCGGGAAAGGTACGCGGTGCGCTCGGTTTCGACGGCGTGGACGACTGGGTTCTGGTGCCGAGCGCCGGGGGCATCAACCAGACGGCGATGCGAGGCGAGCTGACGATCGCCGCCTGGGTATTCACGACGGCGTTGCCGAGGAGTGAGCACCACATGGTGCTGAGCCGTCAATCGGCCGCCGTGCCGCTGCAGGAGCACTATGCTCTCTACCGCCGCTACAACACGGGGCGTCTGGGTGTCCAGCTGAACAGCTGGGAACCCACCCCGGCGATCTGCCTCGATCCAGGAGACTTCCCTCTGGGCGTGTGGGTTCACGTGGCGGCGACCTACGATCGGGCCACGTTGCGTCTCTTCCGGAACGGAGTCGAGGTTTGCACGCGTCCGCAGGCGGTCACGCTCATGTCGGACTCCAGGCCGGTGATCATAGGGGCGAACATGAACAACCCCACCGGCGACCCGCAGAGGTACTGGAACGGTCTGCTGGACGAGGTGCTGCTCTACGCGCGGGCGCTGTCGGCGAACGAGATCGCCGCTCTGGCGCAGGGTGCGGCGCCACCGCGCGATTAGCGGTCTCAGAACACGATGGGCAGATCGATCTGGACGATGTTGTACTTTCCGTCGGAGAGCGGCTTATCGAGGGGGCGGGCGTAAGAGATCCCGGGGCGCAGCCAGACGCCGCCCGCCTTCACGTGGAAGCGAGGGCCAATCGCGAAGGTCGCCGTGTCGCGGACCGTGGCGTTCGCCGTGACGGCGGCGGGGGTCGAGAGCCAGCGCTGGTAGCGCAGCTCGGTTCCCAGCGACATCCAGGTGAGCGGGAAGTAGCCCACGTGGAGTCCGGCGGTGCCGTTGGTGCGCGCGGAGTCGGTGTCGATGTCGTCGTGGCGGATGCGGAACAACTGGAGCACGGTCACCTCGGCCTGGACGGTCAGCTTGTGGGCGACCCAGGCGAGATCGGCGCCGACGATGCCGGTCTCGTAGTTCACCGCGAACATGGCGTTGTCCATGGCCGAGCGCGCGGCGATGCCGCGGAACGTGGCGGCAGCCGTGGCGTCCGCGGTGCGCTTCTGGTCGCCGCCCTGGCCGATGGGAACACTGGCGGCCAGCATCGCCGCGAAGCGGAAGTCGTTGCCCAGCTTGCGGCCGTAAGTGACGCCTACGAGAGGGTTAACGAATGAGGCGGCGCTGCCGAGGAGATCGCCAGGCTCGTCGTTGCGGATGAACGCCATCCGCACCAGTGGCGCCAGCGAGGGCGTCACCTTGTACGAGACGAGCAGCGTGCTGGCCACCGTCGAACCGGCGCGTTCGTCGCCCGCGGCGTCCGTGGCCTTGTAGAGCGCCACCGAAGTGTCCGAGCGAATCACCGTGCCGATGACCGCGGGTCGGAGCTGCCAGGGCAGGGAGTACGGCGGTGGCGGCGTGCCGCTCTGGATGGCGGGCGTCTCCGCGCGGGTGGCACTGGCCACCAGCAGGGTGAATAGAAACAGGTAGGAGCGACAACTCATCTTTGTCCGCGGACAACATGGAGCGCCGACGATGTCGGGCGCGCACACGCCGAAGTAAAAGGTTTGTTTCGCGCCGCAAGGTCGGCGGTACGATCGCGATACGAGGACGAAACGTCCGGATCAGGTCGTCGAGGCCCAGACGACCAGAACGAGCGCTCGCGTCCCCAGGGCAGCGGTCCCGACGACGACGATCTCGCCCTCGGGGACCACCAGATCCGTGCGGATCTCGGCGTGGCCGACGTCGCGGTGTCCAAGTTCGAAGCGCAGGCTGCGCAACTGGATGATCCGCGAGCCGCGCTTGTCTCCGGTGACGACCGGCCGTAGCTCCAGCTCAGAATCGGCGCGCACGGATTTCTCGACCGCAGGGGGCGCCAGCTGGATGAAGCCCTGGCTTTCAACCCGCGCGCCCGAGCGAACCCGCTGGGTCATGGCCGCGAGCTGCTGGTAGGACTTGAATTGGAGGTTCTGCTGGAGCTGGCGGACGACCTTCTGCATGTCGGCGGGCACGTTGGTCTCGCCGTCGTGGCTCGCCAGGAGGACGCGTACCTGGAACGAGACGTCTGGCCTGGCGACGTCGAGTTGCTTGATTGCCTGCTCGATGGCGGCGACGTTGTTCGGCCGATCGCGCACGGTGATGGTGTCCAGCCCTTCGTTGGCCTCGAACTTGGTCTCTCGCTCGCCGCTTTGCAGGTGGCGCAGGGAGCGGGCGACCGACTCGACACTCTGGTGATTGACCTTGAACATCTTGGCCACCATGTCGGGGCGCTCGTCCGCCGCGGCTGGCCGCATCAGAAAAAAGAGGGCGTAGACCAGCGCCGCGATCCTGCTCATGGCTGGGCCAGCCAGATGATCTTGATTTTCGGATCCTGGGTGCGCATCTCGATCTTCAGCGGGCGCGGTCCCGCCGGCATCTCGGGGTCGGCGAAGTCCTCACGGAGCGGCTCGGCGTTGGCCAGCAGGATCTCCTCGCCGGCGTCCGGCATGCCGAGCGTGGCCACCACCGTTTGCCCGGGGTGGCGCGAGGCCGAGACCCAAGCCACCGCCACCAGCGCCGCCGCCGCCACCATGGAACCGAGCAGCGGCCGCCACCAGACGGGCGTCGGCCGTCGGCCTTCGATCGCGGACGTCACCCGTCTGCGCAGCTGCAGCAGATCCCGTTCGTCGAAAGCAGGTGCGTCCGCGTGTTTTGCCCACTCCATCGCTTCGCGGAACTCGACGAGCGTGCGCCGGCAAGTCTCGCAGGTCGGCAGATGCAGCCGCAGGGCGCTGGTCTCGTCGTGCGGTAGATCGCCCCCGGCGAGCAGCGCCAGTTGATCCTCGAAACGTCCGCAGGCGCTCACGCTTCGCCTCCGCCTCGATCGTCCAGGAGAAATCGACGCATCTTCTTGCGTGCCATGCAGATGTGTACCCTCACCGTCGTCGGCGATGAACCCAGGGTCCGGGCAACCTCGTCTGTGGTCATGCCCTGGAAGTCACGGAGCACCAACGCCGTACGTTCCTTCTCGGTCAGCGTCGCCATGGCTCGATCGAGGTCCCGCGTGCCTACTGATGCTTCGGTGTAAGGCTCGTCAGTATGGGACTCCCTCACCAGTCCCGCGGCCCGGCTGCGCCGGGCGCCCATGCGCCTGCAGACGTTCACCGCGATCTGGTAGATCCAGGCTCCCAGGTCGCCGTTGCGATCGAACGTGCGCAAGTACTTGTACATGCGGACGAAGGTCTCCTGGGCGGCGTCCATGGCATCGTCGCGGTTGCGCAGCAGGCGCCAGGCGATCGACAGCACCCGATCCTCGTAGCGCCCCACCAGGTCCCCGAACGCGCGCGCATCTCCCCCTCCTGCCCGTTCGACAAGTGCGTCGAGGGCGGCGTCGCGGGCGGGGTGAATGTGCTCGTCGGTCAAGACCAGGGGCCCGAGCGCGATGTTGTCCGGTGAGCTCATGGGCATCTCTTCATACCTCGAAGTGCCTGCAGCCGCTGAGACGCAGTTAGCGTCCCGACCTTTCGAGCGCCCGTTGCGCCTCCTTGCGAACCCGGTCGCTGGGGTCGCGCAGCGCCTTCTCGATGACCGCGCGGCTCTCCTGCGGGGCGTGCTCGGCCAGGACGCGGATGGCGTCGCGCTTCTCGTCCGAGCTGCCGCCGTGATCGAACAGGCCGCGCAGGCGTGTGGCTTCTTTCTGGAAGGCCGCCCGGTCGCCCAGTTTTGCCAGCGCGAGCGCTGTCCCGAGCGCGTTTGGCCCGGAACCGTCCCCGTACACCTCGCGCAGGGGAGCGATCGCCGACGGGTCGCCGCCGCGTCCGAGCGCCTCGATCGCCTCGGCCTGGACCTCGAAACTCTTGTCCTTGAGCGCCGCTTGCAGGGCCTGCGATGCCTTCGCCTTGTCCGTTGCATCGGTGGATTTCGCGGCGAGGCTGGCGGCCGCCTTGGCCGCGCCCTCGCGGACGTTGCGGTCCGAATCGCCGAGCAGGGCCAGGGTCTCGTTCAGCGCCGTGGGATCGCCTCCCTTGCGTAGGGCATCCAGTGCTTCGCGACGTACGCTGGCGTCTGGATCGCCCAGCAGGCGCCGGAGCTGCCTCTGCGCCTCGGGATCGGACTTGGCGAGGTCCCGCAGCTTCTTCGCGGCTTTGCGGCGGGTCTTCGGGTCCTGGGACATCGCTAGCTCGGCAGCCGAAGGGGAGGGTGTCTCTCGCCCTTCTGCTTCCGATGTCCTGGCGGTCTGATCGAGGCTCGCCGCGTGCCGCGTGGGATCGGGCACCAGCCTCAGCGTGGTCAACCGGGGCTGGCCTGAAAGCGCCGCGAGCTGTTCCTCGACGTGCCGCAGCCGCTCCTCGAGATCCGAGCTCGATGCCTGGGGCTGGCGGGCGATCGCGCGCAGCGTCAGCAGGGTGCACACCCCGAAGGCAGGGACGGCCAGCAACAGGAGCCAATACAGCGCCGGACGTGCGCGGCGGGGGGCCTGGGCAATGGTGGCGCTCATGGCGTGGACAATCCCGCATCCGGGCTCACCGTTTAGACGCGTAGCGTCTTTTGGCCAAAGGGAGTTGACACCCTCTCTATATTCTAATAATCACTAGAATATTGAAATGGAGGTCCCTGCCATGACCGAAGCCTCTCGTAACCTGGTCGTCGTCGTCACCCATGGAATCGATCACGAGCTGTCGTCCGTCGCATTCACCATCGCCAATGGCGGGATGACGGCGGGTCTCAAGGTCTCGGTCTTTTTGACGAGCGCCGCCGTCGATCTCGCCCGCAAGCGAGCGCTCGACGCGACCCATGTTCATCCCCTCGAATCGCTCGCTGCACTCGTGAAGGACTTCCTCGCGCGCGGCGGGACGCTGTGGGCCTGCACACCTTGCGTCAAGTCCCGCGGCTACACCCAGGAGGACTTCATCGAGGGTGTCATCATCACCGGAGCGAGCCCGATGCACGAGCTCATCAAGGCCGGGGCCGGAACCCTGAGCTTCTGAGGGAGGGGACGATGAGCACCAACGTGAACACGGGCGAGCTCGAGACCAAGGTCAAGAGCATGTACCAGCAGGTCGCCGAGAACCCGCACGGCGAATTCCACTTCGAGATGGGGCGGGCCCTGGCCGAGCGGCTGGGGTATCCCGCGGCCGATCTGGACAGGATCCCGTCGTCCGCCATCGATTCGTTCGCCGGCGTCGGCTACTTCTTCCATCTCGCCGATCTGAAGGCAGGAGAGACCGTGGTGGACCTCGGCAGCGGTTCGGGTATGGATACCTTCGTGGCCTCATTGAAGGTGGACGAAGGGGGACGGGTCTTCGGTATCGATATGACCGACGCACAACTCGCCAAGGCCGAGCGGCTGCGTGACGGGGGAGGACTGCGTCAGGTCAGCTATCGGAAGGCGTACATCGAGGAGGTGCCGCTCGAAGATGGAATCGCGGACTGCGTGATCTCCAACGGCGTCATCAACCTGGCGCCCGACAAGGGGAGGGTGTTCCGGGAGGCCGCTCGCCTGCTCAAGAAAGGTGGCCGGCTCGCCATTGCGGACATCGTGACCGACAAGCAGCTGCCCGAGTCGGTCGTTTGCAACGCCACTCTGTGGGCTGCCTGCATCGGCGGCGCCAGCCAGCAGGACAGATACCTCGCGGACATCGAAGCGGCGGGCATGAAGGTGGCTCGCGTGCACGAGAACCCCACCTATGGCTTCCTCTCCCCCAGCGCCAAGAGCGCCGTCGAAAAGTGGGGCGTCAAGAGCATCTCGTTGGTGGCGCGGAAGGTCTGATGGGAACCGCGACGGTCGGCCTCGCGGGCGGCGCGCTCATCGGCGTCGGCGCGGCGCTGCTCCTGCTGCTCAATGGCCGCCTCGGCGCCATCGGGGGGATCGTCGCTGGACTCTTCCAGCGATCGTCCGGAGAGTGGGCATGGCGAGCCATGTTCGTGCTCGGGCTCGTTTTCGGTGGACTGCTGCTCGTGCCATTTGCGCCGTCGAGCTTCGTTCCGAGCCCGACATCGGGGCCCGTGCTGTTCCTGGCCGGGGTCGCCGTCGGTTTCGGAGCACGCCTCGGCGGCGGGTGCACGAGCGGGCACGGTGTCTGTGGTGTCAGCCGGTTCTCGAAGCGCTCGATCGTCGCAACAATCACCTTCATCGTGACGGGAGCCGTGGTCGTGGCGCTGGTCAGGATCTTCGGAGGAGCGCCATGAACATGAAGAGGCAGAGCGTGGGCGCGTTCGCCTCTGGTTTGCTGATCTCTGCCGGATTGTGCCTCTCGGGCATGACCAATCCGAACAAGGTCATCGGTTTTCTCGATTTCTTTGGACGATGGGATCCCACGCTCCTTTTCGTGATGATGGGAGCCGTCGGCAGTCACGCCATCCTCTACCGCCTGATCGCCCGCCGCTCGGCGCCGGTTCTCGTGCCGACATTTTCCCTGCCGACGAAGCGCAATCTGGACTGGCCTCTCGTGCTGGGCTCGGTGCTGTTCGGCGTGGGCTGGGGCCTGTCGGGATATTGCCCGGGTCCTGCCCTGGTCTCGCTGGGCTCCGGGAGCGGCTCCGTCTTCATCTTTGTCGTCGCGATGCTCGGCGGAATGGCTGGCTATGGCCTCGCGTATCGCGAACCGCGCCGCACATGATCTTTCGACCCTTCCATTATTTCGAAACCGGGTGCGCGGCCTACCTGTTCGGCTGCGGAACCGTCGGTCGGTGCGCCGTGGTCGATCCCCAGGAGCGGGACGTCGACACCTACGTCGCCTTCGCGGCTGCCAAGGGCATGACCATCACCCACGTTTTCGACACGCACATCCACGCCGATCATCGCTCGGGCGGACGGGAACTGGCACGGCGAGCCAGCGCGAAATACTGCCTGCACCGGAGCGCCGAGGTGGCGTTCTCTTTCGAGGCGGTCGATGCCGGACAGCGAATCGAGCTTGGCAACACCTTCATCGAGGTGCTGCACACCCCAGGGCACACGCCGGAGAGCATCTCCCTCGTCGTGGGCGACCTCCGCCGCGGTCCCGCTCCCTGGTTCGTTTGCACGGGAGACACGCTCTTCGTCGGCGCGGTCGGCCGGCCGGATCTTCCGGGCCAGACCGAGAAGAACGCCGATGAGCTACACCGCAGCGTCCACACCGAGCTCCTGTCGTTGCCCGAGACGATCGAGATCTATCCCGCCCACTTCGCCGGCTCGTCCTGCGGCGCTGGCCTGAGCGGCAAGCCCAGCTCGACGCTGGCGTTCGAGAGGAAGTGGAACCCGATGCTCTCGGTCGATCGCGGCGAGTTCATCCGTACCCTGTCGAGCCAGGAGATGAAGCAGCCACCAGGGATGGAGGCGATTGTCCAGTTCAACAAGGGACAGGGGTGAACGGCGGCACGATCCGCCTCGGGATCGTCGAGAATCTAGGCCAGTTCTCGCTCCTCGTGCTGGTCAACGCCTTCGTCGGCGCAATGGTCGGCCTCGAGCGGACGATCCTGCCGGCGATCGCCGAGCAAGACTTTCATCTCGCCGCCCGCGCTGCGATTCTCTCCTTCATCGTCGTCTTCGGCGTGGTCAAGGCGGCCACCAACTACCTCGCAGGATCACTCTCGGATCGATTTGGTCGAAAGAAGGTCCTGGTGGCGGGCTGGATCGCGGCTGCACCGGTTCCGTTTCTGCTGATGTGGGCGCCGTCCTGGAATTGGGTGCTGGCGGCCAACGCCCTCCTGGGAATCAGCCAGGGCTTGACCTGGTCGACGACCGTCATCATGAAGATCGATCTCGTGGGCCCCGAGCGCCGGGGCCTGGCGATGGGTCTCAACGAATTTGCGGGATACATGGCGGTCGCCGCTGTCGCTCTGGTCACCGGGTTCATTGCCGTGCACTACGGCCTACGGCCGGCCCCGTTCTACCTGGGTGTGGTGTTCGTCGCGTTCGGGTTCCTTCTTTCGCTGTTTTTCGTTCGCGAGACCCGGTCCCACGCGCACCAGGAGGCGGTAACGGCTCCTCGCACGGAGGCTGCCTTGTCCCAGCGCGAGATCTTCGTTCGCACATCCTTGACGGATCGCAATCTGTCGGCGATCAGCCAGGCTGGCCTGGTCAACAACTTGAACGACGGGATGGCCTGGGGCCTTTTTCCGATTTTCTTCGCTTCGGTCGGTCTCGCTCTGCACCGCATTGGCTTTCTGGCAGCGCTCTACCCCGCAGTCTGGGGCCTGAGCCAGCTCTTCACCGGTGCGCTATCGGATCGCCTGGGCCGCAAGTGGTTGATCGTCGGCGGTATGTGGGTTCAGGCGCTGGGGATTGCTCTGGTCGCACTTTCGCGGGAGGTACCCGGCTTCGTGGCGGCGTCCGTGCTTCTTGGCGTCGGCACCGCGATGGTCTATCCCACGTTGCTCGCCTCCATCGGCGACGTCGCGCATCCCTCGTGGCGCGCGTCTGCCGTCGGCGTCTATCGGCTGTGGCGCGACCTCGGATACGCTGTCGGCGCGGTGCTCGCCGGGATCGTCGCCGACGCCTTGGGTCTCCGCGCAGCCATAGGGGTCGTCGCTGCCCTGACGTTCGCTTCCGGGCTGGTGGTCGCGGTCAGGATGACCGAGACGCACGCTACTTCTTGAGGTTGGAGACAGGCAGTCCCGCGCTCTTCCACTCGGGAAAACCGCCGTCGAGGCGCCGCGCCTTCCGACGCTTTCGAGCCAGCGCCGACACCGCCTGATCGGCAAACACGCAATAGGGCCCCCGGCAGTACGCCACCACCTCCTTGTCACGCGGGATTTCGCGCAGGCGGTCCTCCAGATCGTCATAGGGGATCGAGATCGCCCCGGCGATATGCCCGGCGGCGTATTCCTCTGCCGGGCGGACGTCGAGCAGGATCACCGACTCGGCCCTGAGCCGCGCCTTCAGCTCGTCGAACCCGATCGCATCCATGTTCGCCCGGTCGCCGAAGTAGGACTCCACCAGACGGTCGACTTCCGCGAGCCGGATCTCGGCCACCTTCCGCAACGTCGCCAGGAGGTGCAGCACCACGTCGTCTGCAACACGGTAGTTGACGAAAGGCGCCTCCTTGCGCGTTTCCACCAGGCGCGCCTCGCGCAAGGCCTGCAGGTGAGCCGAGGCGTTTCCCACGGTCAATCCGAGTTCGTTCGCCAGTGATTCCACGGTGCGCTCCCGCTGCGACAGAAGCTCCAGCAGCTCTATCCTGTGCGGGCTGGCCAGCGCCTTACCGATGCGCGCGAACTGCTGGTACAGCTGGTCCTTGAAGGCTCGTTTGTCCACGGGCAGTATTCTATCAGTCTTTAGAATATTACCAGTCGGCGGTCAGTTCGAGCGCGACGCTGTACTTGATGAAATTCTTGTTGTCGAAAGCGAAGTCGACGGTGGACCGATTGATGAACAGATCCGGGCGCAGCTCCAGCTCGAACGTGTCACCGAGCGGGACCGCGACGCTCGTGCCGACGGTGATGCGGGTGTCCGCGCGCCTGACGCGCTCGAGCTCACCGGCGGAGCCGCCGCCGCTGGTGAGGACATTGTCGTCGGTGTAGTGGACCAGCTCGAAGGTGCCATCGAAGCCGATGCGGACGCCGCCGACCTTCAGGTCGAGCTGCGCCATGGCAGCGTTGGCGCGACAGGAGTAGGGCGTGGTGTAGACGCCGGACACCTTGGACTTCTTGATCATGCCCAGATCGACCTCGCTGAATCCCAGATCGTCGCGACGGTGCCGGAGCGCCAGTTGCGCTCGGAAGGCGCGCCAGCGCAAGCGCTCGGCCAGCTTCACGTCCAGGCGCGTGCCGGCGTAGGGTTCGGCTGTTCGGTCGAGCGCCGATCGGTGCTGGACCCGCACCCGTAGGATCGTGCTCGCACGCTCTCCCTCGTCGAGCGACAGGCTGGGCTCGACGGTGGCGATGCCCAGGAAAGGCGTGAACGAGGATAGGCCGGTCAGCTGGACGTCGTAACCTCCGTCGAGCCCGAGGCGAAGGGCACCGAAGGAACCGGCCTCGACCCGGACCGCCAGCGAGTGGAGTTGCAGATCGAAGGACTCGAATTCCTGGTCCAGATAGACCAAGTGATCGAAGAAGTAGGCGCCGCGGGCGAACACCCGGGGACCGAGAGTGTGCCCGTAGCTGGCGTCGAACGTGGCGGTGGCGAATGGAGCTCCCGCCTTCAACGCATTCTTGGGCCCGAGCGCCTCACTGAGCACGAGCCCCATGTGGGCAACGTTGCTGTCGTAGCCGCCCCCGGCACCGGCGCTGATCGCCCAACCTCGTCCCGTCATCCGCAGTCCGCGGGAGAGCAGATCGAGGTAGTCGTGTGCCAGTGCCGTATTCTCCGCGTCGAGGCCGAGCGACAGAGCTCGCATGAGCCCGTTCCGGGCCGCTGCGGGATCGTCCCGGCGATAGGAGTCCATCGCCGCGGTGAAGGTCTCTTCCGCTTCGGCGACGCGGGCCACGGCATCCGCGGCGGCGACATCGGCGCGCAGCACATCGGCGTCTTCCTTCACCGCACCGGCGCCCGGCAGTGCAGGTAGCGCTTCGAGATGTGCTCGCGCCCGGGAGCGATCCCCGGTACGAAAGGCGGCGATGCCCGCATTCAAGGTGGCGAGCGCAGCCAGCTTGGTGCCCATCGCTGCCGCTCTGGTGAAGCTCCGTTCGGCCTCGGCGTACCGTTCGAGAGCAAACAACGCGGAGGCCTCGTTGAAGGACAGCAGGGCGTCGTCGGGCGGCGTCGACGAGGCGCGAGATGACGCGAACGCCGCCAGGGCCTCGGGATACTTCTCGTCTCGAAAATAGGCTAGCCCCAGGACCAGATAAGCCTGGCCTCGCGTGGCCTCGTCGGTGGTTGCCTGCAGCGCGGCTGTGGCCGCACCCGCGTAGTCTCCCGCGGCCATCAACTCACGCGCCCGCACCAGGCTGGTGGCCGGCTCCTCCAGGGCCATGGCCGGTGCCACCCAGCGAAGCAGCGCCACGCACACACAGACAGAGGTGTACCGCCGCACCGGGCGCCTAGCGCTTCACGCCGTGGGAGCCCGTCCGTTTCTCTACTGACTGCTTTTCCTGCTTCCGGCTGAACTTGTCCGCGCGTTCGGTCTTCTTTCGCTCCACGCGCTCCTGCCGCACCGGCTTGGGGCGAGGGGGTTCCTTCTGTTTCGTCCGCTCCGGCTCCCGCTTACCCTCTAGCTCCGCGCGCCGCTTGTCGTGCACGCGGCTTATCACCTCGTCGACCGACTCGTTCTCGTCGATGACGGTCACCGTCGTCGGGCCGACGCGCACGGTGTGTGTTTTCGGCTGCGCCAGGGCCAGCGCCAGCACCGCTCCCATCATCATCGAGATCATCGAGATCATCGAGATCAAGCCCCGCCCTTCACCTCGAGCACGACGTCGTGCTCGAGTGTCTCGCTGCCGATCTGCACCCGGGCCTTGACCCGGTACAGGCCGGGGCGCTCGCCCCGGACGGCGATCGGAATCCAGTTGTCCCCGGCATCGAGCCGGCCTGGCCAGCTGAAGGTCCGCTCGGGCAGACGCTGTCCTCTGCTCCAGAATGCCAGCCCCTCGGGCACGGCCACCTCGAAGGTCACATTTTCCACGGCCACGTCCGCCGCGAAGTTCAGCTTGATGACCGCCACCTTCGAGCTGGGGACGGCGTAAGTCGGATGCACGTCCCCCCGCGCCATCACGGCGGGCGGCGGGAGCGGGGCGCGAGCGGCGATCGGGGCGTCGGCCTCTAACAGCCGGCTGAGCGCGAAGAACGTAGCGGCCCCGGTCAGTACGCCCACGATGGGCCAGGTCAGCGCTGGGCGACGGGCGATCCAGTCCCGGATCCCCACCGCGGTGTCCAGGGGGCGCGGGGGACCCGCGGCGACCAACTTCCGGTGCAGCGCCGCCCGGAAGTCGCCCTCGGGCGGATTGACCCGCAGTGCCTGCCACGGGTGGCGCAGGTCGTCATCGCTGTCGTCGAGTCTGCCGGTCATCGCGAATTCCCCCGTTCGGTGGGTGAGACGACGGATGTGGGTTCCTGGTTCCGGAGATTTTCGCGACCGAGGAGGGCACGCAGGTGCGCGCGGGCTCTGCTGAGCCGCGATCGCACGGTGCCGAGCGCCACGTTTTCCACCACCGCGACTTCGTCGTAGGAGAGCCCCTCGATGTCGAACAGGACCAGCGCCGTGCGGTATTCGAGGGGGATCTTCTGGATGGCCGACCAGAGGCGACTGTGATTTTCTTGCAATTCGATGAGCTGGTCTGCGGACGGTGCGATCGGGACGTCGGTGCTCGCCGAGACGGCCTCGACGGTTTTCTCCCGACGAGATCGGCTCTTGAGAGAATCGAGGAAGCAGTTGCGCGTCACCGAGAAGACCCAGGTAGAGAACGCCGACTGGAACCGGTAGCTGCCAAGCGAGAGATAGATCTTGATGAACGCCTCTTGCGCAAGGTCGTCGGCATCCTGCTCGTGGTGGGCAAAAGCCCGGGCAAAGCGGCGTACCTGCGGGATGTGCGTCTCCACCAGTTGCTCGAAGGCGCGGACGTCTCCGCTCTGCGCCCTGCGGATGAGCTGGTTGCTGTCGCCGTCCATCGATCTCTCTATCGTCAGGTTACCATTGGGAAATAAGCGGGAACTTTACCGCGCGCCGGCTCGTCATACCCATTCGAAACCCGCAAAGGAGCGACCCAATGAAGACGATTCGTGCCCTCGGACTCGCGCTTTCCGTTCTGTTTCTCCCCGCCAGCCTGGCGCTGGCCGACGACTCCCCCAAGGCGGACAAGGAGCTGAAGGCTGACATCAAGGAGATCCGCAAGGATCGCAAGGAGGCCCTCAAGGACCGGAAGGCTGAGGGCAAGGAGGCGCGCAAGGATGGCAAGCGTGAGCTGAAAGAGGATCGCAAGGACGCCCACGCGGACCGCAAGGAGCAGCACCGTGAGCTGAAGCAGCAGAAGAAGGACCGGCACGACGCCCGGAAGGGCAAGCACTAGCCCGGATATTCATCCCGGGGCCAGGCCCTCGCGCTGGATCAGGTCTTCGACCAGGCGCTTCACCTCGTCCCGGATCTCCCGGACTCGCTCGGCCGGCTTGCCCTTGGGATCTTCGAGCGGCCAGTCTTCGCGCCGAAGGCCGGGCACCGTCGGGCACGCGTCACCACATCCCATGGTGATCAGCATGGTGGCGTCACGGGCCAGATCGTCCGTGAGCTTCTGGGGATTCATGGACGAAAGGTCGACACCCATTTCCCGCATGACTGCCACGACCTCGGGGTGCACCCGCGCTCCGGGCTGCGTGCCAGCGGAGATGGATCGCGCCTTCGCAGGATCAGCAAGCTTCCTCAGCCAGGCGGCAGCCATCTGAGATCGGCCGGCGTTGTGGATACAAGCGAACAGGTACGTTTTCATCCGGGTTCAGAACCGCTCCACCACTGATTTCGCGACGGCCGAAAACTGCGATGGGTTGAAGGTCGTACCGCTCTTCACGGTCGCGTAGAGTTTGTCGAGCGAGGCCTTCTTCGCGTTGCGATCACCGAGCGAGTAGCTCAGGCTCTCGACCCCGAGCACGATCTGCTCGGCCACGGCGTAGTCGCCCACCTTGTCGCCGGCAGCATGGCGGAGCAGCATCTTCCGGACATCCAGCACCTCTGCGCGTGAGAACGACCGCCGACTCAGAGCCTCACGCCCCTTGAGCCATTCGAGCAGCGCGCCCGCTGCCGCATTCACCGAGTCGACGTTGCGCTGGCCAGCCTTCAAAAGGGCGTCTGTCAGGGTTGCGAGCTCGTCGCGCGCCTTGGGCTCCACCGCTTCGAGTGCCGCATGGAGCACGACCAGATTCTGAGTCTGCAACCGCAAGATTCCGGGCTTCATGCCTTCGCCGGCCCGCTGCTTCGTCCAGCGCTTCTGGTCCATCGGGTGGTGGCAGCTGTGGCAGTCGTAAAGAGCGAGCTCGGGAAACATGGCCGCAGGATGAAAAAAGAGGTCACTTCGCTGCAGCATCAACACGGCCCGGGCGCTTTCGATCTGACCCGTGAGCCAGAGGTTCATCCCGTCGATTGTCCCCTTCCGGCTCTTGTAGTCGGCGTCGACGGTGAAGTGCTTCGGCTGGTTGGTGGTGTACGCCTCGAGCTCGAAGTTGAGGCGCGGGTGCCCGGCGGCCATGATGAGGTGGGTGGCGAACTTGTCTTTATTGCCGACGTGGCACGAGAGGCAAAGCTGGGCGCGTTGCAGCGGCAGCTCGCTGGCATACAGCCCATCGGCGATGTTCTGCCGGTGCGTGCGCGACGCCTCGGCGTGACTCTCGATCCACTTTTCCGCGCCGCCATGGCAAGCCTCGCAGCCTATCCCGTCCCTCAGCTGGAACTTCGGACCACGCCGGTCCTTCGGGACATTGTCGGCGTGGCAGTCGAGGCAGATCTTCTCGGTGGTGGGGTTGCCCAGGCCGAGGCTGGCCGTGATTCGCTTCGACAGGGGTGACTCGAGGGTGAGGTAGGCGCGGGCGTGCGCATCATCCTGGCTCCAGAGCCGATACTCGTTGAGGCCGACGTTCCGTCCGGGCTGCGGTGCGATCTTGCCGTGGCACACACTGGAAGCACAGGCCGCCACGCCGAGGTGTTTGTGGCGTCCGATCTCCGCTGGCTGGCCAAAGGCGGTCGCGCCTGCCATCGCCCAGTACGTACCGAGAGCGACGAGAGTTCTCATTTCGCGGACGCCGTGTCGGTGACGAACCATGGCTTGCCCGAAGCATCGAGAAACAAGCGGCGCATCTCGTCGAGGTTGAGTGGCCGCGAACCGCGTCGGCCGAAAACCGCGACCTGCTCCCCGGACTCGTCGACGGCTCGGTCACGCTCGAGACCCCGCGACAAGGTGAGCGCGGGCTTGCCCGTCTGGTAGGTCGCGATGAGCTGCGGCTTGGGCTCGGGGCTGAAGCCATAGAACTTGGGCTGCGATTCGGGTGACGTCAGCTGCACGATCTTGAGCCCGCCGACGCCGTCGGCGACATAGGCGAAGAGCGACGCATTCGTCGTCGCGACCACCACATCGCGGGCATCGCGCAACTGGCCGCCGGCCGTGAAACGGAGGTACTCCTTCATCGCCTCGGGCCGCTCGACGTCGACGATGACGAGGCCGTCGGCTGCGCTGGCGACATACGCGTACGTGCGTGCCACGAAGACGCGGTGGGCATCCCGGATCGGGATGACGTTGCTCGCGACCGTGCGGGGTGAGCCCGGGTCGGTGACGTCGAAGGCCTTGAGCCCGTCCGCGTCCGTCGTGAACAAGTAACGGAACTGCAACACCGACGAGCGCATGTCGCGCAGCGGGACGCGTGCGACCAACTTGGGATTCTTGGGATCCGCCACGCTGACGATCGCGAGCCCGCTGCTGGCCGCGATATAGAGGTAGTGCCCGCCGATGGTGATGTGACGAGCGCCGTCGAGGGCGCCATCGGGGTTCCAGGTCAGCGTTCGTTCGAGATCATTGTTGCGCGGATCTCCGTCGGCCAGCGTGTTCACATCGACGAGGATCAAACCTTCCTTTGCGTCGGTGACGTAGGCGTAGTTGTAGATCGGATGGAAGGGACGCTCCTGGTTCCTCGTCCGCATCTTGTCGCCGGTGTTGCGTTCCGGGGCGATCGGCTGGTTGGTCGGGAGGGCGACGCAGGTCGCGTTCTTGCTGGCGATTCGCATGTTCTGCCCGAGGCCGCTGAACGGCGCGGTGATGATCTTCTGTGAGATGCCCTTGTTCGCCACGCCCGCGACGTCATAGACCCGCAGTCCGCGTGAGCCTTCGGCGACATAGAGGTATTCCCCCCGTAGCTGCAGGCTGCCCACCTTGCCCGCCCCGTGGCGCGAGGCGTTCTGCAACCTGCGTCCTTTCCGCTCGTGGGCGTCGAAGTACTTCGGGTAGGCGTACTTGTGCAGGTAGCTGCCGATCACCGCTTGCGGCTCGTCCCACTCCGTCACGGTCACCGCGCTGACCTCGCCGTCGCCACCCACGTAGGCGTTGTGGCCGACGAAGTTCACGAAGTTCGTCCCCAGGGCCAGCAGCTGAGCCATGATGGCGTTGTTGTCGTTCTGCTGGGACAGGTGGCAGTCCGTGCAGGTCTTGGTCTCGGTCTTGCGCTCGGTGTGCGGGTAATGCGGATTGAAGGCCTGCGAGCTGAAGCCGCTGGCGGCGACGGGCGGCTGCTGGACATAGATCCGCTCGCGGTTCGCGTTGGTCGATGACAGAACCAGCGCCGAGCTCGAACGCAGAGGCGCGATCTTCCCTCCGGCCGCCGTCTCGCGCCTACCGAGGAGGAACATGTCGTCGCGCGCGACCTGCGGGTTGTAGGTGGCGAAGTTCCGCGTCTCGCCCCCCTCGTAGTGGTGCCTCGCGGTTTTCCAGTTGGCCTCGATGGGCAGGTGACAGCCGCCGCAGCTGGGGGTCCACGAGGTGTGGCAGGCGTAACACTCGAGCTTGTTGTCGCTGTGCGCCCGGGCGCTGGCGGGACTGTTCGATTCATACGCCAGGGTGGCGGTGTTGGTGCCCATCAGTTTCGCGCGCGCGGCCTTCTCGTTGTACTCGGGGTGGCCGGGATCGACCGAGTTCTTCACCAGGCTCATCTTCCACTCGCGGTTCGGATCCACCATGGACCGCTGGTAGAGGGACTTGTCGACCCATTCGAACCGTCGCCGCCCGTCCGGCGTGCGCAGAAGGGACATGTCAGTGCCGCCGTCCAGCGCCGCGTGACCCGACGTGCGGAGGTCGGGATAGGCCCCCGCGGTGCCGTGGCAGTCCTTGCAACCGATCTCGACGGCGGCGGCCACCTCGCCGTAGATGTGCCCGTTGCCGTGGTTGTCCTGCGAGAAGTGGCAGTCCACGCACTGCATACCGACATCCACATGAATTGACGACAGGTGGACCGCCTTCTTGAACTTGGTCGGATCCTTGTCGTCGACGATCTTGCCTTCGGCGTCCAGCAGGTTGCCTTTGCGGTCGCGCTTGTGAACCGCGCGGAAGTTCCAGCCGTGCCCGTGATAGTCGGCGAACTGGGTATCCTTCATGGTCGGATTGAGTTCCCAGACCTTCTTCACGAACTCGACGTCGGCCCAGTTTCCGCGCGGTGCCGCGCCTTCCGGATTGCGGTCCAGCACCGCCCGGGTCTTCGAGGCGGAAGGAAACTGCTGGGTGCGCGGCCACATGTTCGGGGCGTCGGACTCGTAGTCCCACATGGTGTAGCCGAGGAAGCTGTTCACGAACATGTTCGGCTGGTGCATGTGGCAGACCATGCACTGGCTGGTCGGCACGGCGCGGGTGAACACATGCGCCACCGGGTGTCCCGCTTCGTTCCTGGGAATGGTCGGATCCGCGGTCTGGGTGGTGCCGCCGTGGCCGTGCTTCGCGTACGGGCCCGAATGCCTGGGATCGCGATCGTTGGCATAGACCACGTGGCAAGACGCGCAGCCGGAATGGCGGTAGTCACCTGGCTGATCATTCGTCCCCAGGAACCAGCTCAACGGATCGTTGAGACGGGTCTTGGTCATGTTGAGGAGCGGCACCGCGATCCGGGCGCCGGTGCCGGGACCGCGGTTCGACTGGCGAAAGTCGGGGCGCCCGGGCTCCTCGATCCGTTGAAGGAGCCCGAGGTGGTTGGGCAGGCCGGTCTCGGGAAAGAGAGTGCCGATGTTGCGCCCGCCGCGCTCGAACACCCGGAAGACGTCGCCAGGTTTGACCGTCTCCCACGCCGGCAGGGGAAAGAGCCGGGGCAAGATGCTCGCCGCCGCCGCCGCGGCTTCGAGGCCGGGGGGCAACTTCGGCCCTATCAAGATGGTGGCCTTGCCGTTGCGGTCATACGACTCGCCCAGGAAGGAGACCTTGTCGTCGAGGATGCCGTTGTTGTAGGCGGCGGCTCCCCAGAACATCGCCCCCGTCGTGTGCAGGCTGCGCAACGAAGCCTCGACGAGCTCCCCGTGGCAGCTGCCACAGGCCTCGCGGGCGACGCGATTGTCAGAAGGATTGATGAAGCGAATGAACTCGGGACTCTCGTGATTGACGAGGGTGTAGGTCCGGACCGGGTTGGCGCTGGACGGATAGTTCCACGCGGTCCGATTGCGCGGCATCACGTGGGCGGCGTCCAGAGTCTCGCGATAATTCTTGGAGTCGCGGGTTGCCCCCGCCGGCACGTGAAGCGAGCTGTTCCCGCCGTGACAATCGGTGCAACCGAGCTTCACCGCCGGATTCAGGTGCATGGTCTTGGCGTCGCTGGCCACGTGGCAGGAGACGCAGCCTGCGCTTTTCTGCCGGACGCTCTCCTCGCTCTGGCTGCTGGGCGCCGGTGGCGCCGTGACGTAGGCGACGAAAGGAATCAACAGGGCAAGTGGTTGCATGGGCACGCTCAGTAGGCGAGGACCGCATTCAGGAGAAGGACGTAGGGGAAACTATCGGGGTAAAGAGCCTTCCAGCCTGCTCCACCCAGCAACGTCCCGTAGGACGCGCGCAGCACCAGGTTCTGTGACATCCAGGGCCTCCAGGTCAGTGCCGCCGACAGGTCATACCCGATGTGCTTGGCGATCGGCCCCTGATTGCGGACGAACTCGATGACCGCCGTCTTGTCGAAGTACAGGGTGTTGGCGTTCGCGCTCAGGCGCAGGGTGGGGAGCAGGTCCAGGTCCGCGCCCAGGCCCGCGAGAAGGATTCCCGGATTGGTGAAGTTCGACTGACCTTCCTCTTTGGACGACCGCAGGCTGGGGAGAACGCCGTTGCGACCGGACAGGGCCACGCGTCCGCCGCCGACCAGCGGCACCGCCTGGCGAATCCAGTAACTGCTGTCGGCGCCAGCGAACTGGGGGTTCTCGAAGATGGCATCGAACCCGGTCGCGCGATCGTCGAGAGGATCGCCATCGCCGCTGCCGTAAAGACCCGACACCCGGAGGCGCATCCAGTCGAAGTCGACCGACGATTCGAGTGCCGCGAACAGCGCGCTGATACGGGTCTTCCCGGGAACGAAGGTGCCCGAGGTTTCTCTGCCCGCGGCGTAGTACACCGACGTGGTGAGGTTCAGTCGGCCGAAGTGGCCATCGCCGCTAAAGCCGACGTAGATCACGTCATAATCGCGCGCTTCTTCCCGCCCCAGCGACGAGGGACGCTGGATGAAGCCGTTGTCGTCGTAGTGATCGCCCTGGCCGCCCTCACGGTTGCGGTTGTAGATGACGGTTGCCTGTGACGTGAAGCCGGCGACCGGCAGGTCTTGCCAGTAGAGGTTGGCGACCACGACGTCGTCGTGTCGGGGCAGCACCAGAAGATCGTTGAGGCCGCTGTTCGTGTCTTTCTCCAGGCGGCGGAACCACCCAAGGTTGTACTGAAAGACGTTGTTGCTGCGCGTGCCGAAGAGCCGCACGCCCAGCTGATTGTCCTGAAAAAGAAAGCCGCGAAAGTCGGCTGAAAACGGCTGGATCCCGACCCTGATGCTGTCGAAGTCGTAGTGCTCGGAGACATTGCGCAGGTGCAGATCGACGAACGCCGCCTGGATGCCGAGGAAGTAGTCGTGGCGCGTCCTGCCCGTACGCGGGTCGGCATTCAAGCTCCCGACCTCGTCCAGCCGGACGCCGTTGTAGTTCAACACGGGCGTGAAGCGGAACTCGATGTCCGGTGGGCGGAAGACGGTGTCACCCTTGTAGGCGGCGAACTCGGCCGCCAGGTTCTGCACCAGCGCATCCTGGGCAGCGCCACCGAACGTGTCGACGGCACCCGGACTCCGGGTCGTGCTCGCGCCCACCGGCGTCGGAACCGCGCGGTGCTCGAACACCGTGTCCGAGACCAGTCCGAGGTTGAAGAACCAGGCTCCGTCTGCATCGAGGGGTCTGTCGCCCTTGAGGACGTTGCGGTTGTAGGGATCCCACCAGCGTTCTTGCACGCCGAGGGTCTCGACGATTCGCCAGCGATCGGGCACTGGCACGGCATCCATGTAGTCCGTCAACGCCGGGCGCGTGATGCGCGAGATCGTGCCAGCGGGCGCGTTCGCAGGCGTGTCGACAGGCGGAGTGGATGCGGGCGGGCAAGGGACCTCGACCAGTCCCGGCCGGCGTCTGGTGACGATGCGTCCGTTGCTGTCCTGATAACAAGGCTCGGCGGCGGCAGTGTTCGCGACCAAGAGCGCAACCGCACCGAACACCAGCCTTGGCACGCCCGCCTCGCTACTTCCCGGCACAGGGGCGTTGATCGTGGTTGTCGCGGAAGGGGGCTTGCGGACACTGCACGTAGCGCAGGCGTACGCCCCGAGGGCTCAAGACATCGGCGCGCCGATCGGGAGGGGCATTCGTGATCGAACCTCCCAGGGCGGCGCTGGCCTCGTGTACCCCCAGGAAGGCGATCATGTCGTCCTGATCGACGCCGTCGCCCGACACGCCGACGGCGCCGACGACCGTACCGCCGCGGTAGACGGGTACACCCCCGGGGAAGATCTGCAGGCCGTTGCCGAGGCGGACATCCTTGACGGGCGGAGTGAATCCGAGGGGATTCACCGAGAGGTCCACGCCGGTGCAGCCGGGCGTGACATCGGCCATGGTCGCGCCGGCGACGAACAGGACGTGCTGGAGGATGGCGTTGATCGACAGGTCGAGCTGCAGGCCGGTAGACAGGACACTCCACTCGCCGGCTGGTTTGCTGAAAGGACCGGGAGACTCCCCATCAATGCCGTCGGGGAAAAACGGACGGGCCAGGTTGCCGATCGCGCGGGCCGAATACGCCACCCGGCCATCGGCGAACGCGGCCTGGTCGCCGAGGAACGCCCTCGTCGCGCCCAGATAGCTGCCCAAGGCGATCGACCGTGATACCCGCACTTCCTGGTCCGTCGTCTGGAGGTACTTGGCGTCAGGCAGCGATTCGAGAAAGGCTGCGGCGCGGCTGGACGAGAGGAACGCCGCGGATCGAGCCTTCTGGAGCGACACATCGATGCCGAAGACGGGCGCATCGCGGGTCCGTACGACACCCAGGATCTCGCCCTCGGTGTCGCTGACCGAGATGGTCACGCGCGCCTGCGCGCCGAGGGGGCGACGAATCTGTGCCCGCGTCCGATTCGCGACCGCCAAGGCTGAACGGAGCAAGGCCTGGACTTCGGCCTGCGAGAGCGTGGTGTTCGCCGTGCCCGAACGGGGCGGAAAGCGCGGGACGTCGCGCGCATCCACCAGCACGAAGGCGTCCTCGCCGGGGAAGGTCCCTTCCCGATCAGGCCTGATCCCCGAGCCGGGTTGTCCAAAGATCGTCCCCGCCCGAGGAATGCCGTCGAAGTAACCGGTCACCGCAACCAGGCCGCCCGTGGCGGCGGCAACGCTCGCGAGCGCCGGTGCCACGGCCGGCGTCGTGAACAGGTCAGAAAAGCCAAGGTAGGAGAAACGCAGGGTCTTGCCGTCGGCCGTGATGCGGTCGGCGCGCCGATCGATGGGCGCGGCGAAGCCGAAGGTGGCCGCATACGCGATGGCTTCGTCGACGTCCCCATCGTCGATGCCGAGACCATAGCGTCCGTCGGCAATGGCGCCGACTCCGCCTACCGGCACGCCATCCTTGTAGAGCGGGAACCCGCCGGGATCGCCTGAAAGCCCGAGGGGCGAGCGCTGCGGCCCCACCTCGCTCGACGAACGCATCAGATCCGAGCAGGCGAGCTGACTGAACTGCACGCCGAACAGCGGGCCGGCGGGTGACCGCTTCTCCTGCGGATTGAAGTGCTCCTGAACGATCTGCGAGGCGGTCCGTGTGGAAAAGGCGTTGCCTTCCGATGACAGGTAAGCTGCGGTGACCGCCTTGGTGATGGCGGCCTGATCGTCGATGTTGACCCGCGCCGCGGCCACGGGCAGGCGAATCCCTTCGAGACCAGCGCCTTCGATCCGGGTGGCGAGTGTGATCCGGCGGTTCTCCTTGTCGCCCATGCGATAGACCGCCAGCACGTTGCCGACCCGATCCACCACGGCCAGCGTGGCGTCGGTCCCGCGTGCGAGCGCTTCGGCAATCCCCTGCGCCAGCACCTTCTGGACGTCCGCGACGCTCAAGCTCGCGTTGGGATCGCCTCTCACATCGTCGGCGACGCGCTTATTGCCCGAGCACGCCACGAAGGCGCTGGCGAGCATCAGAAGCACGGAAAGGCGCGCGTTCAAGCGGGCGGATGGTAGGCATGACAGCTCACGCACTGCAACCTGGTTCGGTCGCGAACCGGCTTGTCCGAGTGACACCCTTCGCAAGTCGGCAGATCGGGGAGTAGCAAGTCGCCGGGCTGCGAGCTGTTGGCAGGGTGGCAGGACAGGCACGCCCCATCACCCGTGACTCCGCCCTGGACGAGGTGGCTGCGATGGGGAAATCGCGCTGCCGGAAAATAGTCATGACTGAGGCGGATCGGCGCGACCTGGAACCGGTCGGCGAGGGTCTCGTTCCGGGTGTCCTTGACCTGGTGACAGGTGACGCATCCTCGGCGCTGGAACTCGTTCTCGACCTGCTGGGCGGCCATCTGCATCGCGCATCGGTAGGTGGAACCCGTGCAAGTCGCGGTCACCTCCTCCTCGTGCCCGGGAAGGCGGCGCCGCTCAGTCCGCGTCGGGACGCGATTCGGATCGCCGAGCTTGCGCACGAAGTAGTCCTCCAGAGTGCGCACGACATCCCGGGGTTTGCCGTGTGGCAACTGGCGATCGGGAGCCTCCGGATCGAAGGTCAGTTCGTGGCAGCTCACGCAGTTGCTTGCCATCGTCGTCGGCTCGAAGTGCTCGCCGTCAGTCGAGAGCTTGTGGCAGTCAACGCAGCCGAGGCCGGTCTGGTCGGGTTTTCGCACCCGGCCGCCGTCGAGGTGCTGCCCGTGGGAGAATTTCAGGGCTGGATCCTTCGCGACCGCGGCAAACGATGGGTGGCGACTCACCCCGAAGCCACTGACCGCCTGGACCTTCAACGGGCCGAACGCGTTCGTGTGGCAACCGATGCAGACTCTGTCGGAACGGTCGACGAGGTTGCCGGTGGGTTCCTCGTGCTCGCGGTGGCAGGACGCGCATCGCTGGGCGGGGCCGAGCGACGTCTGCGCCAGGTGCGAGGGCGCAACGTGGGCGCCGGTACTCCTGTGACACGCCTGACAGGCATCGTCCTGCACCTGCGTGAACAGAGTCTGGTGGCAGTCGGCGCAGCGCTGGCCCATGAGCTGCCGGTGGCCTGGAGCAAGCGGCCCGGTGGACCACAGGGCGCTGGCGGTCAGTTGTACGGGCGCCCGAGCCACAAGAGGAAGCCCGATGCCGCCTGGCCTCACGGCCGCAAACGGGACCACGAAGCCGAACAAGGCGGTGAGCGCTACGAACAGCCAGACGTTCCTGCGCTTGCCGAGCCAGGTCTGCTGGAGATCAGTGCGGAAGGCGGCCTCGAAGTCGCTGCGGTCAGTCCTGGTATTCGGGCGCAGCTCGATGGCGAGGTCGAAGCCGGCGGGTGGGGCGATGATGATCAGCTGGTGCCCGCCGATCTCGATGCAGGCACCGATATCGAGGCGTGCCGAGCGCGTGTCTTCGCCGTTGACGGTCGCGCGCAGCCTGCCGAGACAGGTCAGCGTCGGGTGCCGGGACCCGCCGCGAATCACTGCGTGTCGGGCACCTACGGTTCGACCGAGAAGCTGAACCTGTTGATCCGGCGCGCAGCCGATCGTTATTGCCTCGGTCGCGAGCTCGGTGTCGATGAACGCGGCGATGCCACCTGGGTCATCGCGAACTTCTCGCAGCAGGACGTCCATGGGCCTACCGATAGATGAACGTGCTGACGATGTGGATCGTCAAGGCCACGACGAGCGCTGCGGTCACGCGCGTGTGGAAGTAGAGCCAGACCTTCAGCCAGGCCTGCAAGCGGATGTCGCGGCGAAGTCGCCGCACGACGACCTGGCGCCGGCACAACAGGAGCAAGAGTTGCTGGAGCCGTGCCGTGTCGTCGCTCCGGTCGGCACGCGGGATCCGATCGGCAACGAGGTCGATGACGCCTTGCTGGTCGGCGTTCCTCGCCAGCGCGGGCGCTCCATCGGCTTTGTCGGAACGAAGAAAGAGCGAATGGTCCGGGCTGATCAGCTGCGCCCAGGCGCCCCCGCCGATGCTGGTGCGCTTGATGCTGCTGTCGACCGCGGTCTGCACCGGCGGGGCACATCCGTCGGCGGCCGTGCGGGTCTGTTTGTCGAGGTCGAAGAGCTCGGCGAACAGCAACGCCCGGCTTCGCCCCTGTCGGTTCTCCGCGAGGAGTTCGGGAACGTGAAGGTACTTGTAGAGCCCGAAGAGGCCACTGGCTATCACCAGGCACATCAGCGCGTAGGCGAGGGTGTGCACGTTCCAGCCGAACTGGAACGCGCAGTGCAAGGTCGCCACGACCAGCAGCGCGCTTCCCAGATAGATGTGCGCCGAGGTCCACCCCTGGAGCGTGCCGGCGGTCGAGGAATACCGCCGCTTGCGGACCGCGAGCAGCGCCAGCCACACGATCAACAGCACACCAGTCGTGCCCAGGATATAGCCTTGCCAGGTGTCGCCGCTCCTCGGACGCAGATCGCGCTGGCTGGCGTACAGAACGCATGCCCCCACCACGAGCAGCAGCGACCACCAGAAGTACCTCGCCCCGCGGAAGCGCAGCACGTCCGTGTGAATCACGGCTTGCGCTCCTCGACCAGGTCGACGAACTGATCAGGATGGACGCGCATGGCAGCGCCGGTGGGGCAGGCACGCACGCAGGCCGCCCCACCTTTGAGCCCGAGGCACGCATCGCACTTCACCGCCTTCTTGCCCTTGGCCTTCGCTGCGGCGGTGGGCTCGTAGTCGGGGGCTTCGCCCGGGCCGCTGCCCAGGCCCAGCAGCAGCCACGACAGCAGGCCGGGCTTTTTCGGCGCGTCGTACTCCATGCGAATGACGCCGTAAGGACAGTTCGCCTGACAGTTGCCGCAGCCGATGCAGGTGTCGTTGATGAAGACCTCACCGCTGGAAGCGCGCCGGATGGCATTGGGCGGACAATCCTTCATGCAATGGGGTTGTTCGCAATGGCGGCACGAGATCGGGATGTGCACCTTCGCGTACCTGGCACCTGCGTCACGATCGAGCCGCGAAATGCCCCCGTGTGTTTCAGCGCAGGCCTTCTCACAGTTGTTGCAGCCGATGCACAGCGCCTCGTCGATCACCAGGACGTTGGTCGCCTCTCCCAGTCCCTCCTTCATGAGGAAGTCGACCACCGAGCCGATCTCCGGCCGCACCTGCAGCCGCGCGTTGTCCACCGCGTGACGGCTGGCCTGCTGCTGCAGCGGTTCGAGCCGGGCATCGTTCCTGCGGGTGAGGTCGATGAATTCGCGCAGCTTGATCTCGAGGACCTCGGCGGCGACCGAGGCCGTGGCGCTCTCGCGCCGGATGCGATCGCCCATCAGCGCCATTTCACCGATCATCTGCCCGGATCGCACCTGTGCGACCAGGACGTCAGAGCCGTCGCGCTGGCGTGACAGCGCCACCGCGCCGGAGCGGACCAGGTACAGGCAATCGCCGGTCTCACCCTCCCGGAAGATGACGGCGCCGGCAGTGAAACGCTTGACCGCAACGCGGGAGGCGGTTTCGCGCAGCGAACGCATGGGCGCCTCGGGCGCGAAGGTCCGCTGCAGCTCGCGGACGACGAAGATCCAGTCGATGCCGCTGCGGATCTCCTCGTTGGAGTTCATCAGTTTGACCATCGTGCGTCTCGGTATCTCGACCAGCACGCAGCCGGCGCCGGCGATGGCGCGCTCGAGTCGAGGACGGCCGGACAGCAGGCTCATCTCACCGAAGAACTCGCCGCGGCCAAGTTGCGCGCGCGACGCGTGTTCGCCTTCGGTCTCCAGGGTGACTTCGCCTTGCACGATCGTGAAGAACGACGTCCCGAACTCACCGGGCTCGTAGATCGACTGTCCCTCGCGGATGATGCGCGTGACGCGTGGGACGACAGGCCGGTTCCGCAGCTGCTTTTGCAGCGCCTGCATCTTGCGCTCGGCCTCGCGGATTTCACTGCCTTCTGGGTAGGCGATGATGACGTCGCTGTCGATGATCAGCTCGCGAAAGACCAGCGGATTCAGCAGCTGGAACATCGGAACGAGCCCGCGGAAGCGGACGAGGATCTCATCCGGATCGCGGTCGTAGGGCAGGCCATGAAACTGATGAGCCAGCAGCGGGTGATCCGCGGGCTTGATGTCGCTGCCATGGATGAACTCCACGACGTCATAGCCCTGGTTCATCGCTTGCTTGATCAGCGGGTACCCGGCCAGGGACCCGAGGACGTAGACCCCCGGAACGTTGGTTTCGTACTGGTCCGACAGCTCGGGAATCGCGTCGCTCCGGTCATTGGGGAACTTGATGCCGATCGACTCGACGAATTTCCGCGGCGGAATACCACCCAGGCGCGCGATGACACGATGGCATTTGGTGGTTTGATTTCCCGTCGGCGTTTGCAGCACCACGGTCAACGCCTGTCCCGGTCCGTCGGTCACTCCCTTGATCACGGCCTCGTAGTGACAGCTGACCCTCTGCCGCGGATCGGCGATGGCCGTCACGACCGCGTTCAGGTTGGCGTCCTTGGCGCGGCTGAACTCCTTGCCCCGGTTGATGATGACGACGTCGTTCTGTTCGGCCAGCGCCAGCGCATTTTCGATCGCCGAGTCACCGGCGCCCACCACGAGAATGACCTCGTCGCGAAACTCCTTGGGATCGTCCAGCTGGTACTGCACCCGGGCGAGGTCCTCCCCCGGGGCCCCCAGCTTGCGTGGGTTGCCTTCGAGGCCGATGGCCAGCACGACATGTTCGGCGATCAGCGATTCGCCGCTCGTCAGCTGGATGTCGAAAGCGCCCTTCGCGCCGACCACCTTGCGCGCCTCGGCGCCGTAGCGAACGTTCACGCCCAGCCTGTCGAGGTCCTTCGCCCAGGTGTCGAGGAGCTGCTCGCGGCTGCCGGCGGCAAAGGCGATGTCGCTGCGCAGATCCAGATACCCTGGCTCTGCCATGACGTGTTTGCCCTTTTGATAGCGTCGAATCGTTTGCGCGGGCGCTGGCGATCCCTCGAGCAACACGTAGCTCGGCTGGGTTCGTCCGGCGAGGCGGTCACGCTCGGCCGCGCGCGCGGCAGCGCTCAAACCGGCCGGGCCGGCGCCAATGATGACGATGTGATACTTGGTCGTCATCGTCAGGAACCTATCTGGTCAGCTGATAGGCGACGAAGAGCAGTACGACCACCCCGGCGGCAGCGATTGCCCAGAGGTGCCATCGAGCCTTGCTCGGGCGTCCCGGCAGCTGCGACACCTCTTCGGGAGGCGGCGTAGCGGGCGACACAGCAGTCTGAAAGACGCAGACGACCGGGCCGAAGCGCATGCGGTCACCGGAGGAGAGAAAGCTCACGCTGCTGCGCTTGCCGTTGACGAAGGTCCCGTTGGCGGACATCTCGTCGACGACTCTCCACCGCTTGCCTTCGTTCCTGATTCGCGCGTGAAAGGCCGAGACGCCGTCATCCGGCAAGACCACGTCTCGCTGTGGATCGGAGCCGATCGACCATTCGGTCGCGTTGGCGGCCCCGGCGCGCAGCGGCAGGTTCTCTGAGGCTCGTTGACCCGCGACGACCTGCAGGTAGGGGTCGTCCATGTCCGGCGGCGAAATCGCCGGGACCTCGACGGTCTCCATCATCTGCTTGATCTCGGTGGCCGGAATGTACTTGGTGCTCTTTCCAACGGCTCCCGGCTGCCCGAGGGTGTGCGCCCAGGCCCCCGGACGCTTCTGTGCACCATCGTCCTGCGGGGGCGTGCGTACGATGGCTGGTACGATGGCTGGTACAACGACTGGTGCAACCACCGGTGCCGGCGGAGGCGGAGTCATCTGTGCGGGGGGTGGCGCCACCACGGTCATCGACGTGTCCAACTCGGGCTCCGGCAAGATGACCACGAACTCCTCGGCGTAGAAGCGCACCCGGTCCCCGGACTTCAGCTGGACGCGCGCCGAGATTTGAACCTCGTTGACGAACGTGCCGTTGCCAGACCCCATGTCTTCCACCCAGGGCGAGCCCTGGATGAATATGATCTTTGCGTGGTTCCGCGACGCGTACGTCTGGGTGAGCGGGATCTCACATCCCTCGTTCCGCCCTGCCGTGGCGTCCTTCCTGATCTCCAGCCGCTCCCCGTTTGAAACTCGGGTGAGGACGGCAAGAGGTCTCTCGGTCAGCGGCGTATCACCCACCTTACAGTGGCATCGCACAGGTCAGTTCATGAAGCAAGGGAGCCACGGACCCCGCGGCGAGGCCGGATCGATGGACTCGGCGGCCGTTCTCCCATAAGAGTGCCGACGGTGTCGTGACCACACACGAAATCGCCCGGTTGCTCGAGTTTCACGGCCGCATGCTCGCGGATGCCGCGCGGGTCAGCGCGTTCCGGCAGGCGCTCGCCGCGGTGATCGAACCGGACGCCGTGGTCGTCGACCTGGGCGCGGGCACCGGCCTGCTTTCGGTCCTCGCCTGCCGCGCGGGAGCCCGCCGCGTGTACGCCATCGAGCAAGGCCCCATCTTCGGTTTCGCCAGGGAGATCATTCGGGCAAGCGGGTTTGGCGACCGCATCGTCCTCGTCCGCGGGCTGTCGATGGACATCAGCCTTCCCGAGCCAGCCGATGTGCTCGTCACCGAGACCATCGGCGTGGCGGGGTTCGACGAGGGGATCCTGGGCTCCCTGCTGGATGCCAGGCGTCGGTTTCTCCGTCCGGACGCGCCTCCTCAGGCTGTCGTTCCACGGCGCATCCGCGTCTGGGCCGCGCCAGTCACGGCACCCGCGCTGCACGAGCAGTTCGTCGGAAGCTGGCGCGAGGGTCTTGCTGGTATCGACGCATCGCCGCTGCGCGCCTGGGCAGCGCAACACTTGCACATCGTCTCGGCCGATTCCGCGACGTTCGCGGCGCCGCCGCGCGCGATCGTGGACGTCGATCTGGCGGCGATGCAGCAGGCGTCCGTCGCGGGGCAAGAAGTTTTCACCGTGGCACACCCGGCTCTCGTCCATGGGTTCGCTCTCTGGTTCGACGCCGAACTGACGGAGGGTATCGCCATCTCCAACGCCCCGGCGGGAATCCCGTCACCGCCCGTGGGCTGGTCCTGGCGCCAGGCCTTCGTGGCTGTGCTGGATCCTATCAAGGTCGGCGCGGGTACCCGCCTGCATCTGCGCCTCGAGACGGATGGTGACATCTGGCGCTGGTCCGGAGGATCGGGCGCCGATGTCACGGAGTTCGATCACTCGACGGACTTCGGCGCGCCGATCGATCTACACGCGCTGGAGATTCGCGCCCACGGTCACCGGCCGCGGCGCTCGGCACGGTTGGAGGCCGCGGTCGCGGTCCTCGAACGAGTCGACGGCCAGGCCACCGTTGCCGAACTCGAGGAGGCCGCACGGAGTTCGGCATCGACCTCGTTCGCGACCGAAGGCGCATCGTATCGATTCGTCGACGACCTGCTCGCGCTCGTGCAGGATCCGTGAGATTCAGGTTTTAGAAACGACGAGGCGCACTTCAGTCAGCTTGAAGCGGCGGCCCTTGATCTTCGTGAAACGCGCGAGGGCGTCGGGCAATCGGGAGCGGGCAATCGCCACGTACGAGAAGCGATCGAAGATGTCGATCTTGCCGATGTCCTCGCCTGGAATGCCGGCGTCGGTGGTGAGCGCGCCCAGAATGTCTCCGGGCCGGAGCTTGTCGTTTCGGCCGCCGCTGATTCGTGCGGTCGACATGCGCGGCAGGCGGGGAGGTGCGTTCTCGTCGGTCATTGCCAAGGGCAAGGGCAGGGGCTTGATCGCGATCTGAAAGGTTTCCTCGAGGGCGGCCAGGCGGTGCCTTTCTCCGGGCGTGAACAAGCTCAAGGCGAGCCCCTGCCGACCGGCCCGCCCCGTGCGGCCGATGCGATGCACGTGGACCTCGTCCATCGGGCTCAAGTTGTAGTTGACCACCAGCTCCAGATCTTTGATGTCCAGACCGCGGGCGGCGACGTCCGTGGCCACCAGGATCGTGCAGGTGCCATTGGCAAAAATGGTCAGCGCATGTTCGCGTTCGGGTTGAAGCAAATCTCCGTGAAGGGCAAGCACGGCGAACCCACGGTCTGCCAACCTGACGGACAGCGCCCGACAGTCGTTCTTGGTGTTGCAGAACACCAGCGCAGATTCGGGGCGGTGATGCAAAAGAAGGGTCAGCAGAGCGTCCTGTCTCTTGCCGCCGCTGACCTCGTGAAACCGCTGCTCGGTCCGGGCGCTGGTGGCCGTCGCCTGCACGGTGACGGAGACTGGCGCGTGCTGGTAGACGGCGCTCATCTTCCGGATTGCATCGGGGAACGTGGCCGAGAAAAGCAGCGTCTGGCGTTTTGACGGCGCGTGGGAAATTACCGCGCGGATCGCTGCTTCGAATCCCATCTCCAGCATGCGGTCGGCTTCGTCCAGCACCAGCACCCTCAGGCCCTCTAGCCGCAAGCGGCCTTTGTCGAGGTGCTCTTGCAGGCGACCAGGCGTCCCCACCACGACGTGCGCGCCTCCTTCCAGGGATACCCGTTGCGGTCCGGTTTGCACGCCGCCCGTCAATGTCACCACGCGGACGTTGGGGATCAGTCGAGCCAGCCGGCGAATCTCCTTGCTGATCTGCTCGGCCAGTTCCCGGGTGGGGCAGATGACCAGCGCCTGCACGCAGGGGGTCGTCGGATCGACGCGCGACAGAATGCCAAGAGCAAAGGCGGCGGTCTTTCCGGTGCCGGTGTCGGCCTGCGCGATCACGTCCTTGCCTGCGAGAAGAGCCGGCAACGCCTGCGCCTGAATCGGCGTCATCTCTGCGTAGCCCAGGGACTTCACCGCTTCGAGAAGCGCCGAGTTCAAAGGCAGGGCAGAAAACGAGGAAGGTGGCACAGGTGCAGCCTTTAGCATGGAAACTGACGCGTCCGGCGCGCGGCCGCTTCGCGGAGCTTGTCCTTCTTGCTCTTGCGCTTCCCTTTGACGCCCCCGTGGGGATCTCCAGCAGGAAGGGCGAGCGCGTGTGGCTCGAAGCCCGCGACGCGCTCGCGTTCGATGCGGAGATGGTGGCGCTTCTCGATCAGGCGGAAATGGGAATGCGTCGCAGCGCTGATGAAACTGACCGCCATTCCGGTTTCCCCGGCGCGCCCCGTGCGCCCGATGCGGTGCAGGTAGTCCACGGGAGACCGCGGAAGGTCGTAGTTGACCACGGCAGGGAGGTTCACGATGTCCAGGCCACGCGCGGCCAGATCAGTGGCCACGAGGACCTGCAGCCGCTTTGCCTTGAAATCCGCCAGCGCCTGCGTGCGCGTCCCTTGGCCGAGATCGCCGTGCAACGGTGCCGCAGAAACACCAGCACGCACGAGTTTCATGGCCAGGGTATCCGCTGCGTGCTTGGTGGCCACGAAGACGAGAAGATGCGACCACCGATGAGCCTGGATGAGGTGGCGCAACAGCATCGTCCGTCGGTCCCCGTCGACCTCGATGGCCCGCTGAACGATCGTGGCGGCGTCGGGGATGGCGCCGGCGTCCACGTTGATCCGCGTGGGCTCATGCAAGAGCTCGTCGGCCAGGGTCCGGACGGCAGGCGGGAACGTGGCGGAGAAAAGAAGGTTCTGGCGGCGGGGTGGCAAGAGCGCGCGCAACCGGGTGAGGTCGTCGGAGAATCCCAGCGAGAACAAGCGATCAGCCTCGTCCAGCACCAGCACCGCGACGGAAGACAGCCGGAGGGCGTTGTGATCGACCAGATCGAGCAGGCGACCTGGCGTGGCGACCACGACGTCGGCTCCCCCACGCAGCATCATCATCTGTGGGTTGATCGAGACCCCACCGATGGCGACGCAGGTCCTGGGTGGCCGGGACAGATGGCGGCCGTAGGTGTGAATGGCTTCACCTATCTGAACGGCCAGCTCGCGGGTGGGCACGACGATCAACGCGCGGGCGAGGCGACCGGTGGCAGGACGCCCTTCGTCACCTTGAAGTTGCAGGATGGGCAGGACGAAGGCGGCTGTTTTACCCGAGCCAGTCTTCGCCGAGGCCCACACATCTGCGCCGCGCAGGATGGCGGGTATCGCCGTTGCCTGGACCGGGGTGGGCTGGTCGTGGCCCAGTTCGGCCAGCGCACGGAGCAGAGGCTCGGACAGGCCAAGCGAGGCGAAGGTCATGAGGCGACGGTCTCGAGCGTGATCGGACCGAGGGTGCCGCTCCGAAAATCATTCAGCAACACCAGGGCCGCTTTCTGGAGATCGGCCGCTCCCCCCTTGATGACGAGCGAGCGGCCGCGCGCGATCCACGCAAGGAGCCCATGTCCGTCACAGGTCTCGGGAAGTGCGCCGTAGCGGCTGGCCAGGAGCGCCGAATAGTGAGTGATGAGGTACTGGCCGAGATCGACGGCGACCGTCTCGTCGTCATAGGCGTTGCGACCAATGCTGTGCGCCGCCGCAAGCTTGACCGCGGTCTCGTGGGCGATGCCTGGCCACATCAACCCCGGGGTGTCGATGAGCCACATGCCGTCGCCGAGGGCATGGCCCATGTGCATTTTCGTGATCGCGGGTTCGTCGCCGACGTTGGCAACGTGCCGCTTGAGGAGAGCATTCATCAGCGTTGATTTTCCTACGTTGGGAATTCCGAGGATCATCATGCGCAAGGGCTTGCTCGGCGTTCCGCGTCCCGGGACGAGGGTGAGGGCTTCCTTGGGGACGCGTCCGACCTCTTTGGGCTTCTTCGAAGACAGGGCGATGGCCTTGACCCCGGGCTGGGCGTTGTAGTGAAAAAGCCACGCGCGGGTGCGCTCTGGATCCGCGAGGTCCGACTTGTTGAGGATCTTCAAGGCCGGCCGTCGGTTCTCGCGCCGTATCGTCTCGACGACGGGGTTGCAACTCGCCTGCGGTATGCGGGCGTCCAGAACCTCGATGACCACATCGATCTTTCGCATGGCCGCCACCGCCTCCTTGCGGGCGGTGACCATGTGGCCCGGGTACCATGAGATCGACATGTGGGCGACAGCTCCTAATGTGTCACCTTCGAGGGCGATGCACTCGACTTTCAAATCGATGCGCGCCCTGTGTCAGGACATCTCGATGAGGATTGCAACGCTGTCTCTCGGCTACCTGCTGACTGCCTGTTCAGGGTCCAGCGGGTCGCCGGAGGTTCCGGTCGATGCCGGCAGGCAGCCATTGGCGCTGTATTTTCCGCCGCCGGGGAACAGCTGGGAGACGGTAGAGCCCTCGGCCGCCGGGTGGGATCCCGTCAGGCTGAACGAGATCCTGGACTTTGTGGGTCAGCGCGCAAGCCGGGCCTTCGTGGTCCTGTGGAACGGTCGCCTCATGGCCGAGCGTTACTGGCAGGCGGATGCCACCTACGTGCGGGACATCGCCTCGGCGCAGAAGAGTGTCGTGGCTGTGATCGCAGGCCTGGCCCGGCAGAGAGAGTTGGTCACCCTGGAGGACAAGGTCACGGACAGGCTGGGCGCGGGCTGGAGCAATGCCGGCCAGGCAGAAGCGCGAATCGATCTTCGCCACCTCTTGACCCAGACCAGCGGGCTCGACGACCTGTTGAACCTCGAAGCCGAACCCGGTACGAAGTGGAGGTACACGAACCACGCCTATCATCAGGTGCGGCGGATGCTGGAGTCCGCCGCCGGTCGTGGCATCGAGGCGATGTCGTACGAGTGGCTCTGGACGCCGATCGGTGTCACGAGCGCCCGGTGGTACGCCCGTCCCGGCATGGCCGATCCGAAGGGCAAGGCGCTCTGGGGGCTGACGATATCGGCGCGGGACATGGCCCGCTTCGGGCTGCTGATTCAGGCGGGCGGCCTCTGGAAGGATCGCCCCGTGGTGTCGGACACGCCGTATCTGGAAGCGGCGCTGAAGCCTTCGCAGGCCTTGAACCCGAGTTACGGCTACCTCTGGTGGCTCAACGGCCAGGGGAGCCACGTGTTGCCTCCCAGCCGCCCTCGGACCGGTCCGCTGCTGCCGAGCGCGCCGCTGGATCTGGTCGCGGCGCTGGGGAAGGACGATCAGAAAATCTATGTCAGCCGTTCCCTGGGGCTGGTCGTGACCCGCCTCGGTGCGGCGGCGGCTCCGACCGCCGATGCGTTGAGCGACTTCGACGATGAGCTCTGGGCGCGCCTGCAGGCAGCGCGGTCCCCCTGAAGCGGATCAATCGAGGACGTCGATGAGATGGCTGTACTTGACAGTCACGCTGCGATGCCTCTGGGGAACCATCGAGGACAGAGGTGTGGCGTCGGTGGCCGTGTCCAGGTTCTCGTTGTACACGAGGAAGAGGCCCGTGCCGGCGCTGCGCAGCCAGCCCACGCGGAGGTTTGCCGAGAACAGATCGGTCCGGTCGTTGTACTGCAGCAGTGCCTGCACGAACGTGTGCGGCGTCGGCGACAGCGTCAGCCGCGCGCGTCCCAGATTGGTGTCGAAGGTGCCCGCCGGCAAGGCGACGCGGTTGTGTTCCCATCCGAGCGACGCCGTGAAGACGTTCGATGCGCGCAGGTCGATGCCCAGTTCGGGGCTGACGCGCCGTCCACCGAAGAGGCCGCCGGCCACCAGTTGGGCGCGCGCGCTGAACGGAGCCGCCGGATTGCTGCGGACCAAGAGCATGGTCTCGGTGTGATCGTAAGCGCCGTCTGGTACCACGATGCCCGGGGCGATCTCGAACGGCTCGCGCAGCGCCTCGTGGGTGACGTTGACCGCGGTATGAACCTCCCAGCCGTTCCGCCAGATCCAGTAGTTGTCGAGGTGCAGCCAGCCGGTCTCGTACAAACCGTCAGGCCCCCAGTAGCCTCGGTACGAGGCGTGCGGCAAGAGCTCCTTCCACCCGAACAGATCGTCGGGGCGGTACCGGTACATGATCGTGCTGGACGACCGGCGGTAGTCGCGGCGGCGCAGGAATCCGATCTGCGGATCGAACCCTTCGCCGACATCCGAGTACCGCGTCTCGAGCAGGACCGCGGGCGAGTCATAGCTGGCCGAGAGGCTGTACGCCAGCGGCCGTCCCTCGGCGGCGGGCACCTCCGTCCCGGCCACGAATCCCGAGACCAGGCCGTAACGTCCGATACCGGCACGCCCGTCAGCGGCGTACGTGCGTCCAAAGTCATCGCTGTCGCTGCCGCCGGTCGCGTGGCGGCTCGCGAAGAAGGCACCCACCTCGGATCGGTTGGGTAGCTCGTACGAAAGACGGGCGACGCCGAAGTTGTTCGTGGAGGTCACGTCAGCCACCTGTTCGGTCTGGATGTCGAGCAGCCCCACGCGGAAGTTCCCCGCTTTGCCCGACAGACGGCCTCCGCCGATGATCGGGACCACCTCGCCTTGGGGGCCGATGCCGATGCGGCGGCTGAAGAACAGGTCGAGTTCGCCGGGCGAGCCGACTGCGAAGAACCCCGCGTTCTCCAGGAAGAAGGGGCGCTTCTCGGGGAAGTACAGGGGGAAGCGGTCCAGATTCACCTGCTGCTGATCGACCTCCACCTGGGCGAAGTCGGTGCGAAAGGTGGCGTCGAGGGTGAGGCTGCCGGTCACGCTCCACTTGGCGTCCAGTCCGGCGTTGGCGTCGCGCGTCCAGTCGCGCTCCCCCCAGCTGCGAGGGGCGCTGACCAGCGCGTAGGGAACGACGAACAGGCTGCGCTGGTGTGGGAGATCCAGCCCGATGACGGTCCCGGCCGCGCTCATCTGGTACACGCTCTGCTGGCGCTGCAGGGGCGACCAGTGTGAGACCTCGTGCAGCCGTGGGATCGAACGCTGGAAGTTCACTCCCCACCGCTGCGCACCGGCGCCGTCGTAGCGGAGCGTGTGCAGCGGGATCGCGAACTCGGCGCTCCAGCCGAAGTCAGACGGAAGAGCGCGCACCTGCCACGATCCGTTCCAGTTCACGTTGAGGCCCAGGTCGCCGGCGAGCTGGCCGCCCATGGGAGCGCTCGTGTGCGCGCCGCCGGTGATCTGCCCGTCGAACTCCAATCCCGCAGGCGTGGTGCCGAACACGAAGCCGTTCTGGCGATCATCGAGGGTGTCGAGCACCATCAGGAAACTGTCGGATTCCTCCAGCGGTGAGTCGCGCTTGCCGCCAGCGGCGACGATTTTCCCGGGCGCATCGTCGTAACAGACGACCCCCACGAACAGCGTGTCGGCGGTGTAGGCCATCCGTACCTCGGTGCGCTGACTGGCGGCCGTGCCTTCCCGTGGATCGCGCTGGACGAATCCGTCGAGGGGCGGCACGGCTTGCCAGGCGGGATCGTCCAGCACGCGGCCATCCAGGGCCGGGGGCGCCGCGAGCCCCAGCGCGCGTCCCAGCCGCGGGGCGAGCGCTGGCGCCGGGTCCAGGCCGGCCTGGGCCAGGAAGAGAGCGTGGACCACCGCCGATCGCACTACATCAATCCGATGTCGAACGTTGCCGCGTAGGGGGAAGCGGGGCCGCAGCCATGCGGGCGGCCAACCGCTCGAACAGGCTCCGGCGCGCGTCGTCGGCCCGGAAGAAAAGCCGTAGGTAGTCGGCAAGAGGCTGGATCCGCGGCAGGATGTTCACCAGCCGTCCTCGACGGAGGTCGTCGGCGACGAAGAACTCGGGCAGGACCGCCACGCCCTGGTCCCGTCTCACCTGGTCACGAATGGCGGCGATGGTCCCCATGTGCACCACCCGTTTGAAGGCGAGGTCCCGTCCCTCGGGCGCATCCCGCCAGTAGGCGAACAGGGGCAGCCGCGGCGTCGCGTCGATGAGGGTCTGGCTGCCGGCATCCTCGAAGCGGCGAAAGGGGGTACGCGTGAGGCCCTTGCGTCCGCCGACGAACACGTAAGGCTCGGGATGGAGCCGCGCGGAGGTGATGCGGCGGTCGAACACCCGCATCGATCCCACGGCACAATGGACCTCGCCCCCGAGCACGCGAAGCAGGAGATCGTCCCCCGAGCCGAAGTACAGGTGAAGGCAGGCATCGGGAAGCGCCCGCCTCAGCGTCGGCAGCATCGGCACGATCCAGGACATGCCCAGCTCATGCCGTGTGCCGATCACCAGATCGATCGGTAAAGCGGCCTCCTCACCATTCGTCGGCACGCGCAGGCAGGCGGCGCTCGCGTCCAGAGACCGCAGGGCGGCCGGCACCAGCGCCATGCCAGCGGCGGTGAGGCTGGTTCGCCGCCGGCTACGGTCGAAGAGCGGTTGGCCCACGAGGGTCTCCAGCTGCGCGATTCGCTGCCCGACGGCTGCGGCGGTGAGACCGACGACGCGCGCAGCAGCGCGGAAGCTCTGCAGGCGGGCTGCTTCGACGAAGCAGCGCAACGTCTCCGGCGGTGGCAGCGCCAGCATGAAGCGTTACTTTACGGTGGCTCCGTATCCGTAAGAAAACTTTTTTCACTGGGCAGACAGGAACTGGCGCGCCATCCGGCTCTGTTCATCGACGTGGGTGAACATCGTTCGGACAGCGGAGGTGAAGGCATTCGTGCTCGGCAAGAGACTGTAGCCGGGTAGCTCGCCGCCAGGTCCGATGACGTGGGGGGCGATGAGGTCGTGCTCGGCCTGGAGCCGCGCTCGCAGCATCTGCGGCACGAACACCGTCTCGACGAAGGTGCGGAGGTGGCGGACGTAGGTGGCCCGGTATACCGGATCCGTGGCCACGTGGTTCAGCAGTGGCCAGTTGGGTGGCAGCGAGGCCAGGTCGATCTTGATGGCGCGCGCTTCGGGTTTGAACGCCTCGTTGTTGTCCCATTGAATCCAGCGGAGCTGGCCTCCGCTCGCCGGATCGCCGTAGAGGAAGTAGTTGTGCGGGTAGGCACCGTAGACGTCCCAGTTCGGCGCCACCGTCGTCACCGGGAGCCATCGCAGGAACCCGTCGACGTCGAACGTCTTCTCCAGCCTCGCTCGCCAGGCGGGAGCGTCGGACCGAGGCGAACCCAGGGCGGCCATGAACCGCATGACGTCGGTAAAGTCATTGGCTGCCTCGTTGGTCTTCTTCTCGAACGAGGCGGCGTCGAAGGTGGCGAGTCTCGCGCCGGGGCCGTCCGCCTTGTACAGGTTGCCGCCGCCACCGCCGAGCTGGGCGTCGATCAGCGCCCGGCCCGGCACCTCGGCGACGGTGTACAGGCCGAAGTAGGTGCTGCCGCGCCCGAAGTCGACGAACACCCGATAGAAAGCGACGCGCGGAGTGGGCACGCCTGCCTGCCGGTACAGATCGGCGCCCACCTTGTCGCGCAGGAGCGAGGCGTCCCGGGCGTTGTTGCCGAGAGAGAGGGCCTTGAAGCCGAAGAAGCGCTGATCGGCGATCTCCGGGTGGTCGTTCTCGAACTCGTCGAAGTCCAGCCGGAACGGGAGCTTCCCTTTCTTCTCCATGAACGGGAAGAAGAGGGTGGAGTTCCCTTTGAAACGGATGCCCACGAAGGTCCAGCGCCGCGTCTCGAAGGTCACCTCGCAGGGCACATAGATCGGCGTGCCACGGACAAGCTCGAGCGGCGTACCGGCCGAGAGCCGCGACGTGAGGTCGTCCAGCATGCGCTGCCAGTCGGCGGCGGCGATGACGATGTCCAGACGGTTCACTTTCCGATTCGGGAACACCAGTTGATAGTTCGGAGCGGAGGCCTTGCCGTGGGAGGGCTCGGCCCAGTCAGCGGGGCGGATCACCCTTGGGGGAGGCGCCAGGTCGGGTAGAGCATCAGCCGTGGCGGGAGGCGCGGCGTCGGGGTCGTCGGCGGTGGAGGGGATGCACGACCCCAGCAAACACGCGAGCACCAGTCGGCGCATCCTCGGAATGGTATCGCTGCGCCCTAGATAAACGGTATGTGTCTTTCCTTGATCAGTAGAAAAAGGAAAACTTTAGCGTGGACGGGAAGATCGTCGGCCTCTTTTCGATCGACGGCGACACGTGGGACGGCGACACGTGATTCGGATCCACTCTGTGTTCTCCTCTCACGGGACGAGCGGCGCGGGCTTGAGCGTCCAGGCCTGGCGCCGGGCCAGGGCCATCATCTCGGGGGCGCGAAAGCCGCGGGGGAAGATCACCCAGCCCCACAGCTTCCTCGGATCGTCGTCGGCGACGCGGACGGCGGCCGTCAACTCGGCTGACGAGAGCGCCACCTCGAGCAGCGGCTGGCCGTCGAGCTTCAGCGAGACCGCCTGAGCCAGGGCGCGCAGGTACACCTCGGGAGAGACGGCGGCGCTGCCGAGCCAGATGGTGCTCGGCACCCGTCCGTGCCGGGCCAGGTAGTCCGCCACGTCGGCGGTGGTGCGATCGAACTGGCTGGCGGTGGTGCTGGCGACGGGACCCAGCGACCTCGGTGGCTCCGACGGGCCGAACGGCGTTCCCTGCAGCACCAGACGCTCGCCGAGGAACGCCCTGGTCAGCAGAGCAAGCACCTCGCTGGCTGCCAGCGCGTGGTCGCCGCGAACCTGGAAGCCCGGCCCCTGCGCCATCACTGTGGCCGCCACCTCGCGCACCTCGGCCTTGGTGAAGGTGCGCCCCTGGGCGCGGTCGCGGTAGAGGCGCGCCGCCTCCGAGGCGGTAACGAAGCGCAGGCCGGGGAGGGTTTTCATGAAACGGATGTAGCCCTCGAAGTTCTCGAAGGCGGTGTGGCTATCGGCCGGTGCCTTCACGCGCGGAGGGATCCAGCCGGCACGCGGCGGGTTGGCTCCTTCGCGAAAATTCACCGCGTCCCAGAACTCGCGGTGCACGAACTCGTTGGGATGGTAAAAGACGCTGATCAGGCCTCCGCCTTGCGCAGTCAGATCGTCGTAAGCGGACCGGAAGGCCGTCTTCGCTTCCTCCAGCTCGCGCGGGGCGGAGAGCTTGGTGCGCAGTGTGTGCTGCAGCTCGATGAGGGTGAGCACCCCGCCGTAGAAGAACGGCTTGCCGTCGAGTCGCACGTGGGTGGCCGAATCCAGATAGACGTTCATGCCCAGCTTGCGGATGGCCGCATACGCCTGGGGCGCCCATGAACTGCCCGGCTGGCCGTAGCAGCTCGGCGACACCCCGAAGATGCGTCGGATGGAGGCCACGCCCGGCGTCTCGCGACGGAGAAACTCCGCGGTCCCCTCGTCCCAGCCGAGCGCGGACATGTACTCCGCCGGGGTGGGATGGACGCTGTGCAGATCGGAGTGAAAGCCGATCTCGTGCTGCTTCAGTGCGGCGATCACGTCGCGCCGTCCTCTCTGCTCCAGCACGCGCGCCTTTTCGCCCACGACTTTGAAAGTGGCGTGCACCTTCTCCTTGGTGAGCCACCGGGCGAGCCTCAGCGTGGCATCGTCGTCGGCGGGCAACAGATAGTCCTCGGTGTCGAACCAGAGGATCACACTCACCGGGGCGGCCGACTCCGAGCGCGGGTTCAGCACTGACAGCGTCAGGAGGAGCAGGTGGGCGATCATCATGGTGGTCCTGAGCAACCCGAGCAACCGACGTGCCAGGCCGATCTCGCGGGCGCGTCCGGGCGCGCCGCTGTCCCGCGGAGCATTTCGTTCGTCCTGCGCTCGTTTTGTTCGCGGTGGTACAGTTGCGACAATGAAATCCCGCGACCGGCCGCCCGCCGACGACGCGAGCACCGTCGTGCATGGCCGCCGCGAAGAAGAGCCAGAAACGCGGCTGGACAGCGTCTTCGTCCTGACCGTGGTCGAAGGGCCCGACAAGGGCCGCACGTTCACGCTCGATGGCTCGCAGCCGGCGCGTGTGCTCCTGGGACAGAGCCCGGCCTGCGAGCTGCGCCTCACCGATCCCCAGGTGTCGCGCCGGCACGCGGCGCTCGAGCCTCATGGCACGGAGCTGCGGCTGACCGATCTGACCTCCACCAACGGGACGGTGGTCGATCGGGTGAAGGTCGCGGAGTGCTACCTGCGCGGAGGCGAGCTGGTGACGGCCGGCGCCACGCTCCTGCGCATCGAACGACTCGAGGGCAGCCCGGCGGCCGTGGTTCCTTTGGCCAACAGCTTCGGTCGCTTGATCGGCTCCAGCCCCGAGATGAGGCGTCTGTTCCCGCTGTGCGAGCGGCTGGCCCGCTCCGATGTGCCGGTGGTGATCGAGGGCGAGACCGGCACGGGCAAAGAGGTGGTCGCCGAGGCGCTGCACGAACGCGGGCCGCGCGCCGACAAGCCGTTCGTGGTGTTCGACTGCACGACGGTGCCGTCCAACCTGATCGAGTCCGAGCTGTTCGGGCACGAGCGCGGCGCCTTCACGGGCGCGGTTGCCACCCGGTCAGGGGTGTTCGAGCAGGCGCAGGATGGGACGCTGTTCATCGACGAGATCGGTGACCTGGACCTGTCGCTGCAACCCAAGCTGTTGCGTGCGATCGAGCGCTCCGAGATCCGGCGGGTGGGCGGCGACCGCTGGATCAAGGTGAACGTCCGCCTGATCGTGGCCACCCGCCGCGATCTGGACCGCGCCGTCCAGGAGGAGCGTTTCCGCGACGATCTGTTCCACCGCCTGGCCGTGGCCCGCATCGAGCTCCCGCCCCTGCGCCACCGGCGCGGCGAAGTCAGTGGCCTTGCGAAGCATTTCTGGAAGGAGCTGGGAGGCGACCCGGCGGCGCTGCCGCAACATCTGATCGAACGGTGGGAAGAGCACACCTGGCCGGGAAACGTCCGCGAGCTACGCAACGCGGTCGCCCGCCAGCTCGCGCTCGGCGACCTGGCATCCGAGCAGCGGCGCAGCTCGACGAGCTCGTCCTCGAGCCCGGTTGACTTCATCGACGAGGTGGTCAGCTCCGGCGCTCCGTTTCCGCAGGGCCGCGACCGCGTGCTCGACGAGTTCGAGCAGCGTTACGTGGCCTGGCTCCTCGAACGCCACGGGGGCGACGTGGGACTCGCCGTCGCCGCCTCCGGGATCGGCCGCCGGTACTTCCAGAAGCTACGTGCGCGGATACCCCGCGTCCCCTCGTCCGATCCCGGATCCGACAAGGAGTGATCGCTCACCAGCGGATCCGGATCCTGTCGATACGCACGTGGGCTCCCGCCGTCCAGGTACCACCGACATTGAACTGCGAAACCACATACTGGGCTTCGCGAAGCCTATCGAACGACAGCGCTTGCTTGCCCCAGTTCGCGAGCACCCGCAGCGGAAGCTGAACCACGCGGCCATTCTCGCGGGCCGCGAAGGACATGCCGCCGTAGCGGAAGAGCTTCTCCCTTGCCTTGCCGGGACCGACAGACAGCCAGACCTCGGACCAGGTCGACGGAACGGTGGAGTCGGTGGTCAGGGTGAATTCGAGGAATGCCGTGGTCTGGAAGGTCCCGACCAATAAGTCGGGCGGGACGGGTTTCAGCTTCTCGACGCGTAGGTTCTCGTAGCAGACCGGCTTGCGGTCGCACACCTCGAACTTGCCGCCCACGCTGTCGTCGCAGCAGATCACCGCCGAGAGCCCCCAGCCGCCCTCGCTGCTCCGCTCGATGTGAACCAGATCGGGGTATCCGAAGGCGCCGACCTGCTCCCCCGCTCCGAGCAGAGGTACCTCCTCGACGGCAAAGGTGGTTCGTGCCCTCACCACCAGCGACTGCGATCGGCGTCCGGTGTTGTCCACGGCCACCACTTGTCCGTACTGGTCCGTCGACGGCTCGTGCCCGTGCGTGGTCGTGCCGAGCACCTTCTCCACGGCGCCCGTCCGCTCCAGCAGGTAGTGACTCAGCTCCGGGCTCCGGTTCGCGCCCCAGACGACGGCCCGGTTCGCTCGCTGAAGGACATCGGTCTCGGTGGGTCCGGTCACCATCTCGTAATAGGCCAGCTTGTCGGGCGACACGTCATTGACGTCCCACTCCCAGCGGATGCTGTTGCTGGTGGTCCAGACGAATCGCAGGTTCGACACCACCACCGATGCCGCCGGTGCGGACACCGGGGGCGCGGTCTGGCGATTCACACGCATGGCCAGCGAAACGCCGACCACAGCCACCAGGAACAGCCCGCCGGCCACGAGGACCGACCGATGCCGACGGCGCACGTGGTGGGTCTTGCTTGCCGGCGTCTCCAGTCGGGTGGCTGCGCTGTCCGTCGTCGACTGAGTTCGCACCATCACGGAGGGGATCGCCACGTCCGCATCGGCGTCGCCCGGGGGAATCATCGACGGCGAGGATCCGGCGCCGATCCGCTGCAGCATCTTGTGCTTCTCTTCGGCCCGGTCCGGGAACAGCCCGTGCATGACGGAGGCAAGCGCTCGGTCGGGCTCACCATCGGGCGTCAGGCTGCGCACCACGGCCAGCAGATCGCGCCGCAGCTCCTCGGCGGTGGCGTAGCGGTCGTCCCGGTTCCGGCCCAGCGCCTTCATGCAGATCGCCTCCAGGCGCGGCGGGTAGGCAGAGACCACACGCGACGGAGGAACGATCGGCTCGACCTCGATGGCGCGCAGGGTCTCGACGTGGCTCCCGCGCGTGAACAGGGCGCGGCCGGTGGTGATCTCGAACAGCACCGTGCCGAGCGAGAAGATGTCGGAGCGACGATCGATCGGCTCGCCCCGGCACTGCTCCGGTGACATATAGGCGAACTTGCCTTTCACCACGCCTGACTCCGTATCGCCGAGGCGGTCGGCGGCCTTGGCGATGCCGAAGTCCAGCACCTTCACGTCACCGTCGTAGGTGACGAACAGGTTCTGGGGGGAGACATCGCGGTGAACGACGTCGCGGAGGACTCCGGCGGCGTCCAGAAGTTCGTGAGCTGCATGCAGACCGGCGGCGGCCTCGGCAATGACGTAGGCACCCAGCGCAGCGTCGGGCGGTTCATTGCGCTTGAGCCGCCTCTTGAGGAGGCTGGCGACGCTCTCTCCCTCGAGGTACTCCATGACCATGAAGAGGTCGTCCCCTTCGTGTACGAGTTCGTGGACCTGCACGACGTTGCGGTGGCGGATGCTCGACACGATCCGCGCCTCGTCCAGGAACATGTTCACGAACGAGGTCTGGCGCGACAGGTGCGGCAGGATCCGCTTGAGCACCACCGGCCGCTCGAACCCGCTGGGCCCCACCAGGCGCCCCAGCAGGATCTCGGCCATGCCACCGACCCCCAGCGCACCCACGACCTGATAGCGCCCGAGACGCTGGGGCAAAGGCTGTCCCAAAACTCGGCAATCGTATCACCCCTTGCGATACCGCCGGGATACAGCCCGCTCAGCGAATCTGGCAATAGTTTGGCAGCCCAGCAGGAAGACCTGCCTCGCGCCACGATGACGCCGCACCCGGGAGGAATGGGTGGGACTCGATGAAGCGCCACAGATCGGTCACTCTTCCGGGATTCGGCGGGTAGGTATGGCCGGCGCCGTGGTTGCACACCACGACAAAGTCGCCATTCGCCTTCAACTTGTTCGCCAGCGCCTCGGTCGGGTTCTGTCCACAACAGGCGGGCGTATCCGTCGAGCCGCCATGATAAAGCAGCGCGGGAATCGGGTGGGCCGGCATGGGAACCACGATCACACCTTGTGGTGTCCGGTCGCCTCCGCTCCACGCCACCACTGATCCCACGGCGTTCGATCGGTGCCCCATGAGGTAACCCGTGAACCTCCCGCCTACTGAAAAACCCATGGAATGAACGCGGCGTAGATCGATCGGCACCTGTTCCCAGAGACAGCGGAGCACGTCTTCGAAGAAGTCCAGGTCGTCGGTTGCTCCGGCAGGCTCGACCCGCCATTCGGAGTCGTATTTTTTCGCGCCTTCGGGCGTCACCAGGACGTACCCATGAGCGTCGTGGCTGCCCGTGAGCAGCGTTTCGAAAGACACGGCATCACCGCCCGCGCCGTGCCACATGTACAGGACTCCGTACGGGCCCCTGGTCGACCGGGGCAGATGGAGCCGCAGGTCGCGGCCATTGGCTCCGACGCCCCGGTTCCACCCTTCCACCAGCCGGGGGCAAGGGCCTCTCGAATACGGCCTGGGAATGGTCGGTCCCCCGGCGTCCAGACTGGGCAGACACGGTCTCGTGCAGGGAGCCTGGTCACATTCCCGGCACGTCGATACTCCGGTCTGCCCGGCATCGACACGGATCGCGCCGGCGTCTGGCAGGAGCTTCGCTTCTGCGCCACCGGCATCCCTGCCCTGATCGGCGACTGGCCCATCTGGGGAAGTGGCGGCCTCGTTCGCAATGCTTCTTGTTGCTCCACACCCCAGCAGAGAAACGAGCGTCAGGAGGAGCCTCATCTCTACAACGGACAGGCGTACTTGGCGTAGTTGGGATCGACCGGGCCTTCGATGGGGATGTAGACGGGGATCGGGGCCCCAGCGGTGCGGAGGGCGGTCTCCTTGATCGGCGGCGGGACGGCGATGGGGGCGACCGATGGCGGCGGCGGGACCGCGTCGCAGGAGCCCGGAAGGTTGGCGTCCAGCCATGCCAGACGCTTGCGGGTCCAGTACTTGAGGTACTGCACCTCGTCCGCCCAGGTGGGGCCGACGTAGTTGCTGGGTGGATAATAGACGCCGACGTTCTTCCAGCGCGCTTGATCGCGCGTCTTCGCCGCGGCGATGGCTCGAGCAAAGGCTTCGACCTTGGTGTCGATCCGGGTGATGTCGAAAGGGCCGCCATCCTGGCGCAGCGTCCGATACCGGCACTTCATCTCGTTCCGGAGATCCGCGTCCGCGAACAGGGGCTTGAACGGGGCCGGGCACTGGCGGCTGATGAGGGTGCTGGCGCAGAACGCCGTCCCGTAGTTGACATTGCCGAGGCCGCGGTCGTAGTCCCAGTCGGGGCCCATGAAGAACAGGCCGCCAGCGGCGTCTGACGCCTTGGTGAAGTACCAGCTCCGGTAGTAGGCGTCGGTGTTGTTGGTGAGGTCCTGGATGAGGAAGTAGTCGATCCAGCTCGGGGCGTCGGCCACTTTCTTGAGATCGTTCCACCTGGGATTGCCCGACAGAGTCCGGAGCAGCT
>JANPFD010000235.1:0-9416 GCA_031423255.1 Myxococcales bacterium | reverse complement strand
AAACCATGCGCGAATTCTTCACCCGCCTCGTCTTGCCTCCACGTCGGACATCACGTCGCTACCCCCGTGCCGTGAAGATCAAGATGAGCAACTACGCCCGCAAGCGCCCTGCCCATGCGTCGTCTTAACCGAACGGCATTGGCGCTAGGTCCGCCTGGGCACGAGCCGACGCCGCCTTGAACTCCGCGTCTGTTGTCGTCACCAAGATCCACGTCTGACGACGGAGGTGTACGCGCACCTCGCGACCCACTACCTGAAGAAGGAGATCGATCGTCTCAGCTTCGGTCCGTCCGTCGCTGCGCCGGAGGACGCTCGCAGAAGCCGTCCTGAAGCTGCCGGCACCGAAAACGCACTGCGATCGCCTGCCCGGAAGTGCCTCGAGAGGGAGTCGGGGAGAGCAGGAGTTTCAAGAACTTAGAGTTGTCGGGGCGACAGGATTCGAACCTGCGGCCTTTCGGTCCCGAACCGATGTGAGCACCATCGTCGGGGATAGCAGTGATTCGCAAGTAGCTGAAAAGCTTCGAATCACCGGCCTGCCGTGTGTCCAACCCTCCCACCCGTTAGCACGAGATTCGAAGAATTTTACTACCCGGTTACTACCCAAAATTCAAAATGAATTGAAACTCGAAGATCTCGCCGCCGCGAGCGCCGGGCGGCTCCTGGGAGTGGTCGAGGTAGCTGAACGGTTGGGCGTCTGCGCCGCGACCGTCTACAAGCTGTGCGAGAGCGGGCGATTGCCTCACCTGCGCATCGTGAACAGCATCCGGGTGCGACCATCTGATCTCGCGGCATTTCTGGAACGAAGGCGCGGATGACTGTGGGCGGCTAGACTGAGCAAGCTCCCGCTGCCGCGCGATTTCCAGGCGGCGAGACGCGCCTCGCTGGGCCGTGTCGCAGTCTAACTATGTTATAATCATGGCATGTCGAAGCGCCTCACCCGCATTGGAAGCAGCCACGGCATCATCATCGACAAGCCGATCTTGGAAATGCTCGGCATCGACGAGGGGACCGACCTCGATCTGCGAACCGACGGCCGAAACCTGATCGTAGTTCCGAAGCGCAGTGCGCAGGATGAGGATGATTTCAAGGCCGCCTATCGCCATGTGGCTGGCAAGCACCGCGCGACCCTGCGCAAGCTCGCGAAGTGATCCGCTTCCTCGACGTCGAGTGGGTCATCTGGGCCCATGACGAGCAGATCGCCGAGCATGGCGGCACGCTCGGAATCCGCGATCGCGGCGCTCTCGAATCGGCCGTCGCCACCCCCCAGGTATCTTTCGGCGGCGAGTACCTCCATCCGTCGCTCTGGGACATGGCCGCTGCCTACGCCTTTCACATCGCGGAGAATCAGCCCTTTTTGGATGGGAACAAGCGGGCCGCTCTGGTCACGGCTCTCGCCTTTCTCGAAGTGAATGGCACGGACATCGATGACCCTGAAGGTAAGCTCTACGAAGCTATGATGGCCGTGGCAGCCCACCATCTGGACAAGACAGGACTCGCCAGTGTGTTCCGTGATCTGGCGGTCGCCCGAGAAGACTGAGCGAATCAACCCATTCGGCCGACATGGTGGAGGAACTGTTCCGGAGCGCCGGAGGAGGCTCGGTCACCGGGTACAAACTTCATCTGTCTCGTGATGCTGACGCGTCTCCGATGTGGCCGGCCGAAGTGAGTCTGCTAACGAGACGAACGGCGGGCTTCGCGCCTCATGGCGCGAGGCGCCCCCCATCGAGCAGCCAGAGCGCTGCACGACTACCACTCTAGCCGCCGCTTTCTGTGGCCTGTCTCATTCGGCCATTCTGCTGGCAGCATTCACTCTCGGATTCACGCACAGTGTTCACGCCGATGTAGCCGAGTAATCCGGATCCGCCAAGAGCCTCACGACGGCGCATGATCGGTCGCCAGTAGTACATCAGTCGCGCTACGAACCGCTTCGCGCGTGCCGGTCAGGACCAGAGTATCTCCCTCCTGCAGCACTTCGTCGGCCGTCGGATAGATGACGTCAGAGTTCTCTCGATCGATCGCGATGACAGTTGCGCCTGTGAGCCCTCGCAGGTTCAACTGCTTCAAAGATCTCCCCACAGCCACCGCGCCAGGCACGAGGTGCACCGTCGAAGCCTCCCCCAGGCCCGGGACCAGCTGTTTCGCCGCGGTTGTCTCCTCGGTATTGGGGACCTGACCTTGCGATGCGAGCGCTTCCAGGATCACCTGTGCTCCGGCACGAACATGACCGTGAAGATTGGCTGCCCGCCGCCAAAAGGGAATCACAAGAAGCAGGATTCCGACGAGCAGCAGCACGATGCTTGGAAAGGAAGGCACGAACGGCTGGGTCACGGCTGTCAAAGGGATCGCGACCACGAGCAAGATGGCGAGCTGAAACGCCACGAGAAGTGCTCGGCGGGGTGCGGCGGCGAGATCCAGCGGAGCGTCCGACGTCGGTAGCGCCGTTGTGGCAAGGGCCACGCCCAGAGCGCTCGCCAACCTCACGGCCCCGAGCACGAACGGAGTCGTCAGCGCCGCTGCCGCCGCAACCACCAGCGCTCGCGCCAGGCTCACCCCCAGGCCGGCGAAGGTGCCTGCGAACTCGACGAGGCGCTCCACGTTCAGAGAAGCCAGGATGACGATCGAAGCCACCACCGCGACGTCGAGCAGCAGGAGAAGGCCAAGTCGGCGCATTCTCGATGAAGCGCTGGCGTTTGCCGGAGAGACACGCAACTCCTGGATCCACGAACCGTACAGGCTGGCGAACGTCTGCATGGCATGCGGCAGGCGCGCATCCACAAACGAGGCCGCTCGATCGGATCCCCGTATAAACCATGGCGTGAGCAAGGTGGTCACCGCGGACACCGCCACGGCGACGGGATATAGGAAGTCTCCCACCACGCCCAGGGTGACGCCGAGTCCGGCGATGATGAACGAGAACTCTCCTATTTGCGCCAGACTGAGGCCCGCCTGGACCGACAGTCTCACGCCATTGCCGGCGATGAAGGCGCCGAGTGCCACCCCTGCCACCTTGCCCACCACGACGACGGTGGTCAGAACGACGATGGGTAGCCAGTGCTGCGCCACGAGATGCGGATCGATCAACATGCCGACGGAGACGAAGAAAATGGCCGCGAACACATCCCGCACGGGTTCGATGGCGTGTTCGATGCGCTTGCCCTCACCCGATTCCGATACCAATGCTCCTCCCAGGAAGGCCCCGAGAGCCACGGAGTATCCGAACTTTCGGGCCACAAGCGCACATGCGAAGCAGATGCCCACGGAAGCAACGATCGTGGTTTCTGGCCGCCCGGAGCGCACGATCATTCTGACGAGCCTGGGAACCACCAGCATTCCCACCACGAGCAACCCGATCAGGAACGCCGACAGTCGGCCCAGGGTCAAAGCCAGCGCTCCGGCAGATAGCCGTGCGCCCGAGCCGACGGCCGTGAGCACGGTCAGGAGGACGATGGCGATGAGATCCTCGACGATGAGAATGCCGAACACCAACTCGGCGAGAGGCCCCTTGCGTCCCTGGTCGGCGAAGGCTCTAACGATGATGGTCGTGCTGGAGATGGCGATAAGCGCGCCCACGAAGACACTCTCGAGCAACGTCCAGCCGAACAACCGGCCGGTCAGATAACCGAACCAGATCATCAAGCTGCACTGGATGATCGCCACCACACCGGCCGTCGGCCCGACACGGGCCAGGTTGCGGAGGCTGAACTCGAGCCCGAGCGAGAACATCAGCAGGATCACCCCGAGCTCGGACAGGTTGTGCGCCACCTGGGCATCGGCGAAGAGAGGGACGGGAACATGGGGGCCCACGATCACTCCCGCCACCAGGTAACCAAGTACAACCGGCTGCCTGATCCGCTGAAACACGACCGTGGTCACGGCCGCCACACACAGGATCACCGCGAGGTCGGTGAGGAGGTCGAGGTGCTCGGTCATGCGGCCCGGTTCCGCCGCCACGCCATGAAGGCAGGAAGCGCGAACACCGCTGCAGCCAGGCAGGCGATCTCGCCCAGGATGGCCATGGCCCCGAACCCTCGCAGAGCGCGGCTCTGAGCCGCGAGCAACGATCCATAGCCGACGATGGTGGTCCAGGAGCAGAGTGCCACCGCCCCTCCAATCGACGCCACCGCCTCGCCAATCTCGTGTCCATCGCGGAGCCGGGAAACGACGTTGACCGCATATTCAATCCCGATCCCCAGAGTGATCGGCAGGGCGATGAAGTTGAGGAAGGTGATACGGGTCCCGGCAAGCCCCGCGATGCCGATCATCCAGACGGCACCGAGGAGCAAAGCCCCCAGAGTGGCAACGGCTGCCCCCAAGGGCCGCATCGTCGCCATGACGATTCCGAAGACGCAGAAAAACGCGAGTACGGTCGCGATCGGTCCCTCTCGAAGAACCGAACGCAGCATCGCTCCGAAGATCACGGCGTTGCCGGAGGTCTCGATGACCTTGCCGTCCGGCAGCTGCAGACGCTGCGTCACGGCCGCAATCTCGAGGAGTGTTTTGCCGTTCGCCGTCGAGATGCCCTTGCGGCGCGGGTAAGCGAGGACCACCCGGCCGACGGTCCCATCTGCCTCCGTGAACGGCCGGCGTGCCAGCGCCGGGAGATCATCGGCGGTGATCACGCGCAGGTCCCCGGGCGGGGTTGCATTCAGCAGTTCCTTGCGTTCGGCCTCCCCGAGGAGATCGAGCGCCGGATCGGTTGTCAGCTTGCGTATCTGGTCCAGGACGGCGAGCTTGCGTCGCTGTTCCTCGGGAGCACCCGGCAGAACATCATTGATGGTCACGATCTGCTCGATGAGATCCATTCCCGGCCGAGCGACATCCTGGCGGCGAATGGCTTTCCGGATCTCCTCCACCTGGGAGACGTCGTCGGCGAGAACGATCATCGGATTCGGCCACCGTCCGAAGAGGTCCGCACGGTTGTCGTCGAATGCCTCGTCATCTTTGGTCTGGATGCCCTCGGTGCTCAACTTGGAGAAGTCGTACTCGAACGGATCGTGTACGAAATGGGTCGCACCGACGGTACACACCACGGTGGCTACCAAGGAGATCGCGAGGAACCGGCGAGGCGCTCGTGTCAGGAGGCCCCCGAGTCGCGTCATCCGAGGCGGCGTCCGTTTGGCCCCGGAGAGAGCGCCGCGGTCCAACCATGACAGGGCCGCGGGCATGAAAGTGAAGGTCGCCGCCCAGGAAAGCAAGCACCCCACCGCGCCCATCAGGCCGAACTGCGAGAACCCACGGAAGCTCGTGGCCATCAGGGAGGCATAGGCGGCCGAGGCGGCGGCTGCCGCCACCAGCGTCGCTCGCCAGACGCCGGCCATGGTGATGTCCAGGGCTCGTTCCGGAGTGTGCCCTTTCCCACGCTCCTCGTCGTAGCGGGACGCAAAGATGATGGCGTAGTTGATCCCGTTGCCGAGAATGATCGATCCCAGGAAGACGGTGGATGCGTTCAAGTATCCGAACGCGAGCTCCGCTGCCCCGAAGGCGAGAATCGTCCCTATGATCGCCGGCGTGGCGATGAGAGGCAGGGCCCACAGGCGCCGGAAGTAGAGGACTATCGACAGTCCGACGATGACCACACAGACACTGGTCACCCAGATCACGTCGCGCTCGATGGCACGACGATTCGAGATCGCACTCGGTACGGGACCGAACTGGCCCACCCGCATCTCCGGGTGGTAACGAGCGGGTGGATCCTCGGCGATGAAACCATTGACCGCCTCGAAAAGCCCTTCCCCCGCGGTGTCGCTGAACACCCCTCCAGGAGGCAACGCCGCAATCCAGAGGAACTGGCCGTCCGAACTGGCAAAGACGCCGTCGGGAAAGCGCGAGACAAACTCGCTCCGGCTCGCGAGCTTCGCCCTAATGTCATCCAGTGATGAGCTGTCGTCATCGAGATCGACGAAGAGCGGATTCTTGCGCCGGGCTACCTCCTTCTTGAGCGCATCGCGCGCCTCATCGAGATCGGTGGCCTTGGCATAGAGCCAGCGGTTCCGCCGGAAGAACTCCAGGACATCCCTGGCGTGATACGTCGCCAGTGTGCAAACGTCCGGGGGCAGCGAGCGAATCCGCTTCGTCAGTGTCTCCGCATAACGGACGTTCGCTTCGCGATCCGGCGAGCGGATGCCCACGAGCAGAAGTGACATATCTCCGATTCGCTTCTGCATCCGGGCGAGCGCTACCACCCCCGGGTCGTCGTCCGGCAAGAGTTCAGCGAAGGACGTCCGCAGATCGAGCTGCGAGGCAACGGCGATCCCGCCTGCCCCTATCGCCCCGAGGGCGAGCAGCACCCAGCCGGCTCGTCTCGCCAACCATCGTTGGTAGCGCTCGGACCGCCCGGGCGCCTGTCCAGCCTCACTCATCTCAGTTCATGTTCAGGGCGATCAACAGGATCAACCCCACCGCGAACCCGACCACGATTACGAGCGTTCGCTTGTCAAACTTGCGTTCACCTTCGTCAGACATGACACCCTCCCGTGCGAATCCGTGCGGCTCCGCCTCGTTGGGCAGCGCTCGCCATTCAACCGTTCCGTTCAGACGACGGGAAGGCGGGGAGGACCCCTCGACGATCGAGGGCCGACGAACACGTGCTCGAAGCACGGAAGCTTCTGGCAGCGATCGAGCCGCTCGCCTTGGAGCGGGGGTGCCATGTCACTCGGCTCGGTGACGATTCCCGGGGGCGGTGCACCGAGTGGCGAGTGCGGTCGCGCCTCGGTTCGTCGCCCGACTCTGGTATCCGTCCTCGTCGCCTGAACCAGAGCGGCGGCGCCGACACCACTGAGAGAAGGTCCGTCATCGGATTCCTGCCACTCGCCGCCATACGCGGAGGCGTAGCAAGCCCCCACGACGAGGCTCAGCAGCGAGGCGATGACACGACGACGCACCAAGGACCCTGTAGCACCCGCACGAGACGCCGTCAATTGGGCCTACTCGCGTCGGCGCCGCTGGTAGGCTGCCCGATCAGCGCGAGAACGCTCGCAGAGATGCCTTGCTCGGGGAGCGGTGTCACGATCGCCGCACGCCATCGTCCGAACAGGACCACCGCCACCACTGCAACGAGAGGGATCCATCCTGCCGGCCCATAAGATGTGCCACGCAGGCCGACGTCGCCGTTTTGCAAGATGAGCGGCAGGCCACCCACCAGGGTCAGCATGACGTTCGCGATCACGGCAGGCATGATGCTGCGGGAGGCGAGACGGATCCATCCAAGGAGGGTTCCCAGCAAGGTACAGGTCAGCATGAAGGCGACGCAGCGAAGAGCGCCTTGTGACACCTGCTGACTCGCGAGCAAGAATGGCGGCGAATACCACAGACCCCACACCGCTCCGTGCACCAGCAGGCCTCTCCTGGGTCCGAGTTCGCGCATCAGGCGGGAAAGGAAGTAGCCACGCCAACCGTACTCCTCGCTGAAACCCTGCACGTACAGGATGACGATGGTGAGCAGCAGAGCGAACGCCACGAGCGCGCTCGTCGCCAGGGAGGGCGTCTGGGCCGTGAGCTCTGGTTCAGCCAAGCCGTACAGACTCGTCGGACCAGGTGCTCCAAGTTTTGTCGCAGCCCATGCGACGCCAACGGACGCCACGATTAGGACAACCGGCGCGATGGACGCAACCGCTGCGAAGTGAATCGAGGAGGGACGGATACCCTGATCCAGAGGATCGAACCGTTCGAACCATCTCCTCACGAGGAGAGCAGCGAACAGCGGTTGCCAGCCCATGGTCGCCGCGTATATGGCGGAGGCTGCCAGAAACCGTGTGATCCATGGTCCGGTCCCACCCGACCACACGTCACGCAACAGCAACGCCGGGAGCCATGCCAGCAGGAACGTGAGCAGCAGGAACACGGCCAGGCCTCCCCAGGGCACCGGGTCGAGGGCAGGTCCGCGGGAACTCACGCCCCACCAAATATACTCAAGGTCGAGCGGCGTTTCCGGGGGGGCTGCAGGACAGTGAAGATCCGATCCGCAGTGATCGCCGGAGGCACCATGACCTCGTGCGCGCCCAGGCTCCGGAGGTCCTCCTCGGATTTCGCGTCGTCAGCGGTGAAGACCAGGCGCGCGTTCGGCGCCAGCTGACGCATCTGCAACAACAGGCGGCGGTTGGTCGTGCCCTTGAGAAAACTGTCCGGGATGGAGCTGATCACGACGCTCGCCCGCTCGATCCCGAGGTGAGCCAGGGTCTCGGGATGGGCCAGATCCGCGTACGCCCAGGCGATCCCGGCCGCTTCGAGTCGCGGCCGCAACGCCGGATTGAAGTCGACGATGAGCAGCCTTTCCTTCAACTCGGAGGCCGACTCCGCCTCGATCTTGTCCAGGAGAGCAAGCCCTTCGTTGAAACAGCCTAGCAACACGATGTCCCGGCCCCTGCCTTGGCTCTGCATCTGCGGGACCTCTGCCACTCGCTCGCGAGATCCGAGCCCGCGGGCGACCTTGACGATGACGCGGGCGATCGAATCGTTGAACATGATGATGTAGGTCGAGAGCACGGAGGCCAGCAGCATCGCCGCGAGAACGGCACTTTGGAGCTCGGCGGTGACGTGCCCGAAGCCGACGCCGAGTCCGATGATGACCAGCGAGAACTCGCTGATCTGCGACAGGTTAAGCGCAGCGACGGTGCCGTTGCGCAACCCCTGGCGCGCCAGCCACGCGGCGGGGACGACGGTGAGCAAGCGGCTCACCACCACGATCGCGCAGGCAAGCAGGGAGGTCTCCAGCATCGCGGTGGTGGGCATCGGAAGCTTCAGTCCCAGCGAGACGAAGAAAAGGGTGACGAAGAAGTCGCGGATCCCGGCCAGTTTCGCGGTGACATCCGCGCCGTACGGGAATGCGGCGATGCTCATGCCCGCAATGAGCGCGCCCATCTCACGCGACAGATCAGCTCGCTGTGCCAGCGCCGCCAGGGCGAAGCACCAGCCGATGGAGGTCAGAAGGACGAGCTCGGGAATCTTGGCCGCACGTCTGAGGACGGGCCCCAGGAGGAACCGACTGGTCGCGAACGCCAGCGCGACCAGCGCGATCCCGTATCCCAGTGACTTGGCGATGCTGCCGAGATGGGGCTCGAGCAGGCTCGGCTGCAGGGCCATGAAGATGATCGCGAAGATGTCCTGGAGTACGAGCACGGCCAGCGTCAAGCGACCAGCGGCGGTGTGAATCTCGGCTTTGTCGTGGAGAAGTTTGACCACGATCAAGGTCGAGCTGAGCGCCGCCGAAATAGCCAGATAGAGAAGCGCGAAGCGTCCGCCGTTGATCCCCAGCCACGGAAACAGCAGGAGGCCTAGCCCCAATGCTGATCGGGTAGCGCGTAACTGATCGAGATCGATCCAGATTTCCTGTGGAGAAAAATGCATTCGCCACGGGACCGAGGAGCGACGAGGATTTGGTGAACTTCCGAGGGTGGAGGGTCCCATGGATCTCGATAAGT
>JANPFD010000234.1:0-43974 GCA_031423255.1 Myxococcales bacterium | reverse complement strand
ACCACCAGCACGTTCCAGGTCTCTTCGCTCGCCTCGCGTTCGGTTTGTGGGAAAGCAGACAGGTGCACCCGGGAAAATCCCCCGTCCCGCAGGAAAAGGTCGAGCTCGCCGGAAAAGAAGTAGCGGACCTCGTGGGATTCGTGCGTCTCCGACACCAGCCGGCCGCCCCCGAGGCGCCGGACTTCGTAATCCACCCGGCAGCGGTGCTGCTGCGGCAGCAACGACGCGGACGCGCTTCGCACGATCTGCCCGTCCGGCAAATCGATCACCTTCCGCCGATTCGAAGGGCGCTGGGCCAGGACCGCCGGGCCATACCAGACGTCGAACGCGACGAGCCCACCGGGCGAGAGGTGTTGACGCGCGGTTTTCAGCGCCGCGAGCACATCCTCGTCCTCGAGCTGATAGCCGAGCACGGCGAACATCAACAGCGCCACGTCGAACGTCCTCGGGATGGAGAAGCGTCGGACGTCCGCACAGTGCACCTCCAGCCGCTCGCTCTTGCGACGGGCGATGGCCAGCATCGCTTCTGAGCGGTCGGCCCCCACGACCTCGTACCCTCGCGAGGCGAAGGGGATGGCGTGGCCCCCCGTCCCACAGCCCAGGTCCAGGAGGCGCCGTCCCGGCGACCCGCAGGCCGCGAGCACCCGCTCGAGGACATCGCACTCGTGCGCGTAGTCCTTGTCTCCGTACAGAGCGTCGTAGGCTTCGGCATACGCGTCGCCGAACGGGATCGAGGCAATATGGTCGTCGTCCATCCCCTCGGCCTCAGTCGAGCGTCTCGTAGGAGATCTCGATCTCCTCGACGACGGTGTCAGCGTGCAGGATCGAGTTCTTCGGCAACCTCGGCCGGCCGACGGCCAGGATGTGCGACCCGTGCCAGGCCATCGTGACTGCATCCAGGCTGACCCGTGCCACGAACACGTTGCCGCCCTCGTCCGGCAACAGCATCGCCACAGGCAGGATCGACACGTTCGTGCTGTCCTTGCTGCCCGCGCCGCAGTAACGCTCGAAGAGGATCGCTCGTCTTTCTTTGTCAGGGGACGTCACCTCGCGGATGACCTCGTTCTCGCACACGATCTTTTCGGTCGGGACCGGGGTCCCGGACATGGCGGCGCCGGCAACGGCCACGGCAACGACAACGACCACCGCGAGGCCGCCGATCAACCAACCCGCCTTCTTCATCCTACTGTCGTACCTGTATGTTCCCGAGGAACACCCGGTGGTCGGCGTCGTGCTTGCCACTGACGACCTTCGCATTTCTCCAGTAGGGATGGGGCGCGAAGAGACCCACCCACACGGCATAGGTGCCGCTCGGAGTCGTGGCGTCGCCCGCCCGCACCTCGGTGACATCGCGGATGTAGTCACCCGCGGTCCAGTAGGGCGAGTGGAACCGTCCACTGAAAAATTCGTGATCACCATGGAACTTCACCGACGTGTCCTGGAAGTGGACAAACACGTCGTACCGGACCAGCGGTTTTTGCAGCACGCGGAAAAACATCTTCATCGTGAAAACGTCGCCGGGTCTGACCGACGCCGGCATGTCGTAGCCGAGCAACTCGATGGAGTCCGCGAAGACGGCTGACGCCCGCTTCGGGATGGACGGGGCCTGCCGGAAGATCGCCGACCCCTGTTCCTCGGGACCCGGGCGCGACACGCAGTCGCCGTACATCAGGGCCAGGGCGTGGAAGCTGTGATCTTCCACCGGCACCACGAAGGTGTTGGGGCTGAACGGCAAACGATAGTCGGCGGCAGCGACCCGCGCCCCCGGAACCGCACAGCGTTGCTTGACCTCCTGGAGGATCTCCACCAGGGGCGCCTGCGCCTGGACGTACGAGCGCACGGCCACCGCGCTCGAACTCCACAGGAGCATCAGACAGATCGCTGTCGCCGCGACGAGCAGACGCGATCGGGCAGGTGCCGCGGCGGCAAGACTCGTCTCGACCAGCATCCCCAGCGCCGCGGCGATCAGGAACGCGGCGGGGTACTGATACATACCCATGTGCGCCAGATAGAGCGGCCCGTTGGTGGCGGCCCGGCCCAGCGCCACCAGGATGTTGAACACGAACATGAGGCAGAGGAGATAGGCCAGGTTTCGCCAGGGAGCTTCGCGCCAGCGCAACAGCACCATGAACGACGTCCAGCAGGTGACCACCAGCAGGATGAAGACCATCGTCGGCTTCACGACGAAGGCCAGCGTGTCGCCCAGGAGATCCTTGTCCGCGTAGACGGGAAGCCCGGTGTTCGCCAGGAACATGCCGTGCCAGACCCAGTTCCGGATCGTGGGCCAGACCGCGTCGACCCACCCCGATCTCAGGATGGGCACTGCGTTGCCGTAGATGTCGGGGATGTAGCGCTTCGCCAGCAGATACAGCACCCCGTAGGCGGCATAGGGGATGGCGATGATCGCCGAGGTCCGCAGCACCTCTTGCCGCGAAAATCTTCCGAAGAGGAACATCCCCACCGGAATCACGAAGCCCAGCGGCAACGAGATCTCGTAGAAGAACCAGGACAGGAACATCAGCACCAACGCCCAGGCCAGGTGCGCCCGCCCGTGGCTGCGGAAGAATTTCTCGAAGAAGATCAGGCTACCGAGCAACAGCACGTTGTGGGCCGTCTTGTAGGTGAACCAGACCCACAGGACGATCTCGTGCTTGGACGGGAACATCAGGAAGAACGCGGCCGCGATCCAGCCGTGCGAGATGCTGCGTCCCAGGCGCAGGGAGACCCAGCGAGCGAGAAGAACGGCGTTCAAGAGGTCGAGCGCGACGTTGAGCAGCATGAACCCGACGGTGCTCGGCCCGATCGCCTTGAACGTGACGAAGTTCCACAGGTACGCCAGCGGCAACATGCGGAAGTCGTGGAAGGGCGTCCAGAACGCCATCTCGATCCAGTCCCCGGCGCTGAACAGGTTGAATGGCGCGGTGGCGAAGTGGTAGTACGCGTCGAACTCCTCCACGCGGAACGGCATCCGCAAGGCGGGGTAGTAGGCAAGGACGTAAAGGACCAGCGCCATCGCCGGCAAGGCGGTGCGGATGCGCTGGGCGCCCGACGGGTCCACTCCCACACGGTATTCCGGCGACGGCGAAGCTTGCAAGCCGTGATACGTTGTTCTGGCCCTGGAATCCGCTAACTATCACGCGAGGTTGGTGAAACCGGCCTTGGTCCTGGTGGCCGTGGCGCTGGGCTACGCCGCGCTCTACGCGCTGCTGTTTTTACCCCTGTGGATGGAGGGGCGCGTGCTCGCCCCCGACGAGGGGCGCTTCGGCGATGACCCCGCCGCGGTGCTCGGCCGGGTGCTCGGCCTGCCCTACGGCGCCTTCATCGTGCTGGCCCTGGTCATCGCCAGCACCTCGTGCTTCTTCCTGGCGCGACGGCTCACCGGCTCCACGCTCGGCGCGGCGGTGGCCGGGGTGACCTACGGCGCGTGCGCCTTCATGATCGGTCACGTCGGGAACGCGGCGCTCGTGCACACCGCCTGCTGGTTTCCGCTCGTGTTCCTGGGACTGGTCGCGATCGACATGGGCGTCCGAAGCTCGGCCCCCTGGTTCGCCGCGACCGTGGGCGCGACCTGCCTCATGTTCCTCGGCGGCAACCTGCAGATCGCGGTTTACGGATCGATCGTCGCGGTGGCGTATGTGACCTTTTTGGCAAACCGTGGTCGCCTTCGCGTCGCGGCGCTCGCGCTGGGCCTCGGGATCGGTGCCGCGGCGATCCGGCTCATCCCGGACATGCTGCTGCATCAGCAGACGCCCGTGTACGGCGACTTCGCCGCAGGGGCCATGCGGCTGCAGAACCTCTTGTTCCTGTTCTTCCCGTACTTCGAGGGGGGACCGGGACCGCCGTTTGCTCGCTATGAAAACGTACGACCGCTGCGCGAGATCGCGAGCTACGTGGGGCTGCTCCCCCTCGCCCTGGCCGCCGTGGCCGTGTTCACCAGGCGACGAGAGAGAGAGATCCGATTCTGGACCGTGGTGGCCGTGGTGGCCGTCCTGCTCGCGGTGGGCGATCAGACGCCGCTCGGCAGGCTGAGCTACCTCGTCCCGCTCATCAATCAATTCGGCAATCCGTCGCGGCATCTCTTCGAGTTCAGCCTGGCGCTGGCGCTGCTGGCAGCCCACGGCGTCGCCGCTGTCCAGGCCACCGACGCCAGACGCCGGAAGCGTCTCGGCCTCCTGGCGGCGTTTGCCATCGCAGCGCCGGTGCTCGGGTACTGCGTCCGCCTCCTGGTTGCGCCGCCCCTGTGGTCGCCGGTCGCCGTGGCGATCCCGATCCTCGTCCTCGTGGGTGCGGTCGGGGGCGTGTTGTCGTGGACGCGGTGGACGGGGCCGTGGACCGGCGCGGCGCTCGTCGGAATGTGCTGCGTGGACCTGGCGTCCTTCGGCCTGTTCGCGGACTGGCGATATTCGTCGCCGCGACCTCAGGACATCGAACCGCCTCCGCTCCTGCGCACGTACGGCGACCGCGCACTCGGCAAGCAAGGTCGCATCGTCCCGAGCGTCGGCGCCGAGCCGCACGGCCTGCCGCTTCCGTGGATGCTCCTCGGGATCGGCAAGCCCCCGTCCTCGAGCGAATGGCGCTACCGGGCCCTGCTGCGCGAGCGCGCGCAGGACGCGAGCTGGCTGGGTGCACTCCTGCGGGTGCGCTACGGGATCGTCACTCGGCAGGACCTCGTTCGAAAGCCTGATCCCCAGGATCTGAAAGACCTGACGGACCCCGATCTCGGCCTCGTCATGGGCTCCGCCTCTGCTCCGGGCGCGGTGCAAGAGACGGTCGTTCACGTCCCGGGCGTCGTCGGCACGCACCTCGTGCAGGTGAGCAAGATGTTCGGCGCGCCCGATATCGAGATCGGTTTGGCCGTCCTCGAGCTGACGGCCGAGGTCGATGGTGGGGCGAGACCGCCGCTGTACCTCCGGGTGGGACGGGACACCGGCGAACATTCATGGGCCCCGAAAATCACGCCCGAGGCGGTCAGGCTCCCGGGCGGCGCCTACACCTCTAGGCTGGCCCTGGGCGGTCGCGGTCGCGTCGGCGCCATCCGGCTTCGCTGGGTCAGCCCCGAGCCGGCCCCGGGAATCGGCCTTCGCCTCGAGCATCTGAAGATCCAGGACGACACGACGGGGACCGAGGCCCTGCTCCCGCGCATCCTGGTGGAGGGAACCCACCCCTGGAAGCTCGCCGAGGCGCGCCCCGAGGCGCTCGTGTACCAGAACCAACGCGTCCTGCCGCCCGCGTGGATCGTGTGGGACGTGCGCCAGCTCGCCTTCGAGGACCTCGCCCGTGCCCTCATCGAAGGCGCCCTGCCGGCAAAGGTTCCCTTCGATCCACGGCGCACGGCGCTGGTCGAAGACACCGTGGCCTGCTGCAAGACCCTGGGCGAGGGGACGGCCACGGTCCTCGGAGACACGGGCACCGAGATGCGGATCGCCACCTCGGCGACAGCCGCAGGATTCCTGGTCACATCCAGGAGCGCCTGGCGTGGCCCCCTGCCCTGGCGCGCCTGGATCGACGGCTTCGAGACACCCATGGTGCAGGCGAACGGAGTCCTCGTCGGGCTCCCGATCCCGAAGGGAAGGCACACCGTTCGGATTCTGTTCGGGGAGCCCGGACTCACCCTGGGCGCGATCCTCAGCGCCCTGTCGCTCCTGGCGGCAGGCGGCGCCGCGGTTTCCCTGTGGCGTCGGACATGAACACGCTGCGGGGAATACTGGCGGCCGCCGCCACCGTCGTCGTGGCCAGCCTGCTCGTCGCGCATGACTTTCCCGGTCCGGAGAGCGGGGAGTACGCGGGCTATGCCGTCAGCGTCCTGGAAGACGGCGATCTCAACATCGCGAACCAGTACCCCGGCGAGGGGACGATGCTGGTCTCGAGCACGTACAACAAACCCGACTTTCACGCTCACGGTGGGGTGGTGGTCTGGGTGCCCGCGCTGATCCTGCAACGGGCCGTGCAGTTCCTCACCGGCCTTCCCGGTCCCCTTTCGCCGGCGATGCTGGGCAAACACTTCTACCTCGCGCTGACGACGCTCGCGTGCGCGATGATCATCCTGCTGCTGACGTTCCAGCTGGCCGTGCGCTTGTCGTCACGGCGGGATGCGCTCGTCGCCACGGCTCTGGTCGCCCTGGGCTCCCCCTTCGCCTACTACACCCTGCTCGAGCCCGGCCAGAACAACTCCGTCGCTACGCTGTTCGCGACCCTTCTCATCTATTACTTGTGGACAGCGGACCCACGCCGCCTGGTCACCTGGATCGTCACCGGCCTCTTCGCCGGGATGTGCGTGATCGTGAAGGTCGACCTGTGGTTCCTTCTCCTGTTCGCGGCGGGCGTCTCTGCCGTCTCCTTCGTGACACACCGACCGCCGCCCGAACGAGTCCTGCTCGGCATCCTGGGCTTCGCGCTGATGATCGGCGCGAAGATCGCCAATGACGTTCTCCGGCTGGGTGTCTTCCGGGTGATCGAGATCGGGGTCCTGAACGTGCGAGGTTTCTTCCTGATCGACGAGCTCTTCTCGCCGTTTCGCGGCTACTTCTACTACTCCCCCGTGCTGCTGATCGCCCTGGTGATGGGCGCGTGGGGTCTCATCGCTCGCCTGCGGTCCGAGGATCACCACGGGCCAGTCGCGGAGCCGGGACTGGTCACGAACTTCGCCATCGGCACCAGAGCGCTTCCCATCGCGCTGCTCGGCCTCCTGGGCGTCGTCGTGCTCAAGATCCTGGTCATATCCTTCCGGTACAACTGGCACGGTGGGACGTTCGGTGGCCGGCTCCTGCTCACCGAGACCACGCCGATCATCCTGCTTTTCGCCTACGGGCTGCACCGGGCCCCGGGCAAGACGCGACAGCGAATCATCGCGCTTGCCGTCATTGCCGGGCTCTGGAACTGGGTGAAGGTCATCGATTTCATGCGCCGCGAGGAGGCCGTCACCTTCCCCACGCTGTGGGGCGGCCTCGCTTCTTTCGCCAATCTGTTCCGACTTCCCGGTCAGTGGGATCTGGCCCGGGGCCCCCTACCCGTGATCGATCGCCTGCTGCTGGCGATCCCCGCGGTGTCCGTCGGGGTCGTCGCCACGTTGATCGGCGGCCGTCTCATCCGGACCCGCGATCGCGTGCCGGTCGCGATCGCGCTGGCCTGCGCCGTCTACCTCGGCATCACCCTCGTCAACGTGATGAACAACCCGACGCGCGCGAGAGAGATCGCAAAATGGGCCGAGACACCAGGGCGGATCGCCGTCATCCCGCCCAGCGATCAGCTGCTCGACGAGAACCTTGGCTCCCTCGACGAGGTCCGCGAGTACTACACGCGCACCGCAGACCGTCGCGCCTGCGAGATCCACCGTCTCCGGAGCGCGATGTGGGCCAAGGCCAGCGACGTCTTCCGACAGCACCGTCCCCAGCCCGACCCGGGACAGGCGTGGCGCGAGCTGTGCGGCGAGCCGAAGGTGACGCTCGAGCCGGGCCACGGGCAAACCGACATCTTCCAGAGCTACTTCGATCACCGGACCGGCGCGGAGCCGCTCGTCGTCCTGGGCGACGCAGGCTCCTGGCCGTCGGTGGATCGCCGACTCTTCGAGCGTCTCACCAATCCGTCACGGCTCCACGACATCCTCGCGCGTCCCGAGCGGGTGCTCGCGATCGTGCCTGACAATGAACTGTGCCGGCTGCCCGATGCCGCTGCCCGACGCGGCTTCAGGTACCAGGTCGTCGACGCGGACAACCAGGGCCGCGTGCTGTTGACCAACCGGGCGGTCGGCAAGGAACGCGACCTCAATCCGTTGCGCCCCTACATCCGACGCGAGGAGCCCGTCGCCATCCAGCGCCGCCTTTCGGCGACGACCTTCGAAGACAAGATCGAGCTTGTCGGATACGACATGCCGGCCTCGAGCAAGCGCGGACATCCCGTCCCGATCACCCTCTACTTCAAGGTCCTCCGCAACATCCCCAGGAACTACCGCGTCTTCGTCCACCTCGAAGCCGACAAGATCGCCCTGCACGCCGACCACGACGCCATCGAGGGCCGCTGCCCCACGTCCGAGTGGCGGCCGGGCGACTACATCATCGACACCTTCTCCGTGCCGGCAATCTCGTTCAACGGAGATTACTCGGTATGGGTGGGCGTGTATGCCGGCACCCCCGGGACGCGCACGAACCTGAAGGTCGCCGGTGGCACTCACGATGGCGAGGACCGTGTCCGCATCGGCAGCGTGCAGATCAGGACGGAGTCGTATGACTCCAGCACCGACCCCGACCATGACCTCTATCAGAGCTACCTCCGGTACCGCGCCGGAGCCGAGCCGCTCGGTATCCTCGAAGGTTCGCCAAGTGGGCCTCGACGCACCGCCGACACGCGGATCGAATTGCTGGCCGGTCGGCCTGGGCTGTTGAACTTTCTGGCCCGTCGGCAGCCGGTGCTGGCGATCGCGCCCGCGGACGACCTGTGCGCGGTCCGCCGGGCGGCGCTGAATGGGGGCTTCACCTATCAGGTCGTGGACCGCAACCCGCGCTGGCTCCTCCTCGGCAATCGATCGTCTGGCCGCGACGCGAACCCGTTGCTCAGGGACATCCGGGGACGGGAGCCGGAAGGGATCCAGCACCGGGTGTCGGCGAACTTCGGCGGCGGCATCGAGCTCATCGGTTACGACATGCCGCCTTCGGTCCCCCGCGGAGACGCGTTCCGTATGAATCTCTACTTCAAGGTCGTCGGCAAGCCTGCCCCCGACCACCAGATCTTCGTCCACTTCGACGCCGCTTCGACCCAGTTCCAGGCCAACCACCATCCGCTCAGCGGCACGTGCGACACGACGTGGTGGGATCCGGGCGATTACCTGATCGACCGCTTCGAGGTGAAGCCTGGCGACGAGTCGACCCCGGGCCAGTACGAAGTCTGGGTCGGCTTCTACACCGGCGCTCGCGGCAAATGGAACAACCTGAAGGTGGTGAGCGGACCGCACGATGGCGGCAACCGGATGCGCCTCGGGACCCTGCAGGTGTTCTGAGCGAACCGATGAACATTCTCCGCCGCTCGCCACACTTCGCGCCCTTCGCCCCCTTCGCGTTCGCGCTCCTCGTCGTCGTGGTGGCCTACTACCACGTCTTCTTCCTCGGCTACTGGGCCGTGAACGACTCGGATGCGCTGAAAATGCACCTGCCGAGGAACGAGTTCCTGGCGCAGATGTTCGCCCGAGGTTCGCTCCCGTTCTGGAGCCCCTACGAGAACCTGGGTCAGGTCGTTCCGAACGGATTCGCGTTTCTGTTTCACCCGGGGCTCGTCTGGTACCTGTTGTTTCCGCCCTTGGTGGCCAACTCGGTCGAGATCCTGCTCGGCCTGTTCCTGATGGCGCTGGGCACCTGGTACCTCCTGCGCCAGTTCGGGGCGGGTGTGCTGGCCACCGCGATCGCCAGCACCTGCTACGTCCTGGCCGGGCCTGTGTTCTTCCTCCACACGTATCACCTGTCGCACCCGCCGATCACCTTGCTGCCCTGGTGCCTGCTTGCCTTCCACCGCCATGACCGGACTGGCGAACGGAAGTGGCTCTTTGTGAGCGCGGTGCTGCTCATCGCCATCGCCCAGAGCTCGGACCCTGATGCCGCCCTTTACGTCTGGATCGCCCTCGCCTTCGACCGTCTGGTGTCGATGCCTCGGGCCGGGCGGCACCGATTTGCCGCCCTGTGGGGCGCCGTGCTGTTCCTGACCGGAGTGACGGCCGCCGTCTACGCGCTGCCGCTCTATCAGGCGCTCGAACTGAGCTCCCGGATGTCGAAGAGCAACATCCTGGATCCCCTGCCGCTGGACCTGCTGGCAGCCCTGTTCACGACCCAGTGGGCGACGCCGTACGAGAACTTCTACTTCTATCTGGGGCCCGGCTTCCTGTGGCTCCTCGTCTCGGGCCTGTCCACGTTCCGTAGAGGGGATCGCGCGTACCGCTATTTTTTCCTGGTGGCGCCACTCCCGCTTCTGTACGCGGCCGCGCGGATCGCGCAGTCCGTGCAGCCGACCTTCCTCGCCACCTTCGACCTGTGGCGCTTCATGTTCGTGTTCTGTTTCGGCTCGGCGATGGTGATCGTTCACGGCGTCCGCAATTTGTCGGAACAGACGGTGCGCCAGAGGCGGGTGAACCTGGTTTTCGGACTGGTCAACATCGGGATCGCCTCGCTGCTGCTCGTCGTCGGCCGCCGCGAGTTCGCCACGACGGCGCCCTTCATCATCGGGTTCGTGCAGCTGTCACTCTCGGTGCCGCGTCGCCTGCCGTGGCTCTGGGGGACAGTCCTCCTGGTGACCGCGTTCTCGTTCTGGCCACCCGTCAACGTATTCATCAGGGACACCCATCCCCTCGTCCGTGACCTGCACCCGCGGCAATACCGATGGCGCCAGCCGGCTTCCGCCCAGTTGACCGAGAAGAAGTTCTTCGAGTTCACGCGCTTTCACAGCACCAAGGCCCTCGAACGCAGCATCCGGGGGTACGCGTCCCTGCGCGAAGTCGAGGGTGTTCAGCGGGACAACGCCCGGATCGCCCTGCTCGGCCCGGACTCCTATCCATCCCTGGCCGCCGGCCTGCGGGTGCTGCCGATCCACAACGTGGTCCACCACCGGGGATTCCAGGAAAGGCTGGAGAAGGACGGCCTCGTCGACAGGGATCCGCGCCTCGATCTGTGGATGCAACTCAGCCATCCGGACGCCCGCAAGCTGGCGCTTTACGGCGTCAGGTTCCTCGTGGAAATCAGCGACGAGCGCATCCGGCAGCAGGATCGATCCGGTTGGCGAGCGCGCCCTGACATCTCGTGGCTCGAGCACCGCGTCTGGGAGAACCTGCAGTACAAGGGCAGAGCCTACTTCCTGTCCACGGCCGAGCCGGAAAAAGCGGCGGCCGAGATCGAATTCCTGGAGGACGCCCCGATGTCCGTCCTCCTGCGCGTGAAGGCCAGCCAGCCCGGGCAGCTCGTGCTCGCCGATCTCCGTTATCCCGGCTGGGACGTCTGGGTCGATGGAAAGAAGTCGGGCGACGTCACCTTCCACGACTGCCTGCGCGCCGTGAACCTGCCGGCCGGGGAGCACGTCGTGAAGTGGGGATACCGCGGCACGGTCCAGAAAGCGGGCCTCGGCGTCGGTGCGGGCGCGGTCCTGCTGCTGGTGGTTCTTGTCCTTGCTGTCCGTCCACGCAAGCCCGTCATGGACCACGAGCATGCGTAGTCGCCCCAGCAGGCTCGCGTGGGCCGCCCTCCTGCTCGTCGGCGCCTGTGGCCGCAGCCCGTCCCAAACAGCACCGTCACCCCTGCCCCGTCTGACCGAGGGACCTCCCGCGATGGAGAACAACCCCACGGGCGACAGCGTCGCACGGGGTAGGTGGACCACCGCCTCGAAGTCCCTGCCGACCGAACCCAGTGCGGCGGCGGTGGACGGGTCCTATGATTCGACCTGGGGAACGGGAGAAAAGCCGCCGCACTGGATCGAGATCGATCTGGCCGGGACCGAGCGGCTCCGCGAGATTCGCCTTCGCCTCAGCCAGAACCGACCGGGTGAGACCGCTCATCGCATCTTCGGGAGTATCCCGGGGGGCCCGACCCTGCTGCTCGCCGAGTTGCGGGGATTCACCTGGGACAATGACGTCCTGGTGGCTCGGGCCGAACCGTCGTGGGATGGAGCCATCCGCTTCATCCGCGTCGAAACCATCGAGAGTCCGGGTCTGGTGGCCTTCCGCGAGATCGAGGTCTTCCGGGCCGGGGATCCCCCGTCGAACCTCGCGCGGGACAAGCGCACCGCCGCCTCGCGATCGGCACTGTCGCAGCCGAGCGCGTCCGTCGTGGACGGGGACTGGGACACCAGCTGGGGGGCGGGGGACGGACCGCCGCAGTGGATCGAAGTCGACCTCGGACAGGGCCACCGGATCGGGGAGATCCGCCTTGCCCTGCGGCAGGACCGCCCGGGCGAGACGACCCATCGCGTGCTCTCGTTGCTCCCCGGGGTCGCGCCACGGCTGCTCCAGCAGTTCCAGGGCTTCACCAGGGATGGCGACGTGCTGGTGGCGCGGCCAGAGCCATCCTGGGAGGACGCTCTCGTGAAGACCATCCGCGTCGAGACCGTGAGCAGCCCACCCGGATGCACGGTCGCCTTCCGGGAGATCGAAGTGCTCCCGGCCCCGGACGGCGCGCCGTCGCTGGCTCCGCGCGTGAACCTCGCCTTGCATCAGGCGACGCAAGCGTCGGCAGGCCTCGAGAAGCAGCCGAGCGGCGTCGTGGTGGACGGCTCGCTGGCCTCGAGCTGGGAAACCGGGGACGCCCCGCCACAGTGGATCGAGATCGACCTCGGAAAAGCCCGGCTGGTCGACGGGATCCGACTGCATCTCAAGCAGACCCTGCCGGGCGAGACCACGCATCGGATCTTTGCCTCGTACCCGGGCGCGCCGCGACGGCTGCTGAAGGCGTGGAACGGCACCACGAAGGACGGCGCCGTCCTGACCGCCTGGGCCGAGCCCTGGTGGCAGGACGCTCCGATCCGGGTGGTTCGCATCGAGACGACGAAGAGTCCCGGCCCGGTCGCCTTCCGGGAGATCGAAGTGCTGGGGCCGCCGCCGACGCGTGCGCCCGCAAGCCTGGTGAACGTGGCCAGGGGCAAGCGCACCACCTCCTCGCGGTCCCTCAAAGAGCCGAGTGCGCATGCGGTGGACGGCTCCTCCGACAGCTTCTGGACGCCGAAGGACCTGCCGCCGCAGTGGATCGAGATCGACCTCGACCGGCCCGAACGCCTCGCGGAGATCCGGCTCCACCTCCGCCAACGCGTGGCAGGCAGGACTGTCCATCGCATCTTCGGTGGATCGCCCGGCAGCGTATCGCGCCAGCTGGCCGAGCTGCGCGGCTTCACCCGCGACGGAGATGTTCTGGTGGCCAGGACCGATCCTTCATCTTCATCCTGGCACGACGCAGCCTTCCAGTCCGTTCGGGTCGAGACGGTCAGCGCGCCCGGCCCCGTGGGTTTCCGCGAGATCGAGGCGCTGGCGCGGCCAAGCATGTCCTCGACCACGACCTGGGTGAACGTGGCGAAGGGGATGCGGACCGGCGCCTCGACGTCCGTGGACACGCAACCCAGCTCCGCCGCCGTGGACGGTTCGCTCCGGACCGCCTGGCGAGCCGGGGAAGCGGCGCCGCAGTGGATCGAGGTCGACTTCGAGGACCACGAGCGCATCGGCGAGATCCGGCTTGCCCTGGCTCAGCAACACGATGGCGAGACGGTCCATCGCATCTTGGGCCTGTTCCCGGGCGAGCCTCCCCGGCTGCTCCGGGATCTGCGGGGCCTCACCAGGGACGGGGATCTGCTGGTGGTCCGGCCCGAATCGTCATCCTCCTGGGGCGACGCCATCTTCACGGGCCTCCGGGTCGAGACGCGCAAGACGGCTGGCTGGACCGGCTTCCGGGAGATCGAGGTTCTTGCGCCGCTGGTGCGACCCCGGAACCTGGTGGACGTCGCCAGGGGCAAGCCGCTGGCCGCTTCACCGAAGAACGCACGGCCGCCGTGGCTCGAGGTCGATCTGGGCCGGGCCGAGCGCGTCGAGCAGATCCGCCTGCACCTGAGCCAGCCGGTCGCGGGTGAAACGGTCCATCGCCTGCTGAACCTGGTCCCTGGCGGCACGCCCCGGCTGCTGAGGGAACTCCGAGGCTCGACGACGGACCGACAGGTGCTGATCGCGTGGCCCGATCCGTCATGGAACGAGGCCGACATCCGCCGCATCCGCGTGGAGACAGTCGCGAGCCCGGGCCCGGTGAGCGTCCGGGAGATCGAGGTCCTGGCGCGGACCACGGCAGATCGCCCGACCGGCCTGGTCAACCTCGCCAAGGGGATGCCGGTGACCGCCTCGCCTTCCGCCGAAGGCCCCCCGAGCGCAGCCGTGGACGGATCGGCGGCGACGGTCTGGCGAGCACGCGCGGGGGCGGCCCCCTGGATCGCGATCGACCTCGGAGCCCCCCGGCGCATCGACGAGATCCGTCTGCAACCTTACGTCGAAGCGGGCGCTCCGGGCGAAACGATCCATCGCGTCCTGGGCATGTTCCCGGGCAGTCAGCCCCGGCTGCTGGAAGAGCTCCGAGGCGTGGACGTGTTGGTGGCCCGCGCCCGGCCCTCCTGGGATCGCGTGGTCCAGATCGTGCGCGTCGAGACGGTCAAGAGCGCGGGCTCCGCCGGCTTCCGTGAGATCGAGCTCTTGTCCTACCCCCGTCGCCCCTCGGATCTGGAGAATCTCGCGAAGAACAGGATCACGCATTCCGAGCTCGGCGTCGCCGGACACCCGAGCCGGCTGGCCGTGGACGGACTGCACGACACGTCGTGGGAGTCCGGCCTGGCGCCGCCACAGTCATTCGAGGTGGACCTGGGCGAGCCGCGGCGGATCGGCGAGATCCGCCTCCATCTCAGCCAGAGCAAGCCGGGCGAGACCGCCATCCGCATCCTGGGGCGCTTCGCGGGCGCACGCCCGCGGATGCTCAAGGAGTTCCACGGATTCACCTCGGACGGCGACGTGCTCGTGGCGCGGACCGAGCCGTCGTGGGATCAGATCATCCAGATGGTCCGCATCCTGATCCTGAAAACCCCGGGCACGGTGGGGATCCGGGAGATCGAGGTGCTGCCGCCCCGGATGACGATCCCCGGCCTGGTCGACGTGGCCCGCGGCAGGCCCATGCGCTTCGAACCACAGTGGACCGAGATCGATCTCGGCGAGCCGCGCCAGGTGAGCGAGATCCGGCTCCACCTCCGCCAGGCGCAGGCCGGTGAGACCGTCTTTCGCATCGTCGCATCGGGGCGGGTGCTCACCGAGCTGCGCGGCTTCACCACCGACGGAGACGTCCTCCTCGCTCCGGCCGAGCCGTCGTGGCAGCCGATCCGCGTGGTCCGCATCGAGACCGGCAAGAGCCCGGGCGCGCTCAGATTCGAGCCGATCGAGGTACTCGCACCGGCGCGCTGAGCCGCTGTTCGCGGTCATTGGCATTCATCACCGCCCCGACCTGCCTCCATCCAGGCGTTTGCCGATCTCGACGCCGATACGTTCGGCAAGGATCCCGTTGCCGAAATCGTTCAGGTGACAGCAGGCGTCCCGATACACGGGCTGGGCGACGGCGCGAAAGACTTGCGTCAAATCTACGAAATCGACGCCCGCCCTGGCAAGCTCCGCAGCGCGCATGCGCATCTCCGGGTAGCCGGTCGGGACCAGCTGGGCACCGCTGGCTGACGGGTCCAGGGCAATCTTCGCTTCCTCGGTATTGAAATCCTTGCTGCCCGCGAGGTACTGGTTCGGCTGGAGCACGTGCAGATACGTGATTCCCTTCGTACGGGCGATCGCCGCCATCTGGATCGAGGCCTCGCGCCAGATGGCAATCAGGTCCTGCACTGTTCCAGGGTCGCTGCGGGACACGTATGGCGGCCCACGCTGGACAAAATCACGATGTCCTCTGGTGTGGAGGGCCGCGAGCTGACCTTGCGTCCTGGCGACGCCATCGGCGAGCCAGGTATCCCAGGCGTGCCACATCACCGCGGCGACAGCGCTGTGATCGAGCACCGGCGAGTCGCTCATTCGAGCAGCGAGCGTGCGGCGGTCCTCCCTGAGCACGAGGAGTTTGCCCATCAGCGACACCTGACGGGAATCGCGGACGTCGGTCAGCAGGTCGTGCCAGTAGTATGGATAGTTGGGGTTCCTGCCCTGCTGGACGTTGTGGAACCCGGCCGTGATCTCGTTGTACCCATCGAGGTTCACGACGACGTCGAACCGATAGCCGCCGAGGAGCAGGTACGACATCAGATACAGTTGCTGCGGCTGCTTGTGCCCTGGGGTGCCGGTCGAGATGAACCGCAGCTTCCGCCCCCGCAAGTCCGGCCGGTCGCGCAGCGGGGCGGACAGGGCGGACCAGGCCCTCCCCACGTTGTTGGCCACGGATCCACCGAAGAGACCGACCACGAACTCGTCCGCCGCAGGCCGTTGCCCCGGAGGGTCGCCCAGGGACCAGACAGACTCGGGCATGAACCCTTTCAGCTTTTCATCCGGAGTGAACGTGTAGCCGACGTAAGGATGGGCCATGTATCCGATCGGACCTGGCTCGTCGCGCAGCGGATTGGTCATGTCACTGTTGGCCAGCACCGCAGCGCGGAGGCGATGGAGCGCCTTCACGTTCAATCGACCACCAGGCGCGAGGCCCAGCAGGGTGCGGGCCGCCAGCTCGCCAAACACGAGGGCGCCCAGCAAGGTGAGGACAGGAAAAGAGAACCGTCGCGACCACCTGGACAGCGTACGGGCTGCACTTGCGCGCTTCACCGGCAGTACCGGAAATGCAAGAAAGGCGCCCCGTCCCAAGCTGCTGGAATTACGACAATCGTCTGAACGTCCGTGTGCAATCTGCAGGTGGCGGATCGTGCAAAATGCCAGAACTACGAGGCCCGCCCGTCCGCACCCGTTCATTGCCGACCGCGGCAGTTGGCCGAATCACGGCTTGGGAGGCGCGCTCGAAAACCGCCGTGCGACTTCCCGCACGACATGATCAGCCAGGAGATCGTTGCCGAGTGCCGTCATGTGACCGACCTCGTCCTTGTAGACGGTCTCCCTCACGTCGCGGAAGATCGGTGTGGGATCGACAGCCTCCCTCTGCTGGGCAAGGACCTGGCGATAGCCGTCCGGGATCCAGTCGACTCCTCGCAGCTTGCCGTTGTAAAGCCGGGCCTCCTCGGCAGAGAGGACCTTGCCATCTGGCCAGTACGGATTGGGTTGCAATATGTGCACGTACCTGGCGCCGCGCGAATGTGCCAGACGGCCCATCATCGACGACCCCTCGAGCCACATGCGGATCATCTCGTTCTTCAACTGGGACGGATCCCTCTCGGCCGCCTCGTTCCGAGGTCCTGCGGTGATGTACTCCCGGAGTTCATCCATTCCGCCTGCGCGACTGTGTAGCTCTTGGTCCAGGGAATAGCTCCGCCAGCCGAGACGTCGGTCGACCACGCTCCAGAGCAGGTTGACCACAGCGCTGTTTCGCCCGAAGAGGGAATCGTTCATCCGCTGTGCGAGACGCTGCCGCGTCGTCTCTACGATTCGGGCTTTGGCCAGCAGATCGTAGCGTCCCAGATCATCGAGCGACGGAAAAAGGTGCGCCCATATGATGGGGTAGATGATGTTCGCGTCACGAGCTGGATTCAGCTCGTTGAATCCGTCGAGATTCACGACGACGTCGAAGTGATAGCCAGATGCCAGCAGGTACGACAGTGTGTAGAATTGCATCGGCATTCGTCCCGAGAGCGTTGCCGCATTGACGAGGCGAACTTCCTTGCCGCGAAATGCGGGTGCTTCTTGCAATTTCTTCAGGAGGCTCGAACTCGACAAACCGAGTTCGAAAGCGATGGAGTCACCGAACAGACCGACGACCATGCGATCGGGCGAGAATTCACGTGCCGCTGATCCTCCGAAGGAAAGAACTGCCTCGGTGTTCCAGGCGCAGAGAGCGTCGCCGTGGGCCGGTCGTGAGTAGACGTACGCACGATAGGGATGGCTGAGGTAGTTGCTATTGTCGCGTACTTCGGTCTTCTTCACGTCTCGCACCGAGGCCAGCCGCACGCGCGCCTCCTTGAGGGTTGCGAGGTCCAGTCCACCCCCCATCCAGGCGCGGTAGAGGATCCGCGCTCCCACCTCCGTTGTCAGCACGATGATCAGCACCACCGTGGCGACGAAGATGAGGCGCAGAAGCGCACCCGAATGACGAATGCCCCTGCCTCGGGCGCTCATGGTGGTGGCTCCTTGGCGCGCATTCGAAACCGCTGCCCGAGGCCATAGTCACCTGTGCCCAACTGGCCCGTCAAGGACCGAAAAGATCGCCGTTGACAGCGCTCGCTGCGGGCAAGTATATGATATGCATAGGAATACATCCATTGAATCCCGACACGATTCGCTCGTACTCGGAACGGGGGGCTGGGGCCTACGAAGACCCCATGAACAAGAATTTTCTGTACGGTGACATCACCGTTCGATTTCTCAAGCAGGTTCAGTTCGGTCCCGACGACAAGGTCGTCCTGGATTTGGGGTGCGGAACAGGGTTCGCCTTCGACGAGTTGCATGGCGAATTCGTGCGCAGGGACATGCGCGGGATTGGCGTCGATCCGGCCGAAGGCATGCTACAGATTGCCATCGAAAAGTACGCGGGGGACGCGCGCTTCTCGTTTCACGATGGGTCATTCGAGCGGATTCCACTGCCTGACCGATCGGTCGACAAGCTCATCTCCACGCTGGCGTTGCACTGGGTGAAATCGCTCGACGTGGCCGTCCAGGAGATGCGGCGGGTGATCAGAGACACCGGTAGTATCGATGTCTTCATGATCGCCAGAGATGACGGCGCTAACTTCAAGAAAGCGATCGTCAATGCCCTGAAGAAGCACCTGACGTTCTCGCAGATCATCAAAACGGCCGGGCTCGTTCAACGAGTGACGGCGACCGAACTCGAACGCGCGTTCACGCCCTTTCGTGAACGGTTCGAGGTAAAAGCCACGCAATTTACCGATGTCGTTTACGGCTCTTTCGACGATCACATGAAGTGGTGGAAGGCGAGGTCTACCCCCGTGATTGCGGAGGTCGAGGACAAACAGCAGTTCATGGTCGACCTCAGACGCGAATTAGAGGCATTGGACCACGGGTCGGGCATTCCATTCGACACGGCCTACCTCTGGTTGAAAGTGACGAGCAGGACATGACTAGAGACGCAATGGCCGAGAAACTTAAGGCGATGATCGAGGAGCAGAAACAGGTGCAGGTTCCCAGCCTGGACGCTCCGCTGGATCTGGACTCTTTCATGATGATGCTGGTCATCACCTTCATCGATACCGAACTGGGCGTTCAGCTGGATCTCGACAAGATGGATTTCGACGTCTTCATGTCCATCAACACACTGCTCGACTTGGTCGAGGCGTCGACCGCGCCGTAGTTTCTGGCGGCGGAAAAGCCATGCTGTTTCATTCTCTCCAGTTTCTGGCTTTCTTTCTGATCGTCTATCCCCTTTACCTCGTTCTGCCTCATCGATGGCAGAACCGCATGCTGTTCGTCGCCAGTTGGGTGTTCTATGGCGCCTGGGACTGGCGTTATCTTTTCCTGCTCGCTCTGTCGACGATCATCGACTATGCGGCGGCACTGGGTATCGAAGGCAGCGCCGATCCGAAACGACGTCGCGTCTGGCTCGCAATGAGCATCGGCTCGCAGACGACGTTGTTATGTATATTCAAGTACTACGATTTCTTCGCCGAGAGTTTTCAGGTTCTCATGGCTCGGTTTGGCCTGACCGTTCATCCCTTTTTCCTTCGTACGGCCGTTCCCATCGGCATCTCGTTCTATACATTCCAGACGATGAGCTATGTGCTGGACGTGTACCGGGGAAAACTTCCAGCCGCCAAGAACTTCGTGGATTTCGGTCTGTACGTCTCGTACTTTCCCCATCTGATCGCGGGGCCGATCATGCGAGGCACGAGCCTCTTGCCGCAAATCCTGGAGATCCGCACCGTCACCTGGGCCAAGGTGTACCGCGGCGCTTACATCTTCCTGTGGGGTCTGTTTCTCAAGGTGGTCATCGCCGACAACGTGGCTCCGATTGTCGAATCTGTCTTCAGGTCGACCGCTCCTTACGACGGGTTCCACGTCCTCATGGGCGTGTACGCCTTCGCTTTCCAGATCTACTGCGATTTCGCCGGTTATTCCTACATGGCCATCGGCCTGTCACTGGCCATGGGCATCGTTCTGGTCGAGAACTTTCGCCGGCCGTATTACTCCAGGAACATCTCGGACTTCTGGCGCCGGTGGCATATCTCGCTGTCTAGCTGGTTTCGCGATTACATATTCTCGCCGCTTTACGTTCACGTCCAGAACAAGCCGCAAGTACGACGGCTGCCTTTGAAGTGGCGACATGGCGTGGCGTTCGCGTTCACGCTCTTCGCGACCGACTTCTTGCTCGGCATGTGGCACGGCGTGGGGTGGAACTACGGTCTGTTCGGGCTGTACCACGCCCTCGTGATCTGGATTTACTACTACACGAAGAACCTCTGGGACCGGATCAATCCGGTCGTTCAGACCGTGTTGACCTTCCATATTGCGTGTGGCGGGTGGCTGATCTTTCGGGCGACGTCCTTGAATCAGATCGTGGAGATGTTCCGCTCCCTGTTGGTCAACTTTCACCTGCCCACGGCCGGGTCGGCACCGGCGGGCATCTGGCTTGCCGCCGTGCTGGCGGCCATATTGCTTGTGATCGAGATCCTTCAGAATCGCGCGAACGACAACATGATGGTCCTCAAGTGGCCACGACCGATCAAGTATGCATTCATGACGCTGCTTGCGTGCATGATCCTCATTTACGGAAACACCGGTGAGCGTCCCTTCATCTACTTCCAGTTCTAGTCCTCTGCGCAAGAGGATCCTGACCGCAGTCTCCCTGTGCGTTTACGTGCTGGTTCTCGCCGAAGTGGCGGTGAGGGTCCTAGCCTCGTTTGCCACGATCTACAGCATCGAGATGCTGAAATACGCCAAGAACCTCAAGATCAAGAGCACGGTGGCGGGGATTTCTCACGAGCATCGGCCCAATACCAGCGCCAGGCTGATGGGGGTCGACGTCACCCTCAATTCCATGGGCCATCGGAGCAGGCAACTGTTGACTCCCAAACCGGCGGGAGAGCGGCGCGTCCACATCATCGGTGATTCGATCGCGCTGGCCTGGGGCGTTCCAGTCGAAAAAGGGTTCGTGGCACTGGTCGAGGAGCGCCTCAACAGAGAGAGGGCGCCACAGACCGGCGCCAGCTATCTCGCAATAAACGGCGGCATCGGCAACGTGAACGCGGTCTTCAAGACCGCGATGTTCAAGCGGCAGGTGGACGCGACGAAGCCGGATCGGGCTGTGTTGCAGTACTACATCCGGGACGCGGAACCTGATCCGGTCGGAGACGACAACGTGATCCTGCAGTACTCGATGCTGGCGGCGACCGTCTACCAGAACATCAGAACCATCCTTTCGGTGAGAGCGGAGTCTCTCGCGGACCACTACACGCGCCTCTACGAGGAGGGCCGACCGACGTGGACGCGGGTGAAGACCGCGGTCAGGGAACTGAAAGATATCTGCGATGCCCGACAGATTCCTCTGACAGTCCTCCTGGTTCCCGAGTTGCACAATCTGGCAGCCGATGGACCCTATCCCCGCGTGTATCGGAAGGTGACCGCCGAGTTCGGCGCGATGGGACTCGACGTCGTTGACGCCTATCCGGCGGTGGCCGCAGGAATGACCGGCTCGAAGGAACAGGCCTGGATCGCCCGGGACGATCCCCATCCGAGCGCGGCGGTGCACCGCATCCTGGCAGATGTGTTGTACCAGAATCTCACCAGTACCGGGTTCTAACCGGAAATCAGTCGCGTCGGCCGCTGTCCTGGCGGCTGGGGGCGCTGCACCGGAGCAACTCGGGGTAGTGGTCGCACAGGTACTCCTCGAGCAGACCCGCTACGTAGATACTGCCTTCCTCGTTCCAGTGCTTGTTGAGACGGAAGAAGTATCGTTCCATCTCCCGGGGACCAAATCGATCGAAGAAGTTGACGAAATTGACCCCCGCGTTCTTGAGGCTCTCGTAAACCGGTGTTTGCCATTTTTCCTGGACCGCTGGATTGTGCGTTCCCGGGACAAAAACGACGAGATAAGGGACGCCACGGTCCCGCAGCACTCGGCCAGTCTTCTCTAGGTACAGAGACGACACCGCGACGTCGGCCGGATCGAACGGCGGATACTCCGGTCGGTGACGCGCAACCAAAGCATTTTCTTTTTCGTAGGCATGACCCAGTATGCCGTCGTAGTCGAAGGGTGGAACAGCCGTGAGGTCGCCGTCCTTGAACACTCCGTTCTTGTGAAAGATCGGATTCTTCAGCCTGTCGCTGTCGTCGAAGAACAGGGCCACCAGGTCGGGGTCGTACGCCCCGAGCTTGTGTTTGGTGACGAGGTACTCGATCACGGTATTCCAGGACACGGCCGCGAAGTTCCACACCTCGACCTCACACCGGCAACGCCGGCTCAGACGCTGCTCGAGGAGCGTGAAGAATCCCTTCTCGGCGGGAAGTCCATAGCCAAAGACCATCGAGTCGCCGAGAAGGATGATGCGGCGCACTCCGGGTGCTTTCTCGAGGGGGTATTCACGGTTGCGGAAACCAAGCGAGTTGATCGAGTTCACGACGGAGAACTCCCTGACGGACTCGTATGTACCCCCATCTCGCGTTGGCACCCACAGCCTGACTTCATCGTCGGTCTTGAAGGTGCATGGAGTGTTCGCGTGGTGGAAGACGTTCCGCTCTTCGTCCGTTAGTGACTCCGGCCGAGGGGTACAGGTCAGCTGCCTGGTGAGGGTCTGTACCGTCTGGCGGCCAATGTTCGTGACGAACAGAGGGGCAAAGCAGAGCACGAAAATGGGTAGAGAAACCCCCAGAAGGAGCTTCAGGCTTCGGGGTGACATTCGCATCAGTTGAGGATCCTCGCGATCGTGTCGGCGACGTTCTCGGCGATCAGTCGATTTCCTTTCCGGGTCGCGTGACCGAACGCGCCGGCAAAGTTGTCCGTGAACAGGGCGGCAAACGGCTCTCGGGCCAGCGCCTGCTTGAAATTTCTGACATTGCTGACGAACTCGATCCCGCGTCTCGGAGCAAGGAGATGCATGAGACTGTCTACCTCCCAAAGGGGGTATTGCATTGCGACGAGCCTAATCCCTCTTGTTTGCAGGGTGTCAGCGATCTTTCCATAGTTGTGCCGAGTCGCGGGACTGTAGTAGGTCGACCGAAACTTCTCGGCTTTCTTGAAGAACTCATCGGCCTCTTCGAGCAGGCCCCGTTCGCGATAGGCTGTTCCGATGAACCCGTAGAAAACATCATTCTCGATTCCTGATTTCAAGATACGCTGGCTCAACTCGAAAACTTTCTCGAGATCGCCGCGCTCTCGATACGACATGCCAAGGGCTTCGAAGGCGCTGTAGTTCTTTGGGTCGACCTGTAGCGCCTTTTCGAACAGGTCTTCGGCCTCGGCGTAGTCGCGCCGGGCCCGGTAATTCTGGCCGAGCTCGACGTAGGCCGCCGCATCGTCAGGGAGCAGCTTGATCGCCTCTTCGAAAATGACAGCCGCCTCGCTGTACCGGCCGTCCCACTCGAGTTTCCTTCCGTCGGAGACCAGTCGGTAGTATCTCTCCCTGTCCCCGGGCTTCTCGAGAGTGGCAGCCGCCGCCGGCGTCACCAAACCGGCGCACAGATACCTGAAGAGCTTGTAGAGCCTGATTTCATGAAGGAACAGCGCAAACACGGACCGGACGGTCCGGTCGTACTGGACGGTTTGGGCGCCGTCGTTCACGCCCATCATCGTGACGACGATCGACGGTTGGTACTTGTCGAGGTTCGAGCCGAGCTGGGCCAGCAACGTGTCGGTTTGCACCCCCTCCGTCGCCCTGTTGACCACGTTGAAATGAAGGCCGAGCTTCCGGGCGTTCAGGACCTCTTCGAGCTGGGCCGGCCAGGAATCCGCGCCCCCCCGTGCGGTGGTGGATTCGCCCAGACACATTATCGTGACGACGCCCTTCTCCCGCGCGGCGACCTTGTTCCTGCGGTTCTGAAGCGTCAGTAGCGCCCAGCCGGCGGTCCTCATCGATAGCTCCACGACGAGCAGGGTCCCGAACACCCCGAGAGCCACGAGGGCCGCCTTCTGGAGCCGAGTGGCTTGCCTCGCCCTGTCGCCCATCGACGTGCGCACCATAGTACAACACCGCCATGAACGCACGGCGTTATTGCGCTGCGAAGTCCGGTTCCTTACTGTACGCTTTCCCTATGTGGCGTGACCTCTGGCGAAGCCTCAAAGCGGAGAAGAAGTGGTTCCTCTACCCGATCCTCGCGGCCTTCGTGATCATCGCCGTGCTTCTCGTCGTCGCCCAAAAAGCACCCATGGTCGCTCCGTTCATTTACACGTTGTTCTAGCCTGGCTGGAGTAGCCGCGATGCGATCCTCGTTCGCGCGCAAGCTGATCGCATCCGGGCTGGCCGTCGTCGTGACGGCGGCTCTGTCAGAGCTGTTTTTCAGAGCTTACTTTTCGATCGTCACCAACTACGACATCGAGATGTGGCGATACACGTCCAAGCTCAAGACACCGGTCGAGGACGAGCGCGCCCAGATTCACCTCCCGTCCCGCTCGCTCCACCTCATGAATGTCGATGTCACCATCAATTCCAAGGGCCTGCGGGACGCCGAGATTCCCTATGAAAAGCCGCCTGGCACTTACCGCGTGATCGCGTTGGGCGACTCCCTCACCTTCGGCTGGGGAGTGCCCGCCGAGAAGACCTTTCCGAAGCTTCTGGAGCGGCAGATCGGGCTCCACCCGATTGCCGGCCTTTCCGGTGATTCGCGAGTCGAGATCATCAACATGGGAATTCCGAATTCGAACACCCGCCAGGAACTGGCCACGTTCCTGATCGAGGGAACCCGCTATCATCCCGACGCGGTCATTCTGGGCTTCTTCATCAACGATGCGGAACCCACCCAGAAAAAAACTCTCGGCTGGTTCACAGGATCCTCCTACACGGCCGCGTTCATCGCCCATCGGATCATTCAGCTCCGATCCCTTTTTGATCCCGCTCGAGACTTCGCCACCGTTTACAGTCGCTATTACCAGGGCGAGAACTGGGATCGGTATCAGGAGACTCTTGTTGAGACCGCGCAGACGATGAAGACCCGTGGAATACGCTTTCTTCCGGTTCTCCTGCCCTACTTGAACGACCTGACCCGCTATCCCTTCAAAGAGGCCCATCGGAAAGTCGCCTCCGTCTTTTCGAAGGAGGGTGCTCACCCTGTCGACCTCCTGCCGCTCTTCGAAGGAAAGGACGCCCAGTCCTACTGGGTCGCGCCCGACGATCCACACCCGAACGAAGGCGCACACTCGATAATCGCGGAAGGAATTTACCGGGCCCTCGCCGACAGGTTTCCCGAGGTCGTTACGACCCCGTGACGGGCAGCGGCCGCCGAAGACCGATCACCAGCGCCAGGATCGCCATCAGCGCTCCCGCGCCCCAGACTCCGATCGTCGCGGTCCTTGCCCACGCTGCGCTCGCGATGACGTACCTGCTGGTGTCGGCGAACGCCCAGATCCAGAGGCCAGGCGCCACCGGGACCGGCATCGCGGCCCAGTCGCCCTTGGGTGCGCGCACGACCGGTGAGCTCTCCTGACCGACGACGCTGGTCAGGCGCGCCACCTCGGCGTTCGCGCCGTTTCCGCTCAGCGCCTGCTTGCCGTCGCTAAGCAGCGCGGCGCCTCCGGTCACTGCGGTCACATCCCTCAAAGTGGCATTGTCGATCGCCCGCCCCATCACCACCACCACGGGCCGCGGAAAAGTAGACACCAGTTTGGCTGCGCCGGAAGTATACGGCCAGCCCTTACCCATGACGATGGCGGACGACAGCCCGGTCTGCCGCGCCTGCCGCACCAGCGGGCCGGACGGGAACTCCTCGGCTTTCATCCCCCACAGAACCGCCAGCTCGTCTCCGTCGAGCGACAGGCCGTTGACCGGGAACTCCTGGCGGAAGAGTTGCCAGGACGAGTCGTTCTTGAACCACTCGATGAGCCTCTTGGCAAGATCGCCGCTTTCCAGGCGCTGCTCGCCAAGGAGCTTGATCTCGGCCACCAGCGGCTGATGCTTGACCGCCTCGTCGGCCCGTTTCTCCGCGAGCTCGATCGCCTCACGCACGACCTGGGCCGCCTGTCGTTGGGCCACGCCCGCCGCCGCTTCCGCCTCCGTGCGGCTTCTGGAGACGCGACGGCTCTCGACAGCGCGCGCTCCCAGGCCGGCCGCGCCAAGGGCGGCGAGCGCCACCAGAACGCCGACAGCTCGCCTCACTCGAACTCGCTTCCGCCGCCTTCATCGAGCCACCGCCGTTCTCGGGTAAGCACGTGTCGATGGTACGCTTGATGTCCTCGGGCCGGAAGGCCTTGGCCTCGTTCGGTGGCGATCTGGGAGGACTACGTCGACGGGACCTTGCCCCTGGAGTGACGGCGGAGCGCGCCGGTGATCCCGATCGAGCACAGCCCGAGGGCGAGCATTCCGATCGCTTGCGCTTCCCGCCGGTACGGCGGCTTCAGAACGAGTTCCACGCGACAGGCGGTCGGCGGCACCGGCACCCCCATGAACGCGTGGTCCGCGCGGACCACCGAGGCGGGCGCCCCGTCCACCGACGCCTGCCAGTCGCCCCGATACGCGGTGGAGACGAACAGGACCTGCCCCGGCCCTGCAGCAAGATCGAACACCATGCGGCCAGGATCGCCGACCCGGACCGTGACGCCGCGCCTGTGGGCGGGCGGCTCGCCGGTCGGATCGGCGGGCAGGCCGCTGCAGGCCCCCTCGGCGCAGTCCACCGCCACGTCCCGCGCGAGGGTTGCGGTGTCCGCCTGCGCCATCCACCGCTCGACCGCTTGATCGCTTTCCAGACGCAACCAGCGCCAGCCCACGAAGGCCTCGGGCAGGCACCCCGGAGCGCGGACCAGCGCCTCGGGCCGGATCACCGAATCGCGTTGCAAGGCCTCCTCGTCCGCAAGCTCGAAGATCCAGCAGACGCCCACGAGGTCGTGCAACGCGGGGTTACCGAGCGCGACCAGGTCCTGGAGCCGTCTGGGAAACGCGGGATCGAAGGCGTAGTCGAGCGCAATCTTGTGTCCCGTGGATGCGGCGAACAGCAGCCGATGGATCGAAACGGATTCCGTCTTGATGAACAGGCGGCCGTTGCGTGTCGCCGGATCGCGCAGGAGCGCTGGAGGCTCCGTGAGCTCCCGTGTGGCTTCCTTGGCCGCGGACGCATAGTTCCAGCGCAAACCCAGGAAATCCAGCGGCGTGGGCGGGAGTCGCGGCTGCGCGAACGCGTACATTCCGAACACCAGGAACACGACGCCGTTGCGGATCCGTTCGACGGTCCCCGCCAGGGCGCACAGAAGCGTCGCCGGTAGGGCAAAGGTCCAGCACGCGATCAGCGCCACCTGGGTGTCGCGACCCAGGTTGGCCAAGCCCGGCCGCACCTCCCACCAGGCGATCGCCACGGCCGCCACGAACAGCGTGGCCGCGACCGGCAGCACCCGACGTCGCGCCGCCTGTTCGAGTCCGCGCCCCGCGAAATACCCGAGCGGCAACAGGACCAGCATGAAGAAACGGTTCGGGAACCTGATCGAGAGGCGCAGGGAGAACCACGCAATCGCGTCCTGCAGGAAGCGAGGCAGCACGCTGAAGAGGCAAAGAGTTCCGCCCGCGACGAGGAGCAGTAGCATGAATCGATCCCACAGCGCGCGGCGCGGGTCCGGTTCGCGGCGAAACCGACACGCGCCGAGGCCAACGACCGCCAGGGCCACCACCGGCAAGCCGACGAAGAAATCCCGTTCATGGTACGCGCCGCTGCCGCCGCCGGGCCACCAGTCGCGAAACAGCAGGGTGAACAGGATCTCGCGCGGCGAGGCCATGTTCCCGTCCCACGTGAACGACGTGTTCTGCCGTACCGTCTCGGAAAGCGACAGGTGCCCCGGCACGAGGAGCGGCAGCGCGATGGCCGCGCCGAGAAGCAGGGCCAACACCTGGAAGGCGAGCAGCCGCGCGGACCGACCGAGGCGTTTTTGCCTCAACCAGTCGAGGAACGGCAGGGCGAAGGAGAACGGCAGGTAATAGAAGAGGGGAACGTCGGTGCCCGCGAGCAGGGACAGGCCGATGGCCATTGCGGCCCCGCACGCGAAGCGCAGGCGCTGGGTCCCTTCGCAGAGCTTCAGGAAGCAGAGGAGGGTCCAGGGCACGGCGGCGAAGGAGGCGAGGTAGAACAGATCGAACTCGCCGACGCCGGTCGTCGTGTGAAAACCGGTGAACGACACGACGACCGACCCCAACAGGGCGGCGGGGTTCCCGAGGCCGCCTGCGCGCAGGAACCACCATGAAGATCCGGCCAGCAGGTACAGGAGGAGGAACGCCGTGAGCATGTTCGCGAACAGCCCCTGCGCAGCCGCGGGCAGATCTGCACCCAGCAGGCGCACAAGAACGACCGCTGCCCGCAGCACCGGGTTGTAGAGCCCGTAGTGCGGGATCCAGTGGGTCATGTAATGGAGTTGGTGGGGATTGTGATCTGCACGGACGATCTCCTCGTGCAGGCGGAAGTAGCTGTTGAGGGCGGCGTCTCCCCGGAGGGAGAACTGGACCCCGTAGAAGCGATGACAGTAGTAGGCCGCGAACAGGAACAAGACCACCAGCGGCCACGACCGGCGGGCAACGCGGGCCGTCGATTCGATCATCTGCTCAGCCCGCGCTCGCGCCCGGATCAGGTCCATCAGCCCCCACGGCGGGCCCGCAGCGGAACGACGACGGACGCGACCACCCCGAGTTGACGGCCAGGGATCTTTCCACTTCCGCGTATCATGCCACGCGTGGCGCTCCCGGGGGAAAGGGGAGGCCCCGCTCTACGCCCAGGTTGCGATCTTTCTGGCCGTGCGGCTGTCCAGCCTGGCGAGCATCATCCATCTCGAACCCGCCTCCTCAACAAAGCCAGCGCGCCGCCCACGAAGATCAGCATCGGAACCACCCCGCACACGATCAGGACCAGGGCCAGCGGATTGCGGCCGCCGGAATCCAGGGTGAAACGCACCCGGTGCATGCCCGGCGGAACGGGAACGGCCTTGAACGCGATGTTCGCGGGGATCACCTCGACCGGAACGCCGTCGACAGATGCGCGCCACCGCGGGTTCCAGCCGTCGGCCTGATACAGCCATCCGCCACCCTCGCTGCTGACATCAGCCGCGACGGCGTTCGACCGGAACTCGGTCACGCGGACCGACCAGGCGCCCGGATCGCGAATCGGCGCGGGGTCACGTTCAAGAACGACTGCGTCCGCCGGAAACGCGGGTTCGGCGATCAGGCTCGCGGCCGCCTGGGAATTGCCGGCGAACCGGACGTCGTTGATCATCCTCAGCTTCGGCGCCAGGCAACCGAGCGCCTTCAACAACGTCTCGTCGGGAGGAATGTCCAGGGCCGCACCGCCGGTGCTCCCGCCGCGCGCACGAATGAGGGCGATCAATCGCCGGTTGACCGTGTCGATATGCAGGAGATGGGAGCACGGATCCCAGCGCATGACGTTGTGAGTAAACCCGTATTGTTGTGACCACTGGAGCTGGGTCCCCCCGTACGCAACAGCGGCTCGCGAGCTCGTTGGAGGGTCGCTCCTGTTCTCCTGGTAGACATGGTCGGTCACGTCGAAGTATCCGTCGGCCGAAGGACGGCGGATTGCGCTCGATGCGGCAAAGGCCTTCGTGAGGAGCCGCTGGTACGTGCCCAGTTCCAGACAGAGGAGGGCCATGACCGTGAACTGGAACAGCCGCATCCTGTCAGTCCGGTGCCGGCTGGCGACCAACCAAGTCGCCATGACCACCGCTCCGCCGGCCCAGAATACAATATTCGCTCCGCGCCCCATCACGGCGACCGCACCCATACCCGCCAGCCCGACCCAGATGAACTCGCGGAATGGGACAGAGCGACCATCGAGCAAGTGATCGAGGAAAAATCCCGCCAGCAGTGGCACGAGGATCTTGTAGCAACTCACAACGAAGCCAATGTGGCGGTAGTGTTTCATCCCCGGGAACAGGTGATAGAGCGACTCGGCGAGGAAGGTCTTGGAGCCCGCCGAAAACAGGCCGAGGACGATGCAAACGGCGAGAAGCGATTGCCAGTTGGAAGCGCGCCAGGATCGAACACTGCGCACCAGGAACAGCAGCGGCAATAAACCGGTGAACAAGGTTTGATCGTAGATGTTCTTGTTGGACGCGAACTGCGCCAGACGCCACACCGGATCCACCAGATCGCGAAACTTCGCGAAGCCGATATCATCTCCATAAGACAGGAACGTACCCAGGTCCACCTTGCCGGTCGTTGGATCGCGACCGCTGGAGAGCACCTCCGTCAGATCCAGCACGCCGCGGACGTAAAGAGCGTAGGCGATGACATAGGCACCCACCGCCGCGGCGAGTAGTGCGCAGAGCGCCGCCTCGCGACGCGACGCCGGTAGCAGACGACGCCAGGGCGGCCGCATGCGGATCACAAACACCAGCCCGAAGACCGCGAGTTCGAGCAGGGTGATCACGGCAATGTAGGGCGCGCCCCCCGGCAGGGACAGGACGAAGACAAACGCGGTGTAGAGCGCGTAGCGTGCGCCGTGGCCCTGGAGGTACCGGCGCAAGAAATGGATCAGAAGCGGCAGCAGGTAGAACATCCGGAAGTTGAACGTCGTCTGTACGATCAGCACTTGACTGGCCACGGTGGCCGCGCAGACGAACAGCACAGTGAATCGGTGCCTGAAGATCGCCGACGAAAGCAGCCATGTGCCGTACAGGAGCACGAGTTGTTCCAGGATGGTCGCTGCGATGAAAAGGCCGAGGACGTGGCGGATGCGCAATGCCGCTCCCACGAGAGCGACCAGGTAGTACATGGGGGGCTGCTGGCAGATGAAGAAGAAATCGCTCGGCAGCCCGTAGAATCCATTGGGGACCCACAGCGCCAGTTCGCCATGGAAGAAAAGCTCGCTGTAGAAGAAGAAGAAGTTCTCGAGGAAGTTGCGCGTATCGTGCTGAGGGAACACCTCGCCCGTGATGAGCGGCAAATTCAGGATCACCACCACGACACACAGGAAAGCGAAGCCGCGATCAAGCGCGCGAGTCACGGAGGTACCGGAGCAAGCGCCCTACGCCCGAGAACAACAGATTGGGACGGCGAGCCGTCACCCAGGCCATGCCTGACAGCCACGCCGTGTTCCGGACGAGAAGAGCGAGCAACAGGACCTTGATGGTCATCGGCAGGTCCGTCTTCCGCCAGGCGTACGCCAGGAAACTCCCGTTCATCATCACAAGGACCATGAAACAAAAAAACGAGAACCCGAGCCCGAACCCGGCGACCGGCGTCAACAGCATCGCCATCAACGCGACGAGTTGTAGATGCAAGGTGCTCCGTTTAACCGGCCACTTCATGAAATACACCTCGGGGGTCTGCAGGTAGATCTCCAGCACAGCCGAACTGCGCTTGAACTGCTGGACAAAATAGCGCGCCGCCGTCGGCCGGAAGGATTCCTCGATGAGCAGGTGATTCAGCGAGCGGACGTCGACGCCCGCCTTGAACAGCTTGTACCCGAGGATCAGATCCTCGCCGATGGTCATGTCCGGAAACCCGCCGATCCGCCCGAACATCTCCCTCCTGATCGCGAAGTTGTTGGTGTTGAAGCAGTTGATGAACTCCTTTTCGGGATCCCGGTAGTACGTTACTTCCAGGAAGTGCAGCCAGGTGACGGCGTTCGGCTGCGGATAATCGCCGAAAGCGCCAGCCACCGCCTCGATGCTCCGGTCTTCCATGGCCTCGCGGATGACCCGCAGCCACCCGGGAGGAACCACGCAGTCGGAATCGGTGAAGGCGAGGATTGAACCCGCGGACGCCTCCACGCCGATGTTCCGCGCCGCCCCGGTCCCGTGGTTGACCTCCAGCCGCACGATCTTGCAGTTTATGACCGACGACGCCAACGTGTCCGGCAACGGCTCCGCGCTCCCGTCGTCCACGACGATCACCTCGAAGGCGTCGTCCTCGATCCTCGCCATCGACTCGATGGTCTTTGCCAGTCCGGTGGGATTGTCGAGCACCGGAATGATGATGCTGATCAGCGTAGGCGCCGAGCGCACGTCGCTCATTGGCCGAGACGGCTTCTGACCTTCTGGCCCAGGTAGAGCCTCGCCGCGGTGACCAGGCTGCGCGGCTTGTAGACGATGCTTGCCTGGTTGGCGCACTCAAATGTGCAGTGACAGTGATTGACCAGGATCTTCCGCCGGATCTCCCGGGCTGCCGGTGTCGCCAGGATTTGGTGGATGTCATAGTCGTGTTCGCGGACGTTTCCCATCACGTGCGGCGACGACGAGATCTGCTCCAGAACCTCGCACGGCTTGACCATCCCCTCCTCGCTCAAGGTCAGCATCTTCTCCCCGGCGACGCAGGGCAAGACGTAGCCGTTCCTGTCGATGGTCTCCTTGTTGACCGAGACCATCAAGGTATTGAGGCCGTTGAGGAGGTTGTAGAACGGGCTGTTCCGATTCCACCTATGACTGAGGTATTCGGTCGCATCCCGGTACTCATCGAGGGTGACCTCCTTGGCGTCTTCCGCCATGGTGTTGCCCCGCACGTACCCCAGGTAATGAGCGTCCACGTCCAGGTCCTTGCGCACGAGGTCGATGAACGCGCGGATGGTCGCCTTGTTGTACTTGGTGACCGTCGTGGAGACGTAGACCATGAGCGTCGGATAGCGTGCACGCAGCGGCTTCAGACCAGCGATGGTCCGCAGCGCTTCCTTGAACGCGCCGATCTTGCCACGCATGCCGTCGTGGACGTCCTCGAAACCGTCCAGCGACACGCCGATCTTGAGGTGGTAGGCCTCGCCGTCCCGGGAGACGCGCTCGACCATTTGCACCGTCCGGTCCGGCAAGAGTCCGTTGGTGGTGATGCCCACGAACGGGACCTGCGTGTGCTTGCGGAAAACGCGGATGATCTCCGGAAGGTCCTGCCGTAAGAAAGGTTCGCCGCCCGTGAAGTTCAGATTGGTGAGTGGCCCCAGCTTCTCGGCAATCCGACCGTACTCGGACAGCGTCAACTCGCGCTTGCTGCTCGCGTTCTGGATCTCCTCCGTATAGAAGCAATGTTTGCAGAGCAGGTTGCACCGGGCGGTGACGAACACGATCAGGTAACTGACCCGATCACTCAGCACCGCGCGGCCTATCTGGCCGGCAACCTTGAGCGCGCTGACGGTGTTCATGTGTGCCTAGCTCGCACCCGACCGAACAGGTTTGATCCCGTTCGTCCGATACTATACTCGGTAACTCTGATGCTGTTCATCAACCCGGCGCAGGAACGCTTCGGCGGCTTTCTGTCCCGCTACATTCCGGTCGGCATCCCGGTGGCGATCGGGTCACTCGCGGCCGTGATGAAACAGGCGGGCATACCGGTGCGAGTGGCGGACGACGAGATCGCCGAGATCGACCCGGCGCGCCTGCGGCAGCTCGTCCAGGGGCTCGAGCAGCCATACGTGTTCGGCCTGTCCTGCCTCACAGCGCACGTCGTCCGCGCCTATGCGCTGGCGCGAATGATCAAGGCCGAGTTTCCGGACTCCATCGTGGTGGCAGGTGGGCTGCACGCGACGGCGCTCCCGGAGGAAGCTCTCGACACCGGCAGCATCGACTTCGTCGTCCGCGGCGAGGGCGAGGACACGATACTCAAACTCTACCGCGCGATCCGGGAGGGCGGCGACCCGGAGAAAATCCCAGGGCTCTGCTTCAAGCGCGCCGGTGTCCTGGTCGACACCGGCGAGGTGCCACTGATACCGGACCTCGACACCATCCCCATCTTCCCGTACGAGCTGTTCTCCGATCCCAAGTACGACATGGGGTTCATCATTACGTCGCGCGGGTGTCCGTACAACTGCACCTACTGCAGCCAGCGGATGATGACCGGGACCACCTACCGCTTCAAGTCAGCCCAGCGGATCGTCGAGGAGCTGGAGATCCTGGTCGATCGATTCAAGCAGAAACAGATCGTCTTTTACGACGACAACTTCTGTTTCAAGAAACGCCGGGTGGTCGAGGTCTGCCAGGCGATCATCGAGGCACGCCTGCCCGAGCGCTGCTCGCTTTCGATCCAGACGCGCGCGGACAATTTCCACGCCGACGTGGTGCCGATCATGGCGGAGGCGGGGTTTCGACACGTCGGCTTCGGCATGGAAACCGGGACCGACCGGCTGGCCGACGTCATCGACAAGGGCGAGACCGTTCAGCAGCACATGGACGCCGTCGAACTGGCAAAACGGCACGGCATGAATGTTTCGCTCTTCATGATTTTCGGACTTCCGACCGAAACTGCCCGGGACCGTGAGACTACCTTCCGGCTTGTGCGCAGCGCACAAGTCGAATCTTCGAAGTACAACAACCTGATCCCCTACCCTGGCACCCCTCTTTATCGCGACCTGAGCGCAAGCCCGCGCGTGAAGGTCAAGCCCGGGTGGTCCAACTTCAACAGCACTCTCTCGGTGACCCGCAGCGTCTTCGACACCGCTCCGCTGCCCTACGTTCCCGAGACGGCATCCGAGTGGGAGCTGAAGCGGGACATCATCCGGTACAACATCAAGAGCTACCTGAACCTGGACGCTGTGTCTGCAATCGTGACGGGGCGGAAGGGATCGGGGTGGTACAAGCTTCCCGAACGCTGGTTCGTCAAGCCGCGCGAGATCGCGCACATGGCCCGGATGGCCGCCCTGGTGCTGGTCAACCTGGGCATGACCTCGCTGCCCCTCGGCGTGAGCGAGCCGATCATGACCGCGCTCAACCCCGAGCTGCGCCAGCGTCAACGGGTCAGTGGCTTCCGGCCGGAAGACTTCAAGCCCTCCGGCTGGTCTCTGGAGGAAGCGCGGGGCAAAGCCCAAGCATTGAAGGCAGCCCAGGAACGATCGCGATGGAAGCCGGAGGAGGTGCCCTCGGTCCCGCTCAGGTCTCTGCTGCGGATCGTGGCCGACATCAAGCCCGCCGCATCGCTGGACACGACCGCGCAAAAAACGACCGGCGCGTGAGCGCGCCCGGGGTCATGGACGAGTATCTGCTGCTGGCCGCCCCTTGAGCTCTCTGTCCAGGAACGGATCGACGGCGGACTGATCGAGGCCGCCGTGCCCGCCGCCCGGGATGATCTTCAGCGTCGATCGCACGCCCGCACGGCGCAGCGCCTCGTGGAGTAGCGTGCTCTGGTTTACCGGGACGACGTCGTCGGCGTCGCCATGCACGATCAGGAAAGCAGCGTCGTCCTTCGAGACGTACGCAATCGGGTTGGCGGCCGCAATGAGGTCACGCTTCTCGCGGACAGGGCCGCCTACCAGCTCGAAAAAAGCCGACCCGGGGGTGTCCGAACTGTTCTCGGCCCTGCCTATGCGCAGGAAGTCCGTCGGACCGTAGAAATCGACCACCGCACGGACGCGGCTCGATTGGCCCGGCCAACCGCCCGACCCCTCCAGCGCCGCGACCCCGCCGCTCGTGCCGAGCAACGCCGCCAGGTGGCCGCCGGCCGAGTCACCCCACGCGGCGATTCGGTCCGTGTCGATGCGGTACTTGCGGGCGTGGGCGCGCAGGTAGCGGATGGCGCACTTGACATCCTGGATCTGGGCCGGAAACCTGGCCTCGCCACTGAGACGATACTCCGCCGACACGCCGAAGTAGCCGCGCCGGACGAACCCTTGGAGCCACGCGATGCCCGCGTCGTGCGTACCCTTCATCCAGCCGCCGCCGTGAATGAACACGACCACCGGCAGCGGCCGCTCCCACCGTTCCGCGGGCCTGACAATGTGCAGCCTGAGCGAGCGACCGCCTCCGACGCAGTACTCGACGTCACGCTCGACCTCGATCGGGGCCACGAGTAGCGCCAGGCTCAAGACGGCGTTCGTCACCCCGGCCTCTCAGGGGTCCGCATCGCCAGCATGATATACTCGATCACCTGCCGGTTGCTCGAGGCTGCGATGTCCATATCGAGGTCCAGCCGTCGCTTCATCTACGTGGTGATCGCCTCCCTCGTCGTCCTCCTGGCGACTGACGTCGGAGCCCGGATCCTCTATCTCGTCTGGACGAAGGAGTTCCCGCGAGCGGCAACGCTTCGCGCGAGGCGCGCGCGGCTGACGGGAATGCGAAGCACAGGGGAGTCCGTGAAGCCCGAGGAGGTCCGCCAGGACTTCCTGAACGAAAGGGAGAGCTTTCTTCTGCATCCCTATCGTGCCTACGTCTACACGCAACCGCTCCATGGCGAGGATGTCTGTGCCTGGAACGCAGAGGCGGTCCTGACCTACGGAGGGCCAGCGCCGCGCGAAGCTTCGCCTGACCGGATCGTCATCGGCCTGTTCGGAGGATCCCTGGCCTTCGAACTGGGCTTGCCGAGATCAGGATTCTTCAAAAGCTTGCAAGACGCGCCGGCATTGCGCGGCAAAGAGGTACGACTGATCAACGCGGCGATGAACTCGGGACAGATGCCGCAGCAATGGTATGCCCTCTCGTACCTACTTCTCGCTGGATATCACTTCGACGTCATCCTCAACCTCGATGGATACAACGACCTGAATCCATGGCGGCCTAGCGTGGTCTACCCCATCATGTGGGAGCCGCTTCTGGCGTCCTTCGACGATCTGGGACGCATCGACCTATTGGCCAAGATGCGCATCGTCCGCCTGACGCGACAACGGCTCGCGGGCGCAATCGACGATTCATCCATCGGATCGCACAGCGCCTTGGTGAATCTGGTCTGGGGCGTGATCGACCGCCGTCTCGAATGGCGCACCTATGCGCTGGAACAGAACTTGCGGAGCCGATCGAGTGAAACGGACGACCTCCGAAAGTACATCATCGGCGGACCTCGTTACGACTACGGCGACATCGAAAAGGATCCGTCGCGGTTGATGGAAGCGATGGTTCGCATGTGGGCGGATGGGTCTGCGATGATGGGCCAGGTGGCCAGATCCCGGGGAGCCGTTTATCTGCATATGTTGCAGCCAAATCAATATTGGCCGGCGGGCAAGACACTCACCACCGCAGAGAAGGCCCATGCATACGACCCCGCGTCGCACGCAGTCCGCTGGATACCGGAAGGTTATCGACGGCTACTGACGCTGGAAAGCGGCGTCATCGATCCGACACCGATCTTCCGCGACGTCGCACAGACGGTCTACAGAGACACCTGCTGTCACCTCGAGGACAGCGGTTATAGAATCCTGGGGGAGTACGTGGCTGGTGAGATCACGCGCCGGCTGGATTCGGCGGGAAAGGCCCCGAGGTGACGGTCGCCTTCCGGGTTCTGGCCCTGGTTCTCGGCCTGCTGGTCGTCGAGATCGGTGCGCGCGTTTTCTACGTCGCCTCGTCCGGCGACATGGGCATGACGGAACTGCGCCGGTCACGTAACCTTCTGCCGCAAAGTATTGCTCCACCTGGAGCAGCCCGGGCCCCGGGCGCATCCGAGGGGCTTCTCCCGGAAATGGGACCGAACCGGGTCGTCATCCATCCTTATCTTGGTTACATCGCTGCGCCTTCGAAGGCTCCGGAGGGTCGCGGCCTCAGTCCGGAAGGCGTGGCCACGCATGGCGCTCCGGTGGCACGAGCGCCGTCGCCGGACCGAATCGTCGTAGGGTTGTTCGGGGGATCGGCCGCGTGGCATCTCGCCCGCGACTCCGATGTCTTCCTCAGGAAGCTACGCGAGGCGCCTCAGTTCAGAGGGAAGGAAGTTCGGCTCGTCACCGCGGCCATCCCTTCGTACAAGCAGCCGCAGCAGCTCAATTCTTACGCCTACCTTTCGCTCTCCGGATACCACTTCGATGTGGTGGTCAACATCGATGGCCTCAATGAGCTGATCTATGGATTCGATAATTACAGGAACGGGATAAATCCCATCTATCCTCGTTACTGGGATTTATTTTTTCTGGGAACGGGCGACGTCGAAAAACTCAGCCTTCAGGGAGAGATTCGCTTGTACAACGACGTGCGCACACGCCTCGCCTCTCGCATGAATCACGCTCTGCTGGACGCGAGCGCCATCGCCAATCTCTTCTGGTACCTGCTGGATCGTCCCCTCGCCATGCGCATCTCCGAACTCGGGACCGTGCAGCAAGGTCGGATGCGAGCGCGAAGTTTGCCTGTGGATGCCCGGTCTCCTCGCAGTCATGATCCGACGTCGCTCCTCGAAACCGTCGTGCAGATCTGGAGCGATTCGTCCACCCAGATGCAGGTCATCGCCAAAGCAAAAGGAGCGCGCTACCTGCATTTTCTGGAACCAGGGGCACGCAATGCCTCTCCCCGCTTGCTGCAAGGGTACCAACGGATGCTGGAACGACGCTCCGAGCTCGAGAGAAACGGGGTCGAATTCGTCGACCTTGGCAACACGCTTCTTCCCGAAAGAATCGCGCTGGAAATCGCGCAGCGGTTCGCTGTGCCCGCCAAAGAGCCGCAACGGTGACAGTGAATCAGAACAGCGTGTAGATGAACGGGGCTGCAGCGCTGCCGCCCAGGACCACGAGCACACCGAGCAGCAAGAGCACGACTACGATGGGCCCCAGCCACCACTTCTTGTTCTCTCGCAGAAAGCCCCAGAACTCGGCCAAGAAACCGGGGCGGTTACTCCCGGCTGTCTCCAGCGCGGACTCGGCGGATTCCTTCTCGTTCGGGGACACGATGTTCTCTCATTATTAGCTGAAATACCGCACGGACGCGAGAACGACTCGGCCTGATGGCGCGACGCGTTGCCGCCGAGCAGCGCTTGCAAGTTCGATCCCGCTGACTAAAATGCCCGTTCCCCAGGGCCATTTGCCCAGACGTTCGACCAAGGAGAGGCCATGATTCCCGTACACAAGATTGCGATCGCGGCCGCCGTCCTGTCCCTCACCGCCGCGGCGTGCAAGGAGGAACCGCCGCCGCCACTGCCGCAGACCCCGATCGCGGCCCCTCCGACAGCCGCACCTCCGCCGCCCGAGCCGAACTACTCGGACGAAGCCCTGCTCAAGGCGATGGAGGACTGTCACTCCCCAGCGATCGCCACACACGACGCAAAGAAGATCGCCTCTTGCTGGACGGCCAACGGAAAGCTGACTGTCCCCGGCATGCCCACCGCCGACGGCCAGGCCGCCATCGAGGGCATGATGGCCGGATTTTTCGGGGCATTCGGGGACCTGAAGGTCACGCCGCAGCTGACGCTCATCACCCACGTCCACGTGGCACAGGTGAGACACCTTTCGGGCTCGAATACCGGTGAGTTCATGGGCGCTCCGCCGACCGGCAAGAAGTTCGGGTTGCTGACCCTGGCCGTCGATCACCTGAAGACATCTGGAAAGATCGAGGCGAGCGAGCACTACTTCGATGCACCCACCCTGATGGCGCAGATCGGGATGGCGAAGACGCCGATGCGCCCAGTGCTGGCGACACCTGGCGACAAACGTGTTGTGAAAAGCTCGGGCAGCGAAACCGAGACGGCCAACCAGGCGCTTCTGAATGCGGGACACGCGGCGTTCAACGCACGCGACTGGAAGACGCTGCTCTCCGTGTTCGCCGATGACGCGGTCATCAGTGATCAAACCCTGCCGAAGGACATCATTGGCAAGCAGGCGATCGCGGGACTCTTCAAGACGTTCGTGGGCGCGTTCTCGGACGTGAGGTTCAACAACACCGCGGTGTGGCCAGCCGGAGATTACGTGCTCAGCCAGGCGACCCTTGACGGCACCAACGATGGCAACCTGCCAATGATGAAGCTGAAGAAGACGGGCAAGCCGATCAGCCTCCACGTCGCCGAGATCGCTCTGGTGCAAGGTGGAAAGGTGAAGCAGCTCTGGTGGTTCGGTAATGGCGCCGAGATGGCGGCTCAGCTCGGCCTCGCGGGGGAGAAGAAGTAGGAACCGCTGCTAGGCGAGACGGGCTCCTTCTCCCGCGCCTCTCCTTCGCAGCCCCACGACCAGAACGATCGTGACCGTGGCGTAGAGGATGGCCTGCAGGAGTACCGAGAATTTGAAGAAACCTTGCGCGGGGCGGAGGACGACCAATCGAGTTTGTGGCCCGACCAGGACCCCCACGAGAGCCCCATTGATGCGCCAGACCTGCGATGGCGATCCATCGACTTCGGCCCGAAAATCGAGCCCCTCGTTCAGCGGTGTGACCAGCAATGCCGCTTCCTGGCCGTCGAGGTACGCGATCATCATGTTGTGGTAGTGCCTCCAGATCATGGGCGATGTACTGTGCTCCTCCCGACCGGCGAGAAAGGTCACAGGGAAGTCGCCGGGCACAACGACACGGGCGGCGTCGGCAAGGTGACACACCCTTGATCGCTCCGCCGCACGGCCGCCCGCGACCGCCACCACCGCTCGGGTGAGAAACGGTTTGTCCGGGACGCTCGTGGGGCACTCACGACCCAGTTCCATGCGGCCGCGATACTGGAACTGCAGTTGAGAGTTGAGCGTCTCCTCGAGCGTCCGCTCCTCGTTCTTGACGATTCGCTGGATGTAGGCCCGGTCAAAGGAGGCGAGATCGAAGACCTGCACGAAGATCACCGCCCCGATGAACGCCCGTCGACGAATCACGCCGAGTCCGAGCGCCGCAAGCACCGTGAGGCAGAGATTCAGCATCGGCATGAAGTGGTACCACTGCCGGAAAACGTCGATTAGGGGGAACCTCGCCCAGAACAGAAACCTCGGTAAGACGAAGTTGACCCCTACCACGAGCGCGGCGAACAGGCCTGCGAGCACCACGAAGACGATGGAAAGCCGCAAGCTCGAGCGCCCGCCGAATAAAGAGAGCAGTCCGAGGGCCAGACCGATCCGCCCAACGAACAAACCGGAGCTGTCCATCTCGTTCATGGGGGAGTCAGGTTTGTTTCCGGGGACGAGGTACTCGAGCAGACTGTGGACGGGCGCGGACGACGTCTGTTGCAAGTTGAGCTGCAGATAGGCTTCGTAGTCGTCAACGCGAAGTGTAGCCGCGTCCCGTTCCGGGCTGCCGAACTCGTCCGCATGTCCCAGCATGTAAAGCCCAGGAGCGAGGCTCGTTGTAAGAGCGACGAGACAGACCAGGAGAAACCAGGGACGGCGTCTTAGATCTCGCCATGCCTGCAAGACTTCCGGCTTCAGCGTAATGACAGCGGCCGAGAAGGCCGCGAACGATATGGCCAGGATCTGTGGATAGTGGGTGTACGTGCCGATGCCGGCGAGGATCAGCAACGGGAGCAGAAACGCCGGGCGCTCGCGCAGTTCGAGCAGACACAGCACGAACCACGGAACCAGGTGCGCGGTCGCCATGACCTGTTCCTGATGAGACGTGATCCCGGTGCCGCCCATCATGAGCGTCACGGTGCCCAGGTATGCCGAGGTCCGGGACTTCGTCAGTCGCAACAGAACGAGCCACCAGCCGAAACCCAGCAGAACGACGCTGAGGATGAACTGAAGCTTGTAGAAAAAGAGCGTAGGCAGTGGGATCAGAGCCGCCAGGACCGTGCCGACGAAGCGAGCAGGCAGGGTGAAGAAGAAGTTGATCTGGAACATCGCCGCCGGGACGCCCCCTTGGAACGGGAACCACGTCGGCAGGTAGTGATCCTTCCCGAAAGCTTCCACGAAGTAATCGAACATCGGCTGATGGAATGCGTTCGAGTCGCCCTCCGGCGTGATCGCCGGCAATACGAGGAAGTCGAACACCGAGACGAGGTACGGCAGCGCCGTCAGACCGAAGGCCACCCAGCTGCGCCCTTCCAGGAGGGGCAACGACAGCACGCACGAGATCCCGATCAACAGGCCCACCGGCGCGCCAGCAGCGAAGCCCTCGAGCCCAAATCTCCTGGCGTTGATCTCGATCACCGCAGCGCCTGCGGCTGCCACCGTGATGAGGCTGAGGCGCAGCGCCAGAAAGGTGTATCGGCGATGCATGGGATTCACGATGACATGGTTGCCGCACGGGCGCGAACACCTGCGGCCTGTACTGCTTCCGGCATGATATCCTGATCGACTGATTTCCTGCGGCCTGACACGCACAGCATGAGACTCGCGCAGATGGCGTCGTTCTTTCGATCCGCGAGGGGCTGCTTTCTCGTCGATGTCCTGGTCATAACTTCGCTGTTTATCCTCCTGTTCCACGTCCTGGCAAGAGGAGTCTGGACACCCAACATGGACGACACGGGCGCCGCCGAAGGTGGGCTCTACGTTCGAAACGCGAGGTACATTCCGCTGCTCTGGGAGAAATTTTCCGCGATAGGCAGCGCGGGCGACTTTCTTCGCTGGATACCCGGCTTTGTTTTCCAGCTAGCTCCGATGGAGACCACGGAAAAGCCCATTTACGTCGTCGCCCTGGGTTATTACCGGCTCATCGAGGGGGCCCTCTTTGGGTTCGCCATGCCGCAATGGGTTTCGTTCAACATCTTATGCATGATAGTGGCTGGGCTATTCATCGCCAGGCTCTTCAGATCCCTGTCCAGCCGTTTGGCCGGCTACGTCGTTTGTGGGATTCTCTTCACGAGCGTCATCTGGATTCACGTGTCCGTCGGCGGCTTCCACACGACCTTGGGAGTCACGATTGCGCTTCTACTACTCTCCCTGTGCCCACAATTCATTCGTCGTCAAGAACACGCGCCAAAACGTATCTTCCTCGTTGGGGTGGGCTGCTCCGTGTTGCCTTTCATTTCTCCGCACATGGTGCCCATTTCGGTTGCGTTTATTATCTTCTTCGCATGGCGTGTCTGGATGGTGCGCGCGGCTCGCGCCGGGCTCATGCTGTCGTTTACCGGCGGAGTGGGCGCTCTTTTCGTGTACTACGCCGCCCGTGATATCGCCTTCCACTATGGAGCGCTCGATTTCTTTCGTCGCCATGACTTCGCACGAGAGGTGGCGGACCTCTACAAGGCCTTTCCGCTCGTCTACGGAGCCTTTCTCTCCGGATACAAACAAGCGGCCGATCAGAACCTTCCCGTGGACCTCACCTACGCCTACTACCTCGTCAGGACTTGCGAGGGACCCATGCTCGTCATCGGTCTCCTGTCGGGAGTGGTGCTCGGGGTCATCGGCTCCGTGAGATCAAGCGCCGCGGCCAAGCCGCGCGTGTGGATGTTCTACGTGGTCATGGCGCTCGTCGTGATCCACATCGCGGTTTTCGCGTTGTTGCGGCTCCCGTATCTGAACCGGTCCTACGTTCCGGTCGTCGTCATGCTCCTGGTCCTGGGTGGCCTAGGATACACGGTCTTCTTGGCGCGATACCCGTCATTCAGAGCGAGGCTGTTGACCTGTGCCCTGGCCGGGTTTGTCGTTTTCGCGCAGTTGCACCACTACCTCAGGAATGTCGTCGGCCACGCCGATGATGCGCCGCCGATTGGCGAACTGAACTCCGACAAACCCCTCGATTCGTCCCAAAGAATCTGGGACCACCTCGCGTCGATGGAGCAGAGGGGCGCCACGCAGATCACGCTGCGCCCACTGGGCGTCAGCTTCGGGCACGACGCAATCGCGAACGTCCAACTCTATTGCTATTTCCTGAAGTTGATGAAGCTCGGTCTGCGTCCAGACCGCATCCAGGTCGACGATCAACCTCGAGTGGTCGTCGACACATTTTCAGGCGAGCACGCCTATTTCCAGCTTCTCAGGAAGCGGGAGACAAGCACGAATCCTATCTGGCTTGTGAAGCTCAACATTCGCCTGGCCAACGAGTTCGGCGTCTACGCCTATCATACCTTCGGCGTGTCGGCGACGATGGCGGCGGCTCAGAAGGCCGGCGCGGCCTCCCTGACCTGCGAAGGGCTGTGAAGACACCCCACGCGACCGAAGGCCCAGCACGAGCCGCGTGAGTGTTGGCGCCACCATGGGCGCGGACCGTCCGGTGTATGCTTGGCGAATGGTCAGTGCCTCTTCAGCCCTGCCCGACCGGCCTCATGTCGCTCGACAATTGGCCTCGGCACTGAGACATCGCCCGATCCTGGTCGCGGGACTGCCAATCATGATCGCGGCCGGCACCCTGGCCAGCATGGGCTTCTTTCATGCTGGTGGAGAGCATGTACAGCGGACACTGGACGACGGACATCGCACGCACGCGGATGTTCGACTTCGCGGGATTGGGGGCGGTACTGATCGTCGGCCTGTGTCTCGGGTTCGAGGCTGTATGTTTGGGCTGGGACGCTTGCTCGCTCAACCGCCTTCTCACGCGACCAGGGCCCTCGGAGAAGACCGATTCCTTTTACGCACTCCTGTTCATCTCGGGACTGACGCCGGTTCTTGGTTTTCTGTTGTCGTGTGGAGTGCGGATTTCGGCGCATGGTGAACGCGGGGATCGGTCCATCGTGAACGCCGGGATCGGTGCATGGTGAACGCGCGGATCGGTCGATCATGAACGCCGGGATCGGCGCATCGTGAACGGCTAGATCGGCCATCGTGAACGC
>JANPFD010000233.1:0-6249 GCA_031423255.1 Myxococcales bacterium | reverse complement strand
CTGCGCGGCGACCATCGGCAACGACAGCCGGGCCAGGGCGCGCACGTTGGCGGCGATGGATCTCGGCGCCAGCAACGGGGGTGGGGTCGGCATGGGGCGGCGAGGGTACCGCATGCTCCGAGCAGGTCCACGACTCCCTTTTGCAACTGGCCCGGGTCTGGCAGAGGCTTTGCCCGATGGAACCCAGCGTGTCGCTTCGCAGCCACCGCGTAAGTCAAACAAACGGGGGGGCGTGGCTCGGAGGGGGGCGCGAGGGGTGGGAACGCGGCGGGCGTTGAGCGATCTCGATCGCAAGCGGTGGTCAGGGAGGTGACGTTTTCCGTGGGCGAATGGCACTTCGCCTGGCGTGGCCGAGGGGGCTACGCGTCGAACAGGTCGGGTTGGTCGGTGGGCCCGTTGGCCTTGCGGCGGAGCACGCGGCTCTTCCAGTACGGTGGCGCGCGGGCGGGCGAGAGCGGTGGCGCGTCGGGCGGCACGCCGAAGGAACGCAGGTATCGCGCGATGCTGGCGGGCTCCCGAAAACGCCGCCGCTGCGGGCGTCGTCGGTGAGCTTGCCGCTGCTGTGACTGCGCGGTACCACCGCCAGCGCGCCGTTGTCCGCAGAGCAATCGTCCAGATGCACGCGCAAGATCACAAGTGCCTCGAGCACCGAACGCGGCGGCTCCACATAAACGTCGCGTCGACTGGCCGCGCGCCGGATCCCAGCGCCTCGGTCGCCAGGGCGGTCAATCCGGTGTCGGCGAGCAGTCGAGCAAACCCCGGCCGCTCCCACAGCAGGTTGCGCACGGCGAAGGTCTGACCCTGGCGCCTCCTCTCGCCCGGCGAGCCGCGCGGCACGCTCGCCGCAGCGATGAGCACGCCGACCTGGCTTGCCGCCACCGCGCCCACGCGTATGACGAAGCCGACCGCGTCGAGTTCGGCCCTTGGATCCAGAAGATCGGCTATCATGATCGGCAGCGGCTCTCGTATCTACCTTGAATTATACAGGTTATTCCCATAGAAACCGGCTGTTTCCCAACAGAACATCGGCATGACTCGACCTGAATCCCCGTCCCGCATCGAACCCTGTCACCTGGAAAGCCTGCCGCCAGATCTATCTGACGCGCTCGTGGACCTGGTCCAGGCGGCCGCCGGACTGGGCGCAAAGCTTCACCCACGGACCGCGTCTGGCCTCGCAGATCTGGTTGCGATCATGAACTGCTACTACAGCAACCTGATCGAAGGCCACCACACACGGCCGCGAGACATCGAACGCGCGCTCGCGAACGATCTCGACGTCGGAGCGCGGCGCAACCTGCAACTGGAAGCTCGCGCGCACATTCGCGTGCAGCAGGAGATCCAGGCGAGCTTCGCCGCCGGACAGCTTCCCGAACCGGCGTCGAGCGACTTCATCCGGCACCTTCACCGCAGCTTCTACGCCGACGCCCCCAAGCAGATGCTCCTCATCCCCGCGCGCGCAGGAAAAGCCATCGCCATGGTCCCCGGCGAGTTTCGCAGCACGCGCGCACAAGAGATCGCCGTCGGCCGTCACCTGCCACCGTCGAGCGTTCACGTCGCCGCTTTCATGCGGCACTTCGAGCGACGCTACCAGCTGAAACCACTGGGCGCTGCGAACCGGATCGTCGGCATCGCCGCCGCTCACCATCGCTTCAATTACATCCATCCTTTTCTGGACGGCAACGGCAGGGTCAGCCGTTTGATGTCGCACGCAATGGCCCTGCAAACCGGTATCGGCGCGCACGGCCTGTGGGCCATCTCGCGCGGGCTGGCGCGCGGGTTGAAAAACCGCTCCGAGTACAAACAGATGATGGACACGGCCGATGCGCAACGAACCCACGACACCGATGGGCGAGGCAATCTCTCGACCAGCGCGTTGGTGGAATTCGTCACCTGGTTCTGTCAGGTCGCGCTCGATCAGGTCAGGTTCATGGCTGGCCTGTTTCAGTTCGAGCGATTGCGAGGCCGCCTGCGCGACTACGTTCTGGGTCCGGTCGATGCCGGCAAGGACGCCAGCCTCCTGGTGGACGAGGTCTTCCTGCGCGGGGCGGTCGCGCGGGGCGAGGCATCCCGTATCACGAAGCGCCCCGAAAGGACGGCACGCGAGACGCTGCGCAAGCTGCTACAGGCTGGCCTGTTGAGTTCAGCAACACCGAAGGGTGACGTGTCGCTGCGCTTCGGCAGCGAATCGGTTGAGTTTCTGTTCCCGCGCCTGTTCCCGGCCGACGCCGTGACGTGACGGAACAGGCTCCGCCACGCTCGCCGCCAGCCCCGCCCCTCAAGCCCCGCCTCAGGCCGCCGCATGCCCCGCCGACGACCGGGACATGCTTCATCGAACCACGCTCACCCTCGCTCTCCTTTCCGCCTCCACCCTGGCCGCCTGCGGCGGCGAGGAGAAGGACGTCAGCAAGTACGTCGGCAACTGGACGTACATGACCGGCAGTGTGACCGTGAATTGCGACAAGGCGCCGCCGATGCAATTCCCGCTGACGGGATCGTTCAAGGTGGCAAGCGGGACCGACTCGGATCTCGCGACTTCGCCCGACATGACCACCTGCAATCTGAAATTCGATGTCAGCGGGACGACGGTGTCGATGCGGCCCAACCAGTTCTGCATGTTCCCGGCGATGGGCATGGCCCCGCCCTACAGCGCCGCGCTCAGTGGTATTGGCTTTCATGGTGGGCGACTTATCTGTGGGAGTGCCTGAACGCTCGCCTCGGCGCGGTTATGCCGTTCGAATACATCCGCATCGGAAACGCCGACCGGGAGGTCGTGTTCGTCAAGCTCAAGGGCCTTTACGCCATCGACCCCCTCGCGGCCGAGTACGGGCGCCTCCCGGGCGTCGTGGGCGCCGACAAGAGCAACCTCGGGGGCGACGGCCCGACGATCTGCGTGACGTCGGGCCCCGACACCTTATCCCTACGTCACCAACGCAGCCTCCGGGGATTGCCCCGCGGGCTGCATCGACCACGCCTATTCTCACTTCACGACCAACGCCGGGGGCGCTGTGATGCCGATCGAGGAGTGGAGCAGCAAGAGCGGCGGCGGCGCGCCCGCGTGGGTGGCGCAATACGCCTCGCGAACCGCATGCCGCTGAGCGGTGGCAGGTGGCGCTCGAGAGCGAGTGCAAAGGCTACCGCTTCAAGCTGACGCCGCCCGTGCCCGTGACCGTCCTCGACGGCGACTTCCGTGGCAACGCCAAGTGCCCGGTGCCGTCGTCGGTGCACAACGCTACGCATGCGCGTGCGTGTAGACCACCCGGAGTTCCTGGGCAACGGCGGCGAATCGAGGGTCGGCCGTCCAGATCCGGAACCCGCCGACCAGCGCAGACGCCAGCAGGTGCAGGTCCACCCAGCCGACGCCTCGTCCGAACAGGCGATGTCTTTGTACGAACTGGACGACCTCCCGGTGACGGACGGTTTCGGCCTGATGCATGAGAGCGTACCCTTCGAGAAGTCTTCTTCGGCCTCCCCGATCACCGATCAAGAGTTCGCCAAAGACCATCTCGTGTCCGGCCACTTCGTCGCGGGCGAGCAACTGGTCGAGGCCCTTCGCATACGGTTCGCGGCCGGCGAGAAAGCGGATCCACACGGAGGTGTCGACCAGGATCATCAGGCGGCCTTGCGGCGTGTGGTCTTTTCCCTGCGACGTGAAACGTCGCGGGCGTGGGGCTCTGCGCCCCCGAGCGCGCGTAGCCGTTCGTAGGCTGCGTGCCGGACCAGCGCCTCAAGCCCCCGGCGCACCGTCTCGGTGTCCGTGTCCGCACCACAGGCCTGTTTGGCATCCAGCAAGAGACTCTGGTCGATGTGGAGCGTCTTCTTCATGCCTCTGAACGTGCCATATGCATCAGGCCATATCAACCGTACTTGATCCCGACCCTGTGCGCGCGAGGCGGTGCGACGGATGTCGACCTCCATGGCGCGGGTTGTGGCCAACTCACGGCTCGCGGACGCTGGAGCGCCCTGTTCCTTGTCGCGCACGGCGGTGCCTAGCATCCGCGAACCACCGGTGGTTGGGCTGAGCCTGCCGAAGGCGCTCGCCGCCAGCGCGTTTGTGACATCCATGTCCCTACCGTGTCGCCTCATCCCGGCCCGGCTGCGGCAGTTGCTCCCCTATTCTCACCGCCTTGTCAGCGAGGCACATGCCTTGCAGCCCGGCCACCCCTGATGACCTTTTCACGTTGCCCCTTCGCACATGTGCGCGCGTGGGCAGTTCTGATCTCGGCCTGCCTGGCTTCCTGCAGTTCCGACGAGCCGCGGGTGCCCCAGCGCAATGGCACGAGCCTGTCGGTGCCCGAGAGGTGCCGGTTCATCACGGAGGAGCGGGGGCCGTTCCCCGTGACCTTCCGTCTCAGAAACGACGGCCCGCAACCATTGATCGTCCGCTGGGGCGGAGGCTGTGCCTGGGACTTCCGGATATCGAGTTGCGCGTCCAGCTTCACCGACGCGTTACAGCCTCGGGACCCTTGCCCTTGTTTGTGCGAGTTCTCTGGTTGTCCCAGCTGTGGAGCCTGCGGTCCCGAAGAGGAGGCGATTGCCCCAGGCCGCAGTAGCGACAGGCAGTGGGAGGGGGGCCTGCTGGTCGAGCAGCCGCGGGGCCAATCGACCTGCCTCGAGCCACGTACCGTCCCTGCCGGTCTATACCGCCTGTCCTTGCCCGTCTACGCGTCGTCGGAGGACGCACGTCGATCAGCTCCCCTTCGTACCGTGGTCAAGGACTTCAGCCTTCCAGCTGCGGGGGCGGTGGTTGCGCTCGACCTCGATCGGTAGGCAAGGCGTCTCCAATGGGTTCTTCCACCGTCGCGGCGCCGGCGCTGGACCATCGGGCCGCAGCGGCGGCGTTTTCGGGCATCATCTGACGCCGATGACCGCCAAGTTGACAAGAGAAGTTATCGGACACCCGACGCGACAGGCGCTGGGCGGAAAAGTGGCCTTGAAAGCACTTCCCCCAGTGTGCTGGCGCCGATGAGGGCAAGCGGTCTTATTGCTGTGATCGCCCTGTTTTCGGCTGGCTGTAATGCGACGATCACGCGAAGAAGTGGGCCGACTGTCGTTGGAGTCATCGACAGGTCCGATGACCGTTCGCTTTATGTGACGGTACCAGACGGACCACGTTTTTTGATTGAACGTTCGGACGTAATGGACATCGACCATCCCGGAAAGAATGCGATGGCGGTAGGACTGGCTTCTGTGGCCGGCGGGGGTCGCTATGGTGGCCCTTTGTTCGCTGCCGGAAAACCCTTCCGGATTCATTGGCATCCCCCGGGCCATGGGATGGGGTTCCATCTTTATCGGCATCCCGATCACGATCATTGGCGGAACCGTTTACCTAGGATCACGAACCGCCGCCGGATCTGACGCGCGGGTTCGAATCCCATCGGCAGGAACGAAGCGGTGAGGACATGTCGGCGGACAACCCGGGTGTTCGCGCGCTTGTTGGCCTTGATCTTGGCGCTGACCACGACTGCGTGTTCGGGCAGTGCCACCATCACCCGGCGTAATGGCCAGTCCTCATCAGGTCGCATCCTGACCTCCGATGCAAAGTCGCTTCAGGTCCAAGACGACCGCGGTGGTGCGGTCATGAACCTGCCTCGGGCGGACGTGGAGGCCATCGATCACCCAGGGAATGTCCTCCTTATCGCCGGGCTCGTCGTATTGGGAATGGTCGCTCAGATCACATTCGAAGGCCCTCAGACGCCGGGTGAACTGGCAACCGACGCGGTCATCGGTGGATTGCCGGCGTTGTCGATGATTTCGTGGGGGGGGATACAACTATCTTCGTTCGCGGAGGGCGTCGTCCCGATTCGACCAGGAGGCCGAGCGCTTGCGAACCCCAGATCCCCGTCGGCCCTACACCCCAGCCCCAAATTGGACACCTGTGATACCGATCCCTGCGCCCCCTCAGGGCGTGGCCCGGTAATGGGCCACGAAGGCCTTTGTGTAATGCCAGGTGCCTAGTGACAAGTGCCCTTTCCGCCGAGGCGCCCGTCGGTTTTTTTTGTTGTGTGTCCGAGAACGAATGTTCCGTCAACTTGGCCGTCATCGGCGTCAGATGATGCCCGAAAACGCCGCCGCTGCGGCGGAAGACAAGGACCCTGGCGGAGGTCATCGGGCGCCGGCGGGTCCGCTTCGAATCCAGAGCCGCCGTCGTCGAACGGCAGGTCGAGTTGTGGCGGCGGGCGTGCCGGGTGAAAGCCTGGCACCGCCCTCCCTTTGCAACTGGCCCGGGTCTGGCAGAGGCTTTGCCCGATG
>JANPFD010000232.1:0-4206 GCA_031423255.1 Myxococcales bacterium | reverse complement strand
AGCACCTCTCCTCAAGATCGCGACGGGACTCGATCGGCTTTCCTTGGTCGTAGAAATGCCCGAGGCGGAGATAGCCCGCGTCAAGCCCGGCCAGAAGGCACATTTCACCGTGCCCGCATATCCCGGTCGGAACTTCGGAGCCGAGGTAATTCGTAGCGGGTCGCTGCATGGGCCCCAGGGAGCGAAAAGCTTTGCCGTGATCCTGGCCGTTGATTCCCTTTCCGAAGCGCTTCAGCCAGGGATGAGCGGATCTGTTGTGATCGAGACGAAGAGTGAAACCGGCGTCTTCCGCATCCCCGTTTCCGCGCTCGGCTTCCGCCCCCGTCAGTGGGGGGCGACCTCGCGTGAAGAGCCGACCCTCTGGGTTGTCGATGCCTGCGGCGGCGGTCTTTTGCGAACAGCCGTAGAGGTTGGCGCCGCGGATGGCTCCTACGCCGAGGTCCGCGCTCCCGGCCTGCGGGAAGGAGTGGCCGTGGCAACTGGATACGCTCTCGGTGTCTCGCCATGACGCTCACTGTGGTCAAGGACGTTATGACGGAGGTCGTGGAGACCCTGCGGGTCGGTGACACACTCGACATCGCCGATCACCTGATGAAGGCGGGGCACATCCGTCATCTACCGGTCATCGATGGCCAGGAGCACCTCGTCGGGCTGGTTACACACCGCGCGATTCTCAGCGCTTGGGTGAGCCACGGCGATCCCAACCATGAGCGTTCGGATCGCATCGCGCGCGACGTCCCGGTCGAGACGGTGATGGAGCGAAACGTCCTCACCGTCACCCCCGATACGACGGCCGCGCTGGCTGCGGCGCTCATCGAGTCGAGCAAGTTCGGCTGCTTGCCTGTCGTCGATAACGACAAGCTGGTAGGCATTCTCACGGAAGCGGATTTCGTGACGTTCGCGCGCAAACACTTCGAGGCGGAGGAGGCTGCGTGACTACACACGTCACAACACCTGCTGTGGACCGGGCTCGCCGTGCACCAAGATCACCCGGCGCAACGGACCCCGCGCTCGCACGCTTTCCGTGAAGTCGATGAGTCCCTTCTGGTCGGCGTGAGCACTTGCCGTTCCTCAACAAGCTGCCTTGGAATCGCCGATGGTCCGCCGGAGGCGCACCTTACGAGCGGGCGATCCTCTTTGAGGCGGTCTGGTCCTAAGAATACGACCGTCTCGTGGATCCCCTCGCAGCGGAAGCGGTACAACGGCTCGAAGTATTCGGCGAGGAAGCGAAGCGGCAAGCCCACACGGTGGCCCGGCGGGTTTCAGTTGCAAGTACGCAACTCATGCATGAGTTCTCCGTGCTGACGCAATTCCAACGCGATAGGGGACGGCGGGTTGCCGGTTCAGCTTGGAACGGACCTTGCTCTCTCATCGCGCACGGACCGAGTGAGGTTCGCGTTCGCAAGGAGGAAAGAGCCATGTCCGAAATCACTGTTCAAAGGAGAAATGGGGGCCAGGTGCCGGCGCCGGTTGTGCGGCGCGAACTCGAGCCCTTCCGGATGATGCAAGAGCTTCTGGGGTGGGATCCATTTCGCGCGATGACGCCGGTTTGGTCCGGCGAGCTTGCGACGTACTCTCCCGCCTTCGAGGTGAAAGAGACGAAGGAGGCGTTCGTGTTCAAGGCGGACGTGCCCGGCATCAAGGAGTCCGACCTGGAGGTCACCTCGGCCGGAAGCCGACTCACCGTGACCGGCAAGCGGGAAGCAGAGAGGGAGCAAAAGGAGGACACGTACTACACGTACGAGCGCTCGTACGGAAGTTTCACGCGTACCTTCACGCTCCCGGAGGAGGCCGACGCTGCACACATCCGGGCCGAGCTGAAGGAAGGGGTGCTCACGATCGCCGTTCCGAAGACCCCGGCCGCGGTCGCCAAGCGCATCCCTGTCGCGTCGGGCGACAAGCCCAAGGCGTGAAGGGGTCATCATGAATATCTCGCAGCTCATGTGCCGCAACGTCGCGACGTGCGGGCCAGATGAAAGCCTTGCCGTAGCAGCCGGGAGGATGTGGGGCCGAGACATCGGGTGCCTACCGGTGATCGGGCCGGAAGGCCGGGTGGTCGGGGTGCTCACCGACCGCGACGTGTGCATGGCGGCGTACACACAAGGCCGTGCGCTACACGACCTCGTCGTATCGACGGCGATGTCGAAGGAGGTATTCGCCTGCGCACCGAACGACGGTGTCATAGAGGCAGAGGAGACGATGCGATCGTGGCAGGTGCGGCGCCTTCCTGTGCTCGATTCCGACGGGAAGCTGGTCGGGATCGTGTCCATGAACGATCTCGCGCGCGAAGCAGCGCGAGAGATCGGTGGCAAGGGACGCGAGGTCAGCCCTCAAGAGGTCACCGCCACGCTGGCCGCTATCTGCGAGCCGCGCCCGTCGGTGGCCTTCACGGCGGCGGCGTGATGGGACGTAAGGGGTCGGCACCGGTCGTCATGAAAACCGGTGCCGACCCGGAGCGGTGGAGCATGAGCCTGTTTGCCTTGGTCCTGATCGTTGTGGTTGCGCTCGTAACGCTCGCTCTCGTTGCTGACCAAATCGGACGTCCCCAGACGGATGACCTGATGCGTGAGCTCGGTCGGATTCTTCCCGGCTGGCCCTGGTGGTAACACTCAGGTGTAGGACAGTCGAACGCGACTTGCAGAAGGCCGTGCCTTCCGTGGGCCGCGGGCTGGCAGCGTCCAGCGCGTGGTGTTTCCTGGTCTCCTCGATCTCGCATGCCGAGGGAGAGCACCGACCCGCACTCAAGGTCAGCCCTATTTCGCCGTGCATTCACATTTACGCCGTTCAGTACGCCTACAAGTTTGCTCCGAACCACGAGCTTCTTCTATACACCGCTCGTCTTCACACCGCTCGTCTTCATCGGCGCTGCATTTTAGAAGCGATGGTCGAGCCCGACGGCGATCGTCGGCCCCAAGCCCCAGGCAGCGCCCTCGCAATGGGAAGGATCGGCGTACTGGCAGGGGAATCCCTCCAGCACCCAGGCGACGCCGGCACCCGCAGATATCATCCAGGTGCCGGGCCCCCCATCGCCGACCACCCGGTGCTTCAGCCCGACGATGGCGTAGATCCAGACGTCGAAGCTGAACCCCGCGTCCACCACCAAGGCCAGCCCTGGGCGCAACGGCACCTGAATCGTGGTCAGCACATTCGAGAAGGCGACACGTTCCTGACCGGTATAGCGATTGCGGATGAGCGCGTAGCCATACGTCAAGCGCACGGAGAGGCCGTCGAGTGCCCCCAAGCGCAGCCGTCCCGCCAGCGAGAAGCCGCCACGCCCGAAATTCTCCACGCGCGAACCAGCCGCCAGGCCCAGCTCGATGAAGTCGGTGGCATACGCCGCTTCGATCCGTAAGTGCGCCACGCTACCGCCGCCGTTAGGTTGGATGGTGAAGGCCGCCGGTGTCATTCCCGCCCCCACCTTCAGCGGGACGGCGAAGTAGTGTTCCAGCGAGAGATCGATGATGCCACCACCCCCAGCGCCAATGACGTTGAAGAAGGGCCGGAAGGTGCCTTCGATCCGGGTGATGGCCCGCGGCAACGGGGGCGCGAGCAGCGAACCCGGCATGTTTGCTGCTCCAAAAACCAGCGCCACCAGGGCCGAGATCACCGGACGACCTTGACCGCTTCGAGATCCTGCGCAGCACGAAGCCACCCCGTGAGCCGCTCGGCAGGCGAGCGTGGATCCACGAAGGCCTCGGGCAGACGATGATCGCTGAATGCCGCCATCAACTCCGGCTGACTGATCGGCGCCGACAGGGCCGCTACGGTTTGCCGGTGTGTCACTTGAACAGTGGGAATGACGGGCGCCAGGCGAGGGGTGCCCAGGAGGTCCGGGTCGAGGCACGACGACAGATCAGCAGCCGCGTCCATGCGCGGGCCCAGCGTCTCGATGCCGTAACGAGCCGCGAGAGTCGCGGCCACGGAGACGTGGTCGAACGGTGTGGAGACCACCCCACCATGCCAGACCGACGGACCGACGATGATGGCCGGAACGCGGAAACCGAGCTGCTGGAAGTCCGTCCGCTGGTCGACCGTCCGCGGCGGCGGCACGTGGTCGAAGAACCCTCCGTGCTCGTCGTACGTGATGATCAGCAATGACCGACGCCATTGCGGTCCCTCGGCCATCGCCCGGTAGATGGCACCGAGGAAAGCCTCGCTGAGGGACAGGTCATGGATCGGATGCCCGTCATTGGACAGGAAGTCCGG
>JANPFD010000231.1:0-30154 GCA_031423255.1 Myxococcales bacterium | reverse complement strand
ATTACGTCCCCTGCCGCCCCTCCGCTATTTGCGCCACCACGTCCGCGGGGGCGGACGGGTTTCGCTGCGGGGGCGGTTGCTGGCCCCCCACGGCGGGGGAGGGGCGGGTTTCGGCCTTCGCCGGCTTCGCGCTCCGTTCGCCCCGCACCATCTCCTCCACCTGCCGCGCGGACAGCCCGCGCGTGACCGCCAGCCGCGCCACCCGCTCGATCTCCGCGTTCGAATCGAGCCCAAGGAGCGCGCGCGCATGCCCCATCCCCAGCCGACCGTCGACCACCAGCGCGCGCACCGAGGTCGGCAGCTTCAGAAGCCTCAGCGCGTTCGCGACGGTGCTCCGCTCCTTGCCGACCCGCGTGGCCAGGCTCTCCTGCGTGTAGCCGAACTCCTGCGACAGACGCTGGTAACCCTCGGCCTCTTCGATCGGGTTCAGGTCCTCGCGCTGCAGGTTCTCGACCAGCGCCATCTCGAAGGCGCGGCCATCGGCCACGTCGCGCACCACCACCGGCACCTGCAGCACGCCCGCTTTTTGCGCCGCCCGCCACCGCCGCTCGCCGGCGATCAGCTCGAAGCCGCCCTGCGCGCGCTTGCGCACCACCAGCGGCTGGATGATCCCCTGGCTCTTGATCGATTCAGCCAGCTCGCCAATGCGGGCGTCGTCGAAGTTCTTGCGTGGCTGCTGGCGCGACGGATGGATCTCCTCGACGGAGACGGTGCGCAGCCCGTCGCCGGACGTTCTTGTCGGCGTCTCCGTCGGCAGCAGCGCCGCCAGCCCCCGCCCCAGAGCCTTTCGTTTTTCGCTCACGTCTCGCTCATGCCGTTGCCCGCTCTTGCCGCGCGTGGCGCTTGAGGAACTCGCGAGCGGCCTCGAGGTACGTCTTGGCGCCCTTCGACGCCACGTCGTAAAGGAGGATCGGCTTGCCGAACGACGGCGCCTCCGACAGGCGGACATTGCGAGGGATCGACACGTCATACACCCGGCCCGGGAAATGGGTACGCACCTCGCTGGCCACCTGTTCGGTCAGGTTCTGCCGCGTGTCCACCATGCACAGCAGGATGCCTTCGATCGTCAGGCCGGGGTTCAGCGAGCGGCCCAGCGTGTTCACCGTCGCCTGCAGATCCGACAGCCCCTCGAGCGCGTAGTACTCGCACTGCAACGGCACCAGCACGCCGTCCGCCGCGCACAGCGCGTTCACGGTCAAGAGTCCCAGCGACGGTGGCGTGTCTATCAGGATGAAGTCGTAGTCCGGCGCCGCCATCCGCAACGGCTCGCGCAGCCGTGTCTCCCGTTTGTCCATCGGGACGAGCTCGATCTCCGCGCCGGCCAGATCCTGCCCCGCGGGCACCAGCTTCAAGAAGGGCAGCTCGGTCGGCCGTACCACCTCGGCGATGGTCTTCGTGCCCAGCAGCACGTCGTAGACGCTGACGCTGTCCGAGCCGCGCGCGATCCGCTCCTGGCCGAGGCCCGAGGTCGCGTTCCCCTGCGGGTCCATGTCCACCAGCAGGACCTTCTTCTCGGCGACCGCGAGGGAGGCCGCGAGGTTCACCGCGGTGGTCGTCTTGCCGACGCCCCCTTTCTGGTTAGCGACCGCGATGACCCGCCCCATGCCGACCCGAGGAGTAGCACTATTCGAACGAAGAAAAATAGAGCGGAAAAATTGACGGCGCGGCCAAGGGGTTCTTACTTGTACCTACATGTAGGAGGTATCGCCCATGAACTACGACGATCAGAAGATTTACCGGTCATTCGAGGAGTTCGAGCGTGAGGAGCTGCGTCGGATGGATAGCGTCGGCGCGTCGGTCGACGAGATGATCGACACCATCTTCGGGGAGGAGCTGGATTTCGACGGCGCCAGCGTCCGCCGCGCGAAAGTCGAGGACGACGACGAGGACTAAGAGAAAGACGAGAGAGTAGCGAAGCCGGCCCCGCCCCGGTATAACTTCGCGCCATGGCAACCGAATCGAGTGGTAAAGGCGCGAACATCTGGCTGGCGCTCGTCGCTGGTCTCGCCGTCGGTTTCGCGGTCGGACGCGAGACCGGCGGAAAGCGGGGCGGGAGCGGTGGAGGTGAAGAGGCCGCCGAAGAGGGCAAACCCAGCGCCCCCGTCGCCGGCGCCTACAAGAACGAGTCCGAGTTCCCCGCCAACTGGCTGAAGGCAGCCGACCTCACCTCCGTCGCCGGCGTCAGCATCGACGGGATGACGGACGCCCAGAAGGCGGCGGCGCTGCAGGCGCTCAACGAGGTGAAGTGCTCCTGCGGTTGCGGCATGGAGAGCATCGCCTTCTGCGCGAAGAAGGATCCGAACTGCCCGATCTCACCGCGCGTCGCCAAGGAGACGCTCGCCCGCGCCAAGCAGGGCAAGGGCCTGGCCGACCTGCGCACCTACGTTCAGACCGAGGCCAAGCCGGCCGCCCCCTCGGCCGATGCACCGAAGCCGTCGGGCCCGCGCAAGATCGACATCGCGGACTGGAATCCGCGCAAGGGTCCGAAGCACGCCAAGGCGACGATCGTCATCTTCAGCGACTTCCAGTGTCCATTCTGCAAGCGCGCCCTCCCTGCGATCGAGGAGATCGAGAAGAAGTACCCGAAGGACGTGCAGCTGGTCTTCCGCAACCAGACGTTGCCCTTCCACGATCGGGCCATCCCGGCCGCCGCCGCCTTCCTGGCCGCCGCTCGCCAGAACAAGGGCTGGGAGATGCACGACAAGCTGTTCGAGAACAACCAGGCCCTCCAGGACGCGGACTTCGAGAAGCACGCACAGGGGCTGGGCCTGAACATGGGGAAGTTCAAGAAGGACTACGCCGATCCGAAACTCAAGGAGCAGATCAAAGCGGACTCCGATTACGGCACCTCCGTCGGCGCCAATGGCACGCCCACCTTCTACATCAACGGCCGCGAGCTGGTCGGCGCCCAGGGCTTCGAAGCCTTCAAGCCGATCATCGACGAGGAGATCAAGAAGGCGGACGCTCTGCTCAAGAAGGGCGTGAAGCCGGAGGACCTGTATCAGAAGCTGATGGCCGAGGCAGCCTCTGCCCCCGCGCCGCAGGCCGCCGCGCCCGCCGCCCCTGCCGAGAAAGTGGACATCTCCGCGGGCGACGCGCCGGCCAAGGGCCCGAAGAACGCCCCCGTCACCATCGTCACGTACAGCGACTTCCAGTGCCCTTTTTGCAGCCGGGTGGTCCCGACGATGGCGGAGATCGAGAAGAACTACAAAGACAAGGTGCGCATCGCCTTCAAGCACCTGCCGCTGCCGTTCCACAACAACGCCCAGATCGCCGCCGAGGCCTCGATGGCCGCTCACGAGCAGGGCAAGTTCTGGGAGATGCACGACAAGATGTTCGCCAATCAGCAGGCGCTGGACCGGCCCAACCTGGAGAAGTACGCGCAGGAACTCGGCCTCAACAGCGCCAAGTTCAAGGCGGCGCTCGATTCGGGCAAATTCAAGGACTACGTGCAGAAGGACGCGCAGGCCGCCGGGCCCGTGGGCGCCAGCGGTACCCCGACTTCGTTCGTCAACGGCCGCAAGCTCGAGGGCGCGGTCCCCTTCGCCAACTTCAAGACGCTCATCGACGAGGAGCTGGCCAAGGCCAAGAAGTAGCGTTCACGCGTCCGAGGCGGCTTTCTCCCACTCCGCCACGCGTCTGGCCAGCTCCGCATCCAGCACGCGCTCGCGATCCGCGAGCGTGTGCAGTTTCTGCCAGTCGCCACCGTGGTCTGCAGTCAGCTGCGCGCGCACCTCTTTCAGCTCGGCCTCCAGCTTGGCGACTTCACTCTCCAGTGTCTCCACGCGGCGGTCGATACGCCGCTTCTCCCGATCCCGGTCCTTGTTGACGGTACGGGCCTGCTCGGCGGCGCGCACCGGCTCGGCCTTCGGAGCCTCCACCGGCTTCTTCCTCGCCTCCTGACGCCTGCGCGCCCGGTAGTCCGACCAATTCCCCAGGTGGGCTTCCAGCGTCTCACCCTCGATGACCAGGAGGCGCTTGCAGACGCGATCCAGGAAGTAGCGATCGTGGCTGACGACCATGAGCGTCCCTTCGTACTCGTCCAGCGCCTCCTCCAGCGTCTCGCGGGCGGGAATGTCCAGGTGATTCGTCGGCTCGTCCAGCGCCAGCACATTGCGCGGGAACAGCAGCATCTTGGCCATCGCCAGGCGTGAGCGTTCACCGCCGGAGAGGCCGCGCACGGAACGAAAGGGGTCATCCCCGTAGAACCGGAACTTTGCCAGGTACGTCCGGATGACCTCCGGCGAAAGATCGGCGCGCACCGCCTGGATCTCCTCGGTCAGGGTTCGCTCCTCGGACAGCGAGCTCAGCTTCTGGTCGAAGTAACCCAGCCGCACGCCCGTTCCGCGCTCGACGATCCCGTCGAGCGGCCGCAGCTCGCCGATCAGTGTTTTGAGCAGCGTGGATTTTCCCGCGCCGTTCGGTCCCACGATGCCCACCCTATCCCCGCGGTAGATGTTCACCGTGGCGTCCGCCAGGATGGTCTTTCCCGGATAGCCGACGCTGATCTTCGGCGCGCGGATGATCTCCTTGCTGCCGAGCTCGCCGCCGGTCTGGAACGACAGCGCGATCTTGCCCGCGTGTTCCCACTGGTCGTCGGGACGCTCCAGGCGCTCCAGCTTGTCCAGCATCTTGCGCCGGCTCTGCGCCTGCTTGGTCTGCTGTCCGGCGATGTTGCGGCGGATGAAGTCCTCGGTCTTGTCGACCTTTTCCTTTTGCCGCTCGTAGGCCGCGCGCGCCCGCTCCAGCCTCTCGTCTCGTTCGACCACGTACTTGTCGTAGGTGAACGGATACTTCACGAACTTCCCGTTCTCCAGTTCCACGATCTCGCGGCACGTCTGCTTGATGAAGGCGCGATCGTGTGACACCAGCACGAAGGCACCCGGGTACTCGGCCAGGTACGCCTCCAGCCGTTCGATGGCCGCGAGGTCGAGGTGGTTCGTCGGCTCGTCCATCAACAGAAGGTCCGGTTGCCGCACCAGCACCTTGGCCAGCTCGAGGCGCCCACGCTCGCCCCCCGACAGCGTGTCCACCTGGCGTCCCAGATCCGCCTCGGTAAAGCCGATGTCTGCCGTCAGCCGCCGCACCCGTGCGTCCAGCTCGTACCCGCCGCCGTGCGTGTAACGCTCCTGCAACTCGCCGTACCTCTCCAGCTCGGCCGCGGCCGCATCGGCGAGGTGCGCCTCGATGCGTTCCAGTTCGCCTCGCATCGCCTGCAGGTCGGCGAACGGCTCCAGCAGCGCCTGCAGGATCGTGCCGCCGCCGCCCAGTTCCTGCGACTGATGCAGGTAGGCGACCGTCGCCCGCCCCAGCACGCGCACGTCCCCCGAATCAGCCTGAAGCTCGCCCGCCAGGAGGCGCAGCGCCGTCGACTTCCCGGTCCCGTTGGGCCCCACCAGCGCCAGCCGCTCCCCCGGACGGATCAGCAGCGAGGCGCCCGTCAGGATGTCGTTGCCGGGATACCCGAAGTGGGCGTCTGCGAATTGCGCGAGGGACAACGAGCCGCAACTAACCGTGGGCTTTGGCGAAGGCCTTCATCTGATCGGCCAGCGCCTGGGCGCCCTCGACGGGCATGGCGTTGTACATCGACGCCCGGATGCCGCCGACCGAGCGATAGCCCTTGAGCGCCACCATCCCCTTGCCCGACGCCTCCTTGATGAACGTCTCCGTCACCTCCTCGCTCGGCAGCTTGAAGGTGACGTTCATGTGGCTGCGCGTCGTCTTGTCGGCGACGGTGCCCTTGTAGAAGCCGCCCGAGCCATCGATGGCGTCGTAGATCAGCTTCGCCTTGTCGGCGTTTCGCTTCTCCATCGCGACGAGGCCCCCCTGGCGGTCGATCCACCGGAACGTCTCCAGCATGAAGTACACCCCGAAGGTCGGCGGTGTGTTCATGCAGCTCTTCGCCTCGGCGTGCGCCTTGAAGCTGAAGATCTTGGCCACGTTCTTGGGAATGCGATCGTAAAGGTCTTTGCGGACGATCGTCAGGACGGTGCCTGCCAGACCCAGGTTCTTCTGCGCGCCGGCGTACACCAGCGCCGTACGCGCGATCGGGTGGGGCCGCGACATCATCTCGCTGGAGGCGTCGACCACCAGGTTGGCGTGTTGCGGCCACTCGACCATCCGATGCCCGTGTACGGTCTCGTTCGAGCAGACGTGCAGGTAGCTGGCGCTCGGATCGGCCGTGAACGCCGGTGGGCCATCGAACTGCGTCGCCTCGCTGCTGCCGATGACCCGGATCTTGTCGCCGCCGATCGACTTGGCCGTGTCGACCGCCTTCTTCGACCACTCGCCGCTGACCACGTAGTCCGCAGGGCTCGAAAGGAAGTTCATCGGGATGGTGGCGAACAGCTGCGTCGCGCCGCCCTGGAGGAACAGCACGTCGTGGCTCTCCGGCACGACCAGGAGCTTGCGGACGAGAGCAATGGCTTCGTCGATCGCCGCGTCGAACTCCTTGCCGCGGTGGCTGCACTCGGCGATCCCGAAACCCTTGCCCTGGTAGTCGCACAGCGCCTTGGCGGACGCTTCCAGGACCTCCTGCGGCAGCATCCCGGGACCAGCGGAGAAGTTGAATGCGCGCTTCGTCATGACGGGCGGGAGCATAAACGATCGGTGGTGAAGTCGCATCGGATTCGATGTAAAAGGACCCCCGCCATGCCGGACATCAAGGTTCTCGTCGCCGATGAGCTCTCGAACGCGGCCGTGAAGATCATGACCGAGGCGGGGCTCTCGGTGGACGTGAACACCGGGCTGCCGCCCGCGCAGCTGGCCGAGATCATCCCGGCGTACCATGGCCTGGCCGTGCGCTCTGCCACCAAGGTGACGGCGGACATCCTGGCACGCGCCACCAACCTGAAGATCGTCGGTCGCGCCGGGGTTGGCGTGGACAACATCGACACCAAGGCCGCCACCGAGCGCAAGGTCCAGGTGATCAACACGCCGTCGGGCAACGCCATCGCCGCGGCCGAACTGGCGCTCGGCTACATCTTCGCCCTTGCGCGCAAGCTTCCGCAGGCCACCGCCAGCATGAAGAAGGGCGAGTGGGAGAAGAAGAAGTTCATGGGCGTCGAGCTGACCGGCAAGACCCTGGGCGTGGTCGGTTTCGGCAACATCGGCCGCCAGGTGGGCGAGCGCGCCGCCGGCCTGAAGCTGAAGGTCGTCGCCTACGATCCGATGATGTCGCCCGACACCACGCTGCCGGGTTGGGTCGAGTTCGTGAAGCTGGACGATCTCATCGCCCGTGCCGACTTCATCACCTTGCACCTGCCGCTCACGCCCGACACCAAGAACCTGTTCAACGCCGCCACGCTCGGCCGCATGAAGAAGGGCTCGTATCTCATCAACTGCGCCCGCGGTGGGATCGTCGACGAGACGGCGCTGTACGAGTCGCTGAAATCCGGACACCTGGCGGGCGCGGCCCTGGACGTCTTCGAGAAGGAGCCCTGCGGTCCGCTGCCCCTCTTCGAGCTGGACAACGTCATCGCCTCGCCGCACGTCGGGGCCTCCACCAAGGAGGCGCAGGAGAAGGTGGCCATCGAGCTGGCCGAAGTGTTCGTGGACTTCCTGAAGAGCGGTCGGGTCCGGAACGCCGTCAACAAGTTGTGATCTCTCGGTCGCCTCTCCGCCTGCCCGCCGGAATGCGCGACTTCGCGCCCGACGCGGCGGCCGCGCGCCGCGGGATCGCCGAGACACTGATGCGCGTCTTCGAGCGCGCCGGCTACGCGCGGGTGATAACCCCGGCTTTCGAGTACGAGGACGTCCTGGCCCTGGGCCTGGGCGCCGATGCCCGCGAGGCGGCCATCCGTTTCGTCGAGCCCAGCTCCGGTCAGGTGGTCGCCCTGCGCCCCGACATCACGCCCCAGATTGCCCGCCTCATCGCCACCCGCTACAGCGAGCACAAGGGGCCGCTGCGCCTTTGCTACGAGGGCACCGTCGTGCGCCTCGACCACCGTGCGCGTTCTCAGCGCGAGTTGATCCAGGCCGGCGTCGAGCTCGCCGGACTCGGCAGCCCTGCCGGTGACGCCGAGGTGATCGCCCTCGGCGCCGCCGCGCTCGCTGCCACCGGTCTGCCCCAGCCGACGATCGACGTCGGCCATCTGGGTCTGGCCCGCGAGGTGTTCGACGCCCTTGCGCTCCCGCCCGAGGCGCTGGCCATGGTGCGCGCGCGCATCGCCAAGCGCGATCTGACCGGCCTGGCCGAGGCCTTGGGTGAGGCCCGCGGTCCGCGCGCGGTCCGTGATTTTGCGGCGCTGCTCCCCGAGTTGTCCGGTCCGCCGGCGATCATCGCCGCCGCCGTCAAGCGGGCGCCCACGCCCGGGATCAGGAATGCCCTCGAGAACATGCGCGCCGTCTTCCGCGCGCTCGCCCGCAAGCGCATCGACGCCAGGCTTCACGTCGACCTGGGCGAGGTGCGCGGGTTCGACTACTACACTGGGATCCGCGTGCAGGGCTTCGTCGAGGGCGCCGCCGATCCGGTGCTGCAGGGTGGCCGCTACGACTCGCTGCTCGGGCGCTATGGACGCCCCTGGCCCGCGGTGGGGTTTGCCATCGACGTCGAAGCCACCGCCGGCGCCTTGGATGCCCTTGCCAGCCGGAAGCCGAATAGAAGGAGCAAGAAACGATGAGCGTCGTCGCGGTCGTGGGGGCACAGTGGGGAGACGAAGGGAAGGGGAAGGTCGTCGACCTCCTCACCGAGAAGGCGCACGTCGTGGCGCGGTGGGCGGGCGGCGCCAACGCCGGACACACGCTGGTCGTCGACGGCAAGAAGTACATCACGCATCTGATCCCATCCGGCGTGCTTCGCCGCGATGTCACATGTGTCCTGGGCGAGGGCATGGTCATCGACCCCAAGACCCTGGTCGAGGAGTTGAGCCTGTTCCGCGGCCACGGGCTGCTCGCCAGCGACTCGTCGCTCGTCGTCGCCGACCGCGCGCACCTGACCCTGCCCCACCACCGCGAGATCGACGGCCATCGCGAGGATCGCCCGGGCGCCATCGGCACCACCCGGCGTGGCATCGGGCCCACCTATGAGGCCAAGGCCGCGCGCATCGGCCTGCGGGTCGGCGATCTCCTGCGTCCTGAACGCTTCCGCGCCAACCTCGAGCGCAGCGTGGCGGCGGTGGCGCCGCTCATCGCCCACTTCGGTGGCCGACCCCCCGATCTCGACGCGGTCTGCCGCGAGTACCTGGCTCTGGCCGAGCCGCTGCGCCCTTTCATCCGGGACGCCTCCCGCTTCTTGCATGAGCAGATCAAGGCCGGCCGCAACGTCATGCTCGAGGGCGCGCAGGGCATCCTGCTCGATCTCGACCATGGGACCTATCCTTACGTCTCGTCGTCGTCGACCACCGCTGGCGGCGCTGCTGCGGGCCTGGGCATCGGTCCGAACGCCATCGATACGGTGATCGGCATCGTCAAGGCCTACGCCACCCGCGTGGGCCTGGGTCCGTTCCCGACCGAGCTGAACGACGACATGGGCAACCGACTGCGTGAGGTGGGTGCCGAGTTCGGCGCGACCACCGGCCGCTCCCGCCGCTGCGGGTGGCTGGACATCCCCGCGCTCCGGCTCACCGCGCGACTCTCGGGCATCGAGTCGATCGCGCTGACCAAGATCGACGTCCTCGAAGGCCTGCCCGAGGTGAAGCTCTGCGTCGGCTACCGCGTGGGCAGCACGACGCTGGACGAGATGCCGCTCGACCCTGATGACCTGGCGGCCGCCGAACCGATTTACGAAGTGCTTGCCGGATGGGAGGCGCGTCCTGCTGGCGCGGCGCCCTACACTTCGGAGAGCTTGCTACCTGAGGCGGCGCGTCGTTACATAGCCCGCATCAGCGATCTCGTGAGCCTGCCGATCGCCATCATCTCTCTCGGTCCCGGGCGGGGCGAGACCATCTTGAAGCACGACCCCTTCGATTCTCGCTAAGCCCGGGAAACCCCGGTATAATCTGCAGCGCTCTCATGAAGATCGTCTGCGAAGCGTGCCAGGCAAAGTACTCGATCTCGGACGACAAGGTCCGCGGCAAAGCCTTCAAGATCCGCTGCAAGAAGTGCAGCAACATCATCGTCGTCAAGCCGAACGAGGGTGGAATCTCCGGACCGCAGGCCGATGCCACCACCATCGCGCCCGCCAGCGGTGCCGGCGACACCACGTGGCACATCGTCGTCGACGGCGAGCAGGTCGGCCCGCTGTCCGACGGTGACATCCGCGGCCGCCTGTCGCGCGGCGAGATCAACGGCGACACGTATATCTGGCGCGAGGGTCTGGCCGACTGGCAGAAGATCTCCGCCGTCGCCGACTTTGCCGACGCGGTCGGCGGTCGGCGGTCGGCCCGGATGTCGGCCTCGGTGGCGCCACTGGCCGCGGCTGCTCCCCATTCGCCCTTCGACGGCGGCGGCGCCGAACCCGACGTCTTCGCGGCTCCGACGGTGGTCGCCGCGTCGGGCGGTGCCGACCTGTTCGGCTCTCCCGTCAAGGCGTCGCCGGTGCGCGAGCCCGCACCGATGGCCGCCTCGTTCTCGTTCGGCGGCGGCGGCGGCGCCAGCGAGTCGTACGGTGGCCGTGGCGGCAACGGAGCCGCGGCCGCAGCTGCCGCGCCCTCGGGCTCGGGCATGACGGGCCAGCGTCACGAGAACTCGGTCCTCTTCTCCCTGTCGAACCTCGAGGCGCTCGCGCAGCCGAACTCTTCATCCCCTGCGGCCCCTCGCCCTGGCGTCAGTGCCAGCAACACCGAGGGCTCGGGCCTCATCGACATCCGTTCCATGGCCGCCAGCACCCTGCGGGCGAGGCCCGACGACTTCTCGGGGTCCAGCGATCTGCCTGCGTTCGGCGCTCCCCAGTTCTCGGCGGCGGCGCCCGTGCTGTTGCCATTCGCGCAGTCCAGCGGCCCCCCGAAGTGGTTGTTCGCCGTCCTCGGCATTCTGGTGGTTCTCGCCGGCGGTCTCGGGATCGCCACCTACAAGATCTTCACGAGTCGAGCCGCGCCAGTGGCCCTTCCTGCGCCCACTCCCGCGCCAGCACCTCCCAAGACCGCCGCTCCCGCGCCTGCTCCGGAACCGGCCGCCAGCCCGCCCACCACGCCGCCCCCTGCGACGAACGAGGCGCTGCCGCCGCGCGAGGAGAAGGCGGAGAAGACAGCAGTCAAGACAGCCGACAAGCCCTCGGATCGCAAGCACCGAGGCGGCTCCCCGTCGAGGCCGCCCGAGACCGCGTCAGCGGCTCCACCGTCCGAGACCACCAAGCCCGAGCCCAAGCCCGAGCCCGAGAAGCCGGCCGCCAAGCTGGACAAGCTCGACGAATTGCTCCAGTCGGCCACCGGCGGAGGCAAGCCCAAGGCGACGACGGCCCCGAGGGAGGACGAGCCCGCGCCCAAGAAGCCAGCCGCCGCCGAGAAGACCGACCTGCCTGCGCTCGAGAAGGGCGACATCGTCAAGGCGATGATGGGCCTCAGCGGGCGCATCAAGGGCTGCTACGAGCAGTACAAGGTCCCGGGCATGGCCATGGTGAAGATCAACGTCGGCCGTGGCGGCAAGGTCTCGGGCGCCGCCGTCAGCGGCAAATTTGCGGGAACCCCGACCGGCAACTGCGTCGAGACCGCCGTCAAGAGCGCGAAGTTCCCGCCCGTCGACGCCACGAACTTCGACTATCCCTTCTCCCTGCGGTAGGCGCGGACGCGCGTCACCAGCGCCACGATGGCGCCGGTCAGCAGCACGCCCAGCGCGGCCAGTGGCATCCACCCGGGCATCCCCTTGCGCGAGGGCGCGACGAGCGGGTTGCGCGACTTCACGACGTACGTCACCGATCGGTCCTCGATCATCGAGACCGGCGGTCCGTCGAACTTGAAACGCACGTCCTGACCGTCTGCTCCGCCGCCGCGCCGGCTCGACACCAGCGTCCAGTCGGGCGACAGATCCAGCACCACCTCGGTCTCCCCCAGCCGCGGCGGGTCTTTCCCGGGCTCGATACGAACCCGCCGTGTACCCGAAGGCAGTTCTCGCGAGCCGTACACCTCCACCACCAGCGGCGCAGCCTCGATTCCTTGGCTGTCGCCCAGTTGCACGTCCGCCTTCCCCAGGACGATGCGCTCGCCGTCGACGGTGGCACCGACCAGCTTGTCTGCTTCCGTCTCCCAGCCGCGCGCCGCCTCGTGCAACTCCTTCGGAGACAACTGGCCGTTGCCGTCGCCGTCGATCCGCTGCCGTTCGTCGGCGCCTGGGAGCGGCCCGAAGAGCAGCGTGTAGAACACCTCGACTCTATCGCCGATCACCATCACCGACAGGTACCGGTTCACCGTCGTCGGAGACATCTCCGGGTGCGCGCCGGCGGGGCGGGGCGCCAGCAGCAACACCGCGGCGAGCAGGTGACTCGGCTTGACCACCGCCCGCACCATACCTAGTCTCGGGGACCCATGGCCACCACCGTCAGAGCGCACATCGCCGGCACCGTCTGGAAGATCGAAGTGAACGTCGGCGACAGCGTCAGCGAGGGCCAGACCGTGGTCATCCTCGAATCGATGAAGATGGAGATGCCGGTGGAATCGCCGGCCGCCGGGCGCGTGGCCACCATTCATGTGGTCCCGTCCCAGGCCGTCGAGGAAGGCGCACCCCTCCTCGACCTGGACTAGCGTCGAGGCAACACTCCGGCGTCCGGGGCAGGCTTCGGGGGCGGCGGCTGGTCCTTGGGCTTCTTCGGTGGAGGCGGCGCCGGCGAGCCACGCTCTTCCTTCAGCTTTGCGCTCAGCTTGTCGAGCAGCAGCGTCTCGTAGTGGCGCGGCATGTCCGGCACAGAGAACATCGCTCGCGTTGCATCCCGCCCCTCCGGGTCCACGGTCGACACCAGCTCCAGCGATCCCTTGTAGGTCTTGGGCCCCTCGGCCATGTCGAACAGGATGTAGCCGCTTCCCTCGTCCTTTTCCTTGATCGGGTAGTCGCGGTCGACGCGGATGAACCGCACCGCAGTCGACCAGACCTCGGTGATCGGATACGACAGCACGCCGGTCGTCCGCGCGGACACCCGTGTTCCGACCAGCAACGCCAGCAGCGCGGCGACCGCCATCCAGCGCCGCATCTACTTGCTGCTCCCTTCGGCCGCCGCGTTCGACTCCATCACCACCTGGCGCAGCGACGATGTGCCGCCGCCCACGAACACCAGCCCCAGCACGCCCAGGCTCAGGTACCAGACGACCTGGATGAAATGCAACGCGATCGAGTAGGCGAACCCGTACGAGTTCACGGTGACGGCCGGCAGATAAGCTCCCAGGGCTGCCACGATCCCCAGCTGGAACTGCCCGACCAGCCCCGGCGAGTTTGGCAGCGACAGCACCACCCCTGTCAGCGCCATGGTGGCGTAGGCCGCCGTTAGCGAGATGTCGAGGTGCATGTACCGCGCGAGGACCCACATGCCGAATCCGTTGCTGCCCCAGTAAAGGACGGTCTGCACCAGGAACGGAATCAGGTTGCGCGGTTCGTGCAGCACGCGGAAACCCTGGATGAGCGCCCGCAGCTTGTCGGACGCCCGTTCGGCCAGCCGAGGGGCCAGGCGCGATAGCAGCGTCACCCGCAGCGCGAACTTGATGGTGGCGTCCGGCGAGCGCAGCGCGAACGCCAGAAACAGCGTCAGCCCCACGAATCCCAGCAGCGATGCCCAGGCCGCGAAGCGGAGGTTCGAGTCCTGTGAGGCGGACCCCATGAAGCACACGAAGAAGACGATGGAGATCACCAGGCCGTCGACGATGCGTTCGACGGCCACCGTCCCCAGGACGGCGCTCATGCGCGACTGGCCGCCGCGCACGACGTAATAGGGGCGGATGAACTCGCCCAGCCGCACGGGCAGCGCGAGGATCCCCATGAAGCCCACCGACGAGATGGCGATGAGGCGCGGCAGCGGAAGCGACACGCCGATCGGGCGCAGCAGGTATTCCCACCGCCAGGAGCGAAACAGATGAACCGGGATCATCGTCGCCATGTACAGCAGCACCGCCGTGGGCGATGTCTGTCGCAGCACGCGCATCGTCTCGCCGACGTCCATCCGGCGCAGCAGGAACCAGATGCACAGCGCGCCGATGCCGACGGAGATGAACAGTTTGAGGGCCAGCTTCACGGAAGTTCGCCGGCCAAGATACGGCGAGGATTGTCCGCGAGCAATCGCTCCAGCGCATCGGCGCCGAGGTGCTTGCGGATCCAGGCCATACCGGCGGCGATCGAGCGCTGGTCCTCGGGCGTGTGGATGTCGGATGCGACCGCGTGAACCAGTCCGCGCTCGAGCAGTTTGCGTGCGGTCTTCATCTCGGTGCGCCCGTGGGCACCGTCGATGGCGCCCAGATCCACCAGCAGCGCCGCCGAACGGCCGATCGACTCGGCGCGGTCGAGATCTTCCTGGATGGCGTGGTACCGCTCTGGATGTGCCATCACGGGCAGGCGCCCGTGTACCTGGACGTCGAACAGAATGGCCTCGATCCGCGGCGGCATCAGCTGCGGGTTCACCTCGAACAGGAACGCCTTGCCGCCCGGGTAGCAAGGCAGACCCCCGTGGTGCAGGCGTTCGTGGAAGACGTCGTCCCAGAAGTTCTCCGCGGCGACGCCCATGTCCACGCCCGGATTCGCCGTCCTGACCTGCGCGAAGGCGTCGTCTATGGCCTGACGGTCGGGCATGAACATCCCGGCTCGCTGATGCGGCGTGGCATTGAGGGTTTCGAACCCCAGGCTGGTCAGCGCCCCCACCATCTGCAGTGACATCTCATCGGTCTTCGCCCCATCATCCAGCGCAGGCAGGAAGTGGGCATGAAGATCGACGTAGTGGCCCACTTGCAGGAAAACCATAGCGGATCCGGGGACCTACTGGGACATTTGCGATCAGGGTGGGGCCCGCTCCCCCCAGATCGCCTCCTGCAGGGAAATCGAATCAAGGAAAATCGAAGACTTGCCGATGCCAAGGGCCAGGAACGTCGCTTGCACACCAAACCCCGGTGGGAGGACCCGCGGACATGAAGAGCAAGGTTCAGCTGCCCAATTTTGATATACCCGGGCAAAGGCCGAACTGGATGTTGCGCGCGCTCATCGGAGTGGGCGGCCTCATCGTCATCCAGGTTGCCGTGTTTGCGGTCATCGTGGTGAAGCAGCAAGGATCGCAGGCGGTGGCAGCGCCCTCGGCGATCCGTGAGGCCGCCCCGGTGGCCGCTGTGTCGGATCAACCTTCACCCGTCGCTGCGGCCGCTGCACCGACGGAGTTGGCGCCGGCCGCCGCTGCCTCCAGCTCCAGCAGCACCGTCGTCGCCAAGGCGACCACGTCGCGGTCACACCGATCGAGCCGCGCCAGCAGCCGCACCTCGTCGCGTTCGGGCCGCACCATCGCCCGCGCCAGCACTTCGAAGTCCGCACCGTCGACCGGGAAGTCCGACGCCATCGACGACCTGCTGAAGAAGTTCAAGTAGCGACCCGGGGGGTCGAGACCCCGGTGTATGGGGTCTGAAGTCTCCACCTCGTTCGCTTAGCGGGTCTGCCGCGCGGCACGTAGTCGTGCTATGTACATGAGAGCTTCCAAGTCCCCGATTCTGTAGGAGAAATGACTACATGCCCGAGCAGCGTGAGAACAGCGTCCTCTTCTCTCTGAAAGAACTTCGTCGGATAGAGGACGATCGCGTTCGTCAGGAAGAGGCCGAGGTTCACGCGCGCGCCGAGTCCGAGCGCCGTGCCCGTGAAGAGGCCGAGCGCCGCTCGCGCGAGGACGCCCAGCGACGGCAGCACGAGGAACAGGAGCGGGTCCGGCGCATCGACGACGAGAAAGTGTCGCGCGAGCGCGAGGGTCAGCTGCGCTTGCAAGAATCCGAGCGCCGCGCGCGCGTCGAGGCGGAGATGCGCCTGCAGGAAGAGCGTATGCGCCTCGAGATCCAGCAGCGCAAGAAGCACTCTCCCATGCCGGCGATCATCGGCGTCAGCGTGGTGGTGCTCGCTCTGGCCGGGGCCATCGTCTACAAGCTGAACAGCGACGCACAGGCCGAGAAGATTGTGCTGCTCCGTGCGCAGGAGGAGGAGAAGGAGCGCCTCCGCAAACAGAACGACGAGGTTCAGCGCATCGCCCGGGAGAAGATGGCCGAGATGGAGAAGCAGCTGGCGACGGCCAAGACCGACGAGGAGCGCGCCCAGATCCGCGCAAAGATGGCGCGTGAGCAGGTGGGCAAGATCCAGGAGAGGTACGCTCCCAAGCCCAAGGCGGCCGAGACCCCGGCGGCCGCGCCTCGCATGAAGGCCAAGCAGCAGCTCGATGACGATCCGCTCAAGGGCCTGAAGCTCTAGCTGATTGTGGTAAAACGCCGCCATGACCGGCGGTGAGGTCCACGGACGGCGTCTCGCCCTGCTGGCCCTGCTGGCGCTCGGCTGCGCGCCGACGGTGCCGCGCCGGGTGGATTTCGCCGAGACACGTCGGAGTTACCGCGCCGAGGACTACACGCAGGTGCTGCGGACGTGGACCCGGCACGACAAGGTGGTCACCGACGTCGGCACGGTGATCGAGCTGTGGGGCGCCTTCAAGAGCTGGGACTTTCGTCAGGCGTACATCGAGCGCTACGCCGCGGCGTACGCGCTCAACGACGCCGATCGGTCGGGGCTGTACGCGTCCCAGCTGGAAGCCGCGCGGGCGGCCTACGAGATACACGTCGCGGTGCAGACCACGAACTACAAGTGGAACGATCTGGAGAAGGTCGGTGACAGCTCGGCGTGGCGGGTGACACTTGTCGATGGCGCGGGCGTCGAGGTGACGCCCACCTCGATCCAGGTGCAGAAGCTGCCCGAGCTGTACGAGTCGCAGTTCTTTCCCAACAAGACGGAGTTCTCGCGCACGTACCTGATCCGGTTCAACCGCGCCGATGCCGAGAACGCGGGCTTCGCGGGTCCAGGCAGCGGGCGTCTGATCCTGCGCGTCGCCAGTCCCCTCGGCAGGGCCGAACTGGTCTGGCAAGCTGGCTAGGGCTTGCGGCGGGGCGGCAGGGCCTTGTTGCCGCCGTGGTCGAGATCCTTGAAATCGTCGTGCGCCTCTTCCTTGAACAACTCGGCCTCGCGCGCGAAGAAATCCGCCTCTACGGCGTCGAACTCGGCGGAGGCGCGGCGGCCCGGGGCCTGCCTGGTCGGGTCGGTGACCGGCGCCGGGGTGATCAAGCCGGGCGGGCGTGATCGGCGCAGCGACGCCTGCTTGCCGGCGACGGGTGGCGGAGTCTTGACAACGGCTGGCGGGGGCGCTGCGACGAGGACCGGCGCCGGGGTCGGCGGCGCGGCGTGTGCATCGCTCATCAGTCCCGGATCGATCTCGATCGAGCTCTCACCAACGGAGCGGGCGGGCGCGCTGGTGGACACGCCGTTGCCGAGCGAGCCCATGGTGAGGGGGGCAGGCGCGGGGACCGGTTCGGTAGCGGCCATGTCCACGACGAAGGAGGGGGCATCGACGACGATGCTGGGCACGGCGCTGGCCGTTGCGCGCAACTCGCCGCTCTGGTTCGAACTGGGCTCGGCCGCCGGCGAAGCGAGGACGCCGTGCTCCAGCGTCGGGCGCCGTCCCGGCTTGCGGCGGCTACCGGGGCCGTTCCTCTGATCCTTCGGCACAGGCGCTGCCGGGGGCATCTCGGGGCTGCCCTCGATCAAAGGGCCCTTGTCGATCGGCGTTGGCTTCATCTCGGGGGCTTCCTTCCGGGTGAGGATGCCGAGTTCCATCAACCTCGTCATGATGCGGACCGTGTCGAAGACGCGAAAGGGGCTGTCCTCGATCACGTCGCCGAGGGAGCGCTGGCCATCGATGAGCCGCACCACCGGCACCACCTCGACGGGAATCGAATCACCGGCACGCGAGGCCTTGTCCTGGTCGGCCAGGAACACAGTGCGCGTCGGGCCCAGATCCTTCGTGGCCGCGGCGAAGTCACGCAGGAAGCGCTCGGCCTCCTCGACCAGATCGTCTGGGCGCTTGTTCATCGTCCCCTTGCGGACGCTGGCCCGGAGCTTGAGCTCGAGCACGGCCTCTTCCCACAAGAGGAGGTGGTGGAGCGCCGCGGGGCCCTGCAGCGAGCCGACCTGCGCCGCCGTCACCTCGCCGTCGGCGAAGCGGATCTCACCGCGTCGGCTGGAACGTTCGACCTGGAGAATGGCGGAGCGGCCCAGCGCAATGATGGCGCGGACCAGGTAGAAGAGGCCGTAGTCCGACAGCGAGCCGTGGACATCGACGTCCCCGGCCGCGCCGGGCGTCGTCGTGGACATGGACATGGACGCGAGAATCTTGCCGGCGGTCACCACGTCGCGAACGAAGATCGGCAGCGGCATCAGCTCGAGGCCCAGCGCCTTGGCCTGGGCGCGGAGCGACACCGGTCCCAGCACCACCACGTGCGGGGCTTGCTGCTTGAGTTGTCCGAGTCCGTCCAAGTCGGCCCCGTTCCGGAGCGCCACCACCGCGACCTGCGGCTGCGACGAGGCGGCCATTCCGGCGGCCTGCGCTACCTGTTCCGCGCGCGTGACGCGGCAGCCATCGCCCTCGAATGCGTAGGCCAGGGTCTCGAGCGCCTTGGGGTCCGAATCTACGAGTAGAGCGGCGGAAAGACGGCCCATTTTCGGATGCGCCGGCAAACCGGCAACCTGAGGAGTATATGTCAGCACGGGGGTAGTGCGCACGGATGAAAGTTAGTGCTCGGCGACCGCGCTTGTTGTCAAACTACGTTCCCTCGCGCTGCACCCAGCCATGACCGACGCGCCCATCACCTCCCTGGACCAGCTGCAGGGCTACTTCCGGACCGCCGCCAAGCCGCGGGCTGCCTTCCGCGTCGGGGTGGAGCACGAGAAGATCCCCGTGCGCGAGGACGGGATGCCGGCGCCGTACGAGGGGCCGAACGGCATCGCACGGCTGCTGGAGAAGCTGCAGGGACAGGGTTTCACCGCCTTGATGGAAGGCGCGAACGTCATAGCGCTCGAGCGTGGAAACGAGCAGATCACACTGGAGCCGGGGGGGCAGCTGGAGCTGTCGGGGCCGGCGGTGCAATCGGCGGTCGCCTCCGCGGAAGCTCTGGACGCTCACATCCGCGAGGTGACCGAGGCGGCGCGGCCTCTCGGCATCCGGTTCATTGCCGGGGGCTTTCGACCGTGGGGGCGAATCCAGGATGTGCCCTGGCTGCCGAAGCGGCGCTATGCGGTGATGCGCGACTACCTGCCGCGCCGGGGGCGTCTCGCCCTCGAGATGATGCAGCGTACGGCGACGGTGCAGGCCAACTTTGATTTTTGCGACGAGGCCGAAGCCGTCGACAAGCTGCGGACGGCGCTGGGCGTGACGCCGGTGGTGACGGCGCTCTACGCCGCGTCACCCATCAGCGAGGGTCGGCCGAACGGATTCCAGACCTACCGCGCGGCAGTTTGGTTGGAGACCGACGAGGCGCGCTGCGGGATCTTGCCGTTTGCGTTCGAGCCCGGGTTCGGGTTCGCGCGCTATGCCCAGTGGGCGCTGGACGTGCCCATGTTCTTCGTGGTTCGCGATGGGGTGTACAACCCGGTGCATGAGCTGACGTTCCGGCGCTTCGTGGCCGAGGGGTGGAACGGTCACCGGGCGACGATGCACGACTGGGAGGTTCACCTTTCGACGCTGTTCCCCGAGGTGCGGCTCAAGCGGACCATCGAGGTGCGGGGCGCCGACGCCGGGCCGCTGTCGTTCGTGCGCGGGCTGGCGGCCCTTTGGCGCGGGCTGCTCGAGAGCCCGGAGGCGCGCGCGGCCTCCTGGGCGCTGGTGGCGAAGCTGTCGATCGACGAGCGGCTGCGGTTGCGGCGCGAGGTTCCAAGGGCTGGGCTGGGGGCGAAGGCAGGCGGGCGCAGTCTCGCCGAGATGGCGGTCGAGCTGTGCCGGATCGCCGTGGCCGGCCTTGCGCAGTTGCCGGCGGGCACGCCGGACCAGGAGTTGCTGGCGCCGCTGGCGGACTATGCAGCCCGGGGTCGTTCACCGGCGGACGATCTGCTCGCGGACTTCACGGCGGCGAACGGCGACCCGGCGAAGCTGATCAAGAAGTGGGAACTGGGCTAGAGGTGCCGCCCGGATTTGAACCGGGGTATGAGGGTTTTGCAGACCCTTGCCTTACCACTTGGCCACGGCACCCGAATTCGGAGCGCCTTCTCTACCATCGGGCCGCCGTCAGCGCCAGCCTCGGCCAATGCGCTTGACGCGATTGGCGGGCAAGAGCGGCGGCAGTTCGTAGTCGGTGCTGGCGGGGGCGGCAGCGGGCTCCGCGTTCTTCGCGGGGCGTGGCGGATCCGGCTGCCGTCGTGGCGGCGGGGGCGCGTGCGCTGTCGGAGTCCGTTTGGGGGCAGCAGGACGGGTCAAGCGCGTCTGCGGGGCCTGGGGTACGAGCGTGACCGTGTAGGTCTGATCGCCGCCGCCGAGGTACCGGATCGGGAGGTGCGCGTCCACGTAGCCAGGCAACCGGAACAGGTATTCGATGGTCTGTCCTTCGGCGCGCTGGATCTCGCGGGTGGGCGTGAAACCGACGAGCGCGTTGTCCTTCATCCGCACCACGCGCGCGCCGGGCGGGATCGAATCCAGGGTGACGATCGTCTCGGGTGCCAGCGTCGAGGCCGAGGGCGCTCGGACGTCGTCGGAGCCGCCGAACACGGCCCACAGTCCCAGCAGCGCGAGGAGGCCGGCACCGGCGAGGATCGGCTTTCGGTGAGGGCGAAGCCCCTCGATGCGCTCCCGGAGCGTCGGTGCGTGGGCAGCGGGCGGCGGACGCGGCGCGGCCCTGGCCACCACGGTCTGGGCAAGCCCTGCGCCGGTCGCCTCGGTGCGCGCCTTGCCGGCGAGGCCGGCGGTGAAGTCGGCCATCGAGTGCGGGCGGAGCGCGGGCGCCTTCTGCAGGCAGGCCAGCACGAAGCGGTCGAGCCACGCCGGCAGGCCCGGCGTGTGGCTGCTCGGTGGGGCGGGCTCGCGTCTGAGAACGGCCTCGAGCAGCTCGGGAAGGCTCTTTTGCGCGAAGGGAACCTCGCCCGTCAGCATCTCGTACAGCACCACGCCCAGGGAATAGATGTCGACCGAGGCGTCGTTCGAGCGCCCCTCGAATTGCTCCGGGGCCATGTAATACGGCGTCCCGACCATCATGCCCGGGGCGGTCTTGTGCTCGGCGGGTGCGCTGCTGAGCTTCGCGACGCCGAAGTCGAAGAGCTTCACGCGTTCGGGGCCGCCGCCGGTGCCTTCGAGCAGGAAGATGTTGTCGGGCTTGAGATCGCGATGGACGATCCCCACACGGTGAGCGGCGCCGACGGCGTCCGCCACCTGGCGAGCGAGGGAGAGTGCGCGCATGACCTCGAGGGGGCCGTGCGCGGTGAGATGCTGCCGCAAGGTCTTTCCCTGCAGCAGCTCCATCACGAAGTAGTGGGTGCCGTCGGCGGTCTCGCCGAAGTCGGCGATGTCCACGATGTTCGGGTGTCCGATGGCATTGACCGCCTTCGCCTCGTGAAAGAAGCGCGACACCAGCTCGGGATCCGCGCACAGACGCGCGTGCAGCGTCTTGACGGCGACCTTCTTGCCTATCTGCGGGTGCTCGGCCAGGTAGACGGTGCCCATGCCGCCTTCGCCCAGCTTGCCGACGACGCGGTAGTTGCCGAAGCTGCGGCCTATCGGGTCCGCTTCCACGTCAGATGGTCTGTCCGCCCGCAGACTCGGCGCGCGGCTGGCTGGGGGCGCCGGTGCGCAGGTAGCGCGCCGCCATCTCGAACTCGAAGAACGAGACCATCTTGGTCTCGATCACCTTGTTCCACAGCGCGTGGGCGTCGTCGCTGTGCCCCTCGGCCAGGCGGCGCATCGCCTCGTAGAAGTACAGCTCGGCGCGGCGGCCGGGTGTGCTGGCCAGCGCCTGGAGCTGATCATAGCTGAGGCGGCCGAGGGCGTAGCGCGCGAGGGGGACATACCAGTCGGCGTCGCGGCGGGGACGCAGCCGCACCTTGCGTGATTCCAGGGAGCGAAGGTAAGCCTCGGCGGTGGGATCGGCGACCTTGCTGCTGCGGCGGGTGAGGTCGATGACCCAGAGCGAGCTGTACACCTTGAAGTACTCGTTCACCGAGCGGCCCGGACGGTTGATGACCCGTCGATAGATTTCCAGCGCCGGCTCGGTCTCGCCTTGCTGGACCAGGAAGGCGAGCTCGTCGATGTACGTCTGCCCGCGGCTCTCGTTCTGCTCGATGGCCTCGTTGAACTTCTGGATGCCGTCGGCGCGCCGGCCGAGGAGGTAGTAGAGGCGGCCCACCTCGAACGTCGCCTCGGCCGAGGAGTCGAGGTTCTTGCGGCGGAGCTGCTCGACCATCAGGCGCTCCCAGGCCTGGGCGGCGAGTTTCCATGCCTTGCGGGCGTCCTCGATGCCGCCCGCGACCTCGAAGGCGTCACCCAGCGCCCGGGCCAGCTTCGCCTGCGCCTCGACGAAGCCGATGGTTTCCTCGGCGGGGGCGCGGCGGCGGTGGTTCTCCAGCGCCTCGCGCAGGATCTGCACGGCACGGTTGGCGTCGCCTCGCTTCGTGAGCAGCTTGGCGATCTGCAGCGTCACCTCGACGCTGGCCTCGGCCTCCTTATGCGCGCGCACCAGCAGTGGCTCGGCCCTGTCGACGAGGCCGGCGTCGACCAGGCCGCGGGCCAGCGCGAAGTCGATATCCACGTCGCGCAGCTTGAAGTGGTCGTTGCCGAAGCGGCGTCGGCTCTCGGCGAAGCGGCGGCGGAGCGACTCGGCCTCGCGGGCGGCGGGCTCGATGTGCTGCGGATCCTCGGCCAGGAAGCGTAGCCGCGAGAAAGAGAGATCGAGCAACTCGGCGGCGACGTTGGCATTCACTTCGTCGCTGGCGCGGGAGCGCTCGAGCGCGGCTTCGGCCTCCTCGAGGTAGCGGATGCCGAGGAACGGAGCGGGCGCCAGGCGCGCCACGCGCGAGCCGAGCACCAGCAAGGTGGTGTCGTTCGGGTGGCGGTCGATGCCCTGGCGGATGACCTCGGCGGCCGCGGCGGGATCGAGGCGATCGTTGGAGGTGCCGCCGAGGAGCTCGAGGCGGGGGAGAAACCGCCGGGCGAGCGCCAGGTAAGCCTCGGGGGAAGCCCCGGAACGCGCGGCGGCGGCGAGCAACTGGCGCAGGTCGACGTCGTCGCCGGCCTTTCCGGCCAGGCGTCCCAGCGCCTCGGCGGCGCCCTTGATCTGTCCGCAGCGCAGGTGCAACGCGGTCAACGTCACGCCCATCTGCTGGACCACCTGACCGTCGAGGAGAAGCTCGCTGACCGCGGCGCGCGACGCTCCGGTCCCGAACGGGCGGCGCAGCGTGCTCGAGAGGCGATTCTGACGCTCGAGCGCCATGGTGGTCACCCGGCTGACCACGGCGGGTGTCGGCCAGGCGTTGGCCAGGCTGTCGAGTACCTCGTCGACGGTGGGCAGGTTCCCGCGCGAGCCGCCGGGGCCAAGAGCGAGCTCGGCGCCGGTGTCGAGCCAGCCGAACAGCTGATCGAGACGTTCGCGCCAGGCGCGGTCGCCCGGCTCGAGGGTGGCGAGGACGTAGAGGCCAGTGGCCACCGCTTGCTCGTTGCCCCGGGGAGAGAAGAGCGCGACCACCACGCGCGCCGCCGCGGCGAGCTGGGCATGTTCATCGGAAGACAGGCGCAGGCCCTCGCGGGTCCAGAGCTCGGGCGCCGCGAACAGCTCCAGCGCCTCCTTGAAGGCGTCGAGGACCTGATCGACGTCGTCGCCGAAATAGGTCGTATCCTTGCGGGCCGCCTCGACATCGATCGTGGCGACCGGGCCGACGAGGTAGGCCAGCAGCTTGCTGCGGAGAGCGGCGCGCGGCTTCGAGCCGAGCGGCAACGCTTGATACACCAGCCGGGCGTCGAGGTAGTCCTCCTCGAAGGCGACCGTCTTGATGGCCGCGCCGTCGGCGGCGAAACGTTCGGCGGAGCGGCTGAGCTTGCCGGAGCCGAGGCCGACCTGATGGGCGCAACCGCCAGCCGCCGCGAGGGCGCACACGAGGAGCAGGCGGAGCAATCGTCGCATGGCGCAAGTTTAGCGTGCCCTGGTGGGCTCGGGCTATAAGACGTCCGTGTCCAGGACGTGGGGTCGGGCAGGGGCCCTGGCGCCGTTGCTCATCGCTCACCGTGGCGCCAGCGCCCGTGAGCCGGAGAACAGCCTACGGGCGTTCCAGCGCGCCGGTGCCGACGGCGCCGATGGCGTCGAGCTGGACGTCCTTTGCTGCGCGACCGGGGAGGTGGTCGTGTTCCACGACGATGACCTCCAGCGCCTGGCCGGGCGTCCCGAGCGGATCGATCAGCTTCCGTTCCGGGCGGTGCGCGAGGTCACGCTGGAGGGTGGCGTGGTGATCCCGACGCTCGGGGAGGCGCTGGAGGCGTGCGGGCCGGGATTGCTGGTGAATGTCGAGCTCAAGGCGGCTGGTCTGCGGGACGCGGTGCTGGAGGCGCTGATCGAGCGTGTCTCGGCGATCATCGACGGCGCGGGCGCGGCCGAACGGGTGCTGGTCTCGTCGTTCAGCCCGACGGCGGTCTGGCGGTGGCAGGCGCGGCGACCGGACGTGAAGGCCGGTTTGCTGTTCGAGCAGGAGTCGCCGGCGCCCTTGCGACGGGCGTGGGCGCTGCCGCTGCTGCGCCCGTCGGCCGTGCATCCGCAGGATCCTCTGTGCCGGCCCGAGGCCATTCGTCGCTGGCACGATGCCGGCTATGCAGTGAACACCTGGACCGTCGACGACCCGGCCCGGATCCGCGCGCTCCGCGACATGGGCATCGACGGAATCGTCACCAACGACCCAGCCGCCGCGCGCGCGGCGCTCGGATCGCATCAATAGGAATCGAACGCAACGACGTCGGCGTCGAAGCCGGCCTTCGTCAGGCGCCTGGTCATCTTGTTTGCCGAGGCGACCAGAGTGATGGCGAGGTCGTGGGGGTGGACGTGGGCGCGGATGGCCCTGGTGACCTCTGCCGCGGTGAGCGCCGTGAGCCGTGCCGGGAAGGTGTCGATCCAGTCCGGTGAAAGGCCTTCGAGCTCGGCGCTCACTCGTGCGCCAAGGCGCCGCTCCGGAGCGTCCATGTCCGCTGCGTGGGTGCCGAGAAGGAAACGCTGGAAGAAGGCCAGCCGCTTGGCGGAGAGACGTTCGTCCGCGAACTGCTCGTAGAGACGTAGCACCAGCTCGAGTGTCGTGATGGTGCGCTCGGCAGCGGAGAAGACCCAGCCGCGGATCGGGCCGGAACCGCGGTGAGGGATGAGCCCCATGTAGGCGCCATAGGCAAGGCCGCGCTTCGTGCGCACCTCGTCCATCAACGTCGACTTCATGCCCTGGCCGCCGAAGGTCGAAAGGCCGAACGACAGGGCGAGGAAGTCGGGGTGCGTGGCGGGCACGCCGATCTGGCCGAACATGATCTGCGTCTGCTGCCGATCAGGTTTGTCGACGAGCAGGATGCGTTGGCCTCGCGGCGCGCGAGGCGCGGGAAGCCGGGCGCGCGCGACGCTCCCCGGTTTCAGGCGGGCAAAAGCGCGACCGACCTTGGCCCGGAACGTCCGGGCGTCCACGTCGCCGGCCGCCGCGAAGATCAGGTTGCGTCCGACGAAGGCGGCACTGAAACGCTCGGCGGCGGCGAAACGCTTGATGGCGGCGAGGCTGGACGCGGTGCCGTCGGCAGGGCGCCCGTAGGGGTGGTCGTCGAAGAGACGGCGATCGAAGAAGCGGGCACAAAGCGTGCGGTCGTCGTTCCGCATCTCGTCGAGCTGGGCGACGATCTCGCGGCGCGTGCGGGCGAACTCTGCGCTCGTGAAATCTGGCCGGAGGATGACATCCGCCAGCAGCGCCAGGAATGGCTCGAGGTTGCGTGACAGCACCTGGCCGACGAAGCGGATCGAATCGGCGTCGACCAGCACGTCCAGTGAAGCCCCCAGGCCGTCGAGCGCCTCGTCGAGCTTCTCGCGGGTGCGGCCGGCTGCGCCATGGCGGGCCAGCTCGCCGGCCAGGTTCGTCAACCCCTCCTGCCCCTGTGGATCCAGGGCGGAGCCGGTGCGCGCGGCGACGATCACCTGCACCAGCGGGACGACGTGGCTGGCCTCGACGATCAGGAGGGAGCCGGCGGGCCCTGGCATGCGGGCGAACGTCATGGCCGGGCAACGACGATCGAACGCGCGCCGGGCCGCCAGTAGGTCGCCGCGACCCGGCGCAGGTCGCGGGCCGACACTCGCGTGTATTCCTGGGCGCGGTCGAGCAGGCGGCGATGGCTACCGGCTGACACGGCGTAAAGGCCGAGTTGCTCGGCCTTCCCCTCGCTCGCGGCGATGGGGTGCCAAAAAGCGGTCTCGAGCTGCGCCTTGGCTTTCTCCAGCTCGGCCGGGGTGACCGACCTGGCGACGAACCTCGCGACCTCGGCCTCGACGATCGTCTCGGCCTCGGCGGCGGCGTGGCCTTTCGTCATTTGCACCCAGACGGCGAACAGGCCCGGATGCTGCGTCGGCGGAACATCCCCGTTCACCGACGAGGCGATCTCCTTGTCCAGCACCAGACGCCGGTGCAGGCGCGACGACGGCCCGCCGGTCAACAACTCGGCCAGCACCTCGTACGGCGCGCGATCACCGTCGGCCAGGCACGGCGCGGGAAAGCCGATCACCATGCGATCGGCCGGCACCGGACGTTTCACTTCGGCGCGGATCGTCCGGGCGGGCGCGCGCTCGGTCACGACCCTCTCGCGCGGGAGCTTCGACGGTGTCAGGCCGCCATAGTGGGTGACGATGTTGCCGAGGGTCGCGGCCTCGTCCAGCTTCCCAGCCGCCACCACGATGGCGTTGTTGGGCGCGTAATAGGCGCCGTAGAAGCGCAGCGCCTTGTCCGGTGTCACCGCCCTGATGTCCTTCATGAGGCCTATCACCGGGAACCGGTATGGATGCTTCGTGAAAGCCTGCATGTGCATCATCTCGTCGAGGACGCCGTCGACGCTGTCCTCGACGGAGGAGAGCCGCTCCTCGGCGACCACCTCACGCTCGGTTTCCACCTGCTTGGGCCGCAGCGCGAGGTTCACCATGCGGTCGGCCTCGAGCTCGATGGCCAGCGGGAGCGCGTCGGGCGGCATGGTGTTCACGTAGGCGGTGAAGTCGTAATAGGTCATGGCGTTCGTGTGGGCGCCCACCTCTTCCATGCGCCGATCGAATTCGCCCGCTTCGCGTGCGCCCCTGGTCTGCGTGAACATCAGGTGCTCGAACAGGTGCGCCAGACCCGTCTGGCCGGCGGCGGCGTCCTCGTGGCGCGAGCCGACGCGGAACCAGGTCGTGTAGCTGACGCTGGTGGCGCCGGGGTCGGGCGCCAGCACCACTTCCAGCCCGTTCTCCAGCTTGAAGTGGCTGACGGTGAGCGAGCCGAGTTGCGCGCGGCTGATCAGCGCGGGCATGAGGCGGGGGGCTGTGCGCATCAGAAGCGGAAGGTGGCGGTGACGCTGCCGGCGTGGCGGATCATACCGTACTCGCCGGCGGCCCCCGGGCGAGCCGAGCCGGCCCGGCGCGCACGGCAGGCGGGCAGGTCCAGATCGCCCCCCGCATCGGCGCAGGCGGTGGCCGCCCCTGGATCGAAGACCGAGTCGCCACTGTCGACGGGGAAGGTGAAGGCGAAGGCATAGCCGGCCGTGAGGCGTACCGACGTGCCCAGACGAACCTCGGCCGCCAGTGATGGTTCGAGCGTCGGGCCGTCGACCGCCGCGGCGTTCAGGCGCGAGGCAGGCACGGCGGACGACTGGGCCCGCAGCGTGGCGGAAAGCCGCGTGCGCCAGGCGAGGTCGCGCACGGCTCGGACCCGGGCCTCGATGACGTCGCGAAAGCCACGGTGAAGGACCATGCGTTCGGTCAGCCCGCGCGTGGCGAATGCGTTGGGCGGACCGACGAGGCGCATCGACACATCTTCGTGCCGCGAATAGGTCAGGTACCGGACGATGCCGGTCAACGCCATCTGCTGGGTCGCCTGCCAGGTGACGCCCACGGTGTAGATGTCGGGCAGGTCGTACGCCAGGTGGCCGTAGACGCAGCCGCTCTCGCGTCCGGCCGGACACACCGGACCGGCAGCGTCCAGGCGCGCGGGTGACTTCACACGCGAGCGTCGGGCCTCGATCTCGACGCCGCCGATCGGGTGGCTCGCATAGGCGACCCCGACAGCGATCGGCCCGCGCCGGTAGTGGATGCCGCCAGCGAGCGTGAACGCCAGCGAAGAGTCCAGCAGCGCCAGGCCCGAGCCGACGTCGTACCGCGCCGCCGCGGCCGGGTTCTCGACGCCGCAAGGAGCGCCGCCGCAGTCTGCCTGCAGACCCGCCGACCCGCCGTCGAGGGCGGTATCTTCGTCGAACACCAGGCGCCCGGTGGAGAACATGAACCCGGGCGCGACGCCGATGCGCAACTCGCTGCCGATGCGGAACGCCAGCGCTGTCACCAGCGCCACGTTGCGGAGGTCGGCCTGAACCAGGTGGTACCGGGTCGGCGGGTCGCCGTCCGTCGGCGCGTACGACAGCCGCTGCACGAAGGGCGTGAAGGTGGCGAGCGCCAGCGTGAAGCGGTTGCCGATGGCCGCTCCGATCGCCATGAAGGTGCCGGGGCCGGGTGGCCAGGTGGCGGGACTCTGGTGGCTGGTGCCGGTCGCCGAGGGCATCGAAGGCCGCTTCACCGAGGTGGTCCCGAACTGCCCGGTTCCGGTGACGACCACCTGTGTCCCCTCGATGAGACCGACCGCGCCAGGGTTCCAGTAGATGGAGGTGAGGTCGCCCGTGGTCGGACCCGCGAAGCCGATGCCGCCCACGTGCGGGTCATCCAGCGGGCCACCGTGGGCCGTGCGCGTGTGCAACGCCAACAGCGCTCCGACGAGGAGAGGGGCTGCGCGCATCGGCGCCATCGTAAGGCATAATCCACCCACCATGAAAACCCGCGTCCTGGCGCTCGCTTGTGTGCTCGTGGTGGCCGGTGGCTGTGACAGCGTGTCCTCCCAGAAAATCCAGCAATGGAAGGGAACGCAGAAGGGCCCGGCCAGGCTCCAGGAGGCGTTGAAGAGAGCGTCGGTGCCACCGAGGCTGCGCGCCGAGGCAGCCGCGGCGCTCAATGACATCGACATGGCCGACCAGGTCGACCAGATCTGGCCGCAGATCGCCGCGGCGGAACGCTGGGAGATCCTGAAGTCCTTCGTCCCGATCTGTATCGAGGGAATGAAGAGCTCGGATGTGCTCAAGATGCGCGCGGCGCGCGATTCGTTGTTCGCCGTGCGTGGCTTCGCGCAGCCCGAGGAGCAAAAGCAGATCGATGCCGCGCTGATGCCATCGCTGGAAGCGGACATCCGGGCGGGGCGGGTCACCGGAGGGCGCCATTCGATCGACAAGATGCTGGCCGCCATGGGTCCGTCGGCGGGGCCGATGCTGGTGGCTCTGCTGTCGGATCCCAAGGTCCCCTACGCGGGCACGGCGGACCTGCTCGTCCGCGTCGGCGACGACGGGGCGCGCGAGGCGGGCGGGGCGGCGCTGGTGAAACGGGCGGCCAGGACACCCGAGATCCCGGTGCCGATGTGGCGAGCCATGGGCGCCCTCGGCGGCAAGTCGGTGCTCGACTTCCTGACCCGGAAGATCGAGGGAGGCTCGCAGAACGACGCGGTCATGGCGGCCCAGGCGCTGCAGCAACGGCGCGAGCCATCGGCACTGCCGCTGGCGCTGGGAGTGGCCGGCCACCAGAAGGTGAACAAGGCGGTGCGCGACGAGATGTTCGGCCTGGTCGAGAAGATCGGCGGCCCCGAGGCGCAGCGAGGGCTGATCCAGATCATCGCCTCGGACCCGAATGACATCGTGCGATACCGAGCCTACGAGGCGGCGCTGGAGGTGGGCAAGGACGCGGCGGTAGTGTCGGCGCTCGAATCCTTTCCAGCCGGCGCCTCTTACAAGAAAGAGGACGTGGTCGACTTCCTGGCAAAGGACGTGACGAAGCTGGGGCCGAGCGGCAAGGTGGCGGCCCGCAAGTGCCTGGCCTCGGGCTCCGCACTGGCGCGGATGACCGGGGTCCTCGCGCTGGAAAACCTGGGCGACGCGGCCGACGGGGCGGCCGTTTTGAAGTTATCGGCGGACAAAGGTACGGTAAAAGGGTTTCCCGCGGGGGATACGGTCGGGAAGGAGGCGGCGCGGGTCGCGGCGCTTCTGCAAAAGAAG
>JANPFD010000230.1:0-2944 GCA_031423255.1 Myxococcales bacterium | reverse complement strand
CGGGCGCAAATCGAGTCTGCGTCCGTAGCTCGGCGACCGACCTTCGCGCCTCGGCGACTGTCTCGGGGCTCGCGTCGGTCGCTTCTGTCAAAAACCGTTCAAATGCGTCGAGCGCCTCGGCGCGGCGACCAAGATCGCGGTTCGCCTGTCCGACGTTGAACAAGAGCTTCGGACTCGGGAACGCCGTATAGGCCGCCTGAAACTTCTGGAGGGCCGCCGCGTGCTCGCCATGATCGTAGAAATCGAGTCCCTCCTTGAGCAGCGCCTGCGCTTTGGTCTTGGCACTCGGAGTCTGCGCCAGAGCGACGGTTGGCACGAAGAGCAGCGCAAGAAACAGCAGCGTCGTGCGCATCACAAATCCTGCACCATCACACGACGACGCGGCTGCGGAGACGGGGGCGGTTTGGTCGTGGGAGCGACCTTCATCGGCTCCTTCTCGAACGGATTCGAAGGGACGTCGAAAGGGTTCGGGCGGCGGTCACCGAGCGCTTTCGACGCCTGACGCTTTCGCAACGCCACCGCGATCGTCTGGTCCTTCCCGCCGTCGATCTTGATCTGGCGTGCCTCGAAGCCTGGCGCCTCGAAGCGAAGAACGTGGATGTCGGATCCTCGCGGGAGCGAGATGGGGATCTTCCCCGGGACGCCGTCCACCAAGACGCGCACGCCGGGCGGAGCGCCAGTGATTGTAAGCGTGACTTCGTCTGTGACCTTCTCCACGATGGGAGACACGATCGGCCCGGTCGTGGGAGCTGCCGGCGAGGCGTGAACCGAAACCGGCGGTGATCTCTTCGTCGACGCACGACCCCCGATGACCATCGCGACCACGATCGTGAGCGCCGCGCCGATCCCTACGGCGATCCCCCTCTCTGATCGAAGGCGCCGCTTGAACCGTTCAATTGGCCGGGTGATTTCGCTCGCGGTGTGAGAGAAGGTCGTCGGTGCGGGCCGTGCGTTGCCGGTTGCAGATCGTCCCTGGTCGACCCTCGTAGGCTCGAAGCCTTCTGCTATGGGCGAGTAGACCGTGTCAGACGGTTCGGATTGCAGGTTGGCGGCACCGCCGTACGCGAGCGTCTCCTCGACGCCCCTCGGGGATGGATCCTCGGGCGCCGGCCTTGTGGTCCATCGGCCCGCAGCGTTCCTCGCCCAGCCGAGGGCCGCTCCCATCCAGGCACGGATCGGGAGGTGACTCGTCTCGGCGGACCGTGCTTGCTTCTTGCCTCCGGCGGGGATCGCCCGAGTGGTCGCGGCCTCTTCGAGGGTGCGAGAGAACGCCGTGATGGTCGGAAACCTCGTGCCCTGGCGTTTTGACAGCGCCCGCAGGAGAACCTGTTCCACAGCAAGAGGTACGCCGGCTACCTTCGTTGCCAGCAGTGGCGGGTCTTGATGAATTATTTGGTACAAAAGCGAGGCGATGTCCTCTCCGACGAACGGCGGGCGCCCCGTGAGCATCTCCCAGGTGATGCACGCCAGCGCAAATTGATCCGTTCGGTGGTCGATCTCATCGATCTTCCCCGTCGCCTGCTCCGGCGACATGTACGCGGGGGTTCCCATGACGACGCTTCCTCGCGTCAACTGTGTCGTCGCTGCCTTCGCCTTCGAAATGCCGAAGTCGAGAACTTTGACGAAGTCCGTCTCCCCTTCGGCAGTCAGGAGAAAGACGTTCGCAGGTTTGAGGTCGCGATGGACGACGCCCTTGGCGTGTGTGGCAGCGAGAGCTGATGCCACCTGCTTGACGATGTGGACTGCGGCGGCGAGCGGCAGGCGTCCGACACGACGGATGCGGTGGTCGAGATCCTCGCCGTCGAGGCATTCCATGACGAGGTACGGCTCGCCGCTGGGCGCAGTCCCGAAATCGTTCAGATGCACGATGTGCGGGTGACCGAGTTGGCTCGTCACCTCGGCCTCTCGGCGGAACCGGGCGAGCGCCTCTTGGTTCGCGGCGAGGTCTCGCGCCATCAACTTCACGGCAACGCGCTTGCCGAGCTTGAGCTGGGTGGCCTCGTAGACCGAGCCCATCCCGCCCTCGCCGATAAGACGGGTCAGGCGATAGGCGTCTTCGAGGACCATTCCGACCAGCGACCCACCGCCCTGTTCACGATCACCGCTCATTGGCCGACTTGCCCACCGCCCATCACCGACGGAGGCTACACCTAATAGGTTTAGTTGCGCAACTGCGTCATGAACGCCAGCGTGGGTGTTGCCGTTTCTCCGGGCGGGCTATCCGGGCCCCATGCAGGACGTTCAGCGGTACCTCGGCCAGCGGATCAAGGAGTTGCGCGAACGTCGCGGATTGACTCAGGAGAAGCTCGCCGAACGGTCTGGGTATACGTCGAAGTACGTCTCGGAGGTCGAACGTGGCAAGGTCAATGTTCCGCTGGTGACCCTGTGCACTTTCGCCAGGGCCCTGGGTGCGTCGGCCTCGGAGATACTCGTCGGCGTTGATGTGGCGCTTGCTCCGAGGATTCGGTCAGTGGAACGCTTGCTTGCTGGCCGGTCTCCGGGACAGCAGCTGCGCGCGGTGAAGTTGCTTGGCGCGGTGGCGGCGCTGATGGACGCGGGCCGACGACCGTAGGTGGGGAGAGCACGCAGGACGACTACCGCCGGACGCCCAGCCGTCGCTCAACGGCAACGACCCGCGCGTCCAGGGCGTCGACGCTGTCCCACAGACCCCTGACCTCAACCTGACTGGCGGTGATCCCGCATATCAGGCTGAGACCCTCGTTCACCTTGGCGATCTCCGCCTCCATCTGCGCCATCCGCTCGGCCGCCTCGGCGCAGTTGCAGGTCCGGTCGCTCTCGAGCCGCGAGGGCGGTCGCACCGGGTCCGTCACCTGCGTGTCGCCGGTGGGCGTGGGCGGCAGCGTTTCTGCGGATGGGTCAGCCGTGCTCGGTGATTCGCTCGCCGCCGCCTGAAGGTTCGGTACTGTCGCGACGCCGCTCGTGC
>JANPFD010000229.1:0-6233 GCA_031423255.1 Myxococcales bacterium | reverse complement strand
CGGGCCGGTGTTTGCGCTCAAGCACCGCAATGAACGCGGCGCGGCCGCGCGCCTGAGCGAGACGGGCCGCCACGCGGTGCGCTCGGTCTTCGGCCCGCGCCACCCGGGGGTGACGTTGATCGCCGCGGTGGTCGTCGTTGTGCTTGCGTTTTTCACGCTGTTTTCCACCGATCATCGGGTCACGGCCCGCACGGTGATCGAAGGCGAGGTGCAACGCGCCGTCGCCGCGCCGTTCGAGGGGTTCATCGCCGAAAGCCTGGTGCGCGCGGGCGATAGCGTCACCAAGGGTCAGGTGCTGATGCGCCTCGACGAGCGCGACTTGCGGCTCGAGCAGACGCGCTGGCAGTCCGAGCGCGAGCAGGCCGATCGGAAGTTCCGGGTGGCATTGGCCGAGCAGGATCGCGCGTCGATGGCCGTACTTGCGGCGCAGGTCAACCAGTCCGAGGCGCAGCTGCAGCTCGTGGAAGAACGACTCGCGCGGTCCAGCGTCCTCGCCCCCTTCGACGGCGTCGTGGTCTCGGGCGACCTCAGCCAGTTGCTCGGCACTCCGATCGAGCAGGGGAAGGTGCTGTTCGAGGTGGCTCCCCTCGACCGCTACCGCGTGATCCTCAAGGTCGACGAGCGCGACATCGATTACCTTCAGCTGGGGCAGCCCGGCGATCTGGTGCTGTCGGGCTTGCCCGGCGAGGTGATGAAGTTCTCGGTCAAGCAGATCACTCCGGTGTCGACACCACTCGAGGGGCACAACTACTTTCGTATCGAGGCGCAGCTTCAAGACAGCTCGGCGCGCTTGCGCCCCGGCATGGAAGGTGTGGGCAAGGTGCTGGTCGGGCGCGCGCGACTGATCTGGATCTGGACCCACAGCCTGACCGATTGGGCCCGCCTGACTACGTGGAACTGGCTTCCCTGAGGGCCAAGGCTCGTGAACGCACCGCTCCTGAGCAACTCCTGGTACCGCGTGGCGCAGCTGCGGCCGAAGCTCTTGGCGCGGGTCAACCTCTACAGGCATCGCTACCGCGGGCAGGTGTGGTACGTCCTTCAAGACCCGGCCTCGGGCCGCGTCCACCGCTTCACCCCCGCAGCACGGCTCGTCATCGCCGCGATGAACGGCCGACGCACGGTCGAGGGGCTGTGGGAGCTTGGCAACAGGCACCTGGGTGAGGACGCGCCGACCCAAGACGAAATGATCCAGCTGCTCGGGCAGCTGCATGCGCTCGACCTTCTGGCCTCGGATGTGACCCCCGACGTGGCAGAGCTTTTCCAGCGCGGCGAGCGCACCCGGCGTTCGCGCACCTGGCTTTCTTTCGCCAACCCGATGGCGATCCGCATCCCGCTGTGGGACCCCGACGCCTTCCTCAACCGCACGCGGAGCGCGACCCGCCATCTCTTCAGCCGCTGGGGCGCCGTCTTGTGGCTTTTGGTCGTGGTGCCGGCGCTGGCACTGATTCCGTCGCACTGGAACGAGCTGACCCACAACCTCGCCGACCGCGTGCTGCAGGTCGACAACCTCCTCAGGCTCGGCCTCGTCTTCCCGCTCATCAAGGCATTCCACGAAATGGGCCACGCCAGCGCCACCAAGGCCGGTGACGGCGAAGTGCACGACGTCGGTATCATGCTGCTCGTGCTGATGCCGATCCCTTACGTCGACGCGTCGGCGTCGTCGGTGTTCCGCTCCAAGTACCGGCGCGCGCTCGTCGGAGCCGCCGGCATGCTGGTCGAGCTGTTCATCGCTTCGCTTGCGTTTTACGTCTGGCTCGCCGTCGAGCCGGGAGCGGTGCGCGCCGTGGCGTTCAACGTGATCGTCGTGGCCGGAGTTTCGACGTTGATCTTCAACGGCAACCCGCTGCTGCGCTACGACGCCTATTACATTCTGAGCGACCTGATCGAAAGCCCCAATCTGGCCCAGCAGTCGCTCGATTATTGGGCCTACCTGCTGCAGCGCTACCTGCTCGGGATCCGCGAGCTTGCGGCGCCGCAGCTCACCCGGGCGGAGCGCGCCTGGTTCGCCTGTTACGGCGTCGCTTCGACGATCTACCGCACGCTGGTGACGGTTGCCATCGCCCTGTCCATCGCGAGCAGATTTTTCATCATCGGCGTGATTCTCTCTCTGTGGGCGGTCGTGATGATGGCGTTTTTGCCGGTGTTCAAGGCTCTTCGTTTTCTGATCACGAGCCCGCGCCTTCACACCCACCGCCGGCGCGTGGTCGTGGTGTGCGCCGCAGCGGGCGCTCTGCTCCTGGCGTTGGTCGCGGTTCCGGCGCCGTTTCGCAGCCAGGCCCAGGGTGTTGTGTGGCTGCCGGAGCAGTCGGCGGTCCGGGCCGGCGCCAACGGATTTTTCAGCGAGATGCTGGTGCAAGACGGCGAACGCGTGGCCCAGGGCTTGCCTTTGACCAAGAGCTTCGATCCGATGCTGGACGCTCAGATCCGTCTCGCCGAGGCGCGGGTGGCCGAGCTTGAAGCGAGCTACGCGAGCGCGTTCGTCAACAACCGGGCCGGTGCCGAAATCGTTGCGCAGCGATTGCTTGCGGAGCGCGCCGCCCTCGACCGCTCCAGGGAGCGCGCCGACGGCCTCATCGTCCGGGCCGGAACCGACGGCGTGTTCCGGGTCCCGCAGGCCGGCGACTGGGTCGGGCGCTACCACCGCAAGGGCGAGCTTCTGGGCTACGTGGTGGACGCGGCACCGCCCATCGCTCGCGTCGTCGTCTCGCAAGACGAGGTCGACCAGGTCCAGCTCGCCACCGACCGCGTCGAGGTGCGCCTCGCCGGCGACCCCCAGCTCGCGATCGCCGGACGCGTGCTGCGCCAGGAGCCCGCCGGCGAGGACCTCCTCCCCAGCAAAGTGCTCGCCCTGGATGGTGGGGGGCACTTCGCGGTCGACCCGCGCGACCCCTCAGGTCTACGCACACTGGCCCGGACGTTTCAGCTCGACGTCGAGCTTCAAGGGATTCTGGGTCCGCGCCACTTCGGCGAGCGCGTGTACGTCCGTTTCGACCACACGAAGGCATCCATGGCGACGCAGTGGTATCGCGCCGTCCGACGCGTCTTGCTGACACGATTCAATGTCTAGGGGTTCCGTTCTACAGGCCGCCCCCCTCGCGTCCGGCCGTCCCTACCCTGAGCGATCGGAGGATCCGTCGCCCTGGTACGATCGGCTCGCCGAGCAGCTGCACCTCAGGCTCACGGTCCCCGTAACGCGCTCCTTCACGCAGCACCCCCGCGGGTTGATCCCGATCGTGGCTGCCGTGGCGCGGCACACGGAGCGCCTGCGAGCCGCGAGCGATGCCGAACTGCAAGCCGAGGTCGCCGGCCTGAGACGACGCTTGCGCCGCGAGGGCTTCGAGCCGTCGCTTGTGGCCTCTTGCTTTGCGTTGATCTCGGAAGCGGCGTCGCGCACGATCGGGCAGCGCCACTACGATTGCCAATTCGTGGCGGGGTGGGGGTTGCTGCAGGGCCGCCTGGTCGAGATGGCAACCGGCGAGGGGAAGACCTTCGCGGCCACGCTGCCCGCGGTGACCGCGGCCTGGTCCGGACTGCCTGTGCACGTCGTCACGGTCAACGATTACCTCGCGGAGCGCGACGCGCAGGAACTGCGATCGCTGTACGTCTTTCTGGGGGTCGATTGCGGCATCGTGGTGCAGGGCATGGATCCTCCGGCGCGGCGTGCGGCCTACGCCCAGCCGATCACCTACTGCAGCAACAAGGAGCTCGCATTCGACTACCTTCGCGACCGGGTGGCCGCTGCGCGGCGGAGCAGCCGACTGCACCTGGCGCTTTCGCGGCTGCAGGGCAGGGCGGGGCACGCGGAACGGAGCCTGGTGCTGCGGGGGCTGGTGTTCGGCATCGTCGACGAGGCCGACAGCGTGTTCATCGACGAGGCGCGCACGCCTCTGATCCTGTCGATGAAGGTCGCTTCCGCCGACGCCCAGTCCGACGGTGCGCGTGCGCTCGAACTGGCACGGCAGTTGGTTGCGGGGAAGGATTTCCGCATCGACGCGCAAAACCGGCAGGTGCGCCTCGAGGAGGCGGGGTCCGAGAAGCTCAAAGCCCTGTCGGGCGGCCTTGGCGTGTGGTCCTCGGCGCGCGCCGGCCAAGAGCTCGTCACGCAGGCGTTGAGCGCGTTGCACCTGTTCCACCTCGACCAGCACTACGTGGTCGCCGACGGCAAAGTGCAGATCGTAGACGAGTCGACCGGCCGCGTGATGCCCGATCGTTCGTGGGAGCGGGGGTTGCACCAGATGATCGAGGTGAAGGAGGGGTGCGACCTCTCCGAGCAGAACGAGACGCTGTCGCGCATCACGTACCAGCGGTTGTTCAGGCGCTACGTCCGTCTCTCGGGCATGACCGGAACCGCCGCCGAGGTGGCGGGAGAGATCAAGGCGACCTATCGCCTGGACATCACACGCGTGCCTCTCAACAGGCCTTCCCGGCGTGACAGGTGGCCTGATCTCGTGTGCGTCACCGCCGAGGAGAAGTGGCGGGCGGTCGCCGACGCGGTCGAATGCATCGCGCGGCGCGATCTCCGGCCGGTCCTGATCGGAACGCGATCGGTGCGCGCGTCGGAGCAGATCAGCGCGCTGCTCAACGCGCGAGGGATCGCCCACGCGCTGCTCAACGCCAAGCAGGACCAGCAGGAGGCGGAGGTCATCGCAGCGGCCGGGGAGACGGGGCGCGTCACCGTGGCCACCAACATGGCCGGGCGCGGCACCGACATCAAGCTGGGGCAAGGCGTCGCCGTGCGGGGGGGCCTGCACGTGATCCTGACCGAGTACCACGAGTCGCGGCGTGTGGACCGGCAATTGCTGGGCCGCTGCGCGCGCCAGGGGGATCCCGGAAGCTGCCAGGCCATCGTCGCGCTCGACGACGAGCTCTATCGTGTGCACGCGCAAGCCGCTTCGCGCGTTGCGGCCACGCTGGTCGCGCGGTGGCCGGCAAGAGCGCGGCTGTTGGTCTGGGTGCTGACTCGGTTGGGGCAGGCGGCGGCCGAGCGGCGGAACGCGTTCGTGCGGATGCAAACCCTGAAGTCCGACCTCAGGATCGATAGAACGCTGGCGTTTGCGGGGAGGGGTGAGTGAGGAATCGTTGCGGGAAGGGTGTCCTCTTTTGTCTCATGGCAGCGCGCGGCCTCGCCGCCGTAGCACCCGGCGTCCCCGACACGATGCTGAACGGCCTGTCGTTCCGGCTCGTCGGGCCTCACCGTGCCGGATGGAGCACCGTCGTCGCGGGCGTTTCGCAAGCGCCGGACACGTTCTATCTCGGTGCGGCCGGGGGAGGCGTCTGGAAGACGACCGACGCCGGACGGACGTGGGCGTCCGTCTTCGATCGAGGACCGGCGTCGATCGGCGCCCTGGCGGTCGCCGTGTCCGCCCCGAACACGATCTACGTCGGGACGGGGCAGGTCACCTCCCGCTACGACATCGCCGCGGGCGAAGGGGTCTTCAAGTCGGTAGACGGCGGCGCGACCTTTGCGGCGAGCGGACTCGCGGCGACGCGCCACATCGGCGCCATCCTCGTCGATCCGCGATCGGCCGACGTCGTGCTCGTCGCGGGATTCGGCCACGCGTTTGGACCGAATCAGGAGCGCGGAGTCTTCCGCTCGGAAGACGGCGGCACGACATGGCAGCAGACCCTATTCGTCAGCGAGAACACCGGCGCCGTCGATCTGGCCGCAGACCCGGTGTGGCCCGACGTCGTCTTCGCCTCGGTGTGGCAAGCGCGCTCCAAGCCGTGGCTCAGCTATTTCGCAACGACGGAAGGCGATGAGAGCGGGCTGTATCGCTCGACCGACGGCGGACGCACGTGGAAGCGCGTCGCGGGCGCCGGGTGGCCGGCGGGAAAGCTCGGCCGGATCGGTCTCGCGGCGACGCATCTTCTGGGGTCGACGCGGGTTTACGCGGCTGTTCCCGCCAAAGACGGCGGCGGCCTCTATCGTTCGGACGATGCAGGTGCGACGTGGACGCGCGTCAACGACGACTCCGGCCTGGGAAGCAATTACTTCGGCCGCCTGACGGTCGCTCCCGCAGACCCCGATACCGTGTTCGTCATGGGACGTTCGTTGCGTCGCTGCACCGCGGGCGGATCGACGTGCGAGATCTTCAAGGGCTCCCCCGGCGGGGACGACTACCACCACCTCTTTATCGATCCCACAAATCCCGCGCGCATGATCGCCGGCTCCGATCAGGGCGCCGCCGTCACCGTGAACGGCGGGAAGACCTGGAGCAGCTGGTACAACCAGC
>JANPFD010000228.1:0-26370 GCA_031423255.1 Myxococcales bacterium | reverse complement strand
TACCACCGCGCGGCCCTCGACGATGCCCGCTACCGCGCCCGCATCCCGTGCCTCACGCCGCCGCCACCCAGAAACTTCGCCGAGTGACGCCATCACAAAGCCGGCGCGCGAACCCATCAACCAACCTGCGCGGCAACAGTTACCAAGGGCGGAAGGCTTCGTGCATGCGCCATCGTCAGAAAGGTCGCGAGGCCGGGGCCGCTTCGCATCGAGGTCGACCGTGCCTGTCGCATTGAACGTGAGGCTGGCGCGCCGGCGCCCGACGAGACGGCGGATCCCACGGAATCGACCGATGTGAGCTGCGGTGTTGCCCTGTTCGCCGACATGAACGGCCTTTCCAACCGGGAGGCCAGAGTTCTGAATCTGCTCGATCGCGATCTCACGCTCAAGGAAATCGGCGTTCGACTGAAGATGGCATATCCGACGGTCGTCACCCACCTCCAGCGCGCCGCCAAGAAGCTGGGGATCACGGGCAAGGGCCGACGTGCACTGCTGGCCGCGTTCGCGGAGGTGGTGCGGGATGAGTAGCGGTGTCATGCATTCATGTGACTGGCGGGGGAGCGCCTAGCTAAGCTAGCTATAGCTACAATGCCGATCGGTTAGAGCGTAAGCGATCGGCATGATCAGGTTTTCTGGATAAAAGTCGCCGCGAATTGCAGTCGGCACCTGGCAATTGAGCGGCTCCATTGAGAATCTCACGCAGCCAGCATGCTCAACGTATTGACACCGAGAGGAACAGGGAAGACGCGTAGATCGCAAACATTACGGCAAGATTCCTTCAGCGTCCCACCCTCGGACCAGCTGCTGGACGAGATCGCCAGTACCATTAGGGAGATGAGCGCCAGCGCTACCCGCGCTTTCGTCATGCATGCGGGCCGGGTCGTGACCGAAAAGCTGTACGACGGGTCCCCGACGGCCTGGCGTTTCCGTGGAGCCAAACAGCACTCCTTGCGGAGGCTCGCCGCCAGGCCTGGCCTGGGGGTGTCGCCGGCCACCCTCTATCGAACGTTGGCGGCGTACGAAATACTCTGCCACGCGGGCTCGATGTTCCGATGGCCCGAGTTGTCGGTCTCGCATCTATCCGTGGTTTCGAAGTTGCCGCCCGGGGATTCGACCGCGCTCCTCGATCGGGCCGAACGCGAGTCCTGGAGTGTTTCGCGACTGGACGAAGAGGCAGGACGGATCGACGCGCGAGGCGCCCTCAGGCGGGGCAGGAGCACGTCGGGCGGCGGGCGCTTGCGCAAGCTGTACCAGAACGTCTCCCGCGTCCGCTCGCTGATGCGCTCCCAGGCGCGTGAACGAGTCGAGCCCACGGAGCGCGCAGCCCTCTTGCGCGCGCTCTGCGAGATCGAGATCTGTTGCACCGAAATCCGAAAGCGGCTCGACGGGGATGTCGGAGAGACTGAAGCCCCCGATGTGCCAGAGGCCGGCGGGTCAGCTCCAGGGCGGTCGAGTTCTATCCTCCCTCCGACGTGAGTAGGCGGAGAAGGTAGTCATGGCCCCAGCAGGCGCGCTTGCGGGTCATCGTTAAGAATCCCGCGTACAGCAAACAGTAGTTAACACACCCAGGCCCAACCTGTAGCGGTAGGGATGGGCTGGAAGCACCCGAGCTTCGGAGGTCCGGCAACCGCTCGTAGTGGTTAGGTGCATGAACCGGATAAGCATGCAGTAATCCAGCACGACCTCACGCTGGACCGCGGACGGATCGGGATCCGCCTGCGGTGTCTTGTCGCTCGCTGCAACCGGTTCACTCGGCGCACCTGTGAACGCCGCCTGCGACATGCCAGCCCTCTCGGTCCGCGCCACCAGGGCCTGCCACTGCCACGTCCTCTCCTCGCGTCTGCTCATGCCACGCAGGGTGCCCGCCCGCGCGCAGATTCACCAGGTACCCGGAGTCGGACGGTTACGGCAGCGACGCCGAGTAGAAACACTCCAGCCAAGTTGTCAGGCCAACGTCTCCCACCGGGAACGCTGGCCGTCCTGCGTCCGGAGATCCATCCCGCCGTGGATCACGATGCCGCCTTCTGCACTCTCCACACCCCGGAGAACTCGACCGCCCTGGGGTCAGCTCTGTGAGGCCAACCGGTCGGCCATCCGTTCGCCGATCATGATGCATGTCAGGTTGGTATTGGCCCGCGGGATGGTGGGCATGATCGACGCGTCTATGACTCTGAGGCCGGAGACCCCTCGAACCCGGCAATCCTCATCGACCACCGCTCGGTCGTCGGCATCGCCGCCCATCCGGTTGGTGCCGACCGGGTGATAGATCGTCGTCACGGCCATCTGGAGATACCCGGCGAGCATCATGTCCCGCTCCAGTAGCTGCTCAGTGAGGATCACGATCCGCTCGCCGTAGGCGGCGAGCGGGCCGGATTTCACCAACCTCCAGGCCAGGCGGACGCCGTCCATTAAGCGACGGCGATCCTCCGGGTCCTGTAGGTAGTTGAGGTCGATCCGCGGAGGCAACCGGGGATCGGCGCTCGCCAGGGCGACCTGCCCGCGCGAGCGAGGTCTTTGCAGCACCGCCATCACCGAGAAGATCATCGGCGCCCCCACCAACGACATCAATGCCGGCGTCTGGGTGAGATCAGCTTGGCCCACCGTGTAAAGCTGCATGTCTGCGCGCTCGGTCGAGCCTTCGGCGGTATATCGAAGGCCGATCTGCGCCACCGGCTGCGAGGGGTCGCAAATTCCCGCCTTTGGAACCACGCTGACGCCGGCTTGGGGATGGTCGATCAGATTCCTCCCCACGCCGGGAAGGTCGCAGACGATCGGAATGTCCAGGGCCGCCAGCTCCAAGGCCGGTCCGATTCCCGAACGCAACAGAATCGCCGGAGAACCGATGGCGCCGGCGGACAGGATGACCTGGCCGGAACGGATCGTCTCGACGCCCCTTCCGGTCGCCAGCTCGACTCCGATAGCACGGCCCCTCTCACATAGGACACGCGCGACCAGGGCGCCAGGCCGGATCACCAGATTCGGTCTCGAGCGCGCCGGCTGCAAGTAGGCCATAGCGGTGGAGAACCGCAGGGAACCGCGGCGGTTCATCGGCCACGGGCCCACCCCCATCGAGGCCGGATCGTTGTGATCGTTCGTGCCCGGAAAACCGAGCGCGAGGGCCGCGTCCCGGAAGCCGGCTTGCACCGGCAACAGCTCTTCGGATCTCCACCGGCAAATCGGCAGCGGTCCACCCTGACCGTGAATGACGCCACCCTCGTGATCGCGATCGTCTTCCAGCTTGCGAAAATAGGGCAGGACGTTGCTCCACGACCAGGAGGGCCCCCCGCCGGCTGCCCATTCATCGTAGTCTTGCGGGATCCCCCGTAGGGCGATGCACGCATTGACGGCGGAAGATCCACCGATCACTTTGCCCCGCGGGTAATGGATGACCCGGCCGCGGACCGCGTTGGCCCTCATACCCCAATCATGACCGGTCATCGACATCCACTTCGCGTTGCGGAGGTCGTCCGGCGTATCCTCAAGTGTTCGGTAATCAGGCCCCGCTTCGAGAAGCAGCACCCGACGCCGCGGATCCTGTGACAGGCGAGCGGCCAGCACCGCGCCCGACGAGCCGGCCCCGACGATGATATCGTGGTACTCTTCAAGCATCCGTTACGCTGCGACTATGGCGAGCCCAATCGCGTCAGTCAACGCAACTCTTCTTTGTGGAATTCTTGCGTCCGGAATCGTATGCGAGCCACCGATGGAAATGAGGGCGAAGCTGATAATTGACGACCGATTTGCAAAGAAATTTGCCGCCGAATGGATTGCGGCGTGGAACAGTCACGATCTGTCCATGATTCTCTCTCATTACCGCGACGACTTCGAGATGACCTCTCCCCTCGTCGTCCAACGCATGGCGGTCGCGTCCGGCAAGCTCCAAGGGAAGGCCGCCATCTCCGCATACTGGGCTAAGGGTGTGGCGGCCTCCCCCCCGCTCCACTTCACTCTCGAGGCCGTTTTTCCGGGCGTGGATAGCATCGTCATCCTCTACCGGCGCGGATCGGGCCAGCGAGTGGCCGAGGTGCTGTCCTTCGACGGCGCGGGCCACGTGTTCAAGGGGACCGCCCACTACGAACCGCTGGCCCCGGCCCCGCGGGAAGAGGCTAGCGGTAGCGGTACACCGGGACAGGTGAGATGACGGGCCAGGATCGAGGTCAGCGGGCGCGTGGTGGCGTTGGCGCTGGTTCGAGGCTCGGACGATCAAGTCCGGGCAGACCCGGCGTCGAGATCTCAGCCCCGCTGTCGGTAAGCGAGCCGGGCTTCTCGCTACACGCTGCCACAACTGCCGAGGCCGGCCGCGTGTTGGTCGATTCGGTACTGGCGTGGTATCCGCCGCCGCATGCGTGCCGTGTCCTTCCGGCAGGCGCACTGGCGCGCGGGCGAGCTGCTGCTCGTGGAAGACCGGGTCGTAGACACCGCCGCTCAAAGCGGCGACTCGCTCGATGACCCGGTGGGTCTCCTTGACCCAGCGATCCGCCCAGGCTTCTACCCGGACGATTTCGCTCTCGGCGATCTCATCGACGGACGCCTGGTCCAGCCGGACGTGGTACGCCTCCCCTCGCCCGGTCTGAGCGGACGTGGGGCGCGATCAGCCGCCCGCGACGGCCCTTATCCCCCACCACCCATCCCGAAGCGTCGCAGCGGCAGTTCGTCATCAAGGCGGCGGATCCACCCATCCCCCCCATTCCCCGCGCGTGTCGCCGTCGTGCCACCGGTCTTCCTCGGCCCCTCGACCACCGCGCCGCTGCTGCCGCCCTGACGCACTCGGTCCCTGAGCGCCTCATAGTTGAAGCGCAGCGTTTGGGATCCGCGATCCGCGCCCCCCGTGCTTTTCCCGCCAGGTGAAGAGCCGGAATTTCGCTTCAGCGTGATCAAGTATCACGTGAAGGTGTTTCACGATGAAACACCGCCTGCCGCGATCGACAGCCTAAGACCAGGTGAGCTAGCCGCGAAGCTTGCTTGAGCTAGGGTGGGTAGTGCGCGCTTCCGGCGATCACCTGGTTCCGATCATCGAGCGTGAGCACCTCCGCAACCCGCTTTCCCGCCTGATTCCGGTAGAGCAAGGTGACGCTCGAGGCGCCGAGCAGGATCTCCTCCAGGTCGAAATGGAGATCGGGCGAAGCCGCCAAGCCTCTTCTCCAGTACTCACGAATGAGGGGCTTGCCGCGAAGCCGACCCGACGGTTCGCCCATCAGTTTGACGATGAGAGGCGAGATCATCTCAAAGTCGTCGACGTAATGGGCGAGAATCCGCTCGAGATCGTGCGAGTTCCAGGCGGCGATCCAGGCCTGAGCAAGGGCGTTGGCTTGCTGGGGATTGATCATCGGGAGCTCCTTCACTGCATGCGCGGTGCGCGTTCGTTGCGGCTCACTATGCCGAGTCGACTGGTTGGTCGCGGCAGGTGCGCAGAGTAATCCGTTGTTGACACTCAACGTCGTCTTTTTGTGTATTGTGGGAACTACGGTGTGTTTTGGCCGCCCGTGCCGTTGATTGAGAGGAATTGCGTGGACCGACCAATTACCTATGACCGGCTGGCCCGGGAGGACCGCTTCGTGGTGATGCGAGGGCGGGATCTGGGACAGTTCCGGGTCGAGCAAGGGTTCCCGTTGTTGCCGGATCTGACTACGCGCGAGTCCATTCGGGAGCGGATACACACGATCATGACCGGCGAGCTCCAGGCCATGGAAGGCGCCGGGCGCAGCGTCTACGACTTCACGGACATCCCGTGGGAGTTCACCATGGACATGGCCCGTCAGGTCTGGGACGAGTCACGGCACGTGGAGGTCTACCTGCGCCTAGTGGAGCACCTGGGCGGGTACGTCGGAGAGTTTCCCGAGAGCACCGTGCTGTGGCGCTGCGCCTGCGCCGAGGACGCCGCGGCGCGCGTGGCTGGCGTGAATCGCAGCCTCGAAGGCCTAGCCTGCGATCTCTTCCAGCAGCTGATCATGGTGGCGGGGAAGATGGGGGACAGCATCCTTCAGGGCGCCGTCGATTACGTGCTCGCCGACGAGATCACCCATGTCCGGATGGGCACCAGGTGGCTGAACGAGCTGACCAGCGGCGATCCCGAGCGCCGGAAGCGCGCGGTGCAGTTTCAAAACGACATGGACGACCGCTTCAACCTGGGCGGCAGCCGCGAAGACGGCGGCGACGATGAAGTGGCGATCTCGATCGCACGCGATGCTCGCCGTCTCGCGGGGTTCACCGAGGAGGAGATTACTCGGCTCGTGAAGAGCACCCAGCGCTCGCCGGCGTACTGAGTGGAGTCATCCATGGTGAGGGAAGCCTTGAAAGGAACCATGGCCGTCGCCACTTCGGCCCGTCTGGTTCGGCACTACCGGTACGCCGAGGAGCGGCTGATGCGCCTGATGGGCGGGTGGATCGCTCTCACTCCGGAGCTTCCCGCCAAGATCATGCTGGCGCGCCACGTATGGGATTGCGCGCAGCACGCTGACGCCTGGGGCAAGCGTCTGGCCGAGCTGCGTTCGCCCTTGCACCAGGGCGAGGCGGCCAACGAACGCTTCGTGCGGTTCATGGATCTGCTCGAGTCCATGGAGCGCCCCGGGGAGACCATCGAACGGCTGGTGGGGGCCCACAGGGTGCTCATGCCGCACTTGCTGGCCGCCTATCAGCGCCATTTCGAGCTGGCAAACCCCATCTATGAAACGCCCACGCGCCGGTTGCTGGAACGCTGCCTGACCGACAAGCGCCGCCAGGTGGCAGCCGGGCAGGTGATGGTCAGGGGGATTACGAGCGACGCGCCGAGCGCCGCCCGGGCGAACGCCTGGAAGCAGCGCCTGACGGATGCGCTGCTGGGGGCCGGTGGCGTGACTGGTGACGGTGAGGTTCCCCTCGAGCTGCCCCAGACAATCGACCCGACCGAGTCGGCCGGCGACCTGGTGGGGCTGGATTCGCGATTTGATCGGCGGCACCTGGAGAGCGACCTCGTGCACGTGGTGGATCGTCATTGCCAGGCCGTCCTGAGCAGTGACTGGCCTCGCGTCCATCTCGATATCTCTAATGAGGCGCGGGAGGAGATCCTGGCCGAATACCAGAAGCTGAAGGGGCTATTCAGCCGTTATGACCTGGTTGCTTGCGCCAAGGTCGGTGGTTATCGTTTCACGCGCATTCGATTTTCCGGTCAATCGACCAAAGCCGTCGCGCTGCAATGGCGGCGGCCAGGCGGTCGTTGGGTGGTCGTCAAAGCCTCGCAGACATCCGTCGACGCGTGAACGCGCAAATGAGATTGACGAAATGCATTGCCGGTCCATGGCGTGAGTGTTATTACTTCCGCCGAGAGCTACTCTGATTGCGATCACGATCAGAAGTTGCGAAAGCGAGGAATCGAATGTCGCACGGTTCATTACAGAGTGTCGGCGCTAACGGGGTCCCAGTCGTCTCTGGTCCCGAGGGGCTGCGTCAACTGCCAGACGAGTACCGAGAATTGCTGGTGCACCAATTGATGGTGCACACAGAGGGCGAGTTGTCGGGCGCCGACGATTACATGGAGATCTTCTATCCCATGACCGACGATCCCTACGAAAAGACGGTCTGCTGCGAGCGCGCCGTCGAGGAGATCGACCATTACGAGCGCGGAGCGAAGGTCCTGTGCGACATGGGAGTCGACACCACCTTCATGCTCAACACCCCGCTGCAGGAGCGGACTCTTTACGCCACCGAAGCGGTCAAGGAGTGCCACACTTGGGCCGAGCGTGCGCTGTTCTCCTTCCTGGGAGAGACGGCGGTGCTGGAGATTCTGAAGGAGATGGCCCAGAGCAGCTATCGGCCGGTGGCCGAGATGTGTGTGCCGGTGATCAAGGACGAGCACGTGCATATCGCCCACGGGTTCAGGATCGTGCGCGACATGTGTCGAACGCCGGACGGCAAGGCCGAGGTCCAGGAGGCGCTGGACCGGCGCTGGCCTATGACTCTCGACCTTTACGGCAAGAGTGGCTCACGGCGGTCGCAGGCTCACGTGCGCTGGGGGCTGCGCCAATACTCCAACGAACAGGCGCGCGATCGCTTCATCGCCTTCATGAGCCCCAGGGTCGAGAAATTGGGGCTGCACGTGCCCGACAGCATGGCGAATCGCAAGTTCATCTGAGAACGAGCGGGGATCGGCAAACATGGAACAGTCTGCACCGCAGAAGCTGCGCCCTTCAGATACAGCCTTGCTGAAGCTGCTGGGTGGCGACATGGGTTACCTCCAGCGTTATCTCCGCCTGCGCGAATTGAGCGCCAAGGTGCGGGTGTCGGAATACCTCATCACGAACGCCTGCAACATCCGCTGCGAAGGCTGTTGGTTCTTTCAGCACGACTTCGACAAGCGAACGAAGGAGGTGCATAGGATAGACTCGGTTCGCGAGTTCGTCAGGCGCGAGCGGGAGCGGGGTATCACCGCCGCGCTGATCATCGGGGGCGAACCGACCCTCTTCCCGGAAAAGGTGGCGGCCTTCGTCGAGAATCTGGACTATGTCTCGGTCTCGACCAACGGCCTCAAGAAGCTGCCCGTGGCGGGTTTCGAGAACATCGCTGTTCTGATCACCCTCTTTGGCGGCGGCCGGCTGGATGACAAGCTGCGGGCGATTCGCCCCAACGGCAAGCGCTTTACTGGACTGTTCCAGATGGCACTCGAGAATTACCGCAATGATCCTCGAGCATTTTTCATTTACGCCATTACCGAGGACGGAGTCGACTTCATCGAGGAGACGGTCCGTCGCATCGGCGACAACGGGAACCGAGTCAACTTCAATTTCTACAGCAAGTACCATACCTCCGAGCCTTTGCGGATGGAGAGCGCCAAGCGCCTCATCGACGAGGCGTTACGGGTCAAGAGCCTGTATCCCGACGTCCTGGCGAGCCACCCCTATTACATCCGCACCATCATCACGGGCGACACCCACTGGGGCAGGTTCGGCTACGACGTCTGCCCCAGCATCAGCGTCGACCATCCAGACCACAAGGCACGTTTGGCGAACGGCAACCCCGTCCTGCCCCGCTTCAATGCCTTCGCCGCCGATTTTGAGACGGTGAATTTCTGTTGCACGTCAGGCCATTGCCAGGATTGTCGCGACAGCCAGGCCATCTTCAGCTGGCTGATGATCAGCATGGGCAAGTTCCGAGACAGCGAGGAACACATGAAGACATGGATCGAGCTGGCCGAGAGCTATTGGTGCCAGTTCTATTGGGCCTCCTTCTTGCGCGACAGGCGCTACCAGGACATGGGCCTGTCCGCTGCCGAGGTGGCGGGTGCGCCGAGGCCCGCGGGCGGCGTTTTGCAGAGATTGACGGTATGATCAAGGGTCAGGGTCAGCGAGAGACGGTGGCGGTGCGCGATGCCGACGAGTTGCGCGCGATGACGCCCGAGTATCGAGAACTGCTGGTGCGGGATCTGACAGCATACGTGAAGCGCGAGCGGGCGGTGGCCGATGAGTATGCTCTGCGATTCTATCCACTGACGACCGACACGTTCGAAAAGCGCGTCTGTTGCGACTACGCCGGCGATCTGATGCGGCACCACATGCATGGCGTCCAGGTGTTGAACGAGATGGGTGCGGAGCTCGCTGTCGGGCCGAACGGCGAGGTCAGCCCGGCACCGCCAAAGGAGACTCCCGGCGCCTGGGTGGGGCGGGGCGTGTTCGGATGGGTGATGGGCACCGCGCGCCTGGCATTGACCCAGGAGCTGGCGGCGAGCAGCTACGGCCCCGTCGCCGAGATCTGTCTGCAGGCTGTCGAGGACAAGAAGCGCCATGCGGTCCACGGGCACGGCATCGTGCACGAGGCATGCAAGAGCGAAGATGGACAGCGGCGGGCCCAAGAAGCCCTGGACTGGATCTGGCCGGCCGTGCTGCGCCAGTTCGAGCCAGTGGACGCCGCGGCCGAGCCCTACCTGCGGTGGCGGCTTTGGCAGCATAGTCGCGATCAGGTCAGGGCCAGCTTCGTCCGGTCGGTTCGCCCGAAGCTGGAGGAGCTGGATCTCCGTGTCACCGATGCGGCGCGGTCGGCGGCCCCGCCGGTCCCGTGAGCGCACGCCCGTGGACACGATGCATTCCCACGGAGGGATGTGACATGCTGGAAGAGACACTCAGGGAAATCTGGGGAGAAGCGCTGGGGATAGTCCCCACCGACATCGATGAGAACCGCACCTTCTTCGAGCTGGGCGGTTACTCCCTGCTGGCGATCGAGCTGGTCGATCGGATCAACAGACGACTCTCTCTGAACTGTCCGCTCAACGTCCTCCTCGAGCAGGACACGTTGGCGAAGCTGCTCGCACATCTGTCCGACGGGCGGGCCGGGGAGGGTGCCGCTGTGCCGCTGGGTGAAGGCGCGGCCATGCCGGTTGCCAGCCAACCGTGCGGCGTGCCCGAGGGGGAGCCGTTTCGACTGACGGACCTCCAGCAGGCCTACTGGATCGGCGAGAAGCGTATCTTCCAGATCGACGGGCCGGCGGCCTGGTACACCGAGTACTCGGCGCCCGAGCTGGATCCCGACCGCCTCCGCTGGGCGCTGGATGAGCTGGTGCGTCGCCATCCGATGCTGCGGGCTATCACGACCGAGGACGCCCGACAGATCGTCCTGCCCGAGGTGCCGCCTTTTCCGATGGTCTTTGAGGATCTTCGGCCGCTGTCCCCCTCTGCACGGGACGCGCGATTGGCCCACTGGGGACAACTCCTGGCCAGGGGCGATCGGCCGCCCGATCGCTGGCCCCTGTTCGACGCCGCGGTATTGCGATTGCCCGACGAGCATCGCGTGATTCTGGCTGGGCGCTTGCTGGTCTTCGACGGCCGCTCGGCTGAGATCTTCGCCAACGACGTCAAGGCTCTGTACGACGGCGGTCGCCCGTTGCCTCCGGTGGGCTTGACCTTCGCGGATTACCTGGCCGAGCTCGACGGCCAGGCGGTGAACGGTGACGCCGGGCGGGAGGGGATCCGGCGCAGCCGCGCCTACTGGGAGGCGCGCCTGGACACCCTGCCGCCCGCGCCGGCCTTGCCGTTGCGGCGGGTGGGCGCGCCGGCCACGGTGCAGATGCAGCGCTGGTCGGCCCGGTTGGATCCCGACGAGTGGCAGGCGCTGCGCGCGCACGCCAAGGCGCTGGGGGTCACCCCGACGGTGAGCATATGCAGCGCCTTCTGCCAAGTCCTGGCCCGCTGGTCCGGCACCGAACACTTCACCCTGAACGTGATGTACGGCAGCCGCCAGCCGCTGCACCCGGCCGTCAACGACATCATCGGGAACTTCAGCGACACCCTGCTCGTCGAGGTGGCGGCCGGCGGAGCGACTCTCCACGAGGATGCCCAGGCGCTGCAGCGGCAGATGTTCGCCGATCTGCAGCACGCCAACGTCTCTGGCGTGTCCACAATCCGCGAGCTCGTCCGCCGCCGAGGCGGGCAGGGGCCGGCCCCTCTGATGCCGGTCGTGTTCGCCAGCGGGATCGGCCTCGATCTTGGCGCTGGCGACATCTCCCAGAACGGCCAGTTCATGGAGCGGCTGGGTTGGACCCCGGTGCGAAGCTCGATCCAGACGCCGCAGGTCCTGCTCGACCACCAGGTTGTCGAGAGCCGGGGTGGCCTGGCCATCCAATGGGACGCCCGCCAGGGGTTGCTGGCCGAGGGAGTCGCGGACAGTATGTTCCGGGCATATGTCGAGCTGCTTCGGCGCATGGCCGCCGGCGGCCCGGAACTCTGGCGGGCGCCCAAGGGCGAGCTCGATCTCGGCGAGCAGCTGGTGGTACGCGGCAAGGCGAACGCCACGGCGCTGGCCCTCGACAGCGAGACCGTGCTTCAGGCGGGATTGCTGGAGCAGGCGACCAACCATCCCGAGCGCATCGCTCTCATCGCGGGTGGGCGCGAGTACAGCTATGGGGCGCTTCTGCGCTGGGCCTCGCAGCTGGCCGGCACTCTCCGGGCCAGTGGTGTCGCGTTGGGCGAGCCGGTCGGGGTGCTCTTACCGAAGAGCGCGGAGCAGGTGGCCGCCGTGCTGGCGGTCCTGGTGGCGGGAGCGGCCTACGTTCCGCTGTCGGTCGATAACCCCGCCGAGCGCAACCGCACCATCGTTGAAGGGTGCGGCATCCGTCGGGTGCTTTGCAGCACCCACGCGCCCGAGCGTGGCCTCGAGGCGCAGGCCGGGAGCATTCAGCTGATCCCGGTGTCGGAGCCACCGGCGAGCGCTGACCCCATCGACCTGCGACCAGCTCGCACCTCCGATCCGGGCGCGCTGGCCTACATCATCTTCACCTCGGGATCGACCGGTGTCCCCAAGGGGGTGGCCATCTCGCACCGAGCGGCGATGAACACCATCGTCGACATCAACCGGCGCTTCGGCGTCACCGAGCGCGATCGGGTTCTCGGCGTCTCCGAGCTGACCTTCGACCTGTCCGTCTACGATCTCTTCGGGACCTTCCTGGCGGGTGGCACTCTGGTGCTGCCGGCGGACGACCTGGCAAAGAACCCCATCCACCTCTCGCAGCTGATGATCCAGCACGGCGTAACGGTTTGGAACACAGTCCCCGCGTTCTTAGAAATGATCGTCGAGTTCGCACTCCAGCGGCAGCCCGAAGCCCTGGCGGCCCTGCGGCTGATCATGATGAGCGGCGACTGGGTTCCGGTCACGTTGCCCGAGCGCATCCGTCAGGTGAACGGCTCGGCCCGCGTCATAGCCCTGGGCGGTGCGACCGAGGCGTCAATCTGGTCCAACTACTTCGAGATCGGGACCGTGGAGTCTCATTGGTCCAGCATCCCGTACGGCAGACCGCTGGCGAACCAGTCGTTCCATGTGTTGGACCAGCACCTACGGTCCGCGCCCGATTGGGTGGCGGGCGAGCTCTTCATCGGGGGGGCGGGGCTGGCGCTCGGCTACTACCGCGACGAGAAGGCGACGCGCGCGCGGTTCATCGAGCACCCTACGCTGGGGGAGCGCCTCTACCGGACCGGTGACTGGGGCCGCTACTGGAACGACGGGACCATCGAATTCCTGGGGCGCCGGGATACGCAGATCAAGATCAGAGGCCATCGCATTGAGCTAGGAGACATCGAGGCGGCTCTTCGCCGGCATCCCAATGTCCGCGAGGCGGCCGTGGTGGCGTTGGGGCCACCGGCGCAGGAGCGGCGGCTCGTGGCCTTCTACGTGGCCCGCGACGGCGGGCAGGGTCTCGAGGTCGAAACTCTGCGTCGGTTCTTGGGGAAGCAGCTCCCCGCCTACATGGTGCCGGGGGAGCTTCGCGCCCTGGACAGCCTGCCCCTGACCGCCAATGGGAAGGTCAACCGCCGGTTGCTGGAGAGTGCTCCCGTGCGTGGCCCGGCAGCGGGGGCGGCAGGCATCGCCCCCCGAAACGACCGCGAGGCGCTGGTTCATCGGGTCTGGCGTGATCTCTTGGGCATCGATGGGTTCGGCGTGGCAGACAGTTTCTTCGACCTCGGCGGACATTCGATCACCGCCATTCGCATGGTCAATCGGTTGGAGCAGGAGCTGGGCGTGCGCTTGCCGCCGACGGCCGTCTACGAGAATACGACTATCGAGAAGCTCGTGGGCTTGCTGGCCGACAGCGCGGTCCAGCCGGCCCAGGTGGCGATACCGCTCAAGGCCGGCAGCCCCGAGGCGCCGCCGCTCTTCTGCGTGCACCCGGTCGGCGGCCACGTGTTCTGCTACTGGACCCTGTCTCGGCTGTGGTCGCAAGGCGGCGTCTACGGATTGCAGTCCCAGGCGCTCGGGACCAAGCTGCCGCCCGACGAGACGGTGGAGGCGATGGCGGCATCCTACGTGGCCCAGGTGCACAGCCTTCAGCCGGCTGGGCCGATCCGGCTCCTCGGTTGGTCCATGGGCGGCACCATCGCGGTGGAGATGGCGCGCCTTCTGCGGGTTGCGGGCCGGGAGGTCCGGGTGGTGATGTTGGATCCCTGGGTCGCCGAGGACGGCCTGCACCAGCCGTCCGACGCCGACCTTCTGCGCGCTTACCTCAACGACCTGGTGGGGGACAGCGGCGCCGCCGCCGCGGTGGTAGCGGATTCGGCGTCACCCGAGGCGCGGCTACGCGCTGTCCATGGTTTCTTGCGCGCTCGAAAGTTGCTGATCGGCGACGCTGGTATCGACCAGCTCAAGCGGCTCTACGATCTCTTCGTCATCAACAACCGCGCGCTCGGCCGCTATCGGCCTATGCCCACCGACGTGCCGATCCTGCTGCTGGCGGCCGAGCGGGAGAAATCCGAGCGCTTCCCACATCTGCTACCGCTCTTTCGCTCGGAGACCTGGCGGCGCGCTCTGCCCCGCCTCACTCACCATCAAGTCGCGGCCAACCACTTCACCATTGTTCAGGAAGGGGTGCTGCAACAGCACATCGCCGGGATTGCCACTTTCCTCCAGCCGGGCCCGGCGGCATGAGCGGCCAATCATCGAAGCTGGCGCCCGCCTACCTCAATGGCATCGTTCACCTGTGCGGCGAGCGGGTGCCGATCGAGGAGCTTCCGGCGCTGCGCCAGGCGCCCGATTCGCTCCGCTACCTAAAGACCCTGGGCCTGGCCCGCTTCTCACGCATCAGCAGCCCCGTCCCGCCGCTCCTCGAGGCGGCCATGCTACGCAGCCTGGAGCAGGCCGGGCTGCAGGCCGAGGACGTCGACGCGCTCATCCTGTTCTCGACCACTCTGGACGAGTACCGCGAGCACGCCGATCTCGCTCGCTTAGCCGCCAAGCTGGGGCTCCGTCGCGCCATCCCCTACGGGATGTTCTACAACCAGTGCACCAACTACTCGCAGGCCATTCAGCTGGCATCGTTCTTGGCCGGGGTAGAGGGACGCCGCCACATCCTGGTGGTCGGGTACGACGTGCTCGACGAGCAGCGGTGGGATCGGCTGATGGACAACCGAGTCTCCGTCTACAGCGACGTGGTGGTGAGCTTCCTGGTGCACGCCGCTCCGCCTGCGGCTGGCTATCGCATCGACAAGGTCGTGCATCGCTACGCGCCCGAGTTGAGCACCCTGATGGCGCCGACAGATACTCTGCGCTTCATCACCGCCTACTCCGAGGCGTTCCGAGGCGTGTGCCAGGAGATCTACGCGGCGGGTGCGTGGCGGCCCGCCGACTTCAAGCGCCTTCTTACCGCCAACTACAACCTGTCGGTGCTGCGCAATCTGGCCGAGCTGGCCGGTTTCTCCCGCGAGGCCCTCTTCGTGGATCACATCGCCGACTACGCCCATTGCTTCGCCGCCGATCAGCTAATCGCGCTCGAGGCGCTGTTGCGAGGCGACCTGGTGAGAAGCGGCGACCGGCTGATGCTGGTCGCGGTCGGCGGCTTCGTGTTGTTTAGCAGCGCAGCCTTGACGAGAGTCTGAGCGGATGCCGAAGCCTTCGCTGTTCGAGAAGCTGTCGCGGCGGTCGCAACGCATTCGCTACGACGTCTACTCCTATTTTCAATGGCCCGCGTCGTTTCCCCTGGACAGCTTCTGGCTCTGCCCCGAGCTGCTCACGGTCCACGGGACGCCCCACTTCGACGCATTGGCGCCCTCCACACTGGCCCGCCTCAGTCAGTGCGAGGCGGTGAACCTGTTCAGCGTCTTCACCCGGGGAGAGAGCGATCTGTTGCAGACCGTCCTCGCGAACTGCATCCGGGACGACTTCCGCGACTGCTTCGAGTACCTGACCCACTTCGTGGACGAAGAGAACAAGCACATGTGGTTCTTCGCCGAGTTCTGCCGCCGTTACCACGGGGGCATGTACCCGATCCGGGTGCTCAAGACGACGTCGACGCTGCCCGACGACATGGAGCGATTCCTGGCCTTCGCCCGCATCCTGATCTTCGAGGAGATGGGCGATTACATCAACGTCCGGGTGGCCCGGGACGAACGCGTGCCGGCGCTGATCCGAGAGATTCACCACCGCCATCATGACGATGAGGTCGGCCACATCGCCGCCGGTTGGTCGATCGCCGAGCACCTGCTCGAGCGCATGACCCGCACGCGCGAGCCGACCGACTTGCGCCAGCTGCAGGGCTACATGGAGAGCTACATGAGCTGGTCGCTCCAGAATCTCTACAACCCGCTGGCCTACGCCGAGGTGGGCCTGCCCGACCCGTACGGGCTTCGCACCCAGCTACTGGAGCACCCCGGGCGGACCGTCGCCCATCAGGCGATCCTGAAGAGGGCCCGCAGTCGTACGCACCGCCTATTCGAGGGTGCTGGGCGGCCGGGGGCGTCTCCCAAGAGAGAGGAGGGAGCGAACTATGTCTAACGAGCCGGTCATGAGGCTGGTCGCCTGGCTCAAAGAACGAAAGCCCGAGATCACCGAGGTGAGCCTGGACGAGGACCTGCTCAAGGGGGGGCTCCTGGATTCATTGCAGTTCGTGAACTTCCTTCTGGTCATCGAGCAGTTGCGCGGGAACCCGATTCCGCCCGATCTGGTGGTGCCGGCGAACTTCACCACGTTGCGCACTATCCATGACACTTTCCTCCGCTGACCAGGTCGCGACCGGGTCCCATCACCACCCCGCTCCGGAGGTCTTCATCGACGGGATCTCGTACCAGCTTGGTCAGGTCCAGCCGCTCGAGGACGCCCTGCGGGGCGAGGTGACCGCGGAGCAGCTCGAGAAGCTGCGCGCTCAGGGCTTCGGAAGGTGTGCCGTCTCGGCGGCCTCGCCGGTGGACCTGGCCCGGGGAGCGGCCAGCCAGACCCTGCGCCGCCTGGAGCTGCCGGCGAGCGCGGTCGACGCGGTGATCTACACCACCTGCAGCTACTGGAGCGAGCCCGCGCTTCCCGCGATGTCCGATCCCTCCCCGGTGCGCTTTGGCCGGCTCGTGGCCGAGCGCCTCCTCGGGCCGCTGGGGCTCGAGCGTGCGCGTCTTTTCGGGGCGTACCTCGGCGAGTCGGGCAACTTCGTGTCGGCGCTGCGACTAGCCGCCAACCTGATGCGGACGGAGGGGCTCCGGCGTGTGCTGTACCTGACGGCGGACGCCATCCCCCGTCTCGAGGGCGAGTACCGGGCCATGCGCAGCGGCGTCTTCCTGGCCAGCGACGGCGCCGCCTGCTGCCTGATCTCCGCCGACCGCCGCAGCGGTTTCGCGGTGGAAGGTCTGTGTCAGCGGGCCGGACCGCAGATCAGCAGCTACGCCAAGGGGCAGGGCTTTCTCAAGTACATGGCCATCCTGAACGGCGTGCGCGCCACCGCGGGCGCCCTGTTCGCCAGCATGGGAGCCGGCCCAGCCGAGCATCGCCTGCTCATCACCAACAACTACAACCGCCAGACCATGTTCGAATTCTGTGACGCTCTCGGTTTCAAACGGGCGCAACTGTTCCTCGACAACCAGACCCGGCTGGGACACGTGTTCGCAGGCGACACCCTCATCAGCATGGCGGATCTCCAGGCCGCCGGCCGGATCGCCCGCGGTGATCGTCTCCTCCTGCTCTCGACCGGGCCGATCACCTGGGGCGCGGTCAGCGTCAGGGTGCTGTGAATGCGCCATCTCGCCGACGTCGAGGTCGCGACGAGCGCCCGGCGCATCTTCCTGTCCGCCACCAGCGTGGTGTGCGATCCCGTCGAGATCGCCGGCATGAGTCCGGCGGCCGTGGCCCGCTCGGCCGTGGAGAAGCTGCTGCCGAGCCTGCCGGTGTCTGCCGAACGCGTGGAGATGCTGATCTACGCCGGGAGCAGCTTCTGGGGAGACGGTGGGCCGGAGCAACCCCGCAAGAACGTGCTGCTCGACAATCACTTCAACGTCAATCTGGTACGCGAAGTGGTTTGGGCGACCGGCTTGGTCAATGCCCAGCCCTACGGCCTGTTCCTGGCCGACGCCGCCAATCTGGGAATGGCCCTGGTGGTCGCCCGGTCCTTCATGGTGGGGGAAGGACTGCGGAACGTCGTGGTGGTGCTGAACGATCATCTGCCTCCCGAGGAGCGGCCCAATTCCGATCCGCTGTTCGACCGGGCCTCCAGCGGCGCGGCGGCCTTCTTGCTATCGAGCGAGGCGGGCGCGGCCTGGGAGCTGATGGCGGTGTCCTATCGGACCGACGCAGCCACGGCTTCGCCCTGGTCGGCGGGATCGCCGATCCCCGAGCGCTGGTTGGCGGGGCTGAGCGAGACCTGGACCGCGCTTTTTGCCCGAAGTCCCGGCGTCGAGATCCCAAGGCCGCTGGTGGTGGTCGGCAACCATCATCCGGCCCTGAGCGACGCCATCGCGCAGCGGCTAGGCCTCGCACCGGAGCAGCTCCTCGGCCGCGCAGGAGGCAGCGGCTACACCGGCGATGTGCTCCAGCATCTCGCATCCTGGCAGCAGGGGCGACCGGGGGCAGGGCCCGTGGGGGTGCTCAGCGCCGGGCGGTTCGGCTGGGCGGCGGTTCTGCTGCACGACCGCGGTCGTTTGCGGGGGGGGCCGTGAAGCGCGCCGTTCTGGTCGACAGCGTGAGGACCGGCATCACCCGCTCGTTCAAGGGGAGCCTGCGCGAGACCCGTCCGGATGATCTCGCCGCTCACTGCGTCGATCAGCTGCTGGCGCGGAACCCTCGGGTCGATCCGGAGCGGGTCGCTGACTGCGTGGTGGGCTGTGCCTTTCCCGAGGGCGCCCAGGGCATGAACATCGGAAGGAGCGTCGCCCTGCTGTCGCGTCTCGGCGCCGCGGTGGCCGGCACCACCATGAATCGCTACTGCGCGTCGGGGCTGCAGGCAATCGCCTATGCGGCTGCCCAGATCGCCTCCGGCCACGCGGACGCCATGGTGGCTGGCGGCGTCGAATCCATCTCCATGACTCTTTCCACGGTCAACACCAACCACGTGTTCAACCGGCGCCTGTCCGACCGACACCCCGGGGTGTACCTGGGGATGGACATCGACAATCCGCAGATCGAGTACCGCAAGCGCGTGTTCCAGTCCATGGGTGAAACCGCCGAACTGGTGGCGGAGCGCTTCGGTATCAGCCGCCGCGATCAGGACGTCTACTCGGTCCGCAGCCAGGAGCGCACCGCCCGCGCCCAGGCGAGCGGCCTGTTCGACGACGAGATCATCCCGGTCGAGGTGATCACCACGTCGGGCGACGAGCGGGGAGAGGTGGTGGTCCGGAAGAAGGTGGTGACCCGCGACGAGTGCAATCGACCGGCCACCACCCTCGAGCAGCTCGCCGAGTTCAAGCCGTCGTTCAAGCCGGGGGGCAGTGTCACGGCCGGCAACTCGTCGCAGGTCACCGACGGCGCCTGCTTCTGCCTGCTGGTTTCGGAGGACTTGGCCCGGGATCGGGCGCTCGAGCACTTGGGATATTTCCGCGGATTCACCGTGGCCGGCTGTCCGCCGGAAGTGATGGGGGTGGGCCCGGTGCCTGCCATTCGCGAGCTCACGAGGAGGGTAGACGTGTCCCCTTCGGAGATCGATCTGTTCGAGATCAACGAGGCGTTCGCCTCGCAGACCGTCCACTGCCAGCGGGTACTGGAGATCGATGACCAGCGGCTCAACGTCAACGGCGGAGCCATCAGCATCGGTCATCCCTTCGGCATGAGCGGTGCGCGCATGGTCGGTCACCTCTTGCGTGAGCTCCGCCGGCGCAACGGGCGTTTCGGCGTGGTCTCGATGTGCGTCGGAGGGGGAATGGGGGCAGCGGGGCTGGTCGAGAGCGAGGGAGCCCTCCGTGCCTGATCCACGCCTGGGCGGAGTGGCGAGGCGGCTGGTTGCGAAGCACTCAGCTGGGACCGGGGGCCATCTCACCGGCCTCGATGGCGACCGGCAGGTTGTTGGCCGGCGGCGGGACCGGGCATGTGGCGTAAGGAGAGAAGGCACACGGAGGCGTGAACGCGCGATTGAAGTCCAGCAGCACCGGCGCCTCCGGCGATTCGGGGGGCCACGCCGCATAGAGGTAGCGTCCGCCATCGTAGGTGCTCTTGCCGTTGGTCCTGTCCCGGAAGACGTACATCAGTTGCTGAGCGGTGGGGAACTGCCGGATGGCCTCCAGACGCAACTCTTGGCCGTCCATCTGGAAGACGGCGTAGCCCGGGTTCTCCATCTGGTAGGTCTGCCCGAAGACGTCGTCAATGGCCAGCTTGCCCGGCTCGGAGTGACGGACGAACCTGGCGTTGATTCTCGCGTCGGTGCGAACAGGAAACCAACGCTGCACCGGCAAAATGGCCTGCACCGCCGCCTCGGGATCACGAACCCGCAGCGCGAACTGACCGTTCCGCTCCAGCAATTGCACATTGACGGAACCAACGAACAGCGTGTCAGGCTGTGCCGTCATATCCGAGTGGAGCGGTCGGGCGGCCAGGAGGCCCTGCGGCGTCTTGACCGCTACGCCGGGCGCCGGCTCGCCGTGCGCACCGTGCGAATCGACAGTGATGGTGAAGGCCCGCGCGGGGACGTGGCCCCCCACCAAAATTACGTCACAGGCCGGGTCGCTGCCGCAGACGTTCGATCCCGCCTTCAGCCAATGCAGGCCGGTGATCGAGAGCCAGCCACCGGGCGACCGCAAACCGGCCTCCCGGTCGTGGCGCCAACGAAGGATTTCCGCCTCATATTGAGTGTGGGACATTCAGCCTGCCTCCTTGAGGAGCACAGATACGCCCGTTTTCCAGGTTTTACAAACGGATTCGAACTAACATTGAAACGACAATGAACTATGCGATCAAATTGAGCCCGCCATCAATGCGAGTGCAAGTTAGGCGATTGATTGGTGGTGCCTGTTGCCCGCGCGATCAGGTTCGTCGTGCGAATGGGAGGACGTAGGTGACTGAACCGACAGCCGACATCGACGTCCTGGTCATTGGCGGGGGCGCTCAAGGCCTCATCTGTCTGTGCCGGCTGGTCCAGGCAGGCTACCGAGCCGCCCTGATCACGGATGCGCCACTGGGATCCGGACAAACGCTGCACAGCCACGGCTGGCTGTACACCGGTTACACCTTTCCGGTCCCTGCGCTGGCCAACCTCCTGCAACGAGGTTACCGCCAAGGGTGGGCCCCCTTCCTTGCTCGGCGCACTGATCAGACTCGGGCCAGCGACCGGGCCTACTTGGCCGCCCCGTCGGCGATGATGAATGCGGCTTACGGGCCAGCGTGGCAGCAAGCCGGCCTGGCGGCCCCTCCGCTGGATGGAGTGGCGTTGCCTCCGGTCCTTCAGGGGGGGCTGCTCAGCGATCCCACGACGGCGCTGGCCTCCATCGAGGACTTCACCTTCGACAAGTGCGCGCTGGTGCGAGGCCTGGCCGAGGGACTGACTGATCGAATCGTGCGCGGGACCATCGAGGCGCTGCGCGCCTCCGGAGAGCCTCTCCATGTCAACGAGGCGGTCATGCGCCTGACGGCCACGGGCGAGCGCCTGCGCTTGCGGCCTCGTTACGTGGTGGCCTGCGTCGGGGTTGGAGTCCCCACCCTGCTCCGGCAGATCGAGGGTGGCGACCTGGCCCGCCTGGCCGCGGTGGAAGAGGGGCGCTCTGTTCACGTCGCCCGGGCCATTCACATCGTCTGCCTGCGCGGGCCGGCCTCCCTGCTGCCGCCGGTCGCTCTGTTTCACATGTACGGGCCCGGGACCTTCTTCATGATCGCTCCCGGTCCCACGGACGGTTCGTCGCGCCTGTGGCACGTGACCGACGCTTCGGCGGCGGCGCGCACCTATTTGCTGACCGACCAGCCCGTCGCCGGCAACGCCGAGGCGCCCGTATCGGCGGCGTTGGTGCGCGAGACGGTGGATGGCCTGTTCGCGCGCTGCCCGTCGTTGCGACAGGTGGCGAGCGAGTTGGAGTGGCAGGCCTATGCGGGGTGGAAGAGCGACGTGCCGCCGCCTCCCGGGGCGCCCCTGGCCATTGGATGCAAGGTGAAGCAACTCGACACGGTGCCGAACCTCTGTCTGTGCAACCCGAACGCCATTGCCCTGCACTTCGAGGCCGCGGAGCAGGCCCTGCGGTTGGTCCAGGCGGCGCTGGGCCCCGGCTCCGGCGTACCCGCACCGCTCCCGGGCGGCGGGATCGGCATCGAGCTGGGCCGCACCACCGACCAGCAACCCGGTGCCTGGCAGAGCTGGTCGAGCTTCGCTGCGCGCTTCGAAAGCGCCTCCGGACCCGCGGGTGCCCGCGGCCCGTAAGGAGCTATCGCCGTCTCATGGAGGTGTCCCCGTGCTCTGTGCTGACAATGTCTTCGTCACCATCGATACGCCCTGCTTGTCTGGCGTGGGGACCACCGAGACCTTCCGGGTACGCGCCATGGGGGACGAGCAGGCCATCGCCTTCGCGGCGTTCGACGCCGGCCTGCTTGACGTCGAGCCCGAGCGCAGCCGCGCGGCGAGCCCCGTGTTCGTGCATCGAGGGGGCGCCTCGGCCGGAGAGCCAATCGATCTTTCCGATATCCGTCGGCGCCGGGGGGCGCACCTGGGCGGCGAGATGGGCATCCGGCAGATCCCGGCCGAGCAGCGCGCCGCGCACTTGCGCAGCGATCTCGTTGCTCCCTTGCCTCATGATTTGGGGAACGGCGGCCTCCGGGCACTGTCCGGCACCACCATGGGGGACCATCCGGCAGTCGGGCCTGCCGGACATGTTCCCGCGTTCGAGGCCGATTCGCGCATCGGCCCCACTGTGCAGGCAGAGCTGTTCATCTACGCGGCGCTGGGGGCGCTGGCTTCGTTGCCCGTGCCGCTCAGCACGCTGGTGGCCGACCCAGTCCGATTCCGCATCGCCGCCGCGACCGCCTTTCTCGGGACCGAAGCGGCTGCCCATTGGCGGCTCGGGATGCAGCCGGGGCACGAGGGTGTCGCCGATCGGATCAGCGACAAGTTTGCCCATCGACTTGCCAGCACGCTGGCCTCCCACGGCCAGGGCCTGGTCAACGCGATGCTGGCGCCCGCTTACGACCTCAGTCGGGTCATGCACAACCCGGAGGCGCTGAACCCTCTTTCGACCGGGCGCCGCCTTCCGCCGCGTCCCCCAGGCGCAGCTCACCAGCATGGGCGCGTGTTCCGGCGCTCTCATGGCCCTGTGCCAGATCGCGCCCCATATGGTGCTGCGCTATCCGGGCCAAGTGCGCCCCGACTTGGTGCTATGGACGGCGGCCGACGCCGTGCTTCGTCTCGACTAAACGGTGATCGAGGCGTTCGGGGTGGGCGCGATGATGAGCCGCGAGAAGCTCGATCGCCTGAACGCCAGTCCCAGCGACGAGTATCGGGGGGTGTCCGACTGCCTGGCCCCCTTCGACGCCAGCGGCACCGCCGTCGGCAATGGGGGTTCGGAACTGATCATCACCACTCTCGAGTTCGTCCTTCGCAGCGAGCTGCACTTGACCTCGCTGCTGGTGGGCTGACGGGCGAAAGCGGAGAGACCGGCGGCAAGGGCCACTTAGCAGCACTTAGCCGGCGTCGGCTTCAGAGGAGAGAACGCCTTCATCTCTGCCCTGGAGATGGCGCGCGACGCGCACGGGTATGGGCTGAGCGCCTTCGGCGATCTCGTCGCACACGCCACCGGGACACGGACGAACTCTTCCACGGACCTGACCACCTTCCACGAAGGACGCCGCTCGCTCGCCGAATCCACGGAGTGGTCGGGCCGCCTTCCAATGATTACGGCCGGCGTTCCCAAAACCGTCGGGGACGGGCACTCGATGGGCGGGCTCAAGGTGGCCAGCGAGGCCTTGCACTACTTGCTGGGACAGAAGACCGTCGGCGTGCCCACTCTGCTGCGTCCCGATCCGGATCTCGGAGCGGCGGCCGACGCAACCCAAAGGTTCGGGGGCTTCGATGCCGCCGGGCCCTGCGCAGCGCCCCCCCCCAGGCGCTGCGCCGATACGAATACGCCGATCGGCGGCTACTGGATGCGTACCTGGAACGCTGGCCGGAGATCCGCCGCGATCGCGTCGAGCGCGAGGCGCGCTGGCGGCGGCTGCGGGGGGGTGCCCGAATCCTGGCCGAGACTCACCGCTGAACCACTACCTGACGAGGCACAGTCATGATGATCATTCCGAACGAGAGAGGGAAATGCTGAACATCGATTTGCGGGGGAAGCGCGCCTTCATTGCCGGGATTGCCGACGACGGCGGCTTCGGTTTCGCCATCGCCAAGGTGCTCGTTGCCGCTGGAGCGTCCGTTTGCGCCGGCACCTGGCCGCCTGCTTACGGCATCTTCACCACCATGCTCGAACGCGGAAAGATGGACGCGTCTCTCCGGTTGGCCGATGGATCGAAAATGACTTTCGAGCGGATCTATCCCCTGGACGCCGCCTTCGATGTGGCAGGCGATGTCCCGCCCTCATTGCGGGAATCGAAGCGGTATCGGGAGCTCGGAGACGTCAGCGTACAGGGGTGCGCCGATCGGTTCCAGGCCGAGTTCGGGGCGCAGTCCCTCGATATCGTGGTTCATTGCCTGGCCAACGGCCCCGAGGTGCGCAAAGCGCTCTCCGAGACATCCCGCAGCGGCTACCTGGCCGCCGTGGGAGTGAGCGCTTATTCGTTCGTGTCGATGCTTCAGCGCTTCGGTCCGCTCATGCGTCCCGACGGCGCTTTCCTCTCGCTCAGCTATCTGGCGGCGCAGCGGGTGATCCCGGGCTATGGCGGGGGCATGTCCTCGGCCAAAGCCGCGCTCGAGAACGACACTCGGGTGCTGGCCGACGAGGCGTGGCGGAAATGGAAGTTGCGGGTGAATTCGATCTCGGCCGGGCCGCTGGCGTCGCGGGCCGCGTCCGCCGCAGGCGAGATCGTTCGCATGATCGACTATTGCCGGGCGAACTCGCCCCTGCCCGAAGCCATCACCGCCGACGAAGTGGCCTGGACCGCGGCGTTCTTGTGCAGCCCGTACGCGCGCGGGATCAGCGGGTCGATCATCTTCGTCGACAAGGGCTACAACATCATGGGCGCACCACTGGATCGGCCCACTCTGGCGCCCAGCTACGGGATCGGCGAGCTCACCAAGCCGGAAGGTCGATCATGAACGACGAGATCGGACGCAGGGTCAAAGCGGTTGTCTCCCGCCAGCTGGAGGTGCCTCTGGAGAAAGTCATCGGCGAGGCATCGCTCGTGGACGACCTTCAGGCAGACTCGATCGCGGTGATCGAGCTGGTACTCGCGCTCGAGGAAGAGTTCGGGTTGACCATCCTGGGAACCGGCGCCGAACGCATCAGGACCGTGACCGACACCGTCAATCACATCGCCACTTTGGCGCCGTGACGGATCTCGACGTTCACGCACTATTCCTGGCGTCACCGGACGGCAAGGGGTGCTCGGACCTCTGACGCTGGAACGCGCCTACTACCACTGCAAGCCGTGTGAGACGGGCTTCCCCCCCGGCGCTCCTGGAACAAGGCCTTCGCGATCTCCGTATCGGTTACGCGAATCGCAGAGCATCCAAACGCGGACTTGGCGATCCTAACGATCGGGGACACCCGTCAGGGGTTCCTGGTCGGTGCAAACTCTCCGATCGCGGCCACAACGCTGAGTCCGGCGCAATCTGGTCAGGATGTCACCATGATCGGCTTTGGGCTTGACCAGGCCGGTCTTGCTGGACGAAAGAGACTCGCTGTAGGGCGCATTGTGGCGGTCGACGGTGGCGCCGCGACGGTGAAGATGGCAAGCGATGATCAGGGAACCTGCGTTGGTGATTCGGGCGGGCCCATGCTTGTGGAAATGGGAACGGTGCTCGCCGTGGCTGGCATTCTGACAAGGGGTCGTGCAGATTGCGTTGGGCTTGACAGGGTCGACCTGCTGTCTCCGGCTTGGGAATGGATCGCTGCTCGTTCGAACTAGGTGGTAAACCATGAAGAACTACCAGGAACATCGTGTCCTTCCGGCAGGCGTGCGTAGATGCCGAGGGCGGACTTGATCCGTTCGTCTACAGACCGCTGCACTGGCGGCCGCAGGGCCGGATCGTGAAGCCGAGGGCGCTACCGGAGCGGATGGATGGTCAGGGCGAGGGCTGTGCGGCGACGCCGTTCGCCGCGGAGACGGGCATGCGTCCACTGCGTTGGGTCCGGACGGATGGCACTGTGCGAGCGACGGGATCGCGGGCCTTTGCGTCTCGCGGCGACAACCGCTGGAGCGTTTCGCGGTAGTTCCAGGGCAGCCAGTCAACGGGATTGTCGGCGACGGCCTTGGCGTTTCGCTGAAGGGCCGTGAGGTAGTCGAACGGGTTCTCGTGGTGCAGCTCGGCGGTGTGGATGAGCGTCATGTAGACGTCGCCCACGTTGGCGCCGTGCTGGCTCTTGTAGAAGAGGGAGTTGTTCCGGTGCCGGATCGCCATCTTCAACGCCCGCTCACAGATGTTATTGTCGAGAGGCGCGCCGGGCGCGTGCAGGAAGCGGGTGAATTTCTCCCAGCGCTTGAGCAGGTAGTTCATGGCGTGGCCGAGGCCGGAATTCGGCTCGGTCCGCTTGGTAGCAAACTGGGCGGTCATCCACGCCTCGAGCTGCGCCATTACGGGTCCGCTCCAACGCTGGTGAACGCGCA
>JANPFD010000227.1:0-4155 GCA_031423255.1 Myxococcales bacterium | reverse complement strand
CGAGGGCCGCAGGCCTTCGTGGGGCTCGGGGCGAAGCCCCGTCTGCAAGCTGCCGCGAAGCGGCTTCGTCCAAGAGAAGTTATCGGACAATCGCGACGCGACAGGCGCTCGGCGGAAAGGCCACTTGTCCACACTAGGCACACAACGGATCCGCTCGGGCACGTGACCACCAACACCTACGGCGAATTTGGAAACCTGCTGACGACGACGGATGCCCTGGGCAACGTAACCACGAATGCGTACAACGCGCGGGGAGAACTCACTGCCGTTACGGACGCGCTCGGGCACATCAGCAGGCACAGCTACTATGCATTCGCGGGAACGCTGGCTGCGGATACCGACCGCCTGGGCGCCGTGACGTCGTACACCTACGACGCGAACAACCGGCGGCTCACCGAGACGCGGAGCCGGACCACGCCGGCGGGGGTGGAGACGCTGGTGACGAGGTTGGCCTACGACGACAACGGGAGGGTCACGCAGACCACGCAGGCGGACGGGAGCGTGGCGGCGACGACATACAACGCGATCGGGAAGATCGCGACGCAGGTGGACGCGCTCGGGCGGACTACGAGCATGACGTACAACGATCTCGGGGACCTGATCCGGACGAACTACCCGGACAGCACCTTCGAGGAGACGGGGTATGACGACAGCGGGCGGCGGGTCGCGAGCAAGGACCGAGCGGGGCGGACCACGAGCTACGAGTACGACCGCCTCGGACGACTAGTGAAGACGACCGTCCCGGACGGCACATTCACGAGGGCGGGCTACGATCCAGGCGGCCGGCAGACGTCGATGACCGACGCACGCGGCAAGGTGACCACCTACGGCTATGATAACGCCGGCAGGCGGACGGGCGTCACCGATCCACTGGGGCACACGACGACGTACGGCTACGACGACGCGGGCACAAGCACGAGCATCAGGGACACTCGCGGATTCACGACGACCTTCGTCTTCGACGATGCGAATCGACGGACGAGCACGATGTTCCCGGATACCACGCAGGTCTCGACCGTCTACGACTCGCTCGGACGGCGGACGTCGGAGACGGACCAGGCGGGACGAATCACGAGCTTCGCCTACGACTTCGAGGGACGGCTGCTGAGCGTGACCGATGCTCTGAACCAGATGACCAGTTACGCCTATGACGAGTTGGGGAACCGCGTGAGCCAGACGGACGCGAACAACCACGTGACCCGCTTCGAGTCCGACAAGCTGGGACGGCAGACCAAGCGCATCCTCCCCGATGGGAAGGTCGAGGCGAGGGGGTACGACGCCCGCGGCAGGATGACGTCCCGGACCGACTTCAGGGGGCGGACCACCACCCTCCCGTACGACCAGGCCGACCACCTGACCCTGAAGACGTACCTGGATGCGACGACGGTCGGCTTCACGTACACAGCGACCGGTCGCCGGCTGACCGCCGTCGACTCGCGCGGGACGACCACCTACGAGTACGACCAGAGGGACAGACCGAGCCAGCTCACCTATCCCGACGGCAGAAGGCTGACCTACGGCTACGACGCCCAGGGCAACCGCACAGCCCTGACCGCCACGGTGGGCATGACGTCGCTGACGACCGGCTTCACGTACGACGACCGGAATCAGGTGGCGACCCTCACGGATCCCGATGGTCGCACCTACAGTTACGGCTACGATGCGAACGGGAGCCCGACGAATTTGGCGCAACCCAACGGGGTCACGACGACGTACACCTACGACAACCTCAACCGCCTGACCAACCTGGCCAGCAAGCGCGGGACGACGACCCTCGCCTCCTACGCGTACACCCTCGGGACCACGGGGCTGCGCACGCGGGTCGACGAGGCGGACGGCACCGCCAGGGGGTATGGGTACGACGCTCTCGACCGGTTGACGTCGGAGTCGGTGACTGGCTCGGGCGCGAGCGACTACGGGAAGACCTTCACGTACGATCCGGCCGGGAACCGGTTGAGCCAGGTGACCACGGGCCCGGGCGCAGCCAGCGTGGGGTACACGTACGACTCACGGGACCGGCTGCTGACCGAGACCGGGGTGACGCACTCGTGGGACGACAATGGCAACCTCGTCGGCAAGAGCGGCGGGGATAGCTACCAGTGGGACTTCGAGGATCGCCTGGTGCGGGTGACGAAGGCCGACGGCGCCATCGTTGACCACATGTACGACGTGGATGGGAACCGGGTGCGGACGACGGTCACGCGCGTGAATGGCCCCGTGGTGATGACGAACTACCTCGTCGACACGATGGGCGGGCTGAGCCAGGTGGTCGCGGAGACGGACGGGGCGGGCGCCGTGGGCGCGTACTACGTGCGCGCGGGGGGCGAGTTGCTGGCGGTGCGGCGCGCGCCGGTGCTGGCCTGCTACCTCAAGGACGGGCTTGGGTCGGTGCGCGGACTCGCCGACGGGTCAGGCGCGGTGACGGACACGAAGACCTTTAGCGCCTTCGGGGAAGCTCTCGCGGCGACGGGGAGCGATCCGCAGCCGTACGGATTCGCGGGGGAGCCGCTCGAGACGGTCAGCGGGCTCGCGTACCACCGCGCAAGGTGGCTGGACCCGAGGACCGGGCGATTTATCAGCGTCGATCCGCTGCTGCGCCTGACCGACGATCCATACGGGTACGCGCGGATGAATCCGGCCGGGATGGTCGACCCCACCGGGATGTACACGGCGCCGTTCGGCCAGAGAATCGAGGAGAGGATTTTCGAGCAGTACACGAGGGAGCACCCCGACGATAACCTTCTGTCGGGTACTTTCCCAATGGCCAGGGGCCAAGTGGAGATGCCTCCGGGCCGGAGCCGGCGTCTACCTTCGTTCATCAAGCCAGACATCCAGAACCACACGACCAACCAATGGGCCGAGGTCAAGCCTCTGTCCCCCGGCGGCCTGGCGGAGGGAGTCTACAAATGGGAACTCTACGACCTAACGCTTCGCAACCTCAGCCCCCCATGGACGCCGGACGCAGGCTGGACGCCGCCGAGTGGATTTGTCGAAGACGGCAACCTCGTTTGGACCGCCAATATTGGCGGACTTATCCTGTACACGACGGATCACCGCATGCCGAATCTCATGTACGGGATGAGCGGAGTCGCTGTCGCGACGGCTTATGCGGTGCTGGCGGCTGAGATCCGGCGGTTGGGAGCCGACCTGACGATCAAGGGCTTGGTGGCAGCGGGAAGAGCTGCCGACTCGCTCAGAATCCGCGCGGTTTCGTATTCAGTAGGGATAGGTGGATTCGCCTTCGGGCTTTTCTAGCTAGGCGAGATAGCGCAGACATGTCGGATTCGCGAAAAGGCACCCAGAAACGCGGCGTCAAGTTGCCGCCACTGCCGCGCCAGTACACGTCCAAGGAGGTTCGATCGGACGGCAGCATTACCCGCAAGTACACGGACGGTCTTCGCACACGTATTGAGGCCGAGGATGTTGGCCGCCCTCGTCACGTGCACATCACTCGGCCAGACATCGGGGTTTGGTGGACGATCTATCCCGACGCGGGTCAATACTCGGAGAAGAAGTACGACACGTTGCAAATCCGGCAAGTGGCCGACCCGAACCAGGGAATGATTTGGGAGGACGCCGGATCGGACATCATCGACGGCAGAAAATATGCCCGGTATCGCGGCGTCCTTCGAAATGCGCCGAATCAGGAAAAGGCTCACTATATCCAGTTCCTCGATCCTAAGACCGGGGAACGACGCCGATACACGACGTTCGACAAGAAGGGCAATCGTCGGCTTACGGTCGACATGTACATGGAGCTAGGACCTCCTGCCGACGCTTCCCTCTTCGAGTTACCGGCGGGTCTTGAGAGGATCGAAGTGTCATTGTAAAGCATTCGGGCAATCGGTTTAGCAGGAGCGACATCGGCTCAACCGAGTGTTGTGCCTCAGCAAGGCCCAGGACTGCCGCCGTGGCCGGATCGTGGTCGATTTTCCGGGGGAAGCGGCGTGACCCTCGCATGGCTCGGCCGACGCGACGCTGCGCGCACCTTCGAGGATCAGGCTTTCAAAGAACGTGTCCTTCCGGCAGGCGTGCGTAGGTGCCGAGTGCGGACGGGATCAGTTCGTCGACAGCCCGGTGCTCTGGCGGCCGCAGATCCGGATCGTGAAGCCGCGGGCGCGACGTGACCGGATGGATGGTCAGGGCGAGGGCTGC
>JANPFD010000226.1:0-12759 GCA_031423255.1 Myxococcales bacterium | reverse complement strand
GGGACCGCGGCCGGCGACGCCTGCTTGTGCTGCAGACGCCAGATCCGCCCGTGCTCGTGATCGCGGTCGGGGCGGATGGCGGCGTTGAAGCGATCGTGCGGCGGCCCGCGCGTGTCGTTGTGAACGGCCGCCAGGTTGTAGAAGTCGGCGACGTACAGCGCCCCGTCCGGCCCGACCCGCGTCTCGACGGGACGGAACCAGAGGTCGCGCGAAGTGACGAGTTCGTCTTTCTTCACCCGGCTCGCGCTGAAGCTCGGCCCCTCCGAGCGCAGCCGGTCGTGATGGATCAGGTTGACCGTCGGTTCGCTGAGGAAGTGAGCATCATTCCACGACGCCGGCCAGGCGCCGCCGCCGTACACCGTTCCGCCTGAGGCCGCCGTGAAGCCGCCCACGTGGTCGATCTGCACGTACGGGTTCAGGCTCTGCTCGACGAGTGGATTGACCTCGCGGTGGTCGACCGCCTCTTTCCAGCTCTGGGTCCTGGCGATTTTCCCGCGAGCCAGCACCGCTTCCGGCAGCACGACGTGCCTCAGGTGCGACCCGTTGGCCATCGAGAAGAACAGCTCGCCGTCCCAGCGAAAGTCGATTCCCCAGGTGTTGCCCGACACCGAGGCCACCAGTTCGATGGCCGAGGCATCGGCCCGGAAGCGGAAGACACCGTTGCCGATGTCACCGAACTTGCGCCCGCCCGCACCGGACACCTGCGACTGACGACCGCTGTAACCCTGGTCCCCGTAGATCCAGCCGTCCATCCCCCAGCGGAGGTTGCTGACCGTGGCGTGGGTGTCCCGTATCCCGAAGCCGGTGAACAGAACCTCGCGCCTGTCGCACCTGCCGTCGCCGTCGGTGTCGCGGAGCCACTGGATGTCCGGCGGCGTGGCGACGATGACCCCGTCCTTGTAGAAAACGAACGACGTCAACAGATCCAGCTTGTCGCAGAAGACGCGGCGCTTCCCCTGCTCCAGCACCACGACGCTGTCCCGCCCGGCCTTCTCGGGATAGCCGGCCGCCTGCGCCACCCAGAGGCGGCCGGCGGCGTCCCAGTCGATCGAGATCGGCTTCACCACATCCGGCTCCGCCGCCACCAGCGACAGGTCGAACTCCGGGTCGACGACCATCGTCTGCGCCGCCTTCGACGGCGGGATCGGGCCGCCCGACGGATAACGGAGCGAGCCCAGTTCCTCGCGGCTGACGAGAGTGTCGACGGACCGCCGCGCGGCCCAGGCGATCCCACGCAGCAGCATCGCCCGGTGCTGGGGCAGCGCGAAGCTCGTGTGGTTGTGGCCCAGCAGGCTGACGAAGGCGCGGTAGCGATCCTTTTCGAAGACCCAGACCTGCGGCGTGATCTCCTGGACCGTGCGGAAGCCGGTCGCCAGCACCTTTGCCTGCGGCGAGAGGACCATGTCCCAGTAGATCTCGTCCTGCAGGAAGTGGCTGGCGATCCCTTGCGTGGTCGGGTGCGGATCGCCGAAGTAGAGGCCGACCTTCCCCTCGTGGAACTTGCTTCGCCCCTTCTGGAAGGCGCCGCCAACCACGCCGGCCCACCAGGTTGGATCGTCGCTGACGATGCCGTCATGGAGAACCACCACGCCGCCGCCGCGGCCCAGGAACGTCGCCAGCCGCATACGCTCGTCAGGGGCGACCGTGCCGCCGTCCTGCGCGTAGATGACGAGGACATCCGTGCGTCCCAGTTCCTCGGCGGTCGGGAAGCGCAGCGCGCCCTCGGTCTTCGCCCCGCGCGCGCTCAGCAAGACCTTCCATTCGTCGAGGAAGCGCGGATGGTCGTGTTGACCCGGCCCGTGTGTCTTGACGCCGGCACGGATGAACACCCGCAGCGGGGGCTCGGACGCCGAAACCGTCGTCGAGAGCCCGAGGGCAAGGAGAGCGGCCAGCATGGGGCCGCAAATGAGCAGGAAGCATGCCGCGCGTAACCGGCGTCGCATCCGGTGATTCTCCGATGAAACCGCCGCTCTTGTCTCGCCGACCAAGTAACCGGTTACGGAGGTCGCGTCACCCCCGGCCAGCAGCGCGCGAATTGCTGACGCGGTGCCCTCGCCGAGGTATCTTGGCGCCCCTCATCATGATCGCAGCCCGAATCATCGTCTTGGCGCTCCTTTCGGCGCAGTCACCAGCAGAGGCTGACGAGCCGACGGCCGCCCCACCCGCTGATTCCGTGGCAGCGCGGCGAGAGAGTGACGCCGCCATCGACCGCAACATCCTTCTTCCGTCGGCAGAAATTGGCCCGGCAGGTGAGATCACCTTCAACAGCTACGAGCTGATCCTCGCCGGACTGTCTTACGGATTCACCGACCGAACGCAGGGAACGCTGACCCTGCTCCTTCCCATCACGACTGATATCCCGCTGCTGATCACCGGGTCGCTGAAGTACGTCCTCAGCCGGTCGACGACCACGGTGGTGAGCATCATGCCGACCCTCATGGTCCTCAAGGACGGCGGGTCCGATCTGTTCATCGGGACCTTCGGCGGCGGCATCCTCGCCGACCGGGTGCTCGACGCTCAGGGCAAGTTTGCGCTCACCGGCAGCCTGTTTGCACACTTCGGGTTCGGAAAGGGGGGCACCGATGCCGATCTCCAGGCGGCGGAAGGAGTGGTGATCCTCGGATCGGGCGCCTTCACCGCCCGGCTTGGTCGGCACGTCAAGCTGCTCACCGAGATCATCCTCCCCGGCGGCTATAGCTGGGCCGGTTCCAGCAACCGCTTCGACATCGTCGAGCAGGCGCTGATCTTCGGCTACGGCGTCCGGTTCTTCGGCAGCAGCATCGGCGTGGATCTCACCTTCTTGCGCCCGCTTCACCCGGATGTCGACACAGGCGGGCTCCTGATGGGAGTGCCCTGGGTGGCTTTCTCGGGGCGCTTCTGAGTCAGTCGACGACCGCGCGCAGCTCGGCTTTCACGGTGGCGCTGCCGCCGGGCGCAGGCTCGATCTCCGCGAAGTGTGAGTAGTAGCCAGGCTGCCGGATCTCGATGCGGTGAAAGCCCGGGCGAATGAACTGCCCGGCTTGCGACCACTCGGAGGCGCGCCCCACGGCGACGTCATCCACGACCACCATGGCCTCGGGGACGTTGCACTCCACCTGGAACGCCGCCGCGCCGGGCGGCTGTAGCGAGGCGCATCCAGCGAGCAGCGCCGCCACGACGAGAACCTTCATTCGGCGCTGCCAGCCATCCGCACTTGCAACGCGGCGCGATCCGGTCCGGCCTCGGTCGCCCTGATCGCCAGGGCGCCCCCCGCCTCACGCGCCAGAAGCGGGATCAGCGCATGCGCCGGCAGGCGTGTCGCCACCCTCAGCTCGACGCGGCCGACGGTCACGCGCCGCACCTCCACCGCGGACACCGCCGCCACCTTGCGCAGGGCCTGCAGCGCGATCGGAAGCACCGCCGGTTCGTTCATCTCCAGGTCGAGGACCACGGTGCGGCCGTACGACGCTGCGCCGAGGCCCGGTTTCAGCGTCTCGATCACGTGCGGCACCAGCTCGGCGGTGACGCGGCCGAGGCACTCGCCGTTCGCAACCTCGTCGTCGCCCGCGAAGGCGCGGCTCTCGGCGACGCGCTCCATCGTCAACCCGCCGCCGAGCGGGATCACCCGCAGGCCCAGGCGGCAGCTCGACGACCATTTCGACGTGCCGCGCACCTGCCCTTCCGGTGTCACGGCGGCCGAGACCAGCACGGCGGCCGTCGCGCCCACACTGACGGCCAGCTCGCGCGCGCGGGGCTCCTCCACGGCCCCGACGGGGGGAGCCTCGGTCTTGAGGCCCGTCGCCAGAAGGCTGCGCACGACCGACAGCACCGCCTCGGGGGGTGATCCCGTCACCATCACCGAGCCCGGCATGGACATAGACGTGGACATGGACGTGGACATCGGCCGGCGAGGACTCGGCACAGGGGCAGTCACCGCGGTGCCCGCACGCCCGCGCTCGATCTCCTTGCGCAACTCCGCCTCCTTCACCTCGACCTCGACCTGGACGCGCACGCGCCCACCCTCCTCCGTCTGGTCGAGCAGGCGCCAGCTGCGCACGAAGGTGCGCGCGCCCGTCAGGAACGAGTCACGCAGCTTGACGAGTCCAGGCGGCAGCGGCTCGGGGATCCCTGCCTCGGCGAGCAGCGCGCCATACGAGCGCTCGACCGCCTGGCGGAAAGCGTCCGCCATCGCGCGTTCCTTCGCGCTGACGACATTGCCGCCGACGATGGGCGCCTCGGCGGTGATCCCCGGCGCCTGCGCCAGCACGAGGAACAGGGCCAGCCAGCTCATCGCACCTTCCCAACGTAGATCACGGCGCCCGCTCCGGCGAGTTTCTGGACGTCGATCTCCACCTTCAGCCGGTCCCCATCCCGCCGGGCGGCCGGCGTCCCGGAAGGCGCCACGCCCAGGCGGTAGATGGCCCACCCGAGCACCGCCTCCTCCGTGCCGCGCACCAGGACCGGCGCCAGCACCAGCGACGAAGCCGGAGCCGACAGGGTCACCGACGGCTGTCCCTCGGGAACCGTCACCGCCATGGTGACGAGGACGCCGCCGTTCGATTGATAGTCGACAGCCGTTGCTTTCGCGCGCGAGGCCACCTCGGCCGGCACCTTCAGCTCGGCCAGGGCTGCCCGCAGCCTCGCCAGCGCTGCCGCCCGCGCCCGCCGCTCGGCGCCCGGACGCGCCACATCCGGAGAGGGCAACCTGTAATCGGCGGCCGCGCCCGCGCGCGCGGTGATGGTGCCCGTGCCGAAGTCCACTTCGGCGCCCGCCACGGTGCGCACCAGCGGATTGCCGGCCGCCAGCGCGGTCGCCAGCAAGACGGCCGGGCTCACTCCCACTCGATCGTCGCAGGAGGCTTCGACGAGATGTCGTAGACCACGCGGTTCACGCCTCGCACCTCGTTGACGATGCGCGATGAGATCGTCGCCAGCACCTCGTACGGCAGCGGCACCCAGTCCGCCGTCATGCCGTCCTTCGAGTGTACGGCGCGCACGGCCAGCACGTTGGCGTAGGTCCGCTCGTCGCCCATCACCCCCACCGTCTGCACCGGCAGCAGAACCCCGAACGACTGCCAGATCGCCTCGTAAAGACCCGCGGCGCGGATCTCGTGGTCGATGATCGAATCGGCGCCCCGCAGGATGTCACAGCGGGCTTTCGTGACCTCGCCCAGCACGCGAACGGCCAGTCCCGGCCCCGGGAACGGCTGGCGCCACAGCACCGGCCGCGGCAAGCCGAACTCCTCCCCCAGCACACGCACCTCGTCCTTGAACAGCTCGCGCAGCGGCTCGACCAGCTTCAGCTTCATCGTCTCGGGCAGGCCGCCCACGTTGTGGTGCGACTTGATGGTCGCCGACGGACCCTTGTGCGACACCGACTCGATGACGTCCGGATACAGCGTCCCCTGCACCAGGAAGTCGGCGCCGCCCAGCTTCTTCGCCTCGTCGTCGAAGACAGCGATGAACTCGCGGCCGATGATCTTCCGCTTCTGCTCGGGATCGGAGACGCCCACCAGCTTGGACAGGAACCGGTCCGCCGCATCGACGACGACCAGGTTCATCTTGAAGGCGCCCTTGAACAGCGCCTCGACCTGGGCCGTCTCGCCCGCGCGCAAAACACCGTTGTCCACGAAGATGCAGGTGAGCCGATCGCCAATCGCCTTGTGCACCAGCGCCGCCGCCACCGACGAGTCGACTCCACCCGACAGGCCACAGATCGCCTTGCCGGCTCCGACCTGCTTGCGCACCGTCTCGACCGCCACGTCGGCAAAGCTGGCCATGGTCCAGCTCGGGTCGCACTTGCACAGGCGGAAAACGAAGTTGGCCAGGATCTCGCCGCCGCGCGGGGTGTGCACCACCTCGGGGTGGAACTGCACGCCCCAGAACTTCCGCTCGGGCGCTTCCACGACGGCAAACGGACAGTTCGGGCTGGTGCCGACCTTCTTGAAGCCGGCAGGCAGCGCCTCGACTCTGTCGCCGTGGCTCATCCAGACGGCGATCTCCTCGCCGGTGGCGAAACCCGCCAGCAGCTCGGAGCCCTGCTCCACCTTGACGGTGGCGCGGCCGTACTCGCGGTGCTGGGCGGAGACCACCTGACCGCCCAGCAGCAGGCTGGCCAGTTGCACGCCGTAACAGATGCCCAGCACGGGCACGCCCAGCTCGAACACCTCCGGACTGATCCGCGGCGCGCCCGGGTCGTACACCGACGACGGTCCGCCGGAAAGGATGATTCCCGTCGGCCGCATTGCCCGGATCTTCTCCAGTGGAATGTTGAACGGGTGGATCTCCGAGTACACCTTCAGCTCGCGCACACGCCGCGCGATGAGCTGCGTGTACTGCGACCCGAAGTCGAGGATCAGGATGAGCTGCTTGGTGCTCACTGCTCGACGCGGTAGTTGGGAGCCTCTTTGGTGATGATCACGTCGTGGACGTGGGATTCGCGCAGGCCGGCGGCGCTGATCTTCACGAAGCGCGCCTTGGTGCGCAGTTCCTCGATGTTGTGGCAGCCGACGTAACCCATGCCCGAGCGCAACCCGCCGATCAGTTGATAAAGCGACTGCGACAGGCTGCCGCGGTAGGGGACGCGCCCCTCGATCCCCTCGGGCACCAGCTTGCTCGCATCGAGGCCCGCGTCGACATGCGACTGGAAGTAGCGATCCTTGCTGCCCGCGCGCATGGCGCCGACCGAGCCCATGCCCCGGTACACCTTGTAGCTGCGGCCCTGGTACAGGATGATCTCGCCCGGCGCCTCGTCGGTGCCCGCGAACAGGCTGCCGATCATCACGGTGTGCGCGCCCGCGGCCAGCGCCTTGGTGACGTCGCCCGAGTACTTGATGCCGCCATCGGCGACGATGCGCACGTTCAGTTTCTCGACGGCGCGCGCGCAGTCGACGATGGCGCTGATCTGCGGGACGCCGACGCCGGCCACCACGCGCGTGGTGCAGATCGACCCCGGGCCGATCCCGACCTTCACGGCGTCCGCGCCCGCCCTGGCCAGCGCCAGTGCGCCCTCGGCCGTCGCCACGTTGCCGGCGATGAGCTGCGCCCTGGGGAAGGCCTTGCGCACCTCCGCCACCGCGTCCAGCACCGACTTCGAGTGCCCGTGCGCGGTGTCGATGCAGATGACGTCACAGCCGGCTTGCAGCAGTGCTGCCACGCGCTCTGAGCGATCCGGCCCGGTGCCCACCGCGGCGCCGACGCGCAGGCGGCCGAGGTCGTCCTTGACCGCGTGCGGGTGCGCCTGCGCTTTCTCGATGTCCTTGATGGTGATGAGGCCCTTCAGCTTGCCGGCACCGTCGATCACGAGCAGCTTCTCGATGCGGTTCTTGTGCAGCAGCTCCTTGGACGCCTCGAGGCTGAGCCCCTCGGGCGCGGTGATGAGCTTGGTGGTCATCATTGACCGCACCGGCTGCTCGAGGTTGCGCTCGAAGCGAACGTCGCGGTTCGTCAGGATGCCCGCCAGCCGCCCGTCGGGCGAAACCACCGGCAGCCCCGAGATCTCGTAGCGCCGCATCAGCTCGAGCGCCTCGGACAGCTTCTGGTCCGGGCCGACGATCACGGGGTCGACGACCATCCCGCTCTCCGCCTTCTTCACCTTCGTCACCTCGAGCACCTGCTCGGCGATGCCGTAGTTCTTGTGGATGATGCCGAGACCGCCCTCCCGCGCCATGCAGATCGCGGTGCGCGCCTCGGTGACGGTGTCCATGGCGGACGAGACGATGGGACAGGCCAGCGAGATGGTCGGCGTCAATTGCGAACGCACGTCGACATCGCGGGGCAGCACGTCGCTATCGGCGGGCACCAGCAAGACGTCGTCGAACGTCAGGGCCTCGCGAAGAAGATGTCCTTCCGGCAACATTGCGGGACTTTAGCGGGCTGCCCCGGCCGCTTCAAGGCCCTACCGACGGGCGGTGCAGGTCGAAAGCATCTGTTTCGCGCCCTCTTTCGCCTCGGCTTTGACCAGCGGCAGCGCGATGAACCTGTCTATCTCGGCCTTCGCCGCGGCACAGTCGCCGTTCACGACCAGCGCCTTGCCCAGCATGTACCTGGCCAGCGGATTGCCGCCGTCGAGGGCCACGGCGGCGCGGCACTCCTTCACCGCGCTCGCCGCCGAGGTATCCACCAGCGCCCGGCAGTGGTCGGTCGCCACGCCGGCATCCTTGGGCGCCAGCGCGCGCGCCCTGGCCAGCGCCTCGGCCGCCGCGGCCGGCTGCTTGCGGCGCAGCTCCACGCGCCCCAGGCCATTCCACGCCGGGGCATACTTGCCGTCGAGCTTCGTCGCTTTCGCCAGCGCGTCGCGCGCCTCGTCGTACGACTTCTTGTCCGAGAGCAAGAGGCCGAGGTTCGTCCAGGCCACGGCGTCACCGGGAGCCAGCTTCGCCGCCTGGCGCACTTGGGCCAGCGCGCCATCGATGTCGCCACCCCGGCGCAGCGACGCACCCAGGTTCAGGCGGAAGGTCGCGTCGTCGGGCCGCAACTTCGCCGCCTCGCGGTAGGCGGCCGCGGCCTCGACGTGCTTGCCCTCGCCGTCGCGCAGCAGGCCGAGGTTGAAGTGAGCATCGGCGTAGGTGGGGTCGGCCTCGAGCGCCGCCCGCAGCTCCTTCTCGGCCGCGGCACGCTGCCCTGCCGCCAGCCGCAGCGCCCCCAGGTTGTTGTGCGCCGGCGGAAACCTCGGATCCCGCGCCAGCGCTTCCCGGTACGCCCGCTCGGCGCCCGCAGCGTCGTTCTTCTTCTCGAGCGCCACGCCCCGCAGGTAAGGGCCGCGCGGATCCTTCGGCGACGCCCTGGCCGCGGCGTCGAACGTCGCCAGCGCCCCCGCGACGTCACCCGCCTGCAACTTCTTCTGGCCCTCGTCGAGGAGCGCCGCAGGATTTGCCGCCAGCGACCACAGCACGAGAATCGTCATTTCGCCACCCCCAGCAACGCCAGCTTCAATGCCTGGCAGACCTGATCGAGTCGCGCCGTGTCCACCACCTTGTGCCCGGTGGCCTTGTCGCGCACATAGAAGATGTCGGCCACGCGATCGGCCTCCACCCCCACCTTCGAACGATGGATGTCCAGCGCCTGTTCGTGCAGCGTCCGCGCGATGGTGTAAAGGACGCCCGGGCGATCCTCGGTGAAGATGTCGATGACCGTGAAGTCGCGGCTGATCTCGTTGTCCGTCTTCACCTCGGTCGCGGGCACCTCGGGCTTGGCGCGCTCGAACAGCGTCGAGCCCTTGGGCCGCGCCGCCACCAGCGCGTCCACCGTGTTCTTCCCCTCCAGCACCGATTCCAGGTCACGCTGGATCTGGGCGATGCGCGATTCGTCCGTCACCGCGCCCTCGGCCGCCCTCCGGATGCGGAACATGTCCAGCGCCTCGCCTCTCTCTCCAGGTTTCGCCGGCTCGCACGAGTAGATGGCCGCGTCCAGAATGTCGATGCGGTTCGCGAACAGCACGCCGGTGATCTGAGCCAGCAAACCGGGCACGTCGTCGGCCACCACCACCAGCTCCGAGTAACCGCGCCTCGGCTGGTGGGTGACGAGTGTCGCGCACCGCCCGGTCCGCCCGCGCACCAGCTCGACGTGCGCCGCGATCCGCCCCACCGAGTTCTCCATGAAGTACCGGTCCGGCAGGCTCTTGAAGATGGCCACCGTCGTCGGGTCGGGACGGTCGGGGTCCTCGCCCAGGTGCTGCGCCGCCTGCCGCTGCCGCCTCGATGACAGCTCCGTCCGTTCCTCCATCAGCCGCTGGGCACCCCGCCGCTGGAAGGTCAGCGTCCGCTCGAACAGGTCACGAAGCAGCTCGTCCTTCCAGCTCGTCAGGTTGCCCGGCGCCGTCGACGACAGATCGCAGAACGTCAGCAGGAACAGCTCGCGCAGGTTTTCCTCGTCGCCGCACAGACGCGCGAAGTGGGCGATGAGCGTCGGGTCGTCGAGATCCCGCCGCTGCGACATGTGCCCCATCACCAGGTGCTCGCGCACCAGGAACTCGAGCCGCCGGATGTCCTCTGTCTCCAGCCCCAGGCGCTGGGCGATGGCCACGCTCACCACCGCGCCCTTGGCCGAGTGGTTGCGCCCCAGCGGCTTGCCGACGTCGTGAAGCAACGTCCCCAGGTACAGCGCCACCGGCCGCGCAATCTGCTTGATGACCTCGCTGGGCCGCGGGTGGTGGTCCACCATATCTCCACGCGCGATGCTCTTCATCATCGCCAGCGCATACAGCGAGTGCTGGTCGACGGTGTACACGTGATAGATGTCGTGCTGCACGCGCCCGGTGACCGGCTCCCACTCGGGCATCAGCGCGCCCAGCACGCCCAGATCCTGCATCAGATCCACCCGCGACGGCGTGGCCGTGTCGCGCACGTCGGTGACGACGTCCAGGAAGCGCGGCCCCGCCTCGGGATCCTCGCGCAGCGCCGAGCCTCGCTGCGCCGCCTGCTCGGCAATCAGATCCTGCGTCCGCAGCCCGATGGGCCGGTCGCGGTCGATGGCCACCGAGAAGATGCGGATCATCTCGGACGGCTTCTGCTCGAACATCGCCGGGTCCATGACCTCGAGGGCTCCGTCGCGCAGCTCGAAGCTGGCGTCGCCCTCGATCTCCTGCACCTTGGGCGTGCGACGCGGATCCGTGCTCGCCCGTTGCATCAGGCGACGGGTCTCGCGCCGCACCGCCTTGGCGTGGCGCTGGAAGTGGCGCATCAGCGCCTCGACCGCCGGAGCCACCGCGGGGCGGATCTCGCCCGGCGGCACCTTCACATGGCCGTAAAGGAGCATGGCGATCTTCTCCTGCACGTCGAAGCGCAGCTGATCCTGCCGCCGGCCTGCCGCCAGGTGCACGGCCGTCCGCACCTTCAGCAGCCAGTCGCGGGCCGCCTCGAACGCCGCCGCCTGCCGTGACGACATCTCGCCCAGATCCTGCAACCCGAGCGGATCCCCGGTGCCAAAGCGCGCCACCGCCGCCCACCGTCCCGCGCACATGTCACGGATGCCGCCCGGCCCGTTCTTCAGATCGGGCTCGAGAAGGAAGATGGTGTCGCCGAAGCGTGAGTGCCTCTGCTGCTGCTCGGCGAGAAGCCGGGCCACGAAGCTGTCCGGCGCCGAGCCCGCCACCTTCGGGCCGTAGAGCGCCAGGAATTTATCGGCGAGCGCGCGATCGCCCGCAAGAAAACGCGCGTCCAACAGCGCCGTCGCCGCCGTCAGATCGGTCGCCGGCAGCTCCAATGCCTCGCGCACCGACCGAACGGCGTGCCCCGCGTCGACCTTGGCGTCCCACAACGGGTGCAGGATCGCGCGCGCCAGCTCTTCTATCTTCACATCGGGATTCCCGTTGCACAGGAAGACCAGGTCCAGGTCCGAATAGGGCGCGAATTCCCGGCGGCCGAATCCGCCTGTGGCCAGGATCGCCACGCCCGACGACACACCGCCCATGCCCGCCTTGTCCAGGTGCTGCGTCACCAGCTCCAGCACGAACGCTTCGACCTCGGCGGTCAGCACCTCGGCAATGTCGACGCCGCTCTTGCCCTCGCGCAGCCCCGCCGCGGCGTGTGCTCGGGCCGCTGCCATCCGCCCGCCTATCGAGGAATCGGGCGGGCCATCGATGTAGCTGTCGCCCGTGACCGTCATCGATTCTCCGACGGGTCCAACTGTAGCAGAGACACCGTTTGACGTCCCGCGGCCCGTGCGGCACCGTATGGGGCATGTCCGAGATCGAGCTCGCGCCTCTCACCGACACTCTCGACGACGACGAGCTGAAGGCCCTTCAGAAACAGCTCGACCAGGCGGGAACGAAGTGGACGGCAGGCGACGACGGGATCACCCAGTCCATCGCCAAGCGCCTCAGCGAGGACGCGATGACCGAGTTCCTCGACCGGCTGGATGCGCACGACATCGCCGCCGACATCTATCTTCCGGTCGAGTTCGACGGGCGCCTCCAGGTCGGCGACTACCGCATCGCCTCGGGCCACGCGCTCGTCGACGTGCTCGACGAGATCAAGGACGAGCTCGACGTCGAGGACGAAGAAGAAGAGGAGAGCGACGAGGAAGACGAGGAGGAGAAGGACGACGACGACCCCGAGGAGGCCAAGGTGATCGAGGCGCAGCTCCGGCATATCTGGCAGCTGGTGACCGACGCCTGCCAGGAGTCGCTGGAGAAGAACCTGCCCCTTCACCTGCGCGTTTAGTGCCGGCCCACATCGTCCACGCCCTGGTGGTCGCCGGCCGCTTCGGGCTCCTCCTGGGCCTGGCGCTCTGGATGGGCCTCGCCGCGGCGACCCTGGCGCTGTCCCCGGTCCTCTTCGCGAAACTCGAACGCGCCCAGGCGCACGACATCGCCGCCTCGCTCTTCCGCCGCGTCGACCGCCTGCTGATCGTCGCCCTCGGGCTCCTGGCCGTGGCGATGGCTGTGCGGCTGCTGCTCGATCCAGCGCCCCCCGCCCCCTCGCTTCTGCTGCCGCTCGCGGCCATGGCCGGTTCGCGCCTGATCTCCGCGCTGGCCGTCGGCCCGGCCCAGCGCGCCCTGGTCGGCCGCCTGCGGGACGCCAACTCCCCTGCCTCCGACGCCGAGCGCACCGCCTTCGGCCGCCTCCACAATGCCTGGATGCTGCTGCTCACCTTCGAGGCATGCGTCGGCCTCTACGGCCTTTACGCCGTGTCCTAGGCGCAATGCCGTTCACTTAAGACGCCCTTCCGTCGGTGAGCGGCGCTTGCGGGGGTAGTTACTCATCTTGATCTTCACGGCCCTGGGGTAGGTCCGTTCGGAGCGTCTCGGTGGCAAGATCAGGCCAGTGAGAGCTGCCCGGA
>JANPFD010000225.1:0-22845 GCA_031423255.1 Myxococcales bacterium | reverse complement strand
GCGGTGCCCAGCGGCATGTTGAAGGTGTAGTGCTGGATCGTCGAGGTCGGAGCCGTGGTGTGGATCCAGCGTTGAGCCGGGGCGCGGACCGCGATCAGATCTTTCCGGGGCGCCGCGATCGGAATCTGACCAGGCGTGGGCGACGTCGCTCCCACGTTCTCGAGCCAGCGGGCGAAGGCCATCCCCTTGGGGAACGACTGGTCGATGAGCCCGGAGATCGGCGCGTCGTTCGAGGTCGGGCGAGGCGCATTGGGGGTCCAGGTGGCCGTGCTCTGGAACGGCTCGACGTCGTACAGCCAGGTATAGCTGTAGTGGGTGAAGAACAGCCGCCCGCCCGCGTTGGCGTAGGCGATGACGTTGTTCTTGTCCGGGCCCGCCTTCTTGATCTCGGCGCCCTCGCACTCGAAGATCACCATGTCGTAGCGCTTGAGTGTGTTGGCGTTGCCCGTCAGCGTGCTGATGGATGGGGTGGAGGGACCCAACGTGGCGCCGTTGGCTGCGTAGACGTGAACCCGCCCCTTGCCGGTCGGCAGGGTGAACTCGGAGTCGTCGATTCCGATCTTGCGCAGCAGGCACTCGAGCGCGTCCGCCTTGCCGGTGGCAATCGAGATCATGGGGATGTCACCCTCCCGCTGATTGCGTGGAAGCCGCGTCAACTCGGCGGGCAGCGCGTTGTCGGCGCAGGCCTTCACCGATGGCACGACGACCTGCCGCCGCCACCGCCCGACCTGGATGACCAGAGGAAGGTTGTTGGCCACGGGGACGTTCTTGATCGAGAATTTCCCGTCGGGACCCGTCAGCGCCACCGCCACCGGCGAGCCGGACGCCCACGCGGCGCAAGTGTCACAGGAGACGCCCGATCCAAAAGGAGTCAGGGGCGCGTTCGGTACGTAGACGAGGGCGTTGTAGATCGGATCGGGACTGCCGTAGATGGGTGGCGTCGCCGCGTAGACGGTCCCGCTGAGGGTGGTGGTCGCTCCGTTCGTGCACTGGACCTGCTTCAGGCAGAGATTGTCGCAGGCCTTGCCTGCGCCCGACGTCCCGCCGGCCCCCGGCGGCGGGACGAAATACGGGAGCTCGGGGTCCGGCTCGGGGCTCGTCGACGAGCCACTGGCGGGGTGGACGGCCGGTTCCAGACCGCATCCGACGAGGGCGACCAGGGCACCCAGCATCACCTGCCAAGGAGAACGAAAGCGTTTCGTCACGTCCCAATTGTCTGCTGTATCGCCATCTCGTTTCTGTAGAGAACTTGCACAAACTCCGTAGAACCTTCCTCACACCTTCGCCGTGAGGATCTACTTCGAACGCGGCGCGGGCCAGGAGAGGTGGCGGTGCAGGAACTCGAACGTTCCTTTGCCATTGATCTCGTGGCCGCCGTTGTAGAACTCGATGGCCGTTCGCTCGGGCAGACCGAGCTGGGCGTAGAGCCACCGCACCTTTGCGTATTCGGCCGCCACCCAGTCGTCATAGCCCACGCCATCGTGGTGACCCCGTTCGACCATGAAGGGGCGAGGCACCATCAGGTAGGCGGCCTCCGCGTAGCCAAATGTGTTGCCCATGTCGAACGTGGGAATTTCCCACTCGTGGGTGAACATGTAGCTGTTGCGGTAGTCCACGGACGTGACCTTGCGCGTCCAGTCGTTGAAATCACCGGAAGCGATCGACAGCGCGTATTCAGGAATCACCTCCGGCACGCGCATGGCGGTCTTGCCCCCGTACGACAGGCCGTAAAGGGCGATCCGCGAGGCGTCGACGAACGGAAGCGTTCCGAGCCAGCGCAGGATCTGCCGGTGCTGAGCGACGATGTAGGCGAAGAGCGACGCCTTGACCGCCTGGGCCTTCCTGTCGAGGACGCGGAAGACGTCGTTGCCCCGGTACGGGTTGTGGGGCGCAAACGTGACGAAACCGCGTTCGGCGAGACGCGCGGCGAACCCGTGGTAGCCGTTGTTTCCTTCGATGGTGCTCTTCGGCAGGCCCTCGAGGCCATGCTGACAGACCACCACCGGCCGTCTCTCGCCGTCGGCGATGTTCTTCGGGACCAGCAAGACGCCCCACGCGAACACGTCGGGGAAGACGTCCAGCGTGATCTCGTAGCCGGTCCAGGCCGGCTGGTCGTAGACCGTCCGCACGCGCGCGTGGAGCGGGAGCGGCGCATCGTCGACCTTGCCCAGGATCTCCTCCTCGAGGATCCGCCGGAACGGAGCGGCCTCGCGCGCGAAGACTTCCGGGGCCTGGGTGACGTACCGGTCGCCGTCCTTCGCCGGACGAGAGACCGAGGTCGTGTTCAGGAAGAAGGAACGCCGTTTCTGGGGTGAAGACTGCACCAAGGCCTGGACGTGGCGCTCGAGCTCCTTGACCTGTCGGGCCTCCCGGACCGCTGGATCGAATCTCTTGCGGAGGTCGATCGCTGCCGCTCCCTCCGTCGTTCCGAGCGGCCTGCCGAGGAGCCGCGCGACCCTGTCGAGCGCCTCGCTCGTCCCCGGTGGCACGGCCGGGATCCCCGGACCCGGCGACATGGCGCGCGGCTGGAATCCGGCGGGCACCAGGTGCTCCAGCTTGCGCCATTCGGACGCCACCGAGACGGGCGCCGGCGTGGCGAGCACGCCCGGGGCGGCGACAGCGCGCTGCTTGTCGGCCGCCGGCGGTGGGCCGTCCACACGTGGGATCTCGGCGTTCTCGATCACCAGGGCGCGCGGGGCGACGAGCGACGCGATCTCGGCGTCGCCGAACTCGCTCAGCAGGCCCCACACCTGGCGGTAGAGCGGTTCGTTCCAGATCCGATGCCGATCCTCGAAGTACCCGCTCACCAGCGCCGCGTCGATGCGCGTGTCCACCGCGGCCGCGTACATTGCGATGAGACCTCCCTCCCCCAAGCCCGCGACGCCGACCTTCACCTGCCGAGTACCCTGTGCCTTGAACCAATCGACGGCCGCCAGGACCTTCTGCACTTCGTAGCCGATCACGTGGCGTCCCATGTGATACGCCTGCCGGTAGATCCACTCCCGGTGCGTCTCGTTGGTCATCGCGATCTGTGGATTGCCCGACTGGTCCGTTCGGCGGCTGAGCAGCATGGGCACCACGACCTGGTATCCGCTGTGCGCCAGGCGGCGAGCGAACTGGGCAGCGGGTGTCACGCCCGGGGCCAGTCCGGCGATCTGCTCCGGCGTCTCGTCCGCATCGGGCAGCACCACGACCTGCCCCGCAGGGGCCCGGCTCGGTTCCAGCAGGAGCCCTTCGCCGGTGACACCATCGAGCACCGGCCAGCGGACCTGCCAGATCGTGTAGGCCGCGGTCCGGGCGACCAGCGCTGGTTGCATGTCGTCCCCGAATCGTTCCATGCGGGGCGGCAGCCGAGGATCGACGACACCGATGATCTTGCGGAAGCGCTGACGATGGGGCTCTACCGAGCGCTCGTAGGCCGCTCGCGACGAGACGTCGCGGCGCCACAGGCGGCCTCGCTTCGCGCTCGCCGCCTCGATTTGCCGATCGGCATGACGGTGCAGGCCCTCGAGCATTCGTACCGAAAGATCATCGGAGCTGACGAGGGCGTCCCCTTGGGGCACGCGCGGAGCCGCGGACGCGTCGCCGCCGAACATCGTGGCCACAAGCGCCAACACCGTCGAAAACTTCGTCAGACGGATCATGCGTCGATGGTGGGGCCCGCATCAACCGAGTTCAAGCGCGATTCCGACCCTGTGTGAAAGATCTTCTGATTATATGTGATTTCACTGCTGGGCGGGATCAGCCGCTCGGCTCCGGGACGTCGCGGATGTGCTGGCCGATGCGCTTGCGGTACTCGCCGGGAGTTACCCCCAGTTCCCGGCGAAAGACGACGCCCATGTACTCGGCGTAGCGGAACCCCGCCTTCTGCGCGACCGCCAGGGTCTTCAGCGGCGTCTTGGCCAGGAGATCCATGGCGATCTGCAGCTGCACGCGCACGATCTCGTCGTGCAGCGTGCGCCCGAGGGCGGCGGAAAACCGCCTCTCGAGGTTGGTCCGCGAGACACCCACGTGGGCGACGACCTGCTTGACGCGAATCCCCTGGCAGGCGTTCTCCCGGATGAACTGCATGGCGCTGGCCACCGTGGCGTCCTCGTGCGCCTGTACGTCGGTCGATTGCCGCTCGGCCACCCCCAGGGAATCGAGCACAAGCACCCGCCTGCGGATCGCCGCACCTGACATCAGCCGGTCGAGGAGAGCGGCTGCCTCGTAACCCATCTTCTCGGCGTTCGGCACCAGGCTGCTCAGGGGGGGCGATGCCATCGTGCAGATCAGTTCGTCGTTCTCGTTTCCCAGGACCGCCACCTGCTCGGGGACCTGGACGCCGGTACGGCGGCAGGCGTCCAGTAGTCGCTGGCCGCGCGAGTCGTTGATCGCGAACACACCCACGGGCTTCTTCAGGTCAGCGATCCAGCGGCTCAGCTCGCGCTGCTCGGCCGCCCACGAGAGTTTCGCGGCCGCCCCGCGCGGGAGGCTGAATCGATCGCACGGAAGCCCGGCTCCCTGGACCAGCGCCACGAAGTCGTCGCCGACCCGCTTCGTCCAGCTAGGGTAGTTGATCTCGTCACCCAGGAAGGCGAAGTGCCTGAAGCCGTGCTCCATGAAGTGGTGCCAGGCGAGCTGCGCTAGCCTCCGCGTGCTGGCCTCGACGCGGGGGATGTCCAGGTGGGGCAGGGCGGAGCTCAGGTTCACGACGGGGATCTTCGTGCGCAGCACCGCGCGGGCAATCGTCATGTTGGACAGCCGGGCGATGATGCCGTCGCCTTTCCAGGTGTCCAGCCACGCCGGCGGCGCGCTGAAGGTGTCCCGCGGCTCGAAGAAGAGCGACCACGGGTCGTGCTCGCGGACGTACTGGCTGATGCCGTGGAGAAGGTTGCGTCCGTACGACTTCGAGGTCTCGATCAGGAGCGCGACCTGGCGGGCGGCGGCCACAACTAAAAATCTATATGAAAATGGTAGAATCCACCATGGGGTCTTAGCGGGTCCGGCTGCCGGCGTGGGCCAGGGGCGCTGGCATCATGAGGTAGGCGAACAGGTCCCTGATCTGCTGATCGGACAGGGCGCCGAGGAGCCCTTCGGGCATTACCGACTCCTGCTGGCCCTGGATGCGGGCCACCTGCTCGCGGGGCAGGACGGTGGTCTGCCCGTCGAGGGATTTCAGCACCACCGAGCGGTTGTCTTGAGTTTCGAGGAACCCCGAAAGCGTGCGGCCATCGCGCATGCCGACGACGAAGTTGGTGTACTCCTCGCGCAGGCCGGCGCTCGGATCGGCGATCGCGAGGAGCATGAAGTCCAGGTTCGTGCGCTCGTAGCCCGTGAGTTCGGGGCCGATGCGCCCACCCTCCCCGAACAGCGTGTGGCAGGGGGCGCACACGGCCTGGAATACGCCGCGGCCGGCATCGGCGTGGCCGCCGCCCGCTCGGAGCAGCTTTGCCGTCCGATCCATCAGGGCCTGTTTTTCTCCCTCCGTCGTCGATCGCCCGCCGCCGGCGTACCGTGCGACGAACTGATCGATCTCGCCGTCCCCGAGAAGCTTCAACCGGCGCAGGACGTCCCCGGGGACCGCGCTCGGTCGCAGGCGTCCCTCCTCGATCTCGACAACGAGCGCCCGGGCCCAGGCGATCCGGCTTGCGAGGACCCCGAACGCGATGGTACGCGTTTCCGTCTCGTCGGCGGGCAGCGTGGCCAGCGCCGCGACGACGCCAGATCCGACCGTCGAATCGTCGTAAGCACCCAGCGCCGACAGCGCGGCCCGCCTCAGCGGCAGCGGGGCCACAGCCGAGCGCGCCAGATCGAGCAATACGGGCAGGGCGGTGGATTGCTTGATCTGGCCCAGCACACTCACGAGAGCCATGCGCTCGCCTTGCGGGACCTGCGGATCGGCCACGGCACGGAGGGCGCGCGCGACCGCGTCCGGATCGCCGAGGCGCAACGCCAGGGTGCGCGCATGAGCGGAGGAGGCACCGCGCAGGCCAGCGGCCAGCGTCCGGCGCAGCTCGGGGGGAACGTGGCGCGGGACTCCGCCCTTCCAGGCCTCGGCGAGGGCGGCGATGAGGGTGTCCGTCGCGGCGTCGTCGGGCGCCAGACGCAACAAGCGATCGCAGGCGGCGAGATCCTCGGGTCCGCCCGCCAGTGCATAGCGCTGCATCAGCCGCCCGATCAGATGCCGCGCAACCAGGGGACGCGCCCAGAACGGACGCTCTGCGAACAACGCCAGCGCTGCCGGTCGATCGCTGGTGTTGGCTTCCATCGCCCACCAGACGAGCAGGGGGATGTGCGGATCGCGAGAGTCCTCGTCATGGGTCGCGAGAGCCCTCACCATGGCAAGGGCCACGTCCGTCGGAAGACGCCTGGCCGTGGAGGCGAGCTGGCTACGCACCTCGGGATCGGTCTCGTCGCGCGCGAGGGCGACGAGGCGCGCGGTCACCGGTTTCGGGGCGCGGCGGGCGTCACCGACGAGGCGCGCGCCCCAGCGCCGCACGTGCGGGTCGAGGTGGCCAAGCGCCAGCAACGCCGCCGCCGGGTCGAAGCCGCCGCTGGCATCGAGGGCCCACAGAGCTTCGAGGGCAAGCTGCCCGGTGCTGTCCGCCATCGTCTTCGTCAGCAGCGGGACGAGCGAGGTGTCCCGGCGGTCGCCGAGGATGCGGATGATCTCCTGCCTGAGCCACTTGTTGTCGCTGGCGAGGCGGCCTACCAGCTCCTTGCTCGGCAGACGCGCCAGATCGAACGGCGCCGCCGGACCGGCGCCGGTGGGGGCGAGGCGATAGATACGGCCGCTGGTCTTGTGCCAGTTGTCCCTTGGATCCACGTGGGTCAGGCGGGTGTCGTACCAGTCCGCGATGTACACGGCCCCGTCGGGCCCCGCCTTGACGTCCACCGGCCGGAACCAGCGATCCGGTGTCGAGACCACGACGGAGACATCCTTCGTCCGGAACGTCGATCCGTCCGCCAGCAGCTCCGAGACGTGCACCCGGTTGTAAAGGGCGTTTGGCGCGATGAGGGCGCCGGTGAACGACGCCGGGAAGAGTCCGCCCTCGTACACGAGGAGGGTCTGGGTGAAACGCTCGGGGGCGCCCGCGTGCTTCATGTGCCCGAACCAGCCCAGGCTGTACGGATTGATCGCCGGCCCGTGCTTGCCCCAGTTCTTGGCGGCCAGCCCCCCCTGCACGTGGTGCAACCCGCGGGCTTCTCCGACGTTGGTGCCGGTGAAGATGCGGCCGCGGGCGTCGAACTCCAGGCTGAAGGGGTTGCCGCCGCCCTCCGCGAAGACCTCGAAGACGTGTGTGCGAGGGTGATAGCGCCAGACGCTCTGACCCTGGAAGGCAACGTCACGCGTGACTGACGAGGTGATCCGCGCCGTCGTGGTCGAGCCCGTCGACCCGTACAGCCATCCGTCGGGGCCGAAGCGCAGGCTGTTGGCGACGGCGTGTGTGTCCTCGAGGCCGAAACCGGCGAGGTGTACCTCGGGGTCGGCGTCAGGCATGTCGTCACCGTTCCGATCGGGATAGAACAGCAGGTAGGGCGGATTGAGCACCCACAGGCCACCGCGGCCGACCGCCACCGCCGTCGCGATGTTCAGGCCGGTGATCACGTCTTTCTTCGTCTCGAAGACGCCGTCGCCGTCGACGTCCTCGAGCACCGTGATGACGTCCTTGCCGGGTGCGTGGCGGGGCGGTGGAGACGGGGTCTTGTCGAACTGGGCGCGCAGGTACTGATCGTACTTCACCACCTTCAGCCCCGCCGGCATCGGGTACTGCAAGTACTGCACGACCCACAACCGGCCCCGGTGATCGAAGGTCATGAACACGGGCTGCGCGATGGTGGGCTCGGCGGCCACCAGGTGCATCCTGAAGCCCTGGCCCACCTTGAACCGGGTCAGGGCCTCGGCGGGAGGCGTCGGTCGCGAATCGTCCCCCAGCTCGCCCTGGGCGCCTCGGCCCAGGGCCCACTGGATGGCGTTGGCCAGAAGAATGCCGAACGCGCGCTGCTTGAAGTCGTCGCGCTGTCCGAGCGAGGTGAAGAACACCCTGCTCTTGCCGAGGTTGCGCGTCCACGCCACGGGTTCCACGATCGTCGGGACTCCGTCCTTGCGGATGGCCCGGACGATGAGCGGCATCGAGGTCGCATCCAACTGGTGGCGCGCGACAGGTCCGGCGGGAGACAGGGCCTCCGGGTCCATCCCGGCCAGAATGGCGTGCCGCACGGCCCGGGTCGCCGCCTGGAGAGGGCCCACGGCTGCAACTGGCAGCTCGCCCAGGTCACGCGCTCCGAAGACGTCGTGACTGGCGTTGCGGATTCCGACGACGCTCTTGCTGGCGGCGATGTGCCTCTGCACGAATGCCGCCTCGTCGCGGCCCAGCGGTCGGTGCGAGGCCGCAATGACGAGCACATCGACCTCCCTGTCGGGGGGCATGGAATGCAGGCGGTTCGGGTCCCGCGGATCCGGGCGGACGAAGATGGCATGGATACCGAGCGGCTCGAGGAACTCGCGAGCGAATGCGGGCAGCGCCTCGCCGGGCCCGGATCCGTCGTCCGCAATCAGGAAGACGACGTGCGATGCGGGGCTCGCGGCCGCCGCAGGCGGTGCGCCGAAGACCAGCACCAGGGTGGCGAACGACAGAACGCGAAGCAACCATTCGATCATCGCCGTTCCATTGTCCCGCCGACCTGGCCGCGGCGTGCGGTGATATCACATATACGACGTAGAAATTGCGTAAGTGTGGTGTCTTCCCGGTCGGAACCGGCGCACACTGTCCTTGATGACGAGACTGACGTTCGTGCTTGCCCTTGTGGCTCTCGGTTGTGCAGCGGGTCCCGCCGTGCACGTCCCCTCCGCTGGCGGCCGGTCGGGTCCCCCCCGCGTGTTCAACATCAGGGACTTCGGCGCGGTCCCGGACGGCCAGACGCTGGCCTCCGCGGCGATCCAGGCGGCGATCGACGCCTGTGCGAAGGCCGGTGGGGGTGATGTGGTGATCCCACGCGGGACCTATCTGGCGGCCTCTCTGGAGATGCGAGACAACATCGTCCTCCGGATCGAGGAGGGCGCCACCTTGCTGGGAAGCCCGAACATGGACGACTACCGTCGGTTTCGCCAGCTGATCCGGGCGCGCGGCGTGCACAACGTCGCGATCGTGGGCGCTGGCCGCATCGACGGCCAAGGGCGCCCGGGGATATTCTGGGAGGCAACACGGACCAGAGAGTTCTTCGTCGCCAAGCCAGCCCGACCGTCGCCGCTGATCCTGTTCTCGGAGTGCGACGGGGTCCGGGTCGAGGGCGTCACCATCTTGAACTCGCCGTCCTGGACCATTCACCTTCGAGGAAGCCGGAACATCGTCATCGACCACGTGCGGATGGATTCGGACGTGGCCGGCCCCAATACCGACGGGATCGACATCAACTACTCCGAGAACGTCCGTATCACCAACACGGAAATCTCGACGGGCGACGACGCCATCGTGCTGAAGAACACCTCGGCAGGACGCGGCATCCATCACACGCGCAACATTCTCATCGCGGACAGCGTACTGACGACGTCCAGCTACGGTCTCAAGCTCGGCACCGAGACGATGGAGGGGACGTTCTCGGACATCGTCTTTCGCGACTCCGTGGTGAGGTCGCCGCCGGGAAAGGAGCACACCATGAGAGGCGGTGTCGGGCTGATGTGCGTGGACGGAGCGGATGTCCGGGGGATCCGGATCTCCAATATCCGGATGGAGGGGGTGCGCGCTCCGATCTTCATTCGCCTCGGCAACCGCGGGCGCCAGCAGGCGACCCCGCGTCCCGGTTCTCTCCGCGACATCCTCATCGAGAACGTGACCGCCGTCCGCGGCCACGATCGGTCATGGGCCTCGTCGATCTCTGGCTTGCCCGGCGCGTACGTGGAGAACGTCGTGATCCGAAATCTGAAGGTCGTGACCGAGGGCGGCGGCACGGTCGTGGCGGGCGCCGTTCCGGAGGAGCCCGAGAAGTATCCGGACGCCGACATGTTCGGACCCCTGCCAGCGTATGGCTTCTACTTGCGGCACGCGCGGGGGGTCACTCTCGAGGATGTCTCATTCGTCTTGCAGAAGCCTGACGCTCGCGTCGCCGTGGTCAGCGAGGACGTGGCCGATCTACGGATGGTCAGGGTGGTGACGGTTCCTGCGCCCACTCCGTAGTCGAGGGCGTCGCCGACGCGCGGGGCAGCCATGGTAAACTGAGACGATCGTCACGACGTTGTTCAAGAAGTCCGGATCCTTCACCGCGGCCGCCATCACGATCGTCTCGGTGTGTGGCTGCGTCGATCTCACGCGTCCCGAGGCGCCGACGTGCGTGGACCCTGCGTGTGCTCGCCGTGACGCTGCGAGTGATCGCGACGTCGAGCCAATGCGAGACGCCCCTTCGGCCCGGGACTTGCCCCCGGACGCCTCGGCCGTCGATCGATTCGTAGCGCCGGATGCTCCGCCCGACGTGCCGCCGCCCTCGCTCGACATGCGACCGAGCGATGCTCCTGCTGTGCCGCCGCCGATCGGCTACTGGCCACTGGACGAGGGCAGCGGCGCGACCACTGCGGATCTTTCCGGCAACAACACGCGCGGCACCCTGAGCGGGAGCCCCATGTGGGTGGCGGGGAAGAAGGGATTCGCACTGGTCTTCAACGGCAGCAATTTCGTCGGGCTGGGAAGGCCGCCCGTCTTGCAACTCACGGGGGCCATGACGGTCTCCGCCTGGGTGAATGTCAGTGCCAGCCCCGGTCGGGCCGGGAACATCATCACGAAACAGAGCGGCTACCCCGGTTGGACTCTCCTGGTGATGGCCAGCGGGGCACCGGGGTTCTCGATCGCAAGGGACTCGATGACGATGGTCGGGGTCCAGGGGCCTCCCGTGCCGCTCAGGACGTGGGTCCACTTGGCGGGGGTATTCGAGCCGGGTGCGTCGATACGCCTCTACGTCGACGGCGAACCGGTGGTGACAAAGACAGACTCCGTCCCGACCAGCCAGTACAACAACCCGAACGACTATCGGATCGGCCTGAGGCCGGATCTCCTGGACGGCTTCCTCGGCAGCATCGACGACGTCCGTGTCTACGACCGGGCGCTCTCCGACGCCGAGGTGGCCACCCTGGTGCAGTAGCAATCAGATGACCGCGCCCAGTTGCCAGGGCGCGAACTCGGCCTCGCTCCCGGCGGTTGTCATGGAAAATCTCCGCGACGAGTTTCCGGAACACTACGCCTACCCGCAAACTCTACGTAGTTTGTGCTTATTCACTGTAGAAACGGCGGCGGCCACGCGCCGACAATGGAGCAGGTGCAGATCTTCCAAGACGACGGAGATTCGGCGCCCTGCAGGACTTGGATGGAATCGATTCGCGATTCCCAGCACCCAACGCCGGGCTATTGGTGCGGCGCCCACAATGGGTCGCCGTACCTGGGAGCGGGCGTCTACTGGCAACCAAACGACTCAACCGCCGGTCGCGGCGACATCCTGGACTGCCGGACCGACGCCGACTTCCGGGTCGGTTATTGCTCGGACCAGGCGCAGATCGAGGAGCGGACGGGCCAGCGACCGGCCGTGCTTCTGGCCGACGGCGGACACGCCAAGGCCGAGGACATCGCAGCGACCAGGCGCATGGGCGTCGACGTCATCGTCCCGCCCGCGGAAACGGCAAAGACCATCGAGAAGCTCAAGGCCGAGGGGTCCGATCCCGAGGTCGTCAGGTGCTGGGGGATCATCAACAACAACGACGTCCGCATGCCTGCGGGGCGGTCTGCGCGATCAAGGATGACGACACGGTCGCCTGCTGGGGCTACGACCGGAACGGCAAGGTGACGGGCCCGACAGGATCGAAGGCGTACCTACCGCCGTAGTTCCGCCTGAAGGCTGTCCAGGGTCTCGCGCGTCGCACGGAGGCGGAAGATCACCGCGTCCTCCTCGGATCGCTCGCTGGCGACCACGCACTCGCTGAAGATGCGGCCGCGGAGGTGCTGGGCGGACCAGGGGACGCGCAGCTCTTCCTCGATCATGTCGCGCTGGAAGAAGGCGAGGATCGAGGCGTGCAGGTGGCGGATGTCCCCGGGATCGCGCGCGGACATCACGATGCCGTCCGGCCAGTGGGTGGCCAGCGCGCCGGTGGCAGCCACCTGCGCGTCGGCGTTGCCCACCTTGTCGATCTTGTTGAACAGGCGCAGGCGCGGGATGTCGCCGGCGCCGATGTCGGCCAGCACGCGCTCGGTGACCTCGGCCTGGCGTTGCCAGCTGCGATCGGAGGCGTCGACCACGTGCAGCAGCAGCGAGGCCTCCAGCGCCTCGTCCAGCGTGCTCTTGAAGCTGGCCACCAGCCCGTGCGGGAGGTTGTCGATGAAGCCGACGGTGTCGGACACCAGCACGCGGGGGTGCGTCTCGGGCAGCAGCGTGCGCACGGTGGTGTCCAGCGTGGCGAACAGCTTGTCGGCGACGTACACCTCGCTGCCGGTCAGCGCCCTCATCAACGTCGACTTGCCGGCGTTGGTGTAGCCGACCAGGGCCACCCGGCACAGATCGCGCCGGCGCGTGCGCTGGGTCTGCCGCTCCACTTCCATGCCGGCCAGCTCTTCCGACAGCTCGGCGATGCGGTCACGGATCTTGCGCCGGTCCAGTTCCATCGTCGACTCGCCGGCGCCCTTGCCGCCGATGCCACCCCGCTGCCGATCGCCGCCCTTGCCCTGCTCGCGCAGGCGCGGCGCCATGTACTCGAGGCGGACAATCTCCACCTGCGCGCGGGCGGCGCGCGAGCGGGCGTGGCGGTGGAAGATCTCCAGGATCACCCCGGTGCGATCCATGACCTCCGCGGAGGTGACCTCTTCGAGGTTGCGCGCCTGCGACGGGGAGATCTCGTGATCGACCAGGACGGCGCCGGCGCTCTGGGTGGTGACGGCCAGCGCCAGCTCTTCCAGCTTGCCGCTGCCGAGGTACGAGCCCGGGTGGAAGGCGCTCCGCCTCTGGGTCACGAGGCCAGCGGGTTCGAGGCCGAGGGTGCGGGCCAGTCTTTCCAGCTCGGCCAGGGAATCCTCGAAGGCGCGATCATCGACGCCGGGCAGTTGCACGGCGCACAGGATCGCTCGCGTGTTCGGCACCAGGCTGTATAGCGCATCTTTCTGTGTTTGCCCCTCGTGGTGTCCATGGGGCATGCGTCGATCTGGTGCCCTCCTCCTGGTCCTCCTCGCCTGCGAAGGCCCCCCCGCTGACGAGCTGCAACAACAGCCAGTGGTCACGGCCGTCCGGCCCAACGTCGTCGTCCTGATGGCCGATGACCTGGACGTCCCGTCGCTGAACAAGCTGCTCGAGCTTGGCCTGCTGCCCAACCTGAAGCGTTACGTGATCGACCGGGGAACGACGTTCCGGCAGGCGTTCGCCACACACCCGCTGTGCGCGCCCTCGCGCGCGACGTTCCTCACCGGTCAGTACGGACACAACCACGGCGTCCGGACGAACGCTTTGCCGAGCGGGGGCGTGACGAAGATGGACGATCGCTCGACCATCGCCACCTGGCTGCGGGCGGCCGGTTACCGTACCGGCTTTGCCGGCAAGTACCTGAACGGCTACGGCACCGACACGCCCGCCACGTACGTGCCGCCGGGCTGGGACGACTGGCAGGGCCTGGTCGATCCCACCACGTACAACGTCTACGACTACAAGCTGAACGACAACGGCACGGTGGTCAGCTACGGGCACGCGGCCGCCGACTACCAGACGGACGTCCTGGCTCGCCGCACCGCCGCCTTCATCGACGAGTCCGAGGCGAATGACGATCGACCGTTCTTCATGTACGTGACGCCGCTGGCTCCGCACGTCGAACTCGTCTCGATGGCTGCGACGTCACTGGACGGGATGCAGTATCCGGATCTGTGGCGCTGGTGGATCCGACCACCCGAGCGTTACCGGATGGTCACCAGCATCGGCGTGCTGCCGCTCATCGCGCTCGGCAAGCCGTCGTTCAACGAGGGCGACATGTCCGACAAGCCGATGTACGCACGCCTCTACCGCCCGGCGCTGACCGGGGACGACGTCCGCGCCGCGACCGTGCAGTACCGCAGCCGGCAAGCGTCGATGCTGGCCGTCGACGACATGGTCGGCACGATCGCCAGCGCCCTGGCGCGCAACGGCGAGCTGGACCGCACCGTGTTCATCTTCACCGGCGACAACGGCTTCATGTTCGGCGAGCACCGCATGGGCGAGAAGCTCCCCATTTACGAGGAGTCGGTGCGCATCCCGCTGGTCATCAGTGTCCCTGGGCAGACCACGGCCCGGGTGGTGGATCAGCTGGCGCTGAACAACGATCTGGCGCCCACGATCGCGGCCTTGGCCGGTGTCACCCCCGCGACGCCGCCCGACGGCCGTTCGCTGGTGCCGCTGCTGTGGGACGGCGGCAGCTACGTGCCGCGCCGCCAGTTCTTGCTGGAGCACTGGGTGCAAGCAGGTGTGACCGGCAGTGCGCTGATCATGGAGGTGCCGACGTACACGGCGGTGCGCACCACGCAGGCGATCTACGCCGAGTACTACGACGCCAGCCGGGCGATCACCGACCGGGAGCTGTACGACCTGAAGGCCGATCCGTACCAGCTGGCCAGCGCCCACGCCACGCGACCGATCCTGCGAGCCACGCTGGATGGGCTGCGCAAGCCGCTGGTGGCCTGCAGGGCAGGGACCTGCGCCACCGCCGAGAACCGTTGACGACGGCGGGTGCGCAGGACGGTCAGTCCGCGAGCGCGGGGTAGATGCACTGCACGTCGTCGTCGGCGTCGAGCGCCTCCAAGAAAGCCTCGATCTCGGCGCGTGCGGCGGCGTCGACGGTGATCGGGTTCTTGGGCCGCCATCCCAGCACCGCCGAGGTGACGGTCCAGCCCTGCGCCGCCAGCGCGCGGTTCACGGCGTCGAGGTCCGTCGCGTCCGTGTAGAAGCGGAAGGAGCCCTCGTCGGCAGCCTCGACGGCCTCGACGTCCTGGGCCCCCGCCTCGATGGCCGCGGTCTCGGCATCGACGCTGCCCGCTGGCGTGGCCTCGATGATCCCCAGGTGCCAGAAATCCCAGGAGACGGCCCCCGAGGTGGCGAGCTGTCCCTTGCGAAACAGGACCCGGATGTTGGTCGCGGTCCGGTTCTTGTTCTCGGTGAGGCACTCGACGATCACCGGCATCTTGTGCGGCCCGAACCCTTCGTACACCACGGTCTCGTAATTGATCTGCTCGTCGAGGAGGCCGGCCCCCTTCTTGATGGCCCGGTCGAGCGTGTCACGCGGCATCGAGGCTTTCTTGGCGGCCTCGACCGCGAGGCGCAGACGCGCGTTCATCTCGATGTCGGCGCCGTGCCGGGCCGCCACCATGATCTCCTTGACCAGCTTGGTGAAGACGCGGCCCCTGGCGTCGGCGGCGGCCAGGCGGCCCTTGTGCTTCCACTGTGCGCCCATGAGCGCGCACTATAGCCGGGCGTGCGGCCGTCTACGTGTGCAGAGAGTCGAGCCGCCCCTTGGCGCCGGTGACTCCCACTGTGTCGATGCTGGTGAGGCCCATGTACTGGATCACCGAGACCAGGAGCTTCGCCATGTCTTGCCCGGCGTCGACGTTTTTCACCTTGGCGTCGTAGGTGCTGTCCAGGCACTTGCCGCGGATGTAGCGGCCCGTTTTGAACGTGCCCTGCCCACGACCGAACATCACCACCGGCGTCTGCCCCGTCTGATGGGCGTCGCGGTTCCCGGCGTTGCCGCCCAGCTCGCTGAGCCAGACCACCAGGGTCGAATCGAGCAGCGGCTTGCCATTGACGTCGTTGGTTGCCTTCAGCTTGTCGATGAGCAACGCGACCTGGTTCGAGTAGAAGGTCGTGAAGATCCCCAGGGCGGACATCTTCAGGGCCGAGTCGCCTTGGTGGGTCCAGGGGTGATGGGCGGGGCCCGAGTCGCCCGAGTCGGCCTGGGGCGAGCTGGGCACGGCATACTTCGAGGCGATGCGGTTGCGCGCGGCCATCCCGCTGAACTGGAACCCGATGACATGTGTCAGCTCGCACGCCAGAGCGGTGACCATCAAGGTGGTGAAGGCCGCCATCTGCGCGTCGATGTTCTCGGGGTTCGTCCAGGCGAGCAATCCCGGGTTTGCGGGCTTGGTGCAGGTGCTCCCGGCCGTCGGGCCAGCCATGGTGTTCTGCACGTTCATCTCCATGCTGCGCAGGGTGGTGCAGTGATCGTCGAGGAGCCGCATGCCCTCGGTGCCCAGGGCGTCCCTCAACGCCTTGCAGTCCTGGTTCACGAAATCGAGCATGCTCTTCTCGCGCTCGATGCGGGCAGCGACCTGCCTCATCCCCGCCTCGGTGGGCGCCGGCGCGGTGAAGCGCGAGAACAGGTCCGTCCACGCTTTCGAGGGATCCACCTCGGGTACGATCGGCCGGCTCGGCCCGGCATAGAAGGCGTCGTTCTTGGAGAGTCCCCAGACGACCGAGCGCCGCAGGCCCGCCCGGCCCTCGGCCTCGAGGCGTTTGCCGATCACCTGGTCGATGGTCTCGCCGTCGCTCTTGTAGATGCCGCCAGGAGCGACTCCGTAGCCGTTCAGCGTCTGGCCGCCGAGGCCGTGTCCACCACCGACGACCACGCCCGAGCCCGTGGCGGCCATGTGAGAGAGGAAGATACCGTCCGCCTTGTGGCGCTCGAGCGGCTTCCACCAGTCGTGGAACGTGAAGGAGGTTTCCGTTCCGGAGGCGGGCCCCGCCGCCTTCATCGGGCCGTTGCCGTTGTAAAGCAGGATCACCCGGCGCGGTGAGGTCGCCGCGAGCGCATCCCGCCGGCGCAGCACCGGCGCCACGAGGGTCGCGAGGGCAGTGTTCTTGAGGAGATCTCGACGTGAAAAGCGCATGTGGCTACCTCGCTCCGACGGCGGTGAGGAATCCAGGAGTCGCGACGATTGCCCGGAGCACGGAGCCGACGCCGCTCCCCGCTCGCCCGACCACGTCGTTGAGGGCCACCACCAGTGGGTGGTCCTCGGCGATCGGAGCGCGGCCAAAGGCCCAGGCGATGCTCGCCTGAGCGAAGCAGCCGTGTACCTGAGGCTGGCTGGCCAGGCCCTTCGTCAGCTCGCTCGGGGACTTGAAGGCGAGGTCGGTGCCCGCATAGATCGGGACGCTGCCGGCGAGATCCCACGGCTTGCCCGTGGGATCCGTCTTCACCCAGCGGCCGACGGGGTCGAAAGGCAGGAACGCGTACCCGAGCGGCGCGAACAGTTTGTGGCAGGAGATGCACGTCGGGCCGGCGCTGGTGCGGTAGTCGAGGTCCTCGCGCATGGTGAGTCCGGCGGGAGGGTCGGTTCTGGCCGAGTCGACGGCGCCGGCGGGCGGCGGAGGAATGGCCTCGCACAGCAAGGTCTCGCGAATGAACTCCCCGAGCGGGAAGGGCGACGCGCCGTCCTCCTTGGTGTGGGCGGACAGGACGTAAGGATGCATCATAAGGCCGGCCCGCGTGGTCAGCGCGGTGTCCCCGGTGGCTGTCCTGCCTGAACCGGCGGCCTGCCTGACCTTCTGGACGACGGCGTCGGCGAGGTACGCCTCGGTGGTGAGGAGCGTCGTCACCGACGGATCCGCATTCTCGTCGACCACCTTGCGGATGGTCGCCTCGGCGCTGGCCCGGATCGAGGGTTCGAAGTCGGCGCCCAGGGTGGTCAGGTACTTCGCCGACTTGTCGCTGACCTTGGACTCGTTGGCGCCGAGCCATTCCAGGACCAGCACCACCAAGGCTCGCTTGCCGCGGTCGCTCTTCAGCAGCCGATCGAGCTGCCGCACGCGTTCGGCCGGATCCTGGAGCCGCCCCGCCGTCCCGGCGCTGAGCAGCTCGGCATCCGGCGGCGCCTGTGTGGCCAGGAAGCTCAGACGGCTGGCCAGTTCCCGTGGCTCGAGTGCGCGCAGGCCCGGTTTGCCGGCGACGGGCTTGCCGATCTCGGTCCGGTACAGGAACGACGGCGTGAAGAAGACGGTGGTGAGGATCCCCTCCACCGTGGCGGTGTCGTCCTCGGCCGAGGTGCCGGCGGAGGTCAGGAGGCTCTGCAACCGGGTGCTCTCGCCCGCACGCAGCGATCGGCGCATCGCCTGTTCGGCAAATCTGGTGGACCAGCCGAGGAGGCAATCGCGTTGCGCTTGCTGCGTCTGCGCGCAGCCGGTCTTGCCGAGCATGGCCGGCGCAACCTTCGTGGCGAACGCGCTCAGCACCTGCCTCAGCTTGCTGACCTCGGTGGCGATGAACGACAGGCCCGACGTCTGGAGTACGCTGTGCCCGCGCCGTGGCTCCTCGGGGAGATCGTCGCGCGCCGGCGCAGATCCCACCAGCATCTGCAGGCTGGCCACCAGCTCGTCCCGGGACAGGCGCCGTAGCGCGGATGGGCTCCCGCTGTAATCCACCGGCCACAAGATGCCGCTCGTATCGGGGATCGGAGGCACGATCGAGTTCGGCTCGGGCTCCTCGGAGCCGTCTCCGATCGCCCCCGCGCATCCCACTGCCACGGTTCCGATTCCGATTCCGATGACTAGTAACCTGGCAGACCGACCCACGACATGGTGCTTCATCATCAGGTCACCCAGGGCCTGATACGCCATCGTCGGAAAACCGGACGCGCTGGATGCCGCGAGGCGTCTCAATGCGACAGAACCGGGTCGCCCTCGATCGCCAGCGCCGCTCGGGCCTCCCGGTGGTCCGGCTCCCGAGCGAGGGCGTGTTCCAGATCGGCGACGCCGAGGTCGTGCGCGATGCGTGCCGCGCGCCTGTCCCGGACGAGGTGGCGCGCGCGCTCGAGGCGCAGAATGCCGCGTCGCACCACCGAGTCGTGGTAACGGGGAAAGGCCTTCAGCGCCCGCTCGAGGTCATCCTCGGCAGCGGTCCAAACGGCAAGGGGATCACCGCCCGCGCGTGCCGTTGCGACGCCGCGCCAGGTGAGCATCGTGCCGCGCAGGAGATGGAGCCAGGCGTCGGCACCTGCCCTTTCGGCACGGGTGTAACGCGCCTCCGCGGCGACAAAGAATGGCTCGGAGGGCTGTCCCTGCCTCAGCGCCTGCAGGCCGCGGTAGGTCTGCACGTCGGCCGTCCACATCAAGGCGCTGGAACGCGTGGGATCGAGTCGAAGCGCCTCGTCGAAGTCCGCCTGCGCGGCGTCCAGATCGGCGGTGGCATCCCGGTCGTTCTGTATGTCGTGAAGAGCGCGTCGGGTGCGCACCCGCCCGCGAGCCGACCACCGCTCGGGGTCGCGCGCGTCGAGGGTGATGGCACGCGTGCAGTCCGCCTCTGCAGCTGCGAAGTCGGGCAGCGGATCCTTGCCGCGCCGGTCGAGGAAGATGGCCCGGTAGCGGCGCACGAGGGCCCGTCCATAGAGCGCCTCCGTGGTCTCCCGGCGCCGCAGCACCTCGCTGAAGTCCTGGTCAGCGGTGTTCAGCGTCTGGAGCGCGTCGGCGCCCGACATGATCTCGTCGTGCGACCGGTTGATGCCGATGGTCGCGCGGCACAGGCGCGCCCCGATCGAGGCGGGGTCGAGCACCAGAGCGGCGGTGGCGTCGGCCACGGCCTCGGCGGTGCGGCCGCGCAGGCGCCTGATGTCGCAGCGGCCGACCAGATGGGGCGCGTAGCCGCGGTCGAGTGCCAGGGCGCGGGTGTAAGTCAGGTCGGCTTCTGCGTTGTTGCGAGCGGCTGAATGGGCGAGCGCCAGCGCGTCCCACGCTTCTTCCATCAATGGGTCGGCGGCCACGGCCTGAGCCAGCAGATCGCGCGCTTCCTTGGGCCGTGAGCGATAGAACGCCAGGATCCCGCGGGCGGCGTACGTCTGTGCCGGGCTGGGCGTGAGCGACGTCAGGCGGGTCCAGTCCTCGACGATGCGTGCACGCAGCTGCGCCAGGGCGGGGCGGGCGCGCTCGGCCGTCTCGGCGTCGGCGGGCTTGCTGCCCTTGGGGCGCTCGACCTGCAGATCGGCGATGGTCTGGTTCAGGTCGCGGCCGTACCTGCGGGACAGAAGCACCGACCGTTCGTACAAGGCGCTGGCAAACGTGGCGTCCTTGGCCAGTGCCCGCTCCTGGTGCGCCAGGGCCTTGTCCTCGTCGAGGAGCGCGCGGTACATCCGTCCCATCAAGTAGTCGACCTCGGCGGACGCAGCGCCGCGTTCCTCGACCCGCTGGTAGGCGGCGACCAGCTGGGGAAGCACCTTGCGCATGCCGACCGTGTCCCCGGCACGTCGCAGCCGCAGCGCCGATTCCAGCGACAGGCGTGCCATCTCCCGCAACGTCTCGACGGCGGCGTCCCGTTCGTGACCGGCGCCGAAGCGGGCCAGGCCGGCCACCGCCAGCGCCACGCAGATCACGGCGACCGCGGCCCAGAGGGGCGCGTGTCGCCGCAGCCACTGGTGGAGCCGCTGCACGTGCGCCGTCCGAGCCTCGACCTTGCGATCGTCGAGCACGCGCCGCAGATCGTCGGCGAACGCCGCCGCCGACGGGTAGCGGTGCCGTGGGTTCTTGTCCATGGCCTTGAGCACGACGGCCTCGACCCGGGCGTCGAGGTCCGGGCGAAGACGCCGCGGCGGCTCGGGATCGGCTGTCATCACCCGGGCGACGACGGCGGCGAAGGAGTCACCTGTGAATGGCGCTCGCCCCGCGACCAGGGCATAGAGCGTGGCGCCCAGTCCGTACACGTCGATGGCCGTCGCGGGCGCGGTGTGGTCGCCGCGCGCCTGCTCGGGCGCCATGTAACTGGCGGTGCCCACCACCTCGCCTGGCCGCGTGAGGCGCGACGACGTCTCCTCACGCAGGTAGGCCAGTCCGAAGTCCAGCACGAACACGCCCCCGGCCTGCGGCGTGATCATGATGTTCCCCGGCTTCAGATCGCGATGCACGATCCCCTGCTGGTGCGCGTGTTCCACCGCCAGCGCCACCGTGTGCATCACCTCCAGCGCCTGCCGCAACGGCAACGACGCCCGCTCCAGCGTCTGTCCATCGATGTGGGGCATCACCAGGAAGGAACGGCCGTGCGCGGTGCCCACCTGGAAGATCGGGACGATGTTCGGGTGAGCCAGGCGCGCCGTCGCCATCGCCTCGCGCTCGAATCGCTGCTGGGCCGACGTCGATTCCAGGGACGCCGTCGAGATCTTCACCGCCACCCAGCGGCCGAGCCGCCGATCCCATGACTTCCAGACCTCGCCAGCGCCGCCTCGGCCGAGCGGCGCCACCAGCACGAATTCGTCCAGGTTGCGATCGGGATTCGCCGCGGCCTCTTCCACCTCGGCGGGCAGGACTGCCGGCCGCGTCGTCGACGGGCGGCTGAACTCTTCGCGCGCCTCGGTCTCCTCCAGTCTTGCCAGCGCCGTGGCGTCCAGCCAGCCACGATCGAGGAGCACCGCGGTCAACGGCCGTCCGTCCGCCTCGCTCGCTTCCCGGGCCTCGTCGAGCTGGGCCTCGGTCACCAGCCCCGAGGTTTTCGCGCGCACCGCCAGGCGCTCGCCGTGCTCGACGCGGAACCGCTGCCGCAGGCGCTCGGCGGTGGAGAAGCGCGAGACCGGCGGCACGTCAGGCTCCGAACAGGTTGCGCAACTCGGCCGCCAGATCGGCCGGATCGTCGACGTAGCCGCGCACGATGTCCGTCACGATTTCCCGGAACGTCGCCCGCGCTTGCAGGAGGGCGTGCTTGACCTGGGGCGCGGTCATCGACAGCGACTGGCCCAGCGCCGCGTACGACAGATCGGCCGAGTCGCCGTCCAGGTCGTAGCGCCGGAAGGCCTCGAAGGCGGCAGCCTTGCCGTCGGCCTTCAGTTTCTTCTCGAGGATGGCCACGGCCTCGCTCATCACCGCTTCATTCCAGGCGACATCGAATATCTGCTCGGGCGTCAGCCGCTCCGCACCAGGCACCGCCTCGATCGCGTCCTCGGTGATTTTCTCGAGCGACACCGGCAACGCGCCGCCGCCGCGCTTCTGCCGGTCGGCGTCTCGGCCCACGTCGCGCATGAAGTGGGTGATCGCCTTGCGTACGAGAGATCGGAAGCTGCCGCGTTCCGGGGCGTACGCCTTGACCAGATCCCGGTCGAACACCACAGTGGCGAAGAAATCCTGCGTCAGGTCCTTGGCGTCGTCGTGGCTCTTGTTCCAGCCATGGCGGATCACGCTGTAGACCGGACGCCAGTACAGCTCGACCAGGCGGCTGAGGTGGCGCGCGTAGTCAGGCGAGCCCGGGTCCCGCACCTGCAGGATCACGGACCACGAGGTCGATGGGAACTCGCGGTCTCCGCCAATGCCTCTGTCGGTGACGCCCATGGCCGCCTCGCAGGCGGCGCTCAGTCTAGCGCATCGGCGAATAGTCCGTCGGCGTCAGGAACACAGAGGCGACCTTGGCGGTCAGTTTTCCGTCTTTCTCGCTGTCCGCCTTCGCCTTCTTCCAGGCGTCATCCCCGGTGAATCCCTTCCAGGACGCCTCGCGCGACTCGGCGTTGGGATAGCCGAGGAGGTAGACCAGCGTGTGGTCGGCGTTGTCACCGGCGGTCGGCGTCCAGTAGCCGATGTTCTCCATGCCGTGCTTCTTGAAGAGCTTCTGGGTGTGCTCGCGGAAGCGGGTGTGAAGCGCGTCCATCTTCCCCGGGCTGGCCACGTAGGTGCGCAACTCGAAATACCGCGTCTTCTTCTGGGCGTGGGCTCCGGCCCAGTAGCTGCCAGCGGCGACGATCACGAAGGCGGTGGCGAGGACCGTTGTCTTGAGGCGCATGACTCCTCGTCTATCAGAAAGCCCCCACGACGACGAGCCGTAGCACCGGGCGGCGCTTGGGCTTATGCTGCCGACCCATAATGCGAACACAGCTTAAGATCGCTTCGACCCTGGTGTTTCTCGCCGGCGCCTGCAGCAGC
>JANPFD010000224.1:0-3446 GCA_031423255.1 Myxococcales bacterium | reverse complement strand
GTGAAGGGCGCTGCCAACGCGCCGGTGACGTTCACCTCCTTCAACGGCGGCAACTTCAAGGAGAGCAAGCTCGGCAGCGTGACGGTTCAAGCGGACGGGGCAGGCCTGGCCGTGGCAGCGTTCTCCGCCGGTCCGGGGATTCGTGGTGACCTCCGTATCCAGGCGGGATCGCCGCTCGCCGTGGGATTTCAGACGTTCTTGGTTCGGGTGGCCGAGGACTGAGGTCAAACTAGGGGCGGTTGAGGGGTAGCCCTGGCGGGTCACGCCCGGCGGCGCCATACAAGAACCTGGTACCTTCACCATCGTCCCACCCGATCGCTGGAACACCAACTACGAAAAACAAGAAGCACGTCGATCCGGGTGACCTATTGCTCTCGAAAGTTGACCTAGCATCGGACCCCGGTTGGAAGAAAACCTCGGGCGGACCAGGAAAGGCACCAGAACGCTCAGCAATCACCTGCAACTGGTCCCTCGACACGGCTGTCCCGGGTGGAAATCCTGTTTCGCTCGGGATCTTCACCATATTATCATCCTGACCTCTCCAGAAATACTCGATCCCCCAGAAAACCGTCGGGCACGTCGGACTCCCAGAACGGAGCACTCCGTCGGCGGGCATCTCGAATGTGGGTCTGCCTCGCCGATCCCTATGCTGCACATCGGGCCACTGAGGATTGCCAAACAGGAGCACTCCAAACCCACGAAAACCGCTCGGGAGCAGGAATACCGTCGGTGAATGCCCGGATGTCCTGCTGTTCCTACAGGACCCAAACAGTAACAACGCTACGACGACTACCTTCCATCGTATGTTCATTGCACGCTTTGAGCGAACCCCCCCATAAGAACGGTGTTTACTCTCGGAAGGTACATCGCGGGCCCTAAATCCGGGTCGCCCTCAGTGAGATAATTGACCAGTGTCGTGGCTTTCTTCCGGATAACGAAGAGCTCAAGGTCGGGGAACCCATCGCCCCAAACCGAGCCATAGATCTGAGGCTCGCCCCCAAATCCAGTTTGGACGGTGGCCTCGACCTTGACGTCAATAGGTGGCGCAAAGGAAACCAGCGGGTTTGACGCGGATGCTGTAAGGGTAAACCCAAAGCCGTTCCCCTTAGTCACCTGAAGAAGCGTCGCCATTGGGTCGGCCGTGGCCTTTTCATTGGATCCTACTGCGACGGTTGGATCCGAATATATTCCCGACTGAACGAGGGATATGTTCTTGGCCGACACATGCGCCTGCAGATGAAGCTTCGAAGACGCCCGAGGGTCTGTTCCAAACGTTCTGTTGTTCCCATAGAAGCCCCTCCAATATCCAGGTGAAATCTTGCGCCCGAAGATAGGCCAGCGAGCAAAGACGTTAACGTAGAGTTCGAACGTCCAGGGAGGCGGCAGCGGCAGGTACCCCTCTCCGTTAGGTATGGCGACACCGTGCCCACTTCCCGCCGGCTGGGTCCCCGTGCCGCCGATGGCACCAGTATTGACAGCGGGTGGTGCGGGCATCGCGCCCTCACCGATCGGACCACCGCCAGAGCCGACGACCATACGGTCGACGGGCGCCTGGTTTTGTTCCACGGGCGGCGGGTTGCTGCGACTCATAACCTCCGCGCCGCTCGGATCCGTACCATTGGGCACGAAATACGCTGCATAAAACGACGTGCCGTCGGCATACTTCTGGTCCCGACTAATGAACCGCCCCAGCCTGGTATCGTATTGCCGGCTCCGGAAGTCGACGAGCCCGGAATCGGGATCGTGATACCGCCCCGTGAAGCCCACTTGATTGCCGAAGAGCGAGGCAGCGCGCGGCGCGCCGGCAGGGTCGAGCACCTGTCTCGCGCCATAGGAATCGTACCGGTACCGCTCGACCACGACGCCCGCGGAGTCGGTCAGCGCCGCCACGGAGTCGAGATGGTTCTGGCTGTAGAAAAGCAGCCCAGCAGGTGTCGCAAGCGCAAGCGGCTCGTCGATGCCCGTGCCGTAGACGTACCTCCCCACCAGTGCGGACCACTCGTATTCGGCCACGACCTGGTCTCCGTCGAAGACAAAAGACCGCGGGTTCGTAAAGTCCCCCCCGTTCTTCCCCAGACGCCTTCCAAGAGCGTCGTAGATGTAAGCAACCCCCCCCGTTTCCAAGAGGCGGTTCTCGTAGTCCCAGAAGTACTGGCTTCCCCGGTCGTCCTGCGTGAGGTTGCCATTGGGGTCGTGGGTGACCGCCGTCGAATTGATCGAGGTGATCTCGTGGACTCGGTTGTGCGCCCTGCTCTGGAACACGCCATTTCGGGTGTTGTCATTCCAATCACCGACCGGGCTGAGACTCCAGCTCTGCGTGTCCACGCCGCCGCGGCCCCACACAGTGAGCCTGTCCTCCGAATCGTAGCTGAAGGTCTGATTCTCGGTTGGATTCGCGGCCACCGCTTCCTGCGTCTTCCGCTTGTTTGCATCGTAGGTGTAGCTCAGCCCGTGTACCCCTGGAGCGTTCAGCGAGAGCAGGGTGTTGTCCGCACGGTAGGACCGCGTTTCGACTAGGCCGTTGCCCAGCGTCGTCGCTTGCAGACGCATGCCCGGGTCGTACACCCTCGATGCCACGGGTGCACCATTGAGGCTCACGGTCGCAAGTTGGTCGCGATCAGTGTACGTGCGCGCAACCACGCTCCCGTCAGGATAGGTCACCGAGATCTTGCGGTTCTCGGCGTCGTAGCCATACGCCACCACGTGGGAAACGCCTTGGATTGTCTGCGTCTCCGAGGTCAGCCGGGCACCCCAGTCGTAAGAGCGTGTCACCCGGGTCCCGTAGCTCAACGATTCTGCCGACAGCAACCGCGAGTCCCAGTCGTAGACAAACAGGTCGTCGAACCCATCAGGGTACTGGCGCCGCACGAGACGGTTTGCGCCGTCGTAGTGGTAGGTGGTCGTGGCGCCAGCCTGGTCGGTTCGTGTTTTGAGCCGCCGGCCGAGATCGTACGTCATGGTCTTTCGATCCGATCCGTCAGACGGTGGGTAGTCCTCAAGAACCCGCAGGTTCCTCCCATCGTACTGGTACGTGGTGGTGCCGTTCTCGGCATCCGTCTGCGTGGTGAGGTTGGAGTTTGCGTCGTAGGTCCAGGTTGTGGTTGCGCCAATGCGATCGGTGCAGCTCCTGCGCCGGTCGCGTGCGTCGAACACGCATGTCTTCGCGCTGTGCAACCCATCGAACGTCGTGACCACGTTGCCCTGGGCGTCGTACTGGGTTTCTCGTCCGTCACCCTGGGTATCCTGGCACGCGATCGAACGGTTGCGCGAATCGAACACGCAGTCCTCGCCGACCTGGTTGGGGTCACGGCCGGCTACCCGGTTACCGTTGGCGTCGAATTGGGATCCAGATATTCTGCCCTCCGCGTCCAGCCTCTCGCGCACGCGGCCCGCGCCGTCGGTGCGCGAACGCGTGGTATGGCCAAGAGCCACCATGCTCACCCGCT
>JANPFD010000223.1:0-3670 GCA_031423255.1 Myxococcales bacterium | reverse complement strand
AGCATGTGTGTCGCACACGCATGGCGGAAGCTGTGGCAGGTGACCCGCTTGGCGACGCCGGCGATCGCCGCCCCGCTGGCAATGATGCTGCCGAGCGTGCTGTCAGGCAGGGGAGCGCCTCGGTAGCTCAAAAAAAGACCGCGCTCCTTCGGTCGACGTGCCAGCTCCGGACGGATCCAGTGCAGGTAGTGCCCGAGGTGCGCCGCCGCGACCTGGGTCATCGGCACGAAGCGATCCTTGCCTCCCTTCCCTTCGAGGATGCGCAGCACCCGCTCGGAGAGATTCACGTCGGAGACGGTCAGCGACAGCAGCTCCGCCCGACGGATGCCAGTCGCATAGACCACCTCCAGCATCGTTCGGTCTCGGTAGCCCAGCACCGTCGACGTGTCCGGCGACTCCACGATCTTGATCGTCTCCTCGACAGTCAGGATGTTGCGCGGCAGCCGCTGCGGCTTCCTCAGCAGAGTCAGCTTCCTCGTCGGATCGTGCCCGATGAGATCCCATTCGCAGAGGAGCCGATAGAGGTTCTTGATCGAGACCAGGGCTCCGTTGACGTAGCTCACCGATACCAGCCCACCCTCCCGGCCGGGCTTCTCCATGAAGCGCTGCCGGTACTCCTCCAGCACCGCCGCCGACACCTGCGCCGGATCTTCGATCTGCCGCTCTCGCAGGTGCCGAAAGAAGTGCCGCAGACTGTTCGTCGTCGCTTCGATCGTCCGCGTCGATAGCCCGCGGGCCCGCATCCCGTCGGCGACCGCGACCAGGAGCGGCTCTCCGATCTTGCGCTCCACCATCAACGCGCCCTCGGGTGCGTCCGGTCCTGCTCGTCGCGCAGGTCCTTCGGGATCACCTTCGTGTACCGCGCCGTCGGTGCGATCGATCCGTGCCCGAGGACCTCCGAGACCGCCTTGATGTTGGCACCGCCGGCGAGCAACCCCGTCGCCATCGTCCGGCGGAAGGAGTAGCAGGAGACGCCCTTCACCTTCGCCACGGCCCCCATCTCCCGCAGGATGGTGTGCAGACCGGACGACGTGATGGGACGCCCATGCCAGCACAGAAAGAGAGCGTCGCCGGCCCCGCGGTTCTTCTTCACGAGCCAGGGGCGCACCTCCCGCAGGTACTCGCCCAGCCACTGCGCAGCCTCGCTCGTCATCGGCACCAGCCGGTCCTTGTTGCCCTTGCCGTCGCGGACGCGCACCGTCCTCGACTCGACGTCGACGTCCCGCACCGCCAGCACCACCACCTCCTTTCGCCGCAAGCCCGTCGCCCAGAGCAGTTCGACCAAGGCTCGATCGCGGATGCCTCGGCCGAGCCCCGTGTTGATCGAGGCGATCAGCTTGTCCACCTGGCCCGGATCCAGCGCCGGACCGACCGGCAGCAGGATCCGTCGCAGCCTCACGTGCTCCGCCGGCGACGCCAGCAACTTCCCCGCGTCCACCAGGTGCTCGAAAAAGCCCCTGAGCGTGTACAGCTTCCCCATCTGCGTCGTCGGCCGGTACTTGCCGGCGAGAGCTGTCACGTAGGCATCCACGTCGCGGCGGGTGATGGTCCGCAGGTCCTCGATCTGTCGCTCCTCGAGGAAGCGCCCAAAGTGTTCGAGGACGCAAAGGTTGAAATGGATCGTCGCGGGTGCGCGCCCCTGCGCTTGCAGACCAGCCACGTACCCGGCGCGTACCTCGGCGAGCGTCACTCCGTCGCTCCCGTGCCCATCCCGATCCCCAGGATCTGATCCGCCCGTCGCCCGTCGACGCCGCTCTTCACCAGCGCCGCGCGCGCCGTCCGCCGCAGAGCCAGGCAGGACAGCGGCACGCCGGTCGCCTTGCGGTACTTCTGAAGCATCGACCACAGCGCCCCAACCGTCATCGGTCGCCCCGTCGTCTGCAAAAAGAGCCGGCGTTCACCCGGTGCCGCCTGCTTGGCGTGGCGCGGTCGCACCTCGCGCACGTACTTCTTGAGCCACTTGCCGGCGTCGCCCCCGAAAGGGACCAGCCGCTCGCTCGCCCCCGTCGCCGACCGGAGCCGCAGTTGACCACCGTCGATGTCGACGTCGTAGACCGCGAGCGCGCACAGCTCCATCCGCCGCAGCCCCGTCGCTCTCAGTAGCTCCAGGATCGCCCGGTCGCGCACGCCCGCTGGTCTGCGCACGTTCGGGGCGGCGAGCACACGCGCCACCTGCGCGTTCCCGATCTGCTTCGGCGCCCGCGCTTCTCGCGGGTCGCGCAGATGCTCCGCCGGCGACGTGAAGAGCTTCCCCGTCTCCACCAGGTACTCGAAGAAGCGCTTGAGACCTCGCAGCATCACCCGCTGCGTCTGCACCGCCAGCTTCCGCTCGCCCAGGTGCGCCTCGTAGGCGTCCACCTCGGCCATCTTCACCGTGCGCAGATCGGTCACCCCGCGCGCCTCCAGGAAGCGTGCAAAGGGCTCGACCGTTCGCACGTAGCCGTGGATCGTCGCCCAGGCTCGCTGACGTCCTTCCAGGTGCCGGCGGAAGCCGTCGCACTCCTCGCGCACCTTCATTGGCACGCTCCTGCACACCTACGACGGGTGTTTGCAGGCCCCCCTATATGCCTCCCCAAAACCGCGAAGGGTGGGGGTGACCTGAGTGATTTCGCGAAATTAACTTCGCGGATGCGATCCGCGAAGTTCCGCGAAGTCCGCGAAGTGACCTCTTTTTCGAGGAGCTGCGCCCATTTGCCAACCTTCACGAGGAAAGCTCCTCCTCGGTGGCCAGCTTGATGTCCAGCGGTCGACCTTCCTCGTCGACGGTCAGATGGTACACGTACTCCTTGCCCTGCCGGCCCAGCAGCGGCTCGACCAGCTCGTGCTGCTCCAGTTCGCCCAGGTACTGCCGCAGCTGCGTCTCCGACCACCCAGACGCCTTTCGCAGATCCCGCCGCCGGAAGCTGTAGTCCGCCAGCACCTCGCCAGCCGCCTGCGCCTCGCACATCGCTCGGATCTCCCCCAGCAGTGCCCTCCCCTGCGGCGACAGATCGTCCAGCGTCCGCGCGAAAGCCAACCGCGCCAGGCCGTTCACAAAGGTCACGTCCGACGGCGCAGCCTCGATGTACTCGATCTCCTTGCCCCCGACTTCCACCTTTCGCCGCTCCCGCTGGTGCTGGTGCAAAAACGCCACCGCCTGGATCAGCGTCAGGTACTTCCGGTGATCGCGGCGTGCGCGCAGTGTCTCCGCCGGAAAGCGGAGCTTGCGAGCAAATGGGATCACCACCTCGACGGGCCCGAGCAGCCGCTGCATCGCCTGGTGCCGACGTGACGTGCCGTCTGCCTCGTGCTTCCGCTTGAGCCCGTCCAGGGTTCCCGAGGCGCGTTGAGCCTCCAGGATCCGCTCCGTCGCCATCCGCGACTCGTCGACGGTCAGGATCAGAAAGCGACTCTGCGTCTCTGCGTCCAGCTCGCTCGACGTCGAGGTCACGAGGAAGCTCGCCGGGCCCTTCACCGTGTACTCGTCCGTCCGCATCCGACCGTCGCGCGGATCCTTCGTCGTCACCGCCACCCGCAGCTCGCCCGCCGACTGCAGCGTCCGGATCGAGTACGCCGCCTCCTCCGCGCCGGCCGCTTCCTCGATCGCTATCACCTTGTGCTTGAGCGCATCCTCGTCCGAGTAAAAGAGCGCCTGCCCCGTCACCCTCGTGTACTTGCGCAGATCCTCCTC
>JANPFD010000222.1:0-3671 GCA_031423255.1 Myxococcales bacterium | reverse complement strand
GTAAGCGGCTGGACAAAGTATCACTACGGCTATCCTCAGTGTTCCTTGCCGGACTCTCCCGCCATGTGCCAAGCCGACCGTCTTTACGGACAGACCGGATCCTGCACCACGGGGACGTTTACTAACTCGCTGAACGGATTCAAACGCAACTTCACCAACGGCTGCGACGTGTCGCCAGGTCATAGCGGCGGACCTTTGTATTCGTGGAGCCCAGGCCCCAATGGGCCCTACGTAGTAGCGACCCAGGTCAGTGATAGTTGCGCGGGATCTGCGTGTACGTCAGCAAATCCAAATAATGCATTCAGGATCGACCAGTGGTTGGGTGACCAGATGGGATACTGGCGAACGATTTGGTAGATTGCTCGGCTTCTATCGCAAGGTCAATTGGGTGGACTGGCGTCTCGTTTTTTCGGCGCTCATTGGCTCCGCCTGCTCGCCGGTTCATGACCCAGCTGTAGTGCCTTGCTCGGCCACTGTTACACCGTCTCCGATACGCCGACCGATCCTGCTCGGAGAGGATCGGCCGGCGTATTTACAGCTTTCAGATCGCCAGGTTTCAGCAATTGTTCGCCTTGGCGGTCGAGTCGGTGATAGAAACTTTGTTTGTTCAGGAACGATGGTTTCTACGGTATGGATTCTTTCCTCCTCTCACTGTATTCCTTTGGGCGGCGAATCGGCTTTCGTGGCCGAGATTCGAGAGCCGGTCTCGCGCACGATGTTGTCCATTCCGGTAACTAGGGTAGTTAGACATGCCTCTTTGGACGCCGTGCTCTTACAACTTGGTACGCCGGTGCTTGGCCCCGATCCTTTGATGGTTTCGGCGGAGGACAGCTCGTGGTACGTAGGTCAGCGAGCCCAGATCGCGGGGTTTGGAGTGACCGAGGCGGGGACCGTCGGAGAACTCCGCTTTGCGGTGAGTATCATTGATAGCCTTGATGAGAAGGCTGTGAAGACGGTTTCGGTGTCCGGGTCCGGTGCGTGCCAAGGCGACTCGGGTGGACCTCTTCTCGTTAGAAATAGACGGGGCATGGTCGCGCAGCTTGGAGTGCTGAGCAAGGGATCTATGACCTGCAATCAGTCCGACGAATTTCTACGAACCGACAGGATCGCGGCATGGCTAGATGAAATAGTTGGCGAAGCGCCTGGCATTGGTGACTATTCTTGCGGCGGCGTGACGAATGTAGGGCGTTGCTTCTCGGGACGGGCAATTTGGTGTAGCGTAACGAATGACATCGTGTCCGACTCCTGTGAGCCTGGGCGAGCCTGCGGCTGGAGTAAGAACGACGGTGGATATCGCTGCGTGAGGTCGGAGGAGGATCCTTGTTCAGGAACGTCGGACTTGGGCTCGTGTGACGCGAATGGCAATCTCCTTTTGTGCAGCGCCGGTGTTCTACAGCGAACGGCATGCGGCACGTGCGCGAGCCAGTGTAGAGAAGCAAGTGACGGATTGTTTCGTTGCGGATCATAGGGCCCCATAGTGGTAGTCTCAGCTTCGTCTTTATGGAGTTACCTCAATGCCGACTAAATCGACAGAATCAGCTCTGATTCTTGGTTCTTTCTTGCTCTTTGTGGCCTGCGGTGATCATGGGAGTGCGCTGACGTCCGATGGGAGCGGTAGCGGAGCTTCAAGTATGCCAGGTCATCCGCCACCGGAAGGAGAGTCGGGACAAAACGGCGGCTCAAATGGAACGGCAATGGCTGTCAAATGTCCGACCATGCCGCCGTCGCCGGAGTCGCCCTGTACTGGCGAGGGTGGATGCTCCTATGGAACCTCTCCACGGATCGACTGTCGAATGTTTTTTGTCTGTACTTTTGAGGGCGCGGCGAACGGCCGTTCAAGGTGGTTTCAGTCTCGGGCTGGAGATTGCAAGCAACCCCCGGACGGCTTCTGTCCGGTTGCACCTCAACCCGGCCAGGGTTGCGTCGTGATTGCGAATCCTGGCGACCGTGTACCTTGCACATACCCTGACAACACAATGTGTCAGTGCATCTGCGGTCGACCCTGTCAGCAAACGGGGTCTTGGTCGTGCTTTGCCCCGCCGAGCGGTCGGGGATGCCCCGCGACTCCCCCTAACTATGGTACGCAATGTCCCGCCCAAGGGATCGAATGCCGCTACGCCAATCCGTGCGAGCCGGGGGGCGCGGTCATGTTCTGTCGCGGCGGCATTTGGGAACAAGGCGATGGGATGTGTATCTGAGGTCCCTCGGGGCAAGCGATTGAATCGGTCGGCGTCCGTCGGAAAGATCCTACCGCTCGTTGCCGTCGCGTTCGTAAGTTGTGGGAGGACGGCCCTTCTCGATGTGGACGGTGAAGTGACAAGTGTTCTTGAAAACCGCGACGACGGAGGGACGTCGATCCCAAACTACAGGGCTGATGCGGTAATTTCTGAATCTGGTACCCCCGGCCCGGAGAGGCGCGACACGGCGAGCGCGCGCGATATCGTGTCACAGGGATCGGCCTCAGATGCCATGTTGACCCCGCCGGCGGACGTGGGGTTACCCCCGGGAAGCCCCATTTTCCAGAATGCCTGCTTGCAGTATAGCACTGTGTATTGGTCGGCAAAGTGCGAAAGCTGCATCAACAGTGCGGTCAGTTGCGAGGCCGCCTGGGACAGGGCTTCCGCAGAGTGTGGCCCTCAGACCAGTTGTATTGAGCGGAATTGCCTGTGTGTTTCCTGCCAGCGAGACACTTGTGCTTGCGTAGCTAGTTGTCTTCCCGCCCTTCCGAACCGATGCGCTGAACTGTTAACAGCGGCCATGAGTTGTATTGCTGGGAGGTGTTTCGGTAAGTGCTGAAGTGTCAGCCCGGAATCTGTCAATGGGTTTGAGACAGCGGGTTTGAGAAATCTATGAGGGTAGAGCTGCCAGACCTGCTACTACCGCCGTCGCCCGATGACTACACGACTTGAGGTACCTCCCACTCCGGGCCTGCGCCGCCGCAGGCCCATGGGAGGTTAAGGTAAGATGAGGCTCGCGCTTCCGGGCAGGATCTGACGCCGATGCCCGCCAAGTTGCGTGGCCAAGGTGAAGGATGTGGTCGGCCTCTACCTGAGCTCCGGCGTCCTCGACATCCACGACTTCACGTCAAGCGCGCGAAGGACGAGACGTGTAGGGCTTCGGTCCTCTTTCTATGGGCGGAACCGGAGCCAACGGGGAGCGGTGCGGCTAACACCGGCCAGAGGGACGCTCGGCTCGCTGATGGCGACACCGGCTTCGCTGCCCGCTCGACCATCACGCTGCCGGCGCGAACCCGGCTTCTCGGACGTCAACTACGCTGCGCCGTAACACTTGGGGTCTGCGAGGTGCTGAGGCCATCCTCAAGCTCCGCTCGCTCATGGCCAGCAACGACCTCGACGAGTACTGGGCATTCCACGAGAAGGCCGAGTGGACGCGCAATCACGCAGCCGCGTATCGGGGAAGACCACCCGCCACCGTCCACCCATTGAACCCCACACTTCGGCGTCCTCTGACCCTCGTAAACTAGCTGTCTTCATGTCGCGAGAAAGAGCCGCACCCAAAGGCAATCATCCGCGCACACGCCGGATGCTTGATCGCATCTCGACGGCGGTGCGCCAGCGCCGCGTTCGAGGGGTGAAGTTCGCTTCACCCGAGCATGCGCCGCAGGGCGGCTGCCACGGCAGCGAACTCGTCGGCGGCGTCGTCGCTCATGA
>JANPFD010000221.1:0-75934 GCA_031423255.1 Myxococcales bacterium | reverse complement strand
GTCCTTCGCGGCCTTCAGGAATTTTAACTTCTCCTACTTGCCGGAAATGGGGCGTTTGAAGCGCTGCTTGTACTGCTCCATCCGCACCTGGTCGGGCGAGCCGGACATCACGGCGTCGAAGAGCGGCGTGTGGTCAAGCGGCACGACGATGTCGCCGGCCACCTTGGCGCTGATCTTGCGCGGGCTCCAGGAAGCGCCCGTGTTGGAGCGGATCTGGAAACCCTCGAGCTTGTCTGCGCCGCAGTCGCTGCCGCCGCCCTTGCATACCGGCACCCCGACCTCGACCAGCGATCCGATGGCCAGCTTGCCGCGGGCGTCGAACACGACGCCGTAGTTGGCGGCCTTGGCGGCCTGCTTCTGGGCGAAGGCCTCCAGCGACTCCTTGTCCGCCTTGGTGCGCCGGATGTGGCGCTCGACCTCGCCGTAAAGAGCGATGGTGTCGTAGTAGTAATTCATCAGCCGGTCGACAGCCATGTCGGGCAGTCGGTAATAGTCGACCTTGAAGACGCGCGCCGTGTCCGGCCGCGGGTCCAGCTTTACTTTGGCCAGATCCTCGATCAGCTGCGGATCGAAGGAGAGCGGGTCCATCTTCGCCCCCTGGAGTCTCTGCCCGCTCATCGCGACCGCGGTGCCGATCTCGACGACCGTCTTCTGGATCTGCTCGAGGTCGGTCTTCACCGACTTCGCCGCCATGTTGGCGCTGTTGTACGCGCGACGGCCGACGGCCGCGGCGCCGAAGCCATAGCCGATGCCTCCGCCGACCACCATCAGGACGACGCCGATGATGACCCCGGCCTTTCCGCCACGCTGGCGCACGTTCTCGGCGGGGACGCCGTCGTCGACGGCGCGCAGATCGAAGCGCTTGCCGGCGGGCGGCTTCATCGTCACGTAGGGATCGTGGGCGGGCGGCAGAGGCGCGGCGACCGGCATCGCCATGTTGCCCGCGGTGCGAACACCGGGCGGCGGCGCCATCGGGGCGCCAAATGCCGGCGTGGGAGCACTCCGGGCGGCGGCGCCGGGCATCGGAGCGGGCGCCGCCGGCTGTGCGCCTGGCGCGGGGCTCTTGAGCAGGCCGAGGCGTGCCTTCAGATCGGCGATGTCCTTGTTACCACCCGGTGGCGGTCCCGGCGGCTTCTTCGGTTGCTCCACACTTACGAACTAGCATCAAACAACGAAAATTTGAAGCTGCTAGGCGAGGTTCTGGCGAAGGAACCGCTCGATCACCGCGGCCGCTGCCGGGGCCAGCCGCGTGAAACGGATCCCGACCGGACCGCCTGAGGTACCGAAGACCGTCTCCCCGGACGCGGTGATCACTTCGTCACAGCCCGGCAGCTGGAACTGCAGCCCCATGAACTGCGGCGTCCCCACCGGCTCGAGCAGAGGGATCACCCGGATTCCGGTGCGACTGATGTCCGTCGCCCGGCACAGGTAGGGCTGCCCGTTGAGGTAGCGGTTCACGAAGACGTCGACTGGCTTGCGGCTTTCGCTGCGGCGGTCCGAGTGCGTGGCGATTGCTCCCATGTTCCATGTGTAGGTCCATGTAGCAGAGGAGTCAATTTTTCGAGTTGCGCCGCTTGCTTGACCCATTCGAATGCAGGTACAGATAATCCGCGCCTACACGGGGAGGAGACCACATGCACCGGATGAAGATTGGCCTGATTGCCGCGGGGCTCCTTCTCGTCGCCACCGCTCTGTTCTATGTGTCCGTGACTTCCAGCCTGCGGGGCGCCGCCACGCGCGACGTCGAGGAGCGCGTTTCTCGCGCCCAGCGCGTCTACCAGAACCTCAGCCGCCTCTCCGGGATCGATCTGGCCAACCTGGCGGCCGGCCGCGCGCGCCGGCAGAGCGTGGTCACGATCTTCGACAAGCCCGACGTCACCACGCGTCGGCAGGCTGCGTACACCGAGTGCGAGACGCTCAACGCAGGCTTCCAGAAGGAGCAGCGCAAGGCGGACATCGTCGCCATCCTTGATGCGGGTGGCAAGGTGCTGGCCCGTGACCTGAACCCGAACGCCGAGTTCAACGAGGACTACCGCGCGAGGTTCCCGGCGGTGGCGCAAGCGCTCAAGAGTGGGCAGCCGGTCAAGGACATCTGGACGCTGCAGGGACGCATGACCGAAGTCGGCGTCGCGCCGATCACCCAGCCCGACGGGACCACCGTGGGCGCGATCCTGGTCGGCTACGTGCTCTCGGCGCGCAAGGCCCAGGAGCGGCACGACATGCTGGGCGTCCAGATCGCCTACTTCCACGCCGGCAAGGTACACACCTCCAGCTTCATCGCGGAGGGGGCCGGCGAGAACGCCAAGGAGGACGTCGGCAAGACGCAGGCGATCTCGGCCGTGCTGTTCAGTGGAGCGAAGCTGGCGGACGAGGCTCTGCAGAAGGGCGCCCCGACCGAGGTGGTTCACGCGGCGATCGAGGGCAAGGACTACGCGGTCGTCGCGTCGCCGTTCCCCGGGAACTTCGCCGACAAGACCAGCGGTGTCGCCCTGGCGGCGTCGGTGTCGGACGGCTTCGGGCGCGCGCGGAACGCGGGGATGGCCATCGTGCTGTTCGGCCTCGTCGGGATCATCGTGGCGCTGGGGGCATCGGTGATGACCGCCAAGCGGTTCCTCGGCCCGCTCGACGAGATCGAGGTCGGCGTCGGCGAGATCATCAACGGCAACATCGACTTCACCTTCAAGCCCGTCGGCCCCGACTTCGAGGGGCTGGAGAACGGCCTCAACGTCATGCTGGCGCGGCTCCTGGGCCGCGAGGAGCCGAGCGAGGACGCCGTCGACGAGGAGGAGGAGCAGGCCCGCCAGACGCGTGAGTGGAAGGCGGAGCAGATGGAGATGGAGGCCGGCGATGGCACGGCCCCTCCGAACGTCGCCACCGCGCTGGGGCAGGAGAGCGAGCCTTCGTATTACACGCGTGTGTACAGCGAGTACGTGAACGCCCTGGCGTCGCTGGGCAAGCCCGCGCACGGCGTGAGCGTCCAGGCCTTCCTGGCCAAGTTGCGCCTGACCGAGGCCGGCCTGCGCGAGAAGTGGAGCTGCAAGGTGGTTCGCTTCCAGGTGCTCACCCGCGGCGCCGACGTGATCCTGCGCGCCGTGAGAATTGGCTAGCCCGATCCGGCTCGCGTACCCTCGGTCATCATGAAGGTGACGACGGGCCTCGAGGTGCTGTGCGCCGAGCGCCTGGACCTGTGCAAGGGACGACGGGTCGGGGTGCTGTGTCACCCGGCCAGCGTCACCTCCGATCTGGTTCACGTGGTGGATCGACTGATCGCCGCCGGTGTGCGCCCGGCACGCCTCTTCGGGCCCGAGCACGGCGTGCGCGGCGAGGCCCAGGACATGATCGGCGTCGACGGGGAGCGCGACAGGCGCACGGGCATCGCCGTCACCAGCCTGTATGGCAACGCCGTCGAGTCGCTGGAGCCGCCCCAGGAGGCACTGGGGGAAATAGACGTATTGCTGGTGGATCTGCAAGACGTGGGCAGCCGCTACTACACCTACGTCTGGACGATGGCGCTGGCCATGAAGGCCGCCGCCCGCGCGCGGGTCGAGGTGGTGGTGCTCGATCGCCCGAATCCCCTGGGCGGCGTCGAGGTCGAGGGGGGCGATGTGGCGCCGGAGACCGAATCGTTCGTGGGGCTGGCATCGATCCCCGTGCGCCACGGCCTGACCATCGGGGAGATCGCCCAGCTGGTCCGCGCCGGTATTCCCTGGGGCGGCCAGCGGTTTGCGCAGCCGGTGGATTGCAACCTGAAGGTCGTGAAGATGCGCGGCTGGAAGCGGCGCGACTTCTTCGAGGCCACGGCCCTTCCGTGGGTGCTGCCCTCGCCGAACATGCCGACGCCGGACACGGCCTTCGTCTACCCGGGGATGTGCCTCATCGAGGGGACCAACGTCTCCGAAGGGCGGGGCTGCACGCGGCCGTTCGAGATCATTGGCGCGCCGTTCATCGACGGCTACCGTCTGGCCGAGCGCCTGTCCACCTACGACCTGCCGGGCGTGCGCTTCCGTCCGCTGAGTTTCACGCCGACGTTTCACAAATTCGCCGGGCAATCGTGCGGCGGGATCCAGCTTCACATCGCGGACCGCACCAGCTTTCGCCCTTATCGCACCGGCATCACCATCCTGCGCGAGCTGTGGGCCGTGGGCGGGGACGCGTTCCGCTGGCGCACCGAGAAGTACGAGTTCGTCTCCGACCGCCCGGCCATCGATCTGTTGACGGGCGGCGACTCCATCCGCAAGGGCATCGAGCGCGGCCTGCCGGCCGAGGAGCTGTTCGCGACGTGGCTGCCCGCCGAGCGCACGTTTCACGAACGGCGCCGCGCTCATCTCTTGTACGATTAGCCGATGCGCGTCGCGCTCTTCGGGGGGAGCTTCAATCCCCCGCACGTCGCCCATCAGCTGGCGGCGCTGCATGTGCTCGAGACCGAGCCGGTCGACGAGCTGTGGTTCGTGCCGGTGTTCAAGCATCCATTCGACAAGACCCTGGAGGCTTTCGAGCACCGGCTGGCCATGTGCGAGCGCGCGGCGGCGGCGCTGGGGCCACGCGCGCGGGTCAGCGACTGCGAGCGCACGCTGGGCGGTGACAGCCGGACGCTGCGCACCGTGCAGTCCCTGAAGGCGACCCACCCGGGCACCGAATTCGCGCTGGTGGTCGGCGCCGACCTCTTGCCCGAGCTCGGTTCCTGGTACGGCGCCGACGAATTGCGGCAGCTGGTGCGGTTCATCGTCGTCGGACGGACGGGCCACGCGGGCGGGACGCTGGCGATGCCGGCGGTCAGCTCGACGGAGGTGCGCCAGCGCCTGACGCGCGGCGAGCGGCCCGAGGGGCTGGTGCCACGGTCGGTGCTCGACTACATCGGCGAAAGAAAGCTATATGTGGGGACCCCAAATGAGCAGTGAATCGAGTGAGTCGTCCGAGGTCGCCCGGGCCGTTTCCGAAGGTCCCGCCGAACCCACTCCGGTCGTCTTCATCATCGGTGCCGGCGTGGTCGGAACCACGCTGGCAGGCAAGATGTCGCGCGCCGGCGTACCGGTCTCGGGCCTCCACGGCCGTCAGACGGTGCTGTCCGACCTGGCGAGCGCGCTCTCGGGGGTGCTCGGATCGTCGGGAGACTACCCCGACGCGATCGTGCAGTCGGACGTGGTGATCATCTCGGTCCGCGACGCCCGCATCCCGGAGATCGCCAAGCGACTCGTGGAGGAGAAGCGGCTGCGCCCGGAGCAGGTGTTGCTTGCCACCTCGGGCAACCAGTCTTCGGCCGAGATGCTCGGGGCCGCGCGCAAGGCGGTGCGCGGGATCGGGACACTTCATCCACTGATCGCCGTCACCGACGCCCCCGGCGCGCTGGAGAACCTGCGTGGCGCCTATTTCGGAATCGAGGGGGACGACGCGGCGAAGCGCGTGGCCAGGAAGCTGGTGAAGGCGATGGGCGGACGGCCGCTGGACCTGTCGGCCGAGAGCATGGCGCTCTACCACGCCGCCGCGGTGGTCGGTTCGAACTACGTGGTGGCCCTGGCCGACATCGCTCGCTCGTTGCTGGTCAAGGCCGGCGTCGCCGAGGCGGACGCGCTCCCCGCGCTGCTCCCCTTGATGTCGAGCGCCGTGCGAAACGTGGTCGAGGTGGGGTTGCCGTCGGCGATGACCGGTCCGGCGGTCCGCGGAGACGTCGGCTCGATCGAGCGCCACATCGGAGCGCTGGAGGCGACGGCGCCCGAGGTTCTGGATCTGTACCGCCGCCTTGGGCGCGAGACGGTGCGCATCGCCCGCAAGCGCGTGCCGGACCTCGATCCGAAGGCGATCCAGCAGATGGCGGCGCTGTTCGGCGGCGAGGCGGCTACGAAGAAGAAGCGCTGATCACGAGGTCGCCCGACACGCAGTGGAGCTCGAGGCGGGCGCCCCGGTGGATCTTGCCGGCCAGGATCTCGGCGGCCAGGTGTCCCTCGACGGTGCGCTCGAAGGCGCGGCGCAGGGGGCGCGCGCCCAGCGTACGGTCGCGCTCGGTGCGCAGTACCTGGTCGACGACGCTGCGATCGATGCGGAAGGAGATGCCGCGTTCGGCCTCGAGGCGCCGGCTGGACTCGACGGCCACGCGCGCCACCACGGCGCCGAGTTCGCTCTCGCTGAGCGGGGCGTAGCAAAGCACCTCGTCGATCCGGTTCCACAGCTCGGGGGGCAGGCGGCCGCGAGCGGCGGCGGTCACGGTGCTGGACGCAGGCGTGCGCTTGCCGCCGTAGCACTCGCTGCCGAGGTTGGATGTCATCACGATCGCCGCCGCCGAGAAGTCCACGCTCCGGCCGCGGCCATCGGTCAGGCGACCGTCCTCGAGGACCTGCAGCAGGAGCAGCAGCACCTCGCGATGCGCCTTCTCCAGCTCGTCCAGCAATACCACGGAGGCCGGGCGGCGGCGGATCGCCTCGGTCAGCTGGCCGCCCTCTTCATGCCCGACGTAGCCGGGCGGCGATCCGATGAGGCGCGCCACGGCGTGAGGCTCGCTGTACTCGGACAGATCGACGCGCACCAGCGCCGCCTCGCCGTCGAACAGGGCCTCGGCGATCGCGCGCGCGGTCTCGGTCTTGCCCACGCCCGTCGGCCCGAGCAGCAGCAGCGAGGCGAGGGGACGGCGCCCGCGGAACCCGGCATGGCTCCGGCGGAGGACGTCGGCGATGCTGGCGCGGGCCGTGTCGTGTCCGACCACGCGTTCGGCCAGGCGCGCCTCGAGGGTGCGGAAGCGCTCGTCGTCGGTCCGGAGCAACTGGGCAGCGGGCACGCCCGCCGCGTCGGCCACCACCTCGGCCACGTCTTGCTTCCGTACCTGATGGCGGCCGAGACGGGCGGCGCGCGCCGCGGCGACTTCGGCGATTCCCAGCGATCGTCCCGGCTGGGCTCGCTCGGACGGATACCGCGACGCCAGGCGAAGCAGAGCCCCACAGACCTCGGGCGCGAACGACACCTCCGTCGCCTCGGCCAGCGCGTCGAGTCCGGACTCCAGCAGTTCGAGCAGCGCCTCGGGCGCAAGCGGGGCCAGGGCCACGGCCTCGAGCGCGACGGCCAGCTCCGGAGCGCCGAGCTCGATGCGACGGAGATCGGAGGGGGTGAGCGTCAGGATCCAGCGACGCCCTCCGCGCGCCGTCGCCACCAGCTGCGCCGGAGCATCGCTGCCGTCAGGTCCGAGGTACGCGCCCGCGTCCAGGACGATGGGCGCCTCGGCCGGTGCCCGCCGGTGCAGCTCCTGGATGAGGCCCCCGGGTGATGACGCGGCTGGCAGGAGACCCGCCGGCTCCAGCGGCTTCTCCGCGGCGGCCGCCGAAAGCGCGGACAGGAGCGCTGTTCGCCCGGACCCTGATTCGCCGACGATCGCTATCACCCGCGCTGTGTGGGCCCGCAGGAGATCGAGCAAGCGTCCGAGTTCGCGCTCCCGGTGGAGAACGGGGGTGCGCGGCGGCTCGACGGGCAGGAGCTCGAATCCGTCTTCTGCTGCCACGGCGGCAGCCGGAAGCGGTGCGGGCGCCGATTCGACCGGTTCACCAGCGCGGGTCGCCGATCGTTCGCCGCCGGTGCGTGTCGGTCCAGTCAACGACCGCATCACCAGGGCGCGCACCTTCCCGGGATCGTGACCGGCCAGCCGCAGCATTTCTGCGGCCGGGCCATCCGCGCGCAACAGCGCCAGGAGCAGGTGCAACGAGGAGATCTGGCGCGCGCCGAGCCGCCCCGCGATTTCCCGGCTGGTGGTCTCCAGCGCCGCCAGATCGAACCGGCCCTCGGGGCGCGCCCGCGCGGCGAACGGCTCCAGCCTCGCGGTGGTGATCCCCCTCTCGGCCAGCAAACGCGCCGCGGCGCCGCCAGCGCGGACCAGCGCCATGAGCACGTCCGCAGACCCCGGTGGGCGGCCGGCGCGGACGGCAAGGCGTTCGCTCTCGGAGACGGCCGCCACGTGATCGGCGCTGACCGTGAGGCCTCCCAGCATCACCGGCTCCCTGGGCTCGCCGCCGCTGAACATTCCCAACCCACGCTAGCAGCGGTGGAAAAGGGGTCAAAAAATCCACCGTTCCGTCGATACTCAGGCAGCCATGATGACGTGTAAACCACTCCTGCTGTCGGTCCTGGGTCTTCTTTGCGCCACCGCGGCGGTGGAGGCGGCCAAGCCGGAAGATGTCTTCAAGGGCAGGATCATCATCACCAAGGATCGCCTGCCGACCAAGTTCCCGTCGGCCGGCGCCTTCATCGCCGCCGTACAGAGGTCGAAGACGGACCGGGTCTGGCCCAAGGAGGAGAAGGGGAACGACGTCGCCGTCTGGAAGGTGGAGTACATCGCCTTCTTCGGCCAGCCGCTGAACGACAGCGAGATCAACCTGAAGTTCTTCGATATCACCGGGGGTGCCCACAAGTTCGTCGCCGGCGACGAGCAGTACACGCGCGAGAAGGGGACGCGCATTTTCGCTTCCAGCATCGAGGTGGCCAAGCCCACCTTCGAGACCAACCGGAAGTACATGATGACGGTGGAATCGGGCCGCAGGGTTCTGGCCACCGCCACCTTCTGGCTGCGAGGCAAGGGTGCCAACTACAGCGGCAAGGTCGAGTTCACCGACGAGGAAGCCAAGGGCCGTTGAGGCGACCGCGATTTGACTCCTGGGGCACCGGGGCTTAAGACACGCCCGTGCTAGTCCAAGCAGGGTGGGTCCTCGTGGCGTTGCTCGCGGCGGCTGCGCCCAGGAAGCCGGCCAAGGGCCTGGCGGGGGAAACGATCAAGCAGCTCGCGACCGAGCTCGCCAGCGACGACACGGAGGTCGCGGTCTCGGCCGCCAAGCGCCTGGGTGAGCTGGCGATGCCCGAGGCCTCGCTGCCCCTCGTCGAGGCGCTGGTGCTGGGCGTGCGGCCCGGAGTGGCGATCGAGGCGCTGACCGCGCTCGGCAAGCTGAAGGACGGCCGCGCCCTGCCGGTGTTGAGCCTTTACGCGGGGAACGTGAACGACTTCGTGCGCCTGGCGGCGGTCAAGGCCGCCGGTGGGCTGTCCGAGACGGGCGCCGTCGATCTGCTTCTCGACCGGCTCGGTGACAGCGCGCCACCGGTGCGCGCCGCAGCCGCCGAAGCTCTCGCCACCCGCAAGGAGAAGCGGGCGGGCAAGCGCCTGTTGCTCCTGGTGACCCGCAACGACCCCGGTGCTGCCGGCCCACTCGGGATGCTGATCTCGCCGGAGGAGATTCCTCGCCTGGTCGAGCTACAGGGTCGCATCGATGACGGCGTGCTGGCGGATGCGCTCGGCGAGTTCCTCAAGCGCCCGGAGGTGCCCGACCGGTTGCGGGTGGATGTGATCGCCACGCTGGCGCGGCTTCCCGGCGCGGCCGCGATCGCAGCGCTGCTCGAGTACATCGCCAGCGTGCCCGACAAGGAAGCGCGGCCGTCGAAGGACGAGGCCCAGAAGCTCATCGAGCAGCGCGGGGGTGCCAAGTGAGGCGCCTGGCAGCGGTCGCTCTGCTGGCGGGGTGCGCGACCACCACCACCTCGTCGTTCAATCGCGCCGGCGAACCGTCGGACGTGGCTACGGCGCTCGCGCGATACCAGGCGCCCGAGGGTGTCGTGAACGCCACCGGCCATCCCATGGCCTTCGTGGCGTGCACGCTGCGGACCGGGCCCCTGGCTCTGGCCTTCGATCTGTCCAGCGGAACAGTCGCCTGGCGGCAGCCCGATGATCTCGGCGGCCGGATCGTCGTCACCGGCCCCGCCGTCGCCTACGCTCGCAAGGATGGCACGCTCGTCGCGCGCGATGTCCGCTCGGGGGTGCTGCTCTGGGACGTGCGCCTGACCGGCTCGGCACGCCGCGTGGGCTACACCGCGGCGGACAAAGCGGTCTTCGACGTCACCCACGACGCCGGCAGTCTCCGCAAGGTCGACGTCACCGCGTATGACGCCCGCACCGGTGAGATCCTCTGGCGCACGCGTCTCGAGGGCGAGGCAGGAGCCCCGGCGGCTGGCGGAGGATTGCTGGTCCTCCCGCGCCGTTCGCAGTACGTGACGCTGATGGATGCGGCAAGCGGCCGCGTGCTGGCCGACGTGCTGTCACGGGAGGAAACGGCCAGCTTCGTGCGCGTGCTTCCCGAAGGGATCTTCTTCGGCTCGCGCGGCGTGTACAAGGTCTCGCCCGAAACCTCCACCGGCTCGCGCACGTCTGGCGGGTACCTGAAAGCGAAGCTTCCGGAGTTCGTCCGCCCGGCCTACCACTTCGATTCGTACCGGCCGGTCGAGGCGGACTACTCGGCGGTCGATCGCAACCGGCTCCTGTGGCGCACCGGTCTCGAAGGAGGCCGCACGGCATTCACGGATGGCCTGGTGGTCGTGCATAGCTTTCGTTTCTTCTACGGTATGGACGCGGACACCGGCCGCCTGCGCTGGGCCTACAGCCATCCTCGCTCTGATGCCGTCTCGGCGGAGCGGACGCGTTCGTCGCTGATGTTCATCTCGTCCGAGGGAGAGTTCGGCGCGCTCGATCCGCGCAGCGGCGTCCGCATCTGGCAGGCGCGCATCGGTGAGTCGGGGCTGACGGTCCGGGGCGCCACCTTCGACGCCGAGGGCTTCACGCCGCCGGGGTCGAGCGGGGCCGTTCCGCCGCTGGCGCGCACGCTGGCCGACATCCTGTGGGACCCGGATCGCCGCTTCATCGACGCCAAGCTGTACGCCGTTGCCGAGCTGGCGCGCGTACCCGGCCGCGAGGTGACGGCCGAACTCCTGCGCGCGCTATCGTCGACCGATCTGCCACCCCAGGTGGTGGACAAGGCCGTGGACGCGCTGGTCGCCCGCAAGGATCAGGAGTCGATCGCCCTTTACGAAGAGGCGCTGCGGGTCCACACCGACTACGCCGAGGATAGAAGGCCTCCGCGTCTGGAGGCGCTGGCGAAGGCAGTCACCACGACCAAGGCCAAGCAGGCGCTACCCGCGCTGCTCGAGCATCTGCGACTCCCGGACACCAGTCCCCAGGTGGTGCGCGACATCGCTGACGCCGCGCTGGCGACCGGTTCACGCGAGTCGGTTGACCCGTTCCGCGACTACCTGCTGATGTACCGGGCGGAGCCGTCGATGGCGCGTGACCCCGGGCCCCTGCTGGCGGCCTCCGAGGTGATCATGAAGCTGGGCGGCGCCGCGGACCGCGCCCTCTTGCTGTTCGTGGCCCAGGAGCCACGCACGATCACCCCGCTGCGGACCTATCTCGACGGTGCGCTGTTTCCGTCGGGGGAGCGCTGAGTTATAACCAGGAGCAGTCATGCACATCCGGCCGAAATTCCTGCTTGGCGTCGTTCTCGTGATCTCCACAGCCTGCAACACCGACAAGATCGAGGACCTGTCCCGGCGCCTGGGTGAGGCAAACGACAAGGTGGTTGCTTGCAAGCGCGAGGTGAACGATCTCACCAACCAGGTGTCCGCCCTGAAGCGCCAGGTCGCCGAGGCGATGGCGAACCCCAACAAGCTGCAGCTGACGGATCCCGAGATCATCAACCTGATCGCCGACATCCGGCAGCAGAAGGGGATCACCGGGGGCGATGTCAAGCCGACCCTCGATCCAAGGGAGGCCAGCCGCGTGGTCTTGCAGGGGGCGAAGGCGATGCAGGTCTGCTACGAGCGCGCCCTGAAGAAGAACCAGTCGCTGCAGTACAAGGCCGGCGTCGGCCTGAACCTGGAGATCACGGTCAAGGGGACCGGTATGGTCGAGGGGGTAGACATCTCGCCTTCCATCGACAACGAGATGACCTCTTGCATCAAGTCGGCGGCGATGCACTGGAAGTTCCCCACCTTCCAGGGCGAATCGGTCGTCCTGAGCCAGAAGGTCACGCTGACGCCGAAGACCTAGGTATATTCCGGCGGCCGTGCAGCGGGGCCGCATCTACCTGGACCACAACGCGACGACGCCCCTGCGGCCCGAGGTGCGCGCGGCGATGGCGGCGGCTCCGTGGGGCAACCCTTCGAGCGTGCACGCGGTCGGGCGCCAGGCGCGCGAGGCCGTGGAGCGCAGCCGCCGCGAGGTGGCCACGTTTCTGGGCTGCCTGCCCGAGGAGGTGATCTTCACCTCGGGTGGCACCGAGGGCGACAACCTGGCGATCCGTGGGCTGGCGCGCGGCCGGCACGTCGTGTCGTCGCCGCTGGAGCACCCGGCCGTCAAGGGCGCGCTCGTCGGACTGGCCGTCACCTACCTGCCCGTCGGTCCGCGCGGCGAGATTGCCGTCGACGACCTGCGCGCGGCGCTCCGACCGGACACGGCCCTGGTGACCCTCGCCGCGGCCAACCACGAACTGGGGAATGTCTATCCGCTCGAGGCGTTCGCGGCCGTCGCCCACCAGGCCGGCGCGCTCTTCCACACCGATGCGGTCCAGGCGGCCGGGCGGATCCCGCTCGACCTGCGCGCCGTCGATGCCGCCACCATCTCGGCGCACAAGCTCCACGGGCCGCCGGGGGTGGGGGCCCTTTACCTGCGCCGCGGCCTCGACATCGAGCCGCTGATGACCGGCGGACATCAGGAACGCGAGCGCCGCGCCGGCACCGAGAATCTCCCGGGCATCGTCGGCTTCGGCGAGGCCTGCCGCCTCGCCCGCATCGAGACGGCCGCGGATCGCATCGGATACCTTCGCGCGCAACTCCAGCGACGGCTGATGGACATCCCGGGCGCGCGCGTCCACGGTGACCCACAACTGCCGGGCACGCTGAACGTCGGCTTCGATGGCGCCGACGGGCAGCTGGTGATGGTCGGCCTCGATCTCGAAGGGATCTGCGTCTCCACGGGATCGGCATGCACCTCAGGAAGCCTGTCGCCGTCGCCCGTGCTGCTGGCTCTCGGCCTGACGGCGGCGGCGGCGCGCCAGGCGGTGCGCTTCAGTCTGGGGCGCGACACGACCGAGGAGGACATCGATCGTGCTGCCGAGGTCACCGCCCAGGTGGTCGGCCGCGTGCGCGCCGCGGAGGCCGCCTGATGCGCATCCTGGTGGCGATGTCCGGCGGCGTGGACTCCTCGACAGCCGCGGCGCTGTTGCACGAGGCCGGCCACGACGTGGTCGGCGTGACGTTGAAGCTGTTCAACGCGCAAGGGACGGCGGCCAGCCAGGGCGGCCGCTGCTGCAGCCCGCGCGACATCGAGGACGCGCGCGCCACCGCTGCCGCCGTCGGCTTTCCCCACTATGTGCTGGACGAGACCGAGGCGTTCAGCCGTGGCGTGATCGACGACTTCGTGGCCGAGTACCGCGCCGGCCGCACACCCAACCCGTGTGTGCGCTGCAACGAGCGTCTGAAGTTCGGCCCGCTCGTCCGCTTCGCCCGGGCGATCGGCGCCGCGACCTTGGCCACCGGCCACTATGCCCGACTCGAAGGGGGGCGGTTGCTGCGCGCAGTCGATCGCGAGAAGGACCAGTCCTACTTCCTGTTCGGCGTCCGGCCCGAGTTGCTGGCACAGGTGCGTTTCCCGCTGGGAGATCTGTGCAAGGACGATGTCCGGGCGGCGGCGCGCCGGTTCCACCTCCCCAACTGCGACAAGCCCGACTCGCAGGAGATCTGCTTCATCCCCGACGGCGATCACCGGGCATTCCTGGAGGCACGCGGCGGGGCAGGGCGGACCGGCCCCATCGTCGACGAGACCGGTGCGCAGATCGGCGCCCATCTGGGCACGCATCATTTCACCGTGGGGCAGCGCCGCGGGCTTCCTGCCGTCGGCGACCGGCGCTTCGTCGTGCGCATCGATCCGGCCACGGGGACCGTGCACACGGGTCCGCGGGAGGCGCTGGCCCGGCAGCGCCTGAAGGTGACCGATGTCCGATGGCTCGAGGCGCCGCCTGCCGACGGCCGGGTGGACGTGCAGATCCGGCATCACGGCGCGGCCAACCCCGCGGTCATCACGTGTGCCGATGATGGCGTCACGGCGGTGTTCGACCGGGCGATCGACGGAGGCGCTCCGGGGCAGGCAGCCGTGTTTTTCCGCGACGAGGGCGTCGTCGGTGGCGGATGGATCGCCCCCGATTCTAGTGGTTGCCTCTGAACACCGGTGCGCCGCTGCCGCCGACGAGGAAGTCGAAGTCGACGCCGCGATCGGCCTGCATGACGTGGTCGTAGAACATCTTCACGTAGCCACGCTCCAGTGCCCGCTTCGGCGCCTTCCACGTCGCGCGCCGCTTCGCCAGCTCCTCGTCGGACACCTCGAGGTGCAGGCGGTTCTTCTCGACGTCGAGCTCGATCATGTCGCCGTTCTTCACCAGCGCCAGGGGGCCGCCGGTGGCCGCCTCGGGCGCCGTGTGTAACACGACAGTGCCGTATGCGGTGCCGCTCATGCGCGCATCCGAGATGCGAATCATGTCCTCCACGCCCTGCTCCAGCATCTTCTGCGGGAGTGGGAAGTTCCCCACTTCGGGGAAGCCCGGGTAGCCCTTGGGCCCGCAGTTCTTCAGCACCAGGATGCAAGTGGCGTCGACATCCAGCTTCGGGTCATCGACGCGCGCCTCGTAGTCATGGATGTCCTCGAACACCACGGCGCGGCCCCGGTGCTTCATCAGGTTCGGTGACGCCGCCGATGGCTTGATGACCGCGCCGTTCGGCGCCAGGTTGCCGCTCAGCACGACGATCCCGCCGCGCGCTTTGAACGGCTTGTCGAACGGGGTGATGACGTCGGTGTTGTAGTTCTTGGCGTCCTTGACGTTCTCCCAGATGGTCTTGCCGTTGATGGTCAGCGCGTCCTTGTGAAGAAGATGCCCGATCTCCCTGAGCACCACCGGCAGACCACCCGCGTAATAGAAGTCTTCCATCAGGTACTTGCCCGACGGCATCAGGTTGACGAGGCATGGGACGTCCTTGCCAAGGCGATCCCAGTCGGCCAGGGTCAGATCGATCCCGATCCGGCCCGCGATCGCCAGCAAGTGCACCACCGCGTTCGTCGAGCCGCCGATCGCGCCGTTGGTGCGGATGGCGTTCTCGAATGCCTGCTTGGTGAGGATCTTCGACATGCGAAGGTCCTCCTTCACCATCTGGACGATGCGTCGGCCGGCCAGGTGGGCCTGGGTGTAGCGGCGCGCGTCCACCGCCGGGATCGCGGCCTGCCCGGGCAGGCCCATCCCCAGCGCTTCGACCATCGAGGCCATCGTCGAGGCGGTGCCCATGGTCATGCAGTGGCCGGCGGAGCGAGACATGCACGCCTCCGCCTCCTCGACGTCGCCGTCGGTCATCTCGCCCTTCTTGAGGGCGTCGGTGAACTTCCAGACGTGTGTGCCCGAGCCGATCTCCTCGCCGCGAAAGCGCCCGTTCAGCATCGGACCGCCGGAGATCACCAGCGTCGGCAGATCACAGCTTGCGGCCCCCATCATCAGCGCCGGCGTGGTCTTGTCGCAACCGACCAGCAGGATGACGCCGTCGAGCGGGTTGGCGCGGATCGACTCCTCGGTGTCCATCGCCACGAGGTTCCGGAACAGCATGGTGCTCGGCCTCATCAACACCTCGCCCAGGCTCATCACCGGGAACTCGACGGGGAAGCCGCCGGCTTCCGACACGCCCTGCTTCACGCGGGCGGCCAGGTCACGGAAGTGGGCGTTGCACGGGGTGAGATCCGACCAGGTGTTGCAGATGCCGATGACCGGGCGGCCGTCGAAGAGGTCGTCGGGCCGTCCCTGGTTCTTCATCCAGGAGCGGTAGACGATCCCTTCCCGCCCCTTGAGCCCGAACCACTGGGCGCTGCGGTACTTCTTCGGATTTCCCTCGCCGTTGTTGTCGTCCGACATCAGGCCGGCGACCTTATCACTTGACGAGCTTGGCCATGGCCCGGAAATCCTCGGTGCCCGCCGTCCCCAGAGCGTCGAAGATCAGAGCCTCGGTCGCCGTGATGATGGCCCCGGCGCGCTCGATGAGCTGGAGGCCGACCTTCACGTTGGCGGGGACCCGCGAGCTGACCGTGTCGGCGGGAACGTGAACCTCGGCGCCCAGCACGACGAGGTCGCGCGCCGTCTGGTACATGCAGACGTGCGTCTCCATGCCGGTGACGATCCACTGCGTGCGGCCGATGCGCCGGTAGAGCTCGGTAAAGCCGGGCGCGGCGACGCAGCTGAATGCCATCTTCTCGATGCGTTCGACCGTCAGGCCTTCCAGCGCCTTGGCGATCGGGGCGACCGTCGGGCCGAGGCCCTTCGGGTACTGCTCGCTGACCACGATCGGGATGGCCCGCCGTCGCGCCAGCTCGATCAGCAGCACGATGTTCCGTTCGCAGGAGACGACGACGTCCGGAGCCATGGCGGCGGCCAGGCGTTCCTGGAAGTCGACGATCAGCAGGGCCGCCCTATCGGTCTCGATGCGCATCGAGCCACCTTCTCACGGCTCGGGCCAAGGTCTCGAAGTCGGGGATCACGTACAGCACGGCCTGATAGGTCGTCGGATCATACGCGCGGGCGGCGCACTCATCGGGATCGAAGGGGCGGATCTCGGCGGTCACGGCGTAGCGTTCCAGCTCCCCGAAAGAAGACAGCAGGCCCGCGCCGTACGCCTTTGGCACGCCCGACTCTGCGACGAGACCGAACTCCATGGTGTACCAGTACACCCGCTCCAGCAGCGCCAGGGTCTCGTCGGAGACGTGCGCAGCCGCCGCGCCGAACGTCCGGTTCATCGATGCGAAGGTCGGGTGGCACAGAGTCGCCGCGTGGCCCACCAGCTCGTGAATCACGTCCGGCTCGGGCGTGTAGAGCGGACGGCTGGCGTGACGGATGTACTGCGTCGACAGGAACATTCCTTCTCCCAGGTTCGACAGGAAGGCGCGCGACGAGACCAGGCCGGCCACGGGGATCATCTTGAATCCCGTGAGCGGCTCTAGCTTCGCGTTCACGTCGGCAAGTTGCGGAATGCGCGTACGATCGAGATCGAGGCGCGCGCGGCTGTCGAGGTAGGCGCGGCAGGCGAAGCGCGACTGCACCGGATCCAGCTTGCTCCAGACGGTGCTCCAGACGGTGTGCTCGGCGGCGGTGTACTCGACGCGTGGAATCGACGTGCCGACGATGTGCTCGAGGGCGAGCTTTGCTATGCCGTTGCGGCGGGCGCGGTAGATCGGATCGCGGAAGCCCGGATGATCCGGGTCGAGCTTGACCAGATCCTCCTCGCCGGCAGCGTGGCCAGAGGGATCCGCCATGCCCTAGTTCAGCTTGGGCGATCGCGTATCGAGCGAGGCCACGCCGGCGCACATCCCACCGACGCTGCGGATCTGATCGCACAGCTTGCGGTAGCGTGGCTCCATGGGACGATCGGGCGTGCGCGCGCGGCGGCCCGGATCGCGCATCGTGACCTTCTCGGGCTCCTTCAGTTCGGGTGCCTCGGTGTTCAGCGCGCGCGCGAGAGCGTAGCCGAGCACCGCGATCCGGTGGGGATAGTGCCGCGCCGGTCCGTGATCGATGTAGATGGGGCCGTGGTTGTAGTGGGCCCAGAAGCCGTGGGTCTTGTGCTGGCAGGTGACGAATTTCTCGTGCCCCTTGCGATCGCGCACGCGAGTGACGCCGGCCGCGCGCCACTTGGCCAGCTCGCGCGCGCCGATGGCGATGTTCGTCAGCGGATCCATCAACTTCTTCCAAGGCATCCCGCGGACGCTGCCGTTGGTGCACCTGTCCTTGGCGTCCAGCACGCAGCGGATACCCATGAGGCCGCTGTCCTTGGCGTAAACGGCGCCGTTCTTCTCGCTGACGAGGAAGGCGTTCTCGTTCATGTCGCTCTCGTTGATCATCACCGCGACCAAGAGGCTGGGCGAGATGTCATTCTGTTTCGCCGACAGGAGCACCTGGTGGGCGACGGTGCGGCAGAAGTCAGGAGCCCATGCGGCGGTCCGCCAGCGAACCCGGCCCTTCAGGCTGCAGATCGTGGTGGCGAGGCAATCCTCGCTCGGGTAGGCACGATCGGGCGCGGCGGCGCGCGGGGTCTGCGTCGGTTGAACTTGCTGGATCTGGGCCCGTGCAGTGCTGCGCGCCGGCAACCCTGCTGGGACCGCCATCACGCCAGCAAGAGCGGCGACAGTGCGACGAGAACTATGTGCGAAGTTGATGAACACTCTCGAATCCTTGGCTTTGCGCCCGATTCTGAGGAGGAAACCGGTCTCTCACGCGGAGAGTCGGGAAGGGCTTCGCAGGGGAAGACCGGTGCCCTCTTACAAAATTGGGACGCTGACAGTCAACACAAAAAACACGATCGGAAATTCGCCTGCGAAGTTATGGTCGAACACGACAGTGACAAGCGACGCGACGCACACAGGATCGGGCGCGGCCAGCGTCCTCGATGATCCGCGCGTCGATCGGATCTGGATCGAGGCGGCGCGCTCGCTCGGTTTCTCCGTCGAGAGAACGAGCGATGCGTACGCGTCCACCGACGGAAGCGGCAGGATCCTGATCGGCGCCCACGACACCCTGGACAGCGACGACAGCGTCGCGCAACTGGTGTTCCACGAGCTGTGCCACGCGCTGGTGCAGGGCGAATCGAGCCTGCGCGCGCCCGATTGGGGCCTGGACAACACGGATGAGCGTGATCGTGTCGCCGAGGACGCCTGCTTGCGGCTGCAGGCGCATCTCGCGGACGCGCACGCGCTGCGTCCCCACATGACGCCGACCACGGTGTCACGCGCGTACTACGTGGCGCTGTCCGCGTTTCCGCTGGTGGGCGATGATCCGGCCTGTGTCTTTGCGCGGGCGGGGGCGCGCTGGGCGGCGAGCTCGGGCTGGCAGCGTGCGATCGACGGCGCGCTGCTGTCGACGGCCGCGCTCCTGCGCACCGACGAGCGATGGGCCATGGCCAACGTGCATCCACTGGGACTTCCCGCCGGAGCTTCGGCGCGGCAGTGTGACAGTTGCGCGTGGCGGTACGAAGATCGCGACGGCTTCTCCCGGTGCCGTCAGGCTGCCGCGCCGGGGGAGACCGGTCCGCGCGTCGATCCCACGTATCCCGCCTGCGCGCTCTGGGAGCCGGCGCTCGACTGCCTGGCGTGCGGCGCATGCTGCCGCGAGGGCTTCGATGTGGTGGGCCTTTCGGTGCGGGATCCGGTGGTCGATGCGCATCCCGAGCTGGTGATCCGGCGTGGCGCGCGCTTCGTGCTACGCCGCCAGGGCGCCTTCTGCGCGGCGCTCGAGAAGAACGAGACGTATCGCTGTCGCATCTACGAACAGCGGCCCCAGGCGTGTCGCGAGCTGGCGGCCGGGGGAGCGCGCTGTCTCGAGGCGAGGCGGCGCGTGGGCCTGAGCGGCTGAGTGGGAACGGTCGTCGACGTCTTCGTGCCTCTCGACGCGCTGGACGAGCCGATCGAGCGGCTGGCGGCGCGGGCGCTGGGGTGGCGCGCGGACGCCGTGGGAAAGATGCGCGTGCTACGCCGGTCGCTCGACGCCCGCAAGGACCGCCGCATCGGGTACCGCCTTCGGGTCGAGGTGCTCCCTGTCGGCGAGACGTTCGCGGCGCGCGCGCCACGTCTCCTGCGGCGCTGGCCGGCGGGTGTGGCCCGGCCACGCGTGGTGATCGTCGGATCGGGGCCGGCGGGCGCCTGGGCAGCTCTACGACTGGCGGAGGTGGGTGTGCCGTCCGTGATCCTCGAGCGCGGCAAACCGGTGCAGCCGCGGCGGCGCGACCTGGCGACGTTGCAGCGGGGCGCGCTGAATGTTTCGTCCAACTACTGCTTCGGCGAGGGAGGCGCGGGTACCTACTCGGACGGAAAGCTGTACACACGCAGCAAGGATCGAGCGGGCGTCGCCGAGGTGCTGGCCGACCTGGTTCGCTTCGGCGCTCCGGACGAGATCGAGGTCGAGTCGCGTCCGCACGTCGGCTCGAACCGGCTGCCCAAGGTGCTGACCGAGCTGCGCGGCTACCTGGAAGGCGCAGGTGTCGTCTACCGGTTCGAGACCGAGCTCGCGCAGGTGAGGATCGAGGCAGGCCGCGTGCGCGCGGTGGTGACGACGACCGGCGAGGAGTGGCCCGCCGATGCCGTGGTGCTGGCGGTCGGCCATTCGGCGCGGCCGGTCTACGACTGGGCGCTGGCGGCCGGCGTTGCCATCCTGCCCAAGGACTTCGCGGTGGGCGTGCGCCTCGAACATCCCCAGTCGATCATCGACGCCATCCAGTACGGCCGTGCCGCTGGTGATCCGAGGTTGCCGCCCGCGTTCTACGAGCTGGCGGCGCAGTCGTGCGGTCGAGGCGTCTACAGCTTCTGCATGTGCCCGGGGGGATGGATCGTGCCGGCGGCCACCGAGGAGGGCGGGGTGGTGGTCAACGGCATGAGCTTGTCCAAACGCGACTCGCCGTTCGCGAACTCGGGGATGGTGGTCGCGGTTTCCGCCAAGGACGTCGGCAACGGGCCGCTGGCCGGCGTCGCTTTCCAGCGGCGCATCGAGGAGGCGGCGTTCAAGATGGGGGGCGGCGCGTTCCAGGCGCCGGGGGTGCGCCTCGTGGACTTTCTCGCCCGACGACAGAGCGAATCACTCCCCGCGACCAGCTACCGCCCCGGTGTGGCGCCGGCGCCACTCGAGGAAGTGTTTCCTCCGTTCGTGATCGACTCGCTGCGGGGAGGCCTGGACGACCTCACCCGCCGTGTGCCGAAGCTGCTGCATGCCGATGCCGTCCTCGTCGCTGCCGAGACGCGGACCAGCGCGCCGGTGCGGATGCCGAGGCGCCCCGAGACTCTGGAGTCGCCGGCGGCCGAGGGCCTGTACCCCGCGGGTGAAGGGGCGGGGTATGCCGGCGGGATCGTCAGCGCCGCGCTGGACGGAGCCCGCGTGGCGGAAGCGATCATGTCCCGGGCCCGCGCGCGTGCCGACTGATCAGGGTCGGAACGGGTCGTCTTTGTCTTCGGGAGTTGCCGGCCCGGTCTCCTCGTCGCCGTCGATCTCCTGGGGGACGGCGCCATCGCCTTCGCCGTCCACGCCCTGTGGGGCCATCGTCCCGTCGAGGAAGTGCAGGAACATCTCGAGGTAGGTGTCTTGCTCGTCGCTGAGCGCGTCGAACATCACCCCGACCTGGAAGGCATTGGCGATGGGCGTGCACCAGACCACGTGGGCCTTGAGGCGCAGCGGTTCCGAGAAGGCGTTGTTGCCGAAATTCAGCACCAGCTCGACGTTGAGTGTTTCTGCCCGGTCCACCGGCTCGGCGGCGATGAGGCAGATACCGCTGCGGGAAACGTCGCGGGTACGCGCTGTCACCCGCCGGCCGTCTTTCACCTGCACGTTCGCCTCGACGTTGATGTTGAAGCGCTGGTGGCGCCGCGCCTCCTTGGTCTGGGCGCTCATCGGGCGGTGCACCGGGCGAAGGCGCCACCGGACAGGGCGTCGAGCTCGGCCTCGACTTCGGCGATGCGCGGGGGCGCGGGCGTGGTCATCTTCAGGTGCCGTCGTTCGAAGTACAGCCTGTTCACCAGTGACTCGACCTCTCGTCTCGTGTCTGCCATTCGGAGTGCCTGGGATTGGGCAGCGATCTCATCCGGGTTGAAGACCAGCCTGGACAGGTCCCAGGTCGCCCTGGCCTCGTATCGTACGTCATCAGCGGTATCCAGCCCAAGTGGTGGTAGCGACGAGCCTCCCCCCGCCGGGAGGTCCAATGACTCCCTGCGTCCCAGGCGGCGATCCATGCGGAAACGGAGCTCCGGCAGCCAGGCAGCCCGTCCCGCCCGCTCCACATAGGAACGGGCGCGCTCCGGCTCGGCCAGCGACAGGCCCACGGCGCTGGACCGCGCCTCGCCCAGGCAGGGGGCGTCGCGCTCGGAAGTCTGAGGCTGGGGTGTCTCGCGGATCGGCGGGCGTGAGGGAACAGGCAGCGGCGTCGTCTCGCCCAGCGCGAAGTCGGCGAACAGCCCGGCCCGCAGGTCGCGGCGGCCGGCGGCCGTGTGCGCGCCCGCGGTCATCACCAACCGGGGCAGCAGGGCGGCGAACCGCGGTGGCGCCCGACGGGACGGTGGCGGCGCAAAGGTCACCGGCGGCGCCTCCCTGTCGAGAGGCAGCCGCACCAGCCCCGACGTGGTACCGAGCCACAGGCAGCATTCGCTGACGGCGATGCTGGTGATCGGTGCCGCGGGCCCATCGGTCCGCATCGTCCAGCTGCGGCCTCGATCGCGGGAGACCCAGAGTCGACTGCCTTCGGTGGCCGCGAGATGCGAAGGGCCGACCGCCAGCCGATCGAAGCGGTGGCCGAGGCGTCCCATACGCGTCGCCGTACCGGCCGCATCGACGCGCCACAGGCCATCGTCCACGCCGATCCAGATCGCGTCGGCGCCGGTCGCGATCACCGGATGCTGTACGACGACCTCCGAGCGTGGCGGCAACCTTAGGCCGGGCTGTGCTTCCTCCTCGACCAGCGCCCCCGCGTCGGCAGAATCGCGCTCTTCCTCCGGGACGTCGAGGTCATCCAGGATCTCCTCACGCAAACGCGCCAAGCGCGCACTGACCGGACGCGTGGTAGGCGGCGTCTCGTCACGGGTGCCGAGCCGCAAGCGCAGATCGCCGTCTTCGCTGAACACCAGCACCTCGCCCCCCGACACCACGGCGACCTGGCCACCGGCGGTCACGACGTGCTCGACCAGCGCGGCGTGCACGGCAGGCGATCCGGTGAGCATCAGGAGCAAGAGGGTGCGGCTCGGCTTCACGCGCGTTGCGCAAAGCAACCGACGTGCCGGCGGGACGCCTCGGTTTCCGGGTATGGGGGGCGTCCTTGCCGGACGGGTGTCCGGACGCCGGCCGGCGTGACCGGATCCTGTTGCCAGATTCGCGGCCGACGTGTCAGGGTCGCCCTCATGGCAGCGAAGATTCTCGACGGGAAAGCGCTCGCGGCGCGGATCAGGGTGGGGCTGACGGACGAGGCGAAGGCGCTGACGGCGAAGGGCGCGCAGCCAGGCCTGGCGGTGGTCCTGGTGGGCGAGGACCCGGCCTCGCAGATCTACGTGCGCAACAAGGCCAAGGCCTGCCAGGAAGCCGGTTTCCGCACCTTCGATCACAAGTTGAGCACGGACACCAGCGAGGCGGCGCTGCTGAAGCTGGTTGCGGACCTGAACGCGAACCGCGACGTGGACGGCATCCTGGTGCAGTTACCGCTGCCCAAGCAGATCGACAGCAAGCGCGTCCTCCTGAGCATCGACCCCGGCAAGGACGTCGACGGCTTCCACCCCGAGAACCTGGGGCGCCTGCTCATGGGCGAGCCACGGTTCATCGCCTGCACGCCCTATGGAATCATGAAGCTGATCGAGGAGGCGGGAGTGAAGCTGGCGGGCGCCAGCACGGTCGTGGTTGGACGTTCGAACATCGTGGGCAAGCCGGTGGCGGTGCTGCTGACCGCGGCGGACGCGACGGTGACGCTGTGTCACTCGAAGACGCGCGATCTTCCGGGCGTGGTGAAGACGGCGGACATCCTGGTGGCGGCGATCGGCCGCGCCGAGTTCATCCGCGGCGAGTGGATCAAGCCGGGCTCCACGGTCATCGACGTCGGGATGAACCGGAACGCCGAGGGCAAGCTGGTGGGCGACGTCGAGTACGGCGCGGCGGCGGAGCGGGCGGGGGCCATCACACCGGTGCCCGGCGGCGTGGGGCCGATGACCATCGCCATGCTACTCGCCAACACCCTCAGCGCGGCGAAGCGACGGGCGGGGTGAACGAGACCGCCGACGAGCGCGAGCTCGCACGGCAACTGGCTACGCTGACGCTGTCCGGTCTCCCCTCGACCGGCCCGTCGGGGGCGCTGCAGGCTGTCGCCTGGCGCAACGGTGTCGCGGCACTGGGGCTGGGGTTGCCGCTGTTCGTGGTCCACGATCTGGGGCACCTGCTGGCGCGGCCGGCGTTGCGAGCCCTGGCACGGGAACGGCCACGCGACGGCGGGGACACACCCCAGGCGCGCTACCGGACGCTGGTGCAGACGCTGGCGCACTCCGAATCGCTGGCCGCGCTGGGTACGATCTTCGTGCGCGACGAGGTGATCGCGGTATTGATCGCGCGTTTGCTGGGCGATCCTGCGGCGCGATGGGCAGCGGGTCCCGGGCGGGCGCTGGATCAACGCACGCCCTTGCCGCTGGTGTCGGCGCTCTTCGAAACCGCGCCCGGGGCACTTGCGCGGGCCTTCGATTGCTCCTGGGCCCAGACGCTGCTACCCATCCTGCTCGACGGCGAGCCGGCGCTCCGCGCGCGGGTGGAACAGGTCGATCTCGGGCCGGTGCGCTTGCTCGGCCTCTTCGGAGCGGGAGGTGGGCCGCTCGATCTGGCCGAGCTGCACCGGATGATGAGCACGCGCGGGATCGCCGATGCCGTCGATTTCTGCCTGCAACTCCTGCCGTCGCTGCTGGAGACCAAACGCCAGGGGGCGCCCCAGAGCTTCGCTGTGGACGGCTACGCCTCCGTCGAGCGGCGTGGCTCCGCGGACGCGCTGTTGCCGAGCGAGCTGGCCCACGACGGCGAGATCTTCGACCTGCGCGCCCTGTCGGACGAGCTCCTCTATTATGGCCACGAGCGCCCGCGCGAAGGTGACCGGCGCATCCATGGCGTGCTCGTGGACGCCAGCGCCTCCATGCGGGGGACGCGCGAGGTGTTCGCGCGCGGCCTGGCGCTGGCACTGGTGAAGACGATGGCGCTCCAGGGAGTCGACGTCTGGTTCCGCTTCTTCGACGGGCGGCTACACGGCAAAGTGCCGGCGGCAAGCCTGGGCGGTCAGGAACTTCCGTATGTGCTCTGCTTCCAGTCGGAGCAGGGGCGTCACTACGCGCGCGTGTTCCAGGATCTCCTGCTCGAGCTCGGACGTGGCACGGGACCCTTGTCGCTCACGGTGATCACCCACGGCGAGTGCCACATCCCGACGGCGACCGTCGAGGCGCTCGCCCGTCGCGCCGCCCTGCACGTCGTCTACGTGCTGCCGTCGGCGCCGCTCGCCCTCGACTACCTGCCACTGCTCGCCCGCCACGACGTGGTCACCGCGGAATCGCTCGCCGACAAGCGGCGACAGGCGCTCGAGATCATCGATCGCGTGGGAACCCATCTCAATCGCGTGGGAACCCGTCGGGCTTAGCCCGGCGGGGGCCCGTCGCGGGGGGTATCGGGACCCTCTCAGGGTCCCGATCTCAATAAATCGCAACGCCCACCGTGAAGGTCGTAGCGCCGGACCAGACCGTCGGGGTCAGGCGTGCGCGGGTGTAGTCGGCGCGAGCGGTCAGCGCCATGCGTGTCGTCAGATCGATCTCGATGATGGCGCCGCCGCCGAAGGCCTCCCCGGATCCGTCGATCCCCGAGCCACCGGCGATCACGACGCCGCCATGACCGAAGGCGCCGAGGTGCAGCCGGCCGAGGTGCGCGGGGAAGAACTGCGCCTCCAGGGACAGGGTGTGGCGGGCAACGGTGCTGCCGTCCTCGAGCGTGCCGCCGAGCAACGTCACCCCGGCCATGACTCCGAACGTCTGCGTCGGAAAGAATCCCAGTTGAATGTTCGAGGCCAGCCCCACCACCGAGTACTGATCGAGTGAGAAACCGCCGCCGCCCGCGTCCAGCTTGAAGGCCGCCCCGCGGCGGTCCAGCGGCGCCCGGCCTAAGAAGCGCAGCCCGTCCATCTCGTCCTCGATCACCGTCGCCTCCTCGACGCCCTCCAGATCCGCCGGCGCCAGCGATGCAAGCGGCACCACCAGTTCCTGGCCACCTCCCGTCTTCAGGTGCACCGGCTGCGTCGGCGGAAGAGCCGTGTAACCGTCGAAGCGCATCCCTTCGGTGACCACCAGGCCGGTCGCGGCGAGCAGCGCCACGGTGAAAACGACGATGGCCAGCACCACCAGTTCCTCGCCGCTGCCGCCCGACGGGAGTGTCAAGTTGCCACCGCCACCGCCGCCACCTCGCCACGAGCCAGTACGAGGAGCGGCAGGGGCGGCCCGCGGCGCCGGGCGAGACCTTCCGGAAGGCAGAGCGATGTAGCCCTGGATCTCCACGTGGAACTCGCCGTACGCCTGGGGCACGGGGGCCGGCGGGGTGTCACGCCGCTCTCCCATCTCCTGGACCAACCGTACGCGCTGGCCGCGCTCGTCGGGTGGCAGCGAGGCCAGGCGCTGCAGCTCGGCCCGGGGGATGCGGTATTCGTTCGAGAGGCAGCCGGTGCTGAAGACGAAGATGACCACCAGGGCGACGGGGCGGAGCATGCGCTGCTCGTCAAAGCAGCCGCCGTGCCGTCGCTGGCTTCAACAGTTTCGCGGTGGTGCGAGGCGGTGTGGCGCCGGCGCCACGCCTCGAAACGTCACAGGCGCGGCGTCGGCGGCGTGATCGGCGGCTGGAAGGACATGGCCCCCTTGGTCTTCGTCTTGCGGCGAAACACCTTGTCCTGGGCGGTCACGAACAGCTCGTCGAAGGCCGGGCCCCCGAAGACGACGTTGGCGAGCCCACGCGGGTGCGGCTTGGCGATGATGCCGTTGACCCGGCCGGCCTGGTCGCAGAACTGCAATCCCATCGGCGTGGCCACGTACAGCCGGCCGAGCACGTCGACCTTCATTCCGTCGGCGCCGCTGTCGGTGCGGTTGCCGTCGACGTGCAGATGGCAGTACGGCTGCTTGTGCGTCAGCGAGCCGTCCTTCTGGATCTGGAACGAGTAGACGAAGCGGCCGCGCGTATCGGCCACGTAGAGCAGACTCTGGTCCGGCGTGAGCACCACGCCGTTCGGCGCCGTGATGCCGGTGTCGACCACCCGCTTGCGCCCCCCTTTGGGGATGAGCCACACCTGCTTGTGGTTTGGTTCGGTGACATAGATGTTGCCGTCGTAGGCGACGGCCAGATCGTTCGGCTCGATGCCCTCGGCGATGACGGTCTCCTTGCCCGCGGTGTCGTACGCCACGACCCGCTTGGTGTCCTTCTGACCGGCGTAGAGCCGGCCGTCCGGCCCGAACATCATCCCGTTCGCCGCGTTGCTGCTGGCGACGAAGACACTGACCTTTCCGTCGAGCCCGATCTTGTGGATCTTCTTGTTCGGGATGTCGGTGAAGAAGACCTCTCCCTTGGCGTTGACCGACGGCCCTTCGGTGAAGCTGTAGCCTTCTTGGACCAGTTTCCACTCGTCGCCCGTGTCCAGAACGTCCATCACGGGCTGCCTGGATCCGGTGCCGGCGGTGATCGGCTTGCCAAAGTCCTTCCATAGCCAGCGCATCGCGTTCGGCAGGATCGAGCCGCCGTGCTTGCCGTTGTGGGCGCCGTCGCCCCATTCGTGGTTCACCTCGTACCCGGCGAACTCCAGCGCCGACAGCATCTCCTGGTTGGCGAGGAACCAGTTGCCACCGTAGGCGTTGTTGTCGTGGCTGCCGTCCTGCAGGAAGACGCGGATCGGTTTCGGCTCGGTCTTGCGGATCAGCGTCGGGTATTCGTTGCCGCCGCGCAGGCCGACGTAGGTGCCGATGGTGGTCAAGACGCGGCGGAAGGCGTCGGGGCGTTCCCAGGCCGCGGTGAAAGCGGCGATGCCGCCCGAGCTCGAACCCTGGATCGCGCGGCAGTTGGGGTCCGACGTCAGCTTGTACGACTTGCCGACCTCGGGGAGGATCTCCTCGACGAGGAAGCGCGCGTACTCCGGGCCCATGCCGTCGTACTCGTAGCTGCGGTTGAAGCGCGGAAGCGCGGCTGGCGTCACCGGCGGCACCACACCGGGGTTGATGAAGACACCGACGGTCACCGGCATCTCCTTGGCGGCGATGAGGTTGTCGAAGACCACCGGCACGCGCCACTGACCGTCGGGCTTCACGTAGCCGCCGCCGTCCTGGAACACCATCACGCACGCGGGCTGGGCCTTTTGGTACTGCGCCGGTACGTACACCCAGTAGTCGCGCACGGTGCCGGGGAAGATCTTGCTGGTCCAGGTGTACTTCGTGACCTGCCCCTTCGGCACGTTCGGCTTCGGCTGGGAATCGGGCCCGAGCGTGTAGTCGTCGATGGCGAGGAGCAGGAAGGCGTAGAGGAGGCTCGACATGCGCGCATCGTATCTCAGGGGCTGACGGGACGGCGCAGCGGAACGTTCACCCGGATCTTCTGTGTGCCTCGCTGGACGTCGAATGCGGCGTTGTCACCCCACTGCTTGGCCCCGAGGCGAATCAGCAGCGCCTCCTTGTCGGCCACGGTGGCACCGTCGAGCGAGACGATCCGATCGTCCCGCTGAAGGCCGGCGGCCGGTTCGCCCACGACCACCACGGCGCCCTTCCGATCCGTGACCGAGAAGGGAAGCTCCGCATGCGGCGGAAAATCCGGATCGGGCGGCACGGTCCAGACATAGTCGGCGTACGAGGCGCGGACCTGCGCCGGCCGTCCCTTGTCGTCGCGCAGCGGCACCGGCAGGATCGTGGCGATCCGTTCCTTCCACCACAGCGCGGCCTGCCGGGGCGCACCGAGACCGAAGGCGACGTGCCCCGATCCGATCAGCACCACCATGACCGAGTCGGGTGTCTCGCGCAGCGCACGTACGGCGTTCCAGGCCATGACCGCGTCCCAGGTGCACTGGGCGCGGTACATCGATTCGAGTTGCGCGTCCGACATCTTGCCGTGCGCATCGCCGGCGAAATACGCGCGGAACAGCCGCCGGTGCTCGTCGCTGTTCGTGTCGATCGTCGGGGGAAGCTGCGCCTTCTGGGCGGCGTCCAGCGTGTTCTTGCGGGCGGCGGTGATCAACTCGCGGGGCGCATTGACCGCCACCAGGCGCAGCTTGCGCGCGTGCGCGAGGAGGACGATGTCGCGGTAATAGGCGAACGGGAAGCCCCAGTGTTTGTACCAGTGGGTGCTCTCGAGGAAGTCACCTTCGATCCCCGGGCCGGCCGACCAGGCATCGAGCGCCGGCTGTGCTGCGGTCGGGAACATCTCGAGGCCGACGATCACCTTGCGCCCGGCGTCGACCAGCGCCTGGATCACGCGCCGCTGGACCTCGTGGCTGCCGGGACTGGTGTGTCCCTCACCGATGAAGATGAGGCGGGTCGAGGCCAGCGCGGGCGCCAGTTCCTGTGCGGCGATGACGCGTCCGCTGGCGGTCTCGGTGATGCCGTCCAGCACCACCGCCGCCGGACGATCGCGGCGCGCGGGATCGCCGAGCGGGAGATCGCTCACCTGGGCGGAGCGCGACCCGGCGCACCCCACAACCACCAGCAGCATGACAGACGAAGACCTCACGACGAATGGCACGATATGATCGAGAAGCCCTCATGTCGATCTCCAGCCCCGGCCACCTCGATCGGCGCGACGCCGACGTCCATGAGCGCGCCGACAGGGCGCTGCGCGAGAACAGGCCAGCCGAGGCGCTGCCTCTTTACCTGTCGCTGTTGCGCCACGTGGGCGTCACGGCGCCCGGCGCGTACGACCGCTGGCTGGATGGCGCGCTGGCGGCGTTCCAGGCGCTGGGGCGCACGCGGGAGGCAGGCTGCGTGTTGCTGGCGCTCCGGCGCTTCGGCGACGCCGAGCGGTGCTTCGATCCGCAGAAGCAGCCGCACGAGTGGGCGCTGTGCGCGGCCAATCAGGGCCGGCATCGCGAGGCGGCGCGCGCCTGGTCGGTGTCGGGGCACGGCGCCCTGGGCGCCCTTGCGCTGGAAAGAGGCGGTGACTGGGCGGGGGCGCGGCAGGCCTGGGAGGCGCTGCTGGCAGACGACCGGCTGCGCGGCCGACCGTACGAGGCGGCCCTGGTGCGGTTCAACCTCGGCCAGACGCTGCGACGGCTGGGGCAGGGGGCCGAGGCGCGCCGGGAGCTGACGCTGACGGCGCGTGCGCTCGAGGAGCTGGCGGACGGCTACGAGATCGCCGGCGAGTCCGACCGCGCCTTCGACTGCTACGGGCTGTTGCTGCGCATCGGGAAGGATGGCGGGTCGTTCGAGAATGTGTGTGAAGGCTATCTCAATGCCATCCGCCTCCTCGCCGCCAGCGGGTACCGGCACGAGACGGTGCTGGAGTACTACGAGGACTTCATCGCCTACGCCGGCTCGGTCGAGGAATGGCAAGCGGGGGCGTTGCTGGCCGACGAGGCGGCAGGGTTCAGCATCAGGCGCGGCCTGGTCTTCGAGCGCCACTACCGGCAGCGCGCGGCGGCGCTGTGGCGCGAAGCCGCGCAGCAGAACGCCAGGCGCGGCGGCCCGGAGGAGGTCACCGAGAGCGCTCTTGTCGCCGCGGTCGAGGCGTCCGCGGCCGCGGGGGATCTGCCGGCGGTCGGCGCCATCTACGGGGCGCTGGCCCAGCTTGCGTTGCCCGAGGCGCGACGTCAGCGCTACGCCACGCTGGCGCGGCGGACGGCCAACGCCGCCGAGAGCCCGCCACCGCAGCCCGGCCTCCCCGAGCACCTGCGCCAGAGCGTCGCTTACGCCGAGATCTGGCGGCACGACCTCGTCGACTGGGACCTGGCTGGCGATCCGGCGGGCGTGCTGGCGCAGATCGTGGTCGACCGCCTGGGTGTGCTGGCGTGCGAGCGGCAAGCGCTACGCGCGCTGCTGGCGTGCGCGGATCCGCGCTATTCACCGGACGACGTGGGCGCCACTGCCGAGCTCGCGCGCATGCTGGGCAAAATTCAGGCATACGAGGTGCTACCGCCGCTCGAACGACTGGCCGTGCATCCGATGGCGGCGGTGCGGGCGGCCGCGCTGACCGGGGCCGGCCAGGTCCCGCAGACGCGCAGCTTCGCGATGGTGCGTCGCGGCCTGGCCGACGCGGACGAGACGGTGCGCGTGGAGGCCCGACGGGCGCTGCGCTGCCTCGGCTTCCCGAGTGGTCTCGCGTCACTGGTGCGCCTCTACCGCGAGGCGAAGGATGATCGGGTACGGCAGGCGGCGGTCGAGGCGATCGCCGACGTCGGACGCCTCGACGCAGGCCTCTTTCTGATGAATCTGGTCCGCGAGGCGCCGGGTGCCATCGGGGCGCTGGCCGCCAAGCGCTTACGCGCCTTCAACTGCCCCGAGCTGTGGCCGGTCGTGCGTCACTACGCCGAGCTGGAGCGCGGCCCGGCGAGGGCGACCTTGGAGTCGCTGGCTGCGACGGTGGGCGCCTGAAGCAACACCCGGACCGCGAACACCACCAGCGTCGCCGCCAGCCCGACCAGCGCCAGCGCCACGAAGCCGTTCACCAGCGCCAGGCGATCGCTGCCACCCAGGAAAGCTGTCTTTGCCTGGACCGCCAGCGAGACGACGGTGGTCGCCAGGAGGAAGATCGTCGGCGCCATCGTGTACCAGTACCGCTTCCCCGACTGCCGCAGCCAGACACTGATCCCCAGCATCGACAGCGCAGCCAGCAGCTGGTTCGCGGTCCCGAAGAGAGTCCAGAACATGCGGTAGCTACCGCTGCCGGACAGCAGGATCAGCGCCGCGGGGACGCCACACATCACGGCCGTGGCCGCGATGGCGCCGACGCGCCCCTTCCAGCCGAGCAGCTCCTGCAGGATGTAGCGCCCGAGCCGCGTGCTGACGTCGAGGGTGTCGAAGACGAAGGTGGAGAAGGCCATCGCCCCGAAGGTGGTGGCGAAGGCGAGGTGCTTCTCGCCAATTAGCACCGTGAGGAATCGGCCGAGCCCCGCGCCGTAGATGGCGCCCGGGCCCTTGCCGGCCACGGCGGCCGGCGCGACGATCATGATCGTCGCCAGCGCGATGAGGGCCACGAACGCCTCCAGGAGCATGCCTCCGTAGCCGATCGGCTTGCAGTGCGTCTCGGAGGCGATCTGCTTGGACGTCGTGCCCGAGCAGACGAGGCCGTGGAACCCCGAGCAGGCGCCGCAGGCGATGGTGACGAACAGGAAGGGGAACAGCATCCCCGTCGGACCGGGCGTCGAGAAGCTGGTGAAAGCGGTTTGCTTGATCTCGAAGCCGCCGAAAAAGATTCCGACCACCCCGACGGCCAGCGCCATGTAGAGGACGAATCCGCCCAGATACCCGCGCGGCTGCAACAGCGCCCAGACCGGCGTCAGCGAGGAAACGAAGCAATAGGCCAGGATGAGCAGCGCCCAGGTGCGCGCGTCCAGCACCAGGATCGTCGACAGCTGCGTGCCGAGCCACACCATCACCAGCGTCGCCGGCACGAAGATGATGGTCTGGAGCCACAGCGGCGGCCGCAGCAGGCGGTCCACCAGCCCCATCACCACGGCGAGCAGCAGATACAGCACGGAAGCGGCCGCCACGGCGCCGCCTGGGTTGAAGCGAAACGACAGCCCCTGCATGTCGGCGTCGCCCGAGACGAACGTGGCGGCCGTGACGTCGGTGAAGGCGACGATGACGTAGATCAGCGCCACCCAGATGAAAACCATCAGCGCCAGCCACGCCCGCCCGCCGAGGTGCACCCGGACCACCTCGGCGATCGACCGGGCGTCATGGCGGATGGAGGCGACCAGGGTCGAGAAGTCGTGGACGGCGCCGATGAACACCACGCCCAGCGCGATCCACAGGATCGACGGCAGCCAGCCGAACTGCTGGGCGGCGAGGATCGGTCCCGCGATCGGCCCCGCCGCCGCGATGGCCGAGAAGTGCTGGGGCAGCAGGTAGAAGGGGCGCGTGGGCACGAAGTCGACGCCGTCCTTCAGCCGCTCGGCCGGCGTGGGCGTGTTCGGATCCAGCTGGTACTGGCGCGCCACGAACCCGCCGTAGAAGCGGTAGCCGAGCACGAGGGCCGCGATGACCAGGATCGCCAGGAGCGGCAGACTCATGGGGCGCTACCTTATACGAGCCAGCGCCCAGAGCGCGGCTTCCCGGACGAGATCGCTGTCGTCACGCGACAGACGTTCGAGCAGAGGCCGCGCCGCCCTGCGGCGGGCGGCACCCAGGGCGAGCACGGCGTTTCGCCGGATGCCGTCGTAGCGCGCGCGCACCAGGGCTGTTCCCGCTGCCAGCGCCTCGAAGTCGTCCTCGGACAGACCGGCCAGTTCGTCCGCCGACATCGTTCCGATCGGCCGTGGCTCGAACCGGGCGTCACCGGGATCGATCGGACGGCGGTTGAACGGGCAGACCTCCTGGCAGACGTCGCAGCCGAAGACGTGCCCGGCCAGCTTCGGGCGCAGCTCCTCGGGCACCGCACCGTGGTTCTCGATCGTCTGGTACGAGAGGCAACGGCGCGCGTCCACCACGCCGGGGGACGGGAAAGCATCCGTCGGGCAACTGTGCAGGCAGGTGTCGCAGTTGCCGCACAGGTTGCCGTGCGGCTGGTCGAAAGCGTCCACCTCGCGGTCCAGGAACATCACGCTCAGGGTGATCCACGAGCCCCAGGTCGGGTTGATGAGACATCCGTTCTTGCCGATCCACCCGAGGCCAGCTCGTTCTGCCCAGACCTTCTCCATCGCTGCCCCGTTGTCGACACAGGCGTAGGTCTCGATCCCGGGGGCCAGCTCCACGAGCCGCTTGCGCAGCGTCTTCATCCGGTCCTTGTGGGCGTAGTGGTAGTCGCGGCCCCGGGCATAGCGGGCGACGGGGCTCGCGCCGACGTGGTGGTAAGGGATCCCGAGCGCCAGCACCGTGCGGGCACCCGGCAGCACCTTCGTCGGATCCAGGCGCTCGTCGACCTTGCGGCGGATCCAGACCATGTCCGCGTCGTAGCCGGCATCCAGCCACCGACGCAGCGGGCCGGGGTCCAGGGCCTCGGCGCGCGCAAGGCCAGCCAGCGCAAACCCGCAGGATCGCGACAGCGTGCGCACGGCGTCAGCCGAGAGGGGTCCCGTCATCTCTGCCTGCGCCCATTGTGTGATAGAAGACGCGCGTCCACCCCGGAGAAAAGAAAAAATGCCCACGCGTATCGCCATCAACGGATTCGGACGGATTGGCCGCCTCGTGTTTCGCGCCCTTCATGATCAGGGCCTGTTCGGCAAGGAGATCGAGGTCGTGGCCGTCGGCGACATCGTTCCCGCCGACAACCTGGCCTACCTCGTGAAGTACGACTCCACGCAGGGCAAGTTCGGCGGCACGGTCAGCTCGAAGAAGTCGTCGGCGGACAAGGCCGAGGACGACATCCTGGTGGTGGACGGCAAGGACATCCGCGTGGTCAGCGCCAAGTCGCCGGCCGAGTTGCCGTGGAAAGAGCTGGGCGTGCAGGTGGTGATCGAGTCGACTGGCCTCTTCGTCGACAAGGAGAAGGCCCAGGGGCACATCGTCGCCGGCGCCAAGAAGGTGCTGATCTCGGCGCCGGGCAAGAACGAGGACATCACCATCGTCATGGGCGTCAACCACGAGCAGTACGACGCCGCCAAGCACCACGTCGTCTCGAACGCCAGCTGCACGACGAACTGCCTGGCGCCGGTCGTACACGTGCTCTTGAAGGAAGGCTTCGGTCTTGCCGAGGGCCTGATGACGACCGTGCATTCGTACACGGCGACTCAGAAGACCGTCGATGGCCCCTCGAAGAAAGATTGGAAGGGCGGCCGAACTGCGGCGCTGAACATCATTCCATCGACCACCGGCGCCGCCAAGGCCGTCGGCCTGGTGCTCCCCGAGGTGAAGGGCAAGCTGAGCGGCATGGCTTTCCGCGTGCCGACGCCGACGGTGTCCGTGGTCGACCTGACCTTCAAGACCACCAAGGCGACCAGCCTCAAGGAGATCAACGCCGCCATGAGGAAGGCCAGCGAGAGCTACTTGAAGGGCATCCTGGGCGTGACCAACGAGGAGGTCGTCTCCTCGGATTTCATCCATGACGGGCGGTCCAGCATCTACGATGAGGGCTCGTCGATCGAACTCAACAGCAACTTCTTCAAGCTGGTAAGTTGGTACGACAACGAATGGGGCTACTCGAATCGCGTCGTCGACCTCGTCCGCTACATGGTCGGCAAGGGTCTGTAGCATTTCTCCTTGCTGCCGTTTTGTTGGCCTCGCCCGCGTTCGCCGCGGGCGAGGATGACGAGCCACCGTCGCCGCAGGCGGCGATGCACCCTGATGCGGAGCAAGCCGCGCGCCTGATCCGCATTCCCAAGGGACTGCGCATCGACGTCTGGGCGTCCGAGCCTCTGCTCAAGAATCCGGTCGGCTTCACTTTCGACGAGCGCGGACGCGCCTACGTGGTCGAGACTTTTCGCTACCGGAGCGCAGGCGTCTGGGACAACCGCCATCGCCTCGAATGGCCCACGGTCGAGTTCCGCAAGAAGGCCTCGCCCGAGCGGCTGGCGAACATCGCCAACGAGCTGCTCGATCGCGAACTCGCAGCGCGCACGGTCGAGGATCGCCAGACAATGATCGACGAGCTGATGGACGTGCCCGCGTTGAAGGCCCGCAGCGAGCGCGTGGAGCTGGTCGAGGACACCAACGGCGATGGCCGCGCCGACCGCCACACCATCTTCGCCGACGGGTTCAACGATCCTCTCGATGGCATTGCCTCCTCTGTGTTGGCGCGCAAGAACGATCTGTTCCTGACCAATATTCCGCATCTTTGGGTGCTGCGCGACGGGGCCCGCAAGTCGATGTTCAGCGGCTTCGGTGTGCGGTATGCGTTCGCGGGGCACGATCTGCACGGGTTGCGCATCGGCCCGGATGGACGCCTCTACTTCTCGCTGGGTGATCGCGGTGCGCACGTGAAGACCGCCGAGGGTGGAACCATCGCCCTGCCGGAGACCGGCGGCATCTTCCGCTGCGAGCTCGACGGCTCGAACCTGGAGCTCTTTGCCTACGGGAACCGCAATCCGCAGGATCTGGTGTTCGACGAGCACGGCAACCTGTTCACCGGCGACAACAACTCCGACGGCGGCGACAAGGCTCGCTGGGTCTACGTGGTCGAGGGCGGCGACAGCGGCTGGCGCATCGGCTATCAGTATCTCGACACCCGCGGTCCCTGGAACGCCGAGAAGATGTGGCATCCGGCGTGGGCCGGGCAGGCGGCTCATCTGGTCCCGCCGATCCAGAACATCACGAACGGTCCATCGGGCGCGGCCTACTATCCGGGGACCGGGCTGCCGAAGGACTACGCGGGCCGCTTCTTCCTGGCCGACTTCAAGGGTCAGAGCACGCTGAGTGGCATCTGGTCGTTCACCCTCAAGCCCGCGGGTGCCAGCTTCCAGATGGTGGGCGAGGATCGTTCGATCTGGGGTGTGCTGGCCACCGACGTCGAGTTCGGCGTCGACGGAGGGCTCTACGTGCTCGACTGGACCCAGGGCTGGCTCCGCCCGGGCAAGGGGCGCATCTTCCGCGTCCACGACCCTGCCGTCGACAAGGATTCTCTGGTGCGCGAGACACGGCAGCTGATGGCCGACGGCATGGGCAAACGGGCCGAGCGCGATCTGCTGAAGCTGCTCGGGCACGCGGACATGCGCGTCCGTCAGGAGGCACAGTTCGAGCTGGCCCTCCGGGGCGAGGGCGGCACGCTGACCGAGGCGGCGACCAGGGGGCGAGGGCTCGGCCGGTTGCACGGCATCTGGGGTCTCGGGCAGCTTCTTCGAAAAAACAAGCAGGCCCTGTCGCCGGCGCTGATCGCGCTGATGTCCGATCCGGATGCCGAGGTGCGGGCGCAGGCGTTGCGCGTGCTGGGCGACGCGCGCCTGATGGCGGCGGCTCCGGAGGCGCGGCGGTTGCTGACCGACCAGAGCCCACGCGTGCAGTTCTTTGCCGCCCAGGCCCTCGGTCGCATCGGTGCCCGCGAGGCATTCCCGGACCTGTTGCAGCTCCTGGCGCGCAACGCCGACCGGGATCCCTATCTGCGGCATGCGGCGGTGATGGGCCTCCTCGGCACGGCGGACGACAAGGCCCTGCTCGGAGCGACCCGCGGAGTTTCGCCGTCGGTGCGGCTGGGCGTGTTGCTGGCGCTGCGGCGGAAACGCAGCCCCGAGGTGGCGCGCTTCCTCAAAGACTCGGACCCGTTGCTGGTGCGCGAGGCGGCGCGGGCCATCAACGACGACAAGATCGACGAAGGTGTCAAGGCGCTGGCGGCGGTGAAAGCGACGGACGCGCCGACACTCCTCCGTGTGGTCAATGCCAACTTTCGCCTCGGCAAGGCCGAGGGGGCGCGGCGCCTGGCGACCCTGGCGACCGGAGCTTCGATCCCACCGGAGGTGCGCTCCGAGGCGGTGGCGGCGCTGGCCGAATGGAACGACGGGAAGGGCCGCGATCGTGTCACCGGCCTGTGGCACCCCCTGTCTGCCGGCGCGCGTGACCGGGGGGCAGCGGCTGCGGCGCTGGCCAGACCGGTGACGATCCTGCTCCGTGACTCGCCCGATCCGGTGCGCCAGGCGTCGTTGAAGGCGGTGCGTGCGCTGCAACTGCGGGCGGCCGTTCCCGCGCTCGTCGCTCTCGTGAAATCGCGCCAGGCGGGGGGAGCGCTGCGGGCCGAGGCGCTGGCGACCCTGGCGACGCTGGAGACGCCCGATATAGCCAAGGTGCTGGAAGCGGTTTCGCGCGATGCCGAGCCCAGGGTGCGCGTGGCGGCGCTGCGGATCCAGGTCAAGCGCGATCCTGCCCATGCCGCGCCGGTCGTCGATCGCGCGATGGGGCAGGGGACCATCATCGAGAAACAAGCGGCGCTGGCCGCGGTTCGCACGCTTCCCGCCGCCGATGCCGAGGCGTTGCTGGGACGCTGGCTCGACGACCTGCTGGCCGGCCGGGTTCCGCCCGAGATCGCGCTGGACCTGCTGGAGGCCGCGATGGCGCGAAAATCGCCCGTGCTGGGCCACAAGCTGGCCTCGTACGAGGCGGCGCGGCCCAAGGACGAGCTGGGGCGGTTCCGCGAGACCCTGGCGGGCGGCGACCCCGAGGAGGGACGCGACATCTTCTGGAAAAAGGCCGAGGTGGCGTGCCTGCGCTGCCACCGGTTGCGGGGCGAGGGCGGCGATGTCGGCCCCGACATGGACGGCATCGGCGCCAAGCGCGATCGCCAGTACCTGCTGGAGGCGGTGGTCACGCCCAACAAGCAACTGGCCGAGGGCTTCGAGTCCGTGATCCTGACCATGGCCGACGGAAGCATCAAGGGCGGCGTTCTACGGAAGGAGACTGCTGACACCCTGGAGGTCGCGTCACCGGACGAGGGGATGCAGATCCTGCGCAAGGGTGACGTCAAGAAGCGGGAGCGCGGCGCCTCCGGCATGCCCGACGGCTTCGGTGACATCCTGACCAGGCGCGAGCTGCGCGATCTCGTCGAGTACATGTCCACCTTGAAGTGACCGGTCGTGCCGACGAAGGCCGTCACGTTCACCGTCGGGGCTGACGAGGCCGGCCTACGCCTGGATCAGGTCCTGGCCGCGCGGGTCGAAGGCCTGTCCCGGCGTCGCGCGCGTGTCCTCCTTGACCTGGGCGGTGTGTTCATCGACGGCCGCCGGGTGAAGATCGCCGCCCGGTCGATGCACGAAGGCGAGAAGGTGCAGGCGCACCTCGGTGGTGCGCTGGAGCGGGCCACCAAGCAACTGGGCGGCGACGCTCGCGCCAGGGACGAGGCCGGTTTGCCGCGCCACACCGTCGTGTACGAGGACGAGGAAGTGATCGTGGTCGACAAGCCGTCAGGCCTGCTGACGGCGCCCACACCGGAGAGCGATCGCAACAACCTGGCGGCGATCCTGGGCGAGGTGTTCGTCGTCCACCGCCTGGACATGGAGACGAGCGGCCTGCTGGTCTTCGGCAAGACGCCGCACGCGAACCGCGTGCTGGGCGAACGCTTTCGCACCCACGATCTGCTGCGTGAGTATCTGGCGGTGCTGCGTGGCCAGGTGCCCGACACGCTGGTGCGCATCGATCGGCCCGTCGGCGGCAAGACCGCGGTCACCCATCTGTCGGTGGCCGAGCGGCTCGCCGGGGCGACGCTGGTGCGCGCGCGGCTGGAGACCGGGCGTACGCACCAGGTGCGTCTTCACTGCCGCGCCGAGGGGCATCCCGTGCTGGGGGATCGCCGCCACGGCGAGCCGACGGACTTCGATCCTCCGCGCATGGCGCTGCACGCGACACGCCTGGAGCTTCCCCATCCGCGCACCGGTGCACCGCTCGCCTTCGAGAGTCCGTGGCCTACGGATCTCGCCGCCTGGCTGCAGGGCCTGAGATAGGATCGCCGCGTGCTTGCCAGGCTGGTGCGCGCGCTGGGCGAGAGGCTGGTGCGGCTTTACTATCCGGAGCTCGCGCTCACCGGTACGCCGCCCCCCGCCCGGGGCCCGGTGATCTTCGTCCTCAATCACCCGAACGGCCTCCTGGATCCGATGGTGCTGCGGGTGGCGGTCGGCCGGCCGGTGCGCTTCCTGGCAAAGAGCACGCTGTTCGGCAACCCGCTCGGCCGCTTGGCGATGGAGGCGTTCGGCAGCGTCCCCGTGTATCGGGCCCAGGACGGGGGCGAGACGGTCGAAGTCAGCCGCGCCACGGCGAACGAGCGCACCTTTGCCCGCTGCCGCGCGCTGCTGGCCCAGGGCGAGGCGATGGCATTGTTTCCCGAAGGGGTGTCGCACTCGGACCCGCAGCTTCGGCCCCTCAAGACCGGCACGGCCCGCATCGCGCTGTCGGCCGAACGCGAGCACGAGGGCCTGGGGTTGGTGGTGGTGCCGATCGGCCTCGGCTACGAGCACAAGGCGACCTTCCGCTCGCGCGTCCTCCTGGTCGTGGGCGAACCGTTGCGCGCAGCCGATTACCTCGACGAACATCGTCGTAACGAACGGGCCGCCGCCGAACACATGACCACGGACATCAAGGCGCGCCTCGACGAGGTGGTGCTGCAGGCCGAGAGCCGCGAGTTGCTGGCCGGCGTCGCTCGCGTGGCCACATGGACCGCGCCCGGGGCCGATCTCGCGACCCGGAATCGCCGTGCCCGTGAGCTCCTCGAGACGTACCAACGCTTGCGCCAGCGAGACCCGGCGCGCGTCGAGACGATCGTGCGTGAGGTGCAGGCCTATGGGCGCGTCCTGCGACGGCTGGGCGTGCGCGATCCCTGGGCGCTCGAGCTGCAGCCGATCTCGCCCATCCGGGCGCTGGCGTCGGTCGTGCTGCTGATCGCGGCGGCTCCCGTGTCGCTCCTCGGGGCCCTGCTCGGCTGGGTGCCCTACAGGTTGGCCGGGCGCGTGGCGAACCGGGTGACCCATGACGAGGACGTGCTCGGCACCGTGAAGCTGATCGGAGGGTCGGTGTTCCTGCTCCTCGGCTGGGGAATCGAGGCGACGGCGCTCGGCCTCGCCGGGGGCCTGCACTGGGCCGTCGGCGTCTTGATCGCCGGGCCGCTCGCCGGTTACGTGGCGCTCCGGTTCGAGGAGATCCGCAGGACCACCGTCGAGTCGTTCCGGTATCTGTGGCTGCGGGGCGCCCATTTCGATCAGGTGCGCCGGCTGACCGACCGGCGGCGCGCGCTGGCCGAGGATGTCACCCGTGCGCTGACCGAGACCTGAGCGGTCACGCGCGCTCGATCAGGCCCGCGGCTCCCATACCTCCGCCCACACACATCGTGATCACCGCCCGGCGCGCGCCGCGCCGCTCGAGTTCGTGCAGCGCGGTGGCGATCTGTCGTGCACCCGTCGCCCCCAAGGGATGGCCGAGGGCGATCGCCCCGCCGTTGACGTTGACCCGGTCCTGCGGCAGCCCGAGCTCGCGGATGCAGTACACCGCCTGCGACGCGAACGCCTCGTTCACCTCGTAAAGATCGATCTGGTCAGCCGACAACCCGGCTTTCGCCAGCAGCTTGCGCACGGCGGGCACCGGACCGGTGCCCATGATCGCCGGTGGCACCCCGGCGACGGCGAAGCCCCGGAAGTAACCGCGGATCTTCTTGCCCGTTTCCTTCGCCTTGTCCGCCGCCATCAGCACCACGGCGGCCGCGCCGTCGTTCAGGGGCGACGAGTTCCCGGCCGTCACCGTCCCCGTCGGATCGAAGACGGGCCTGAGCGTCGCCAGCTTTTCCATCGTGGAATCGGCCCTTGGGCCCTCGTCCCTGTCGACGACGACCGGCTTCCAGGCGCCGTCGTCGAAAACGCGCGTCGGGACCGGTACCACTTCGGCCGCCATGCGCGCCTCCGCCCAGGCGGCGACCGCCTTTTGATGGCTGCGCAGGGCGAAGACATCCTGCTCCTCGCGGCTGACCTTGAACTGGCGCGCCACGTTCTCGGCGGTGTTGCCCATGGGGATATAGGCGTCGGGCAAGGTCTCGACCAGGCGCGGATTCAGCGAGGGGCGGGTTCCGCTCATGGGGACCATCGACATCGACTCGACGCCACCGGCGAGTCCGGCGTCCAGGGCGCCGACGGCTATCCGATCCGCCACGATCGAGGCGGCCTGCAGCCCCGACGAACAGAATCGGTTGATGGTCATGGCCGGCACCTCGTCGGGCAGACCCGCGAGCAGCGAGATCAGCCTGGCGACGTTCAGACCCTGCTCGCTCTCGGGCATGGCGCAGCCGAGCACCAGGTCCTCGATGGCGCTGCCAGTCAGCTCGGCCCGGCGGAGCGCTTCCTTGACGACCAGGGCGCCCAGGTCGTCCGGGCGGGTGTGGCGGAGATTCCCTTTGAGAGCGCGCCCGATGGGCGTTCGCACGGCCGAGAGGATGGCGACGTCACGCATGGTCAGTTCCTCAGCGGCTTTCCAGCCGTCAGCATGTGCTGGATCCGGGCGCGCGACTTCTCCTCGCCGCACAGGGCAAGGAAAGCCTCACGCTCCAGGTCCAGGATGTGTTGTTCGCCCACGACGGCGCCGGAAGGCACGGCGCCGCCCGAGATGATGCGCGCCAGGTGGTCCCCGATCTTGTTGTCGTGCTCGCTGATCTTGTGCGCCTGGGCGAAGCTGCGCAGCGCCGAACGCATGTTCGCGGCCCCTGACTCGCCGACGACACGGATGCGGCGGGGCGGCGGCCGGCGGTATCCAGCGCGCGCCAGCCCGAGCACGACCTGCTTGGCGTCGACGATGACCGACTCGCGCGCCATCGAGACGGTGTCCTGGACGCGCAGGTAACCCATGTCGCGCGCCTCCTCGGCGCTGGTCGATACCTTGGCCATCGCCAGCATCTCGAACGGCCCGCGCACCAGCGAGAAAAGATCGAAGGCCGGATCGTCGGGTGCCTTTTCCGAGGCGCGCGCGGCCATCTCCATGCAGCCACCGCCCGCCGGGATGAGCCCGACGCCCACCTCGACACAACCGACGTAGAGTTCGGCGGCAGCGCGAACGTATTGGCAGCCGAGGACGACCTCCGCGCCCCCTCCCAGCGCCAGCCCGAAGGGCGCCGCCACCACCGGGACCGCCGCATAGCGCGTGCGCATGCAGGCGTTCTGGAAGTCGACCACCATCTGATTCACGGCCTTGTAGTCGTTCTGGCCCAGCGCGACCAGGAGCCCGAACAGGTTGGCGCCGGCGCAAAACGCCTCGGGCGCGTCGTTGCCGATCACCAGCCCCACACCTTCGCGTTCGGCGCGCTCGACGGCTCGCATGGTCAGGGCCACGATGTCGGGATCCAGCGCGTTCATCTTGGCGTGGTACTCGAGGCAGAACACGCCGTCGCCCAGATCGAGGATGGACGCGCTGGCGTTGCGCTCGATCTCCTTGACGCCGTGAAGAGGCGGGATCACGGGGCCCGTTGCCTGAGGGTAGAAACGCTCGCGCTTGGCCGGCGCCGCCGCGCCCAGAGCGTCCCAGGTCTCGAAGGGCCCGCGTTCCCAGCCGAAGCCCCAGCGCATGGCCCGGTCGACGTCGGCCGGGTCGTCGGAGATCTCCGGGATCCGCGCCGCCGCGTAGGTCAGTGTCTCGTGAATCAAGGTGCGCGCCAGCGTCGCGGCGCGGTCATCGCCACCCACCATGCGGCGGATCCGCTCGTCCACATCGTCCACCCCCTTGGTGGCGCCGATCGACGGAAATTTCGGCTTCTTCAGCGGCCCGTAGGTCAGATTCGTCAGGTCCAGCTGGAGGATGTCCTTGCCCTCCTTCTTGTAGAACCCCTGGCCGGTCTTCTGCCCCAGCCACTTGCGCTTCACCATCTCGTCGAGCAGCGGCGGGATGGCGAACACCTGGCGCCGCTCATCGTTGGTCAGGGTGTCGTGGCAGTTGCGGGCCACGTGCACCAGCGTGTCGATGCCGACCACGTCCGCGGTGCGGAAAACGGCGCTCTTCGGTCTTCCCGTGGCAGGCCCCAGAACCATGTCCACCTCCTCGACGGTGTAACCCTCCTTCTGCGCCACCTCGAGGGCACGCATCAGGGCGAATACACCCAGCCGGTTGGCGATGAAGTTTGGTGTGTCCTTGGCCCGCACCAGGCCCTTGCCGAGAAGGCCGCCGCACAGCCGCTCGGCCACGGCCAGCGTCTCGGGCGCGGTGTCAGGCCCAGCGACCAGCTCGACCAGCTTCAGATAGCGGGGCGGGTTGAAGAAGTGGGTGATGCAGAACCGTCGTCTGAAGGCGGGGCTTCGACCCTCGAGCAGCTCCCGGATGGGTAGCCCCGAGGTGTTCGACGTCACGACGGCGCTGCCGCCCAAGTCCTCGAGGCGCCCGTAGAGCTCCTGCTTGATCTTCAGGTTCTCGATCACCGCCTCGATCACGACGTCACACTTCGCGGCGGCCGCCAGGTCGTCCTTCAGGCTACCCGTGCGCACCAGGGTCTCGAACCGGGGCGAGAAAAACGAGGCCGGTTTCGCTTTGCGGGTGCGCTCAAGCCCGTCGGCCGCCGCTTTCTTCTCCACGTCGAGCAGCAACACCCGGACGCCCGCGTTCGCCAGGTGCGCAGCGATGGCGGCTCCCATCACCCCGGCCCCCAAGACGGCGACATCGTCGGTGACGGGCTTGGCCATAGACGAAACGATAGCACGGCCCCTTGATCCTCGACGGAGGTTGGCGCAATCTGCGACGAGGACTTCGCGATGCGCGTTGCGAATCTGCTGGCCCCTGATCTCGAGGAGACGCTGCGGTCCAATCCTGGACAGGCGGCCGAACTCGTCGAGGAACTGCACGCCGCCGACCTCGCCGACGTCATCCTGGGTCTGACCGACGCGACAGCGGTCACGATGCTGACCAGCCTTCCCATCGATGCCGCCGCGGCCGCGCTGGACGTGATGGACCACGGCCGGCGCGTGCAGCTGATCGAGAGGGTCGATCGACAGCTGGCGGCGGGGCTGGCCGAGAAGATGTCGGCCGACGAGCGCGCCGATCTTTTCCAGCAGCTCTCCGAGGAGATTCGTACCGAGCTGCTCGCGCGCATGACCAAGGAGGAGCAGCGCGACGTCCGCGAGCTGCTCCGCTACCCGGAGCACACGGCCGGCGGCCTCATGACCACGGACTACGTGGCGCTCACTCCCGATTCCAGCATCGAGCGGGCCATCGAGGAGGTGCGCCGCACGGCCGCCGAGATGGAGACCATCTACGAGGCGTACGCGGTCGACCCGAACGGCACGATGCTGGGCGCGGTGTCCCTGCGGACCCTGGTGCTGGCGCGGGCCGGCCAGCCGATCTCTGCCATCATGAACTCGGACGCCATCTCCGTTCCGCCCGAGATGGACGAGCAGGACGTGGCGAAGATCTTCCAGCGCTACGACCTGCTGGCGCTGCCGGTGGTGGATTCTGCGCGCAAGCTGCTCGGCATCGTGACGGTCGACGACGTCGTCGACGTCCTCAAGAAGGCCCAGGTCGAGGACATCCAGCGCCTCGGCGCCGTGCAACCGACCGAGGGGGCGTATTTCCAGACCGCTTTTTGGACACTGGTGCGCAGCCGAGCCGTCTGGCTGGTCGTCATCTTCCTCGGGGAAATCCTGACCGCGAGCGCTCTCGAGCACTACGGATGGGCGACGACCGCTGTCGCCGCGATCACCGTGTTCATCCCGCTCATCATTTCGTCGGGCGGGAACGCCGGCAGCCAGTCTTCGTCCCTCATCATCCGCGGCATGGCCCTTGGCGAATTCACCATGGGCGATACCTTCAGGATTCTGTGGCGCGAGATGAGGGTGGGCGCCGTGCTGGGGATGCTCCTCGGCTTCATCGGCGTCATGCGCGCGCTCTTCGTCGGCCACAGCGGCGGGGGCGGGATGGCGATCGCCGTCGGCGTGGCGTTGATCGTCTGCGTATCGTTCGGAGCGATCCTCGGCGCCGCGTTGCCACTTCTCATCAAACGGCTCGGCTTCGATCCGGCCGTGTCATCGGGGCCGTTCATCGCCTCGCTGGTCGATGTGATGGGGATCGTCGTCTATGTGCAGACCGCGATCTGGGTCATGGGCCTGACGCCGCCGCCACCTTGAGCGCCTCCGCGTTCCGGATCGCGTCCGAGATGCCCACTCCGCGCAGGGACATGCCCAGCAGATGAAGACCCGGGGGTAGCGCCGCTTCGATGGCGCGGGCGCGGCGCTCGTGACCGAGGTGGTACTGGGGGATCACGTCGCGGTGCCGCCACACGGCCGCGAAGGCAGGCACGGCGGTCAACCCGGCGGCCAGGCGCAGATCACCGACGGCGTGATCGATCAACGCCCGGTCGTCGCGATCGACGAGCCGCGGGTCGAAGGTGCCCCCCAGGATCACGCGCAAGAGAACGCCGCCCTTCGGAGCACGTCCGGGAAACACCGACGAATCGTACTGGCATCCGAGGATGGTCGGCGGCTCGCCCCGCGCCACGAGGAACCCGTACGCGTCCAGCTTCATGCCGATCGCCGCGTGACGAAAACCGAGGCAGACCACCGCGACCGAGGCGAGTGGGATCTCGCGGAGGGCCGCCGCTTCCGGCACCAGCGCCGCCGCGGCGCGGGGACCGACGGCCAGCACGACGACGTCCGCCGTATGCCCGTCCAGCCGCCACTGACTTCCCTCGCGCCGTAAATTCTGCACGCGCGTCGTGACCAACCGGTCGCCCAGGCGGCGTGCGAGCGCTCGGGGCAACTCCTCGATCCCCTCGGCGAAGGACACCAGCGTCCCGGAGGAGGCGGCGGTGCGACGGGTGGACTCGATCCCACGCAATACGCTGCCGTGCTCGGTCTCCAGGGACGCCACCTTCGGGAACGCGCTCCTGAGCGACAGAACGGCGGCATCGCCCGCGAAGATGCCGAGCACCGCAGGTGTCACCAGCGCGGCCACCTCCGGTCCTGCGCGGCGGATGGCGAAATCCAGCACCGATTCGTCCTCGTCGGGCTCCATCGTGCGCGGTGGCACCTTGGGCTCGCGCATCAGGCGCCATTTCCCCGACGCCGACAGGAGATCCGAGGTCAGCAGCGACAGCGGCCCCGTGGGAACGCGCCGGAGCTTCCGCTTCACGAACACGTAGCGCGAACGCGCTGCCGGCGATGATGGGATGCTGGTGAGCCCCAGCTCCGCGAGTAGTTTCTTTACCTCGGGCGAGCCGTCGAGGATCCCCTGCGGTCCGACCTCACACAGGAAGCCATCGCGCTTCTCGGTGCGCAGCAGGCCTCCGGGACGATCGGCCTCGAAGCAGACCACGTCGTGCCCCTCGCGCATCAGGCGGTGGGCAGTGACCAGGCCCGAGATGCCGCCGCCCACGACGGCGATCTTCACGTCCAGCCTCTTTCGCGCGCGGCCGCCAGAGCCAGATCCGCCAGGGCGCCGATGAACGCGGGGTGCAAGCCGACAGTCCTTGCGCGGGCAAAGTTCCGGATGCCACGCTTCTGGGCGCGCTCGCGGTAAAGAATGTCGATCTCCTGGAGGGTCTCGACGTGCTCGCCGGTGAAGGCGATGGGACAGACCACGACGGCGGTCGCGCCCTCGTCGGCCAGACGGTCCAGCGCCTCCTCGGTGTAGGGGCCAAGCCACTTCTGCCGGCCAACACGGCTCTGGAAAGCCAGCTGCGCGCGTGCGCCCAGGCCCAGCCGTCGTGCCACGGCGCCAACGGTGGTCCGGATGTCGTCGAGATAGGGATCGCCACCACGGATGTACGATTCGGGCAGGCCGTGTGCCGAGAACAGGACCGTCGTGCCCTCGGGGACGGTCGCCATCGCGTCGCGCAGGCGATCGACGACCGCCTCCACGTAGCCGGGAGCGTCGGGATAGCGCCGGATCCAGGCCACCTCCAGGGTGCCGTCGGCCGCTCGCGCGAGCTGGTGGAAGGAGGACCCGGTGGTGGCGCGCGACTCGTGCGGGTAAAGCGGCAAGGCGATCGCGCGCTGGATGCCATCGGCGCGCATCGCCGCTACCGCCTGCTCTGCATTCGGTCGCCAGGCGGCCATGGCGGTGTACGGCCGCGCGGAAAGACCGCGCTCCTCCAGGGCCCGGGCCACGGCCGCCGCCTGAGCCGCCGACTCCTCGGCGATTGGCGAGCGCCCTCCGATCTGGCGGTACACCTCCCGCGAGCTGGGCGCGCGACGGCTCGCCACCATGCGCGCGAACAGCGGTTGCAGCGGCCGCGCCCAGCCGAGGTCGACCACCAGAGGATCGGAAAAGAGGTTCCGCAAGAACGGCTCGACGTCGTCCAGCGACCCCGGTCCGCCCAGGTTCAGGGCGACGACCCCGACCGTCATCCTTCCTGGATGGCCTCGACCAGGACCTCGACGTTCTCGACCGGAGTCTCGGGATAGATGCCGTGGCCCAGATTGAAGATGTGTCCCTGCCCGCCGCCCCGCCGCAGGACGTCCGCCACCTGCTGCCGGATGCGCTCGGCCGGGCCGAGCAGCACCGCCGGATCGAGGTTCCCTTGCACCACTGCCTCCGGCATGCCCCCGGCCGCCAGCCGCGCGCGCGCCTCGTCGAGCGGCAGGCGCCAGTCGATGCCGTACACGTCCGCCTTCACGCGCGCGATCCGGTCGAGCAGCGTCGTCGCGCCGTGCGGGAAGTAGATGACGGGCACGCCCGCGCTCCTGACCGCCTGCACCAGCGCCGTCGTCGGCTCGGCGATGAATTCTTCCCAGTCTTCGGGCGAGGCCGCTCCCAGCCACGAATCGAAGATCTGGATCACCTGCGCGCCGGCCTCCACCTGCGCCTTCAGGTACCGCGCCGTGGCGTCCCCGATCACCGCCAGCAGCTTCCGCGCCGCGTCCGGATGCCGGTAAAAGAAGCCCTTCGTTTCAGAGAACCGCTTGCCGGTCTTGCCCTCGATGGCGTAGGTGGCGACGGTGAAAGGCGCGCCCGCAAAGCCGACGAGTGGCGTCTCACCCAGCGCAAGGCGCAGCTGCTTGATGGTTTCGAGCACGAACGGGGTCTTCTGCGCCGGATCGAACACCTCGAGGCGCTCGAGATCGGCGGGCGTGCGCACGGGCGCGTCGATGGTCGGCCCCTGCTCGGTGAACGCGACCGGCAACCCCATCGCCTCCAGGGGGATCAGCAGATCCGAAAAAAGGATGGCGGCGTCGAACCCGAAGCGCCGGATCGGCTGCAGGGTCACCTCGGTGGCCAGCGCCGGGTTCTTGCACAGTTCCAGGAACGAGACGCGCTGGCGCACCTCGCGGTACTCGGGCAGATAGCGCCCCGCCTGTCGCATCAGCCACAGGGGCGGCCGCGGTGTCGCTTCACCTCGGCATGCGCGCAGGAACAGAGGGTCCACGGGAGTGCTTATACTATGCCCCACTGATGCCCAAAGCGATCCGAGTTCATCGAACGGGTGGTCCTGACGTCCTCACGTGGGAGGAGTTGCCGATCGGCGCGCCCGGTCCGGGTGAAGCGCGCGTTCGTCACACCGCCGTGGGCGTCAATTTCATCGACACCTACCACCGCAGTGGCCTCTACAAGCAGCCGTTGCCGTTCACACCCGGCACCGAGGGAGCGGCAGTGGTGCTGGCTGTCGGCGAGGGCGTGACCGAGTTGAAGGTCGGCGACCGCGTTGCGTACGCCACCGCTCCGGTGGGCGCCTATTCCGAGGAGCGGCTGGTCCCCGTCGACAAGCTGGTGAAAGTCCCGGACGGCGTCGACGACCGGACAGCGGCGTCGATGATGTTGAAGGGGCTGACCGCCCAGTACCTGCTGCGGCAGACGTACGAGGTGAAGCCCGGCGATCCCATCCTGTTCCACGCTGCGGCCGGTGGAGTCGGACTCATCGCCTGCCAGTGGGCCAAGCACCTGGGTGCCACGGTGATCGGAACGGTCGGCAGCGAGGACAAAGCAAAGCTCGCCCGGGCCAACGGCTGCGATCACGTGTTGCTTCACGGCCGTGATGACGTGGTGGCGCGGGTCAAGGACCTGACCGGCGGCCGCGGCGTGCGGGTGGTGTACGACGGCATCGGCAAGGACACATTCGATCGCTCGCTCGACTGCCTGCAGCCGCGGGGCCTGATGGTGTCGTTCGGGCAGGCCTCCGGTTCGGTGCCGCCGTTCGACGTGATCCAGCTCAGCGCCAAGGGCTCTTTGTTCCTGACCAGGCCGACGCTGTTCGGCTACGCCGGCACCCGGGATGCGCTGCGCGCCATGTCCGCGGAGCTATTCGCCGTGGTGGTGTCTGGCAAGATACGGATCCACACGGCGCAGAGCTTCCCGCTTCGCGACGCTGTGGCCGCCCACACGGCCCTGGAGGCGCGCAAGACCGTCGGTTCGACGGTCCTCCTCCCCTGACGTGTCGTGCTTACATTCTCGGTATGCGTTGGGAAACCGGGCGTCGCAGTGTCAACGTCGATGATCGTCGAGGCGTCGCATTTCGACGCGGAGCCGCGGGCGGTGGCGCCGCAGTCGTGGCGCTGATTCTGGCGCTGGTGGGTGCGCCCAAGGCGCTGATCGACATGGTGGGCGGTGGCGGTGAGGTCACCCAGGAGCATCGCGAGACGAGCCCAGCCGAAGATCGCCAGGCGGACTTCGTCTCGGTGGTTCTGGCCGACACGGAGGATGCCTGGACCAGTCTCTTCAGGGCCGCGGGCAAGCGCTACGAGCCCCCGCGCCTGGTCATGTTCAGCGAAGGGGTCGAGTCCGCGTGTGGGATGGCCGGTTCGGCGATGGGCCCGTTCTACTGTCCGATGGATCGAAAAGTGTATCTCGACGTCGGCTTCTTTCACGAGCTCGACCGTCGATTCGGCGCGCCCGGCGACTTCGCCCAGGCCTACGTCGTGGCTCACGAGGTCGGGCATCACGTGCAGACGTTGCTCGGAGCGTCGCATCCGCGGACGAACCAGGCCTCGGTCGAGTTCGAGTTGCAGGCCGACTGCCTGGCGGGCGTCTGGGCCAACCACGCCGACCGCGCGAAGAAGGTGGTGGAGCCGGGCGACATCGATGAGGCGCTGGGCGCGGCTTCTGCCATCGGCGACGACACCCTCCAGCGCAAGACGCGCGGGCGCGTGGTCCCGGAATCCTTCACCCACGGCAGCTCTGCCCAGCGCGTGGCGGCGTTCCGCAAGGGCTTCACCTCGGGCGCCCTCCAGGCGTGTAACTAGCGCCAGGGTGTGAGCGTCGCCTGGCCAACGGTGCCGCCTGGCCGCGGCCGGTAGCCCCAGGCTGCCACCAGACCCAAGGATGCGAGCATCATCCAGGCTACTGATGGGCGGAAGGTGGCGATCAGGAACGTCCCCAGGATCGGGCCGACGGTCTGTGCGGCGCCCTGGATCAGTCCGTAAACGCCCGAGTAGGCCGCCACGCGATGGGGCGGGGCGAGGGCGGTGACCGCCGCCTGCTGCGCCGGAGCGCTGAAGATCTCGCACAAGGTGATGAGCGCCACGCACGGCAGGAGCGCGAGATAGCCGGTGACCTGGCCGCAAGCTGCATAGGCGACCAGATAGCCGAGTGATCCGGCCACCAGCGCACCCCGCGTGCCGACCTGGCGAATGAAGCGCACCGCCGGCAACTGGAACAGCACCACCATGATCCCGTTCAGGGTGAACAACGTGCCGACCTGGGCGCGCGTGAGGTCCAGGTACTTGGCCGCGTAGATCGCCATGATGTGGTACATCTGCGTTTGCATCAGGTAAAACGCGAATGTCGCCCAGAGGAACCGGACGAAGATGCGATCCCGGCGGAAGGCGACGATGTCTGCCACGCGCACCTTCTTCGGCGGCCGCTCGCCGCGGGTCTCGGGAATGATCGCCGCCGGTATCACCGCCAGCAGCGTCAGCGGCGCGCAGGCGTAGAACAGCACGCTGTACGGCACGCTGGAGGCGAGGGTGGCCACCAGCGGCCCCGCCGCCCAGCCCAGGCTGGAGCCCACGCGGTGGAGCGAGAAGGCGGCCACGCGCTCGTCGGGTGACGCCAGCGAAGCGACCACCGCGGACGCCACCGGGTCGTAGAACGCCCGCATCGCTCCGTTGATGACACACAGGGCGCCGACCACCGCGAAGGGCGCGTCGGTTCCGATGGCGTACCCCAGGCCCGCCAGGTTCAGCGAGCGGAGCAGCATCGCCGCTATCATCACGGGCCGCCGGCCAATGCGATCCGCCACCTCGCCCGCCACCCCCTGCATGATCGAGCCGGACACGCCGACGATCGTCCACAGCACCCCGATCTGAAGCACCGGCACGTGGCGCTCGACCGCCAGGTGCATGGCGAGGAACGGCATGACCACCGAGAAGCCGGCGGTGACGATGAATCGCGCCACCGCCAGCATCCAGATGCGCGAGTCGAGCTCGGGGAACTGGAGCAGCAGCGGAGCCACCGCAGCCGGTATCGTCACGCGGCGCACGGGCGCCGGCGTCCTCGATTCCTCGTCCTTCACGGGTAGCGACGGACCTCGACGTATTTTTTCTGGGTGTCGTCCCAGACGAACTGCGCCGCCCCGTGGGGCCCGTCCGCCCTGATGTCGACCACGACATACTCGACGGGGTAGGCCGGTTCCCCGTCCATCTGTGCCGCCGCCTGATCGGTGTCGCTGAAGTAAGCGCCGACCTCCACGTGCGAGTGGTAGACGATCTTCGCCGGGTTGTCCCCGCGCAGGCTCTTCTGCAGCGCGAACAGATCGCCGGCACCCAGGTTGTAGGCGGTGCGCGCGTCGCGCGTGTGGGTGATAGGATCGTCGGCGTGCAACTGATCCTGCGTGTTCACGCAGGGCCGCACCTTGTCGGCGGCATCGTGGCCACGCGGACCGAACACCATCCCGCAGCATTCCTTCGGGTACTCGCGGCGTGCCTGGGCGTAGATCTCGTGCAGCGCCTCCGGTGACAGGATCGTCATGCCGCCCCCGCCTGGGTGACCATCGGCGGCTCGAAGTAACGGTCGGCTCTGTCGGGGAACACCGTCACGATCACGCCCGGCTTGCCGGCGGCCACCAGCTTGCGGGCGATCCGCACCGCGCCGGCCAGCGCGCCGCCCGACGAGTGCCCGACCAGAATGCCCTCCTCGCGCGCCAGGCGCTCGCTGACGTCCCACGCCTCGTCGGTGGACATCGGGATGACGCCGTCCAGTTCCTCGGGGTGGTAGATCTCGGGGACGATCGAGCTGGCCATGTGCTTGAGGCCCTCGAGCCCGTGGAGCGCGTCGTCCGGCTCCAGCGCGTAGACCTCGATCTCGCGCCGGTACGCCTTGAGCCGGCGCCCCGTGCCCATCACCGTGCCGCTGGTGCCGATGCCGGCGACGAAGTGGGTGACCCGGCCCCCGGTCTGCTCCCAGATCTCCTTGCCCGTGGTCTCGTAGTGGCCGCGCGGGTTCGACTCGTTGCCGTACTGGTTCGGGTAGTAGTACTTCTGCGGGTTCGCGTCGACCAGCTCGCGGCACAGTCGGATGGCGCCGTCGGATCCCTCGAGCGGGCTCGAGAACACCAGCTTCGTCCCGAACGCCTCGCTGATCTTCCGCCGCGCCCAGGAGACGTTCTTCGGTAGCACCAGCGTCACCTTGTAGCCGAGGGCCCTGCCGATGAGCGAGTAGGCGATCCCGGTGTTGCCGCTGGACGAGTCGATGATCTCCTTGTCGGGCGTCAGCTCGCCGCTTGCGAGCGCATCCTGGATCATCTGGTGCGCGGCTCTGTCCTTCACCGAGCCGCCCGGGTTCATGAACTCACACTTGGCCCAGATCTCGATGTTGGGCAACTCGCGATCGAACAGGCGCAGCCGCACGAGAGGGGTGTTGCCGATGAGCTGACTGACGGTCTCGGCAACGCGGCGCCTGGCGCGCGCGACGGCTTCCTCGTCGATCGCGCTCATTCGATGACCGCCTCGCCGTCGACGACGCTGAAAGACCGTGGCGGGCGGTCTTCGAGGATGGCCCAGAGCTGCTCCGTCGCCGCCAGCGCGCCGGCCAGCACCTGCAACTCCGGGCGGCCGGTGTTCTCCGCGGCAATTCTCCGCACGCAGCCCACGCCCGCGGCCTTGAGGTACAGCTCGGCCGTCTGCCCCACCACGGCGACCTCGGCCGCGAGGATGCGCTCCTGCCCCGACGCGCCCACGAACGGCAAGGCGATCTGCCGCGCGTATCGACGGACCGCGGCCAGGTCCAGCGGCATCACCCCCCCGCGATGGCAGGAACGATCGAGATCTCGTCCGAGTCCTTGACCGGCGTCTCCAGGTTCTTCAGGAACCGGATGTCCTCGTCGTTGGCGAAGATGTTGACGAAGCGGCGGACCTTGCCGCCCTCGTCGCAGATGCGATCCTTGATGCCGGGAAACTGTGTCTCCAGGCTGGCGATGATGTCGCCGATCGTGGCGCCCGTGGCGCTGACCTCTTCCTTGCCGTTCGTCAGCTTCCGCAGCGGCGTGGGGATGCGAACCGTGGCCATGTCTTGGTCTCCTTGTGGTTATGCGAACTGCTTGAGCGGTCCACCGAGCAGGTGATCGAAATCGCCGAGGCGCGGGCCGATCAGTTCAGGCTTTGGCAACTTCTCTACCAGCGGATCCTGCGTCTTGAGGCCCTGGCCGGTGATGCACAGGACCACCGGTCCGTCGTCGCGGCCGATCCTGCCCTGGGCGATGAGGCGCCTGGCCGCGCCGATGGTCACCCCACCGGCGGTCTCGGTGAAGATCCCCTCGGTCTCGGCCAGAAGCCGCATCCCATCGATGATCTCGTCGTCGCCGGGCATCGCCGCGAAGCCGCCCGAGTTGAGCATCGTCGCCCGCGCGAACCAGGCGTCGGCCGGGTTGCCGATGGCCAGCGACTTGGCGATGGTCTGGGGCTGCTTCACCGGCTTCACGACATCGCGATCTTCCACCACCATCGACGCGATCGGCGCGCAGCCCTCGGGTTGGGCGCCGTGGATCTTGGTCCTGGCGGACTCGACGAAGTTCAGCTTCTGCATCTCGCTGAACGCCTTGCCGATCTTGGTGATGAGCGATCCGCCCGCCATCGGCACCACGATGTGCGCCGGAAGCCTCCAGCCCAGCTGCTCGGCCACCTCGTAGCCGAACGACTTCGAGCCCTCGGCGTAGAACGGCCGCAGGTTCACGTTGACGAAGCCCCAGCCGTACTTGCCGGCGATCTCGGAGCACAGTCGGTTGACGTCGTCGTACGTCCCCTTCACACCGACGACGCGTGCGCCGTAGATCGTCGTGGCCAGGATCTTCGCCGGCTCGAGGTCATGCGGGATGAGCACCACGCATTTCATGCCGACCGACGCCGCCTGGGCGGCCGTGGCGTTGGCCAGGTTGCCCGTCGAGGCGCAGGCGACGATCGGAATGCCGAACTCGCGCGCCTTGGACACGGCGACCGCCACCACGCGATCCTTGAACGAGAGGGTGGGGTGACTGACCGAATCGTTCTTGACCCACAGCTCCTTGACGCCGAGGCGTTCGGCGAGGCGGTTGGCCTTCACCAGGGGCGTCATGCCGGTCTGCAGGCCGACCGTTGGCGCCGCATCCAGCGGCAGCAGCTCCGCGTACCGCCACATCGACGGCGGCCGCGAGTCGATCACCGCCTTGGTCAATATCTTGGCAATGGCGGCGTAGTCGTAGGTGATCTCCAGCGGGCCGAAGCAGTACTCGCACACGTGGATCGGCTGCTTGGGGTAGGTCTTGTCGCACTCACGGCAGTGCAGGCCCTTCACGAGACTCATCGACACGCCCCGCAGGTCGGGTTCGGCTGGAAACGCACGGTCCGGAACGTCATGGAGCGCGAATCATACCGGATGAGACGCCCCGCAAAGACTGGAGTTTCGCCGCGAAGGATCCGGAGCGCTTCGACCGCCTGGAGCGCTCCCAGTACCCCTGGCACGGGGCCGAGGACGCCGATCTCGGCGCACGACGCGCCGGCGTCACTGCCGGCCGGCGGGAGATCCTCGAAAAGACAACGGTAACAAGGGCGGCCACCGGCGGGCACCGTCAAGAGCTGGCCCCAGCCCTCGATCGCAGCGGCATGCACCAGCGGCTTGCGGGCGAGCACCGCGGCATCGTTCGCCAGAAATTTCGTGGGCAGATTGTCCGAGCCATCGACGATGACGTCGCACGCAGCAACGAGCCGGGCGGCGTTCCCGGCATCGAAGCGACCGCGGATGGGCGTGACACCACGGACGGCGGCGGCAAGCGATTCGACCTTCGGCCGGCCGATCCACGCGTCGGTATGGAGCACCTGGCGGTGGAGATTCGACTCCTCCACCACGTCGTCGTCGATGACGGTCATCTTCACGCCCGCCGCCGCCAGCCCCATGGCCGCCCCGCAGCCCAGGCCTCCCGCGCCGATCACGAGCACGCTCATCTCTCGAACGCTTCGTCCGAGCTGAAGTAGCGCTCGCCGGTGTCGGGCAGCACGGTGACGACCGTCTTGCCCGGCCCCAGCTCGCGGGCGACGTCCAGCGCGATCTTCACTGCCGCACCGGCCGAGATGCCGACCAGCAGTCCTTCGCGTCGCGCCAGTTCGAGCTTCACCCGCTGGGCATCCTCGTCCTCGATGGTCCGCACCTCGGTGATCACGCTGCGATCGAGAATGTCGGGCACGAACCCGGCCCCGATTCCGTCTATCCTGTGCGCGGACGGCGCGCGACCGGACAGCACCGCGCTTCGCGCCGGTTCGACCGCGACGATCTTCACCTTCGGCCACCGGTGTCGCAGCACCTGTCCCACGCCGGTGATGGTGCCGCCGGTGCCGACTCCGGCGACGAAGGCATCGGGGACGCGGTTTCCGGCCTCCTCGAGCTGGGCGACGATCTCGGGCCCCGTCGTGCGGCGGTGGGCTTCGGCGTTGGCCGGGTTCTTGAACTGCTGGGGCATCACGAACTTCGGGTTCTCGGCGCACAGTTCCATCGCCTTGCGCACGGCCCCGTTCATCACCTCGGCCGCGGGGGTCAGGTACACCTCGGCGCCGTAGGCCTTCAGCAGGATCCGTCGCTCGGCCGACATGTTGTCCGGCATGGTCAGGATCAGCCGGTAGCGCTTCGCCGCCGACACCAGCGCCAGCCCGACGCCGGTGTTTCCCGAAGTCGGCTCGACGATGGTCGACTTGCCGGGCAGCAGCTTGCCCTCGCGCTCGCCCAGCTCGATCATCGCCAGCGCCACGCGGTCCTTCACCGAGCCGCCCGGGTTGAACTGCTCGCACTTCACGAACACGTCGGCGCTCTGCGGCCCGGGCAGCTTCTGCAACCGCACGAGAGGCGTGCCGCCGATGAGCTGGATCATGTTCTCGACGACGGGAGGGAAGATCACGGTCGCTCCCCGATGTCGACGATGCTGCAGGCGTAGATGGCCTCGAGCCCCAGTCGCTGCGCCTCGGCGGTGAGCGCGTCGCTCTCGGCGCCCGGGTTCACGAACAGCTCGCCCACTCCCTTCGACTGGATGCCAGCGAGCAAGGTTTGCCCGATCGCCGCTGGCACATAGAGCGAGGCGCGGTCGATGGTGTCCGGGATGTCGGTGATGCGCGCGAAAGCGGCCAGCCCCTCGACCGTCCGCTCGTTCGGATTGACGGGGTAGACGGTCCAGCCCTGGCGCTGGTACGCCCGCACCGCGCGGTTGCCGTACTTGTTGCGGTCGTTCGATGCGCCGATGATCGCGACCGAGGGCACCTACGCCACCTCGGCCCGGCCGCACTCCTTGCAGCGCCCGTCGGGTCCGATGACGCCGATGCAGGATCCGTCGGGGCATAGCTTGCGACCCGAGGCGAAAGACGAGCCCTCGTCGGCCTCGACGACGGCGGCGGCCATGGGCTCTTCACCGGGCCGCCGTCCGCACACCCGGCAACGGTCGTCACCCCCCTGCTCCTGCGCGAGCAATCCGATGCAGGTCTCGTCGGGACAGAGCCGTCGCTTCGTCGGATCGAACGGCGCGTCGAGGTTGTCGTCCAGGGTCGACATGGCGAGGTCGCAAAGGCATATAGTGACGCCCTGCCAATGTCCACATCTGCCGCCGTTCCAGGGCGATTCGGTCCTTATGGAGGTCGTTACGTCGCAGAGACGCTGATGCCGGCGCTCGACGAGTTGACGACCGCCTGGCAGGAGGCGATGAGCGACAAGAAGTTCGGCGACGAGCTGGATCGTCTGTTCCGCGACTACGTCGGCCGGCCGACGCCCCTGTCGGACGCCGGGCGCCTCTCGGACGAGGTCAGCAAGACGGCCGGAAGAAAAGCGCGCGTCTTCCTCAAGCGCGAGGACCTGTGCCACACGGGCGCGCACAAGATCAACAACTGCCTCGGGCAGGTCCTGCTCGCCCGCCGCATGGGCAAGACACGCATCATCGCCGAGACCGGCGCGGGCCAGCACGGCGTCGCCACCGCCAGCGCGTGCGCGCTCTTCGGACTGCCGTGCGAGATCTACATGGGCGCGGTCGACGTCGAGCGCCAGTCGCTGAACGTCTTCCGGATGAAGCTCCTCGGCGCCAAGGTCCACCCCGTCACCGACGGAACGGCGACCCTCAAGGATGCGATGAACGAGGCGCTGCGCGACTGGGTGACCAACGTGCGCGACACCCACTACGTCATCGGCTCGGTCGCGGGGCCGCATCCTTACCCGACGCTGGTGCGTGACTTCCAGGCCATCATCGGCCGTGAGGCGCGCGAACAGATCCAGAAGGCGGCCGGCCGGCTGCCCGACGCCATCGTCGCCTGCGTGGGCGGCGGCTCGAACGCCATGGGGATCTTCCACGCTTTCGTGCCCGACGCCGGCGTGCGCCTCTACGGCGTCGAGGCCGCGGGCGACGGGATCGCCACCGGCCGGCACGCAGCCACATTGAACGCGGGGCGTCCCGGCGTGCTCCACGGCGCTCGCTCTTACGTGCTGTGCGACGACGACGGCCAGATCCTCGAGGCGCATTCCATCTCGGCCGGTCTCGACTACCCGGGCGTCGGTCCCGAGCATTCGCACCTGAAGGACACCGGCCGCGCCCGCTACTTCTCGGTGACCGACAAGGAGGCGCTCGACGCGTTCAAGCTGCTGGCGCGCACCGAGGGCATCCTTCCCGCGCTCGAGAGCTCGCATGCGATCGCCGCGCTGGCGAAGGCCGCCGCCGAGCTCCCGGACGGCGCGGTCATCGTCGTCAGCCTCTCGGGCCGCGGCGACAAGGACATGGGCAGCGTCGCCAAGGCGCTGGGGGTGACCCTGTGAGCCGCCTGGCGAGCGCGTTCGCGCAGGCTAAGCAGGAAAAGCGCAAGGCGCTGGTCATCTACCTGACCGCGGGCGATCCGGACGCGGAGACTGGCCGCAAGCTGGTGCTCGCGGCCCACAAGGCGGGCGCGGACATCATCGAGCTGGGCGTGCCATGGAGCGATCCCTCGGCCGACGGCGTGGCGATCCAGGGGGCGATGCGGCGGGCAATCGCAGCCGGCGGCGGCATGCGCGCGTCGCTGGAGCTCTGCCGTCGGGTGCGCGCAGAGGCGCCGAACCTGCCGCTGGTGCTGTTCGGCTACGCGAACCCGATCTTCGTGCGCGGGCCCGAGGCGTTTGCCGGCGCCGCCCACGACGCGGGCGCCGACGCCGTCCTGTGCGTCGACTGGCCGCCCGATGAGGCCTCCGAGCTCACTTCAGCTCTGGCGAAGAAAGGCCTCGATTTCGTTCCGCTTCTTGCTCCGACGTCGACGCCGAAACGGGTGAAGGCGATCGGCGCGGCGGCCAGCGGCTTCATCTACTACGTGTCGCTGACGGGGATCACCGGCCGCTTCCTCGACGACGCCGCCTTCGAGGGCGTACGCCGCCACGTGGCCGAGATTCGCGAGTTGACGGGCAACCGCTTGCCGGTGGTTGTCGGTTTCGGCATCGCCACCGCCGAGCAGGTGCGGTCGGTGGCCCTCTTCGCCGACGGCGTGGTGGTCGGCAGCGCCGCGGTGAAGGTGATCCAGGAGGCGACAGTCGCCGGGAAGGACCCGGTGCCCGCCCTCGAGCGCTTCGTCAGCGGTCTCCGTGCGGCGCTTTAGCCTGCAATGGCCCGACGCGCGTGCGGAGATCGTTGACCTCCTCCGTGCCCATGCGTCCGAGGATCTCCGCCTTCAGCAGCGCCAGCTGGTGTGCGACCGCCGAGCTGGATGCGCGCACGAACAACGTCTGCCCGCGCACGGACTCCGGCTCGGTGCGCGCGTTCAGCAGCGATCCGGCAGCGTTCCGGTAAGCCGTGAACACACGGTTCTCGGTGGCCCGGCCATCGCCGCCCAGGCGTGCCAGCGTCGCCCCCATCAAGTCTGCCGCAGTCTGGGGCTCGACGTTGCGCGCGCGGCGGCGTGACTTCACCAGGGCAAGGTATCATGCCCGCATGTCACGACAGCCCGTCGCAAGCCCCGGCGCCCCGAAGGCGATCGGACCCTACTCGCAAGCCATCTCCGTCGTCGCCAGCAAGCTCGTCTTCTGTTCGGGCCAGATTCCTCTCGATCCGGCCACCGGCGAGATGGTCGGCGCCGGCGACGTGAAGGCCGAGACGCACCGGGTGATGCAAAACCTGAAGGCGGTGCTCGAAGCCGCGGGCGCCTCGCTCGACGCAGTTGTGAAGACCACGATCTACCTCACCGACCTGCAGAACTTCGGCCACGTCAACGAGGTCTACGGCAGCTACTTCAAGGCCGCGCCGCCCGCCCGCGCCACAGTCCAGGTCGCAGGCCTACCGAAGGGCGCTCAGGTCGAGATCGACGCCGTGGCGGTGGTCGTCTAGAGAGCTACGCGACCTTGGTGACGAGGCCCGAGCGCAGACAGCGCGTGCAGATCCGGACATGCTTCCGGGTGCCGTTCTCTTCGATGTGCACACGCTGCAGGTTCGGCCGCTGAATGCTCTTCGTCTTGTTGTTCGCATGGCTGACGTTGTTGACGGACCGACGTCGCTTGCTACAGATGGCACACTGCGCTGGCATGACACTCTCCGAAGGGGCGTACGATTAGCATCGGCCGATGCGTTTAGCAAGTCATCTGGCCCTGGTAGCGATGGTCGGCATGGCGTGCCGCCGGCAACCCGGGACGCCGTCCGACGCCTCCGCACGGTCTCCTTCGAGGCTGGTAGCCGACCAGGCGCTGGAGGGGGTCGTGCAGGACGCGAAGGAGCACCCGCTGCCCGACGCGCTGGTCCTGATCTGGCCGGCGGGGCGCGTCCGCGGCCAGCAGGACGTCAGGCAGGCGCGCGCCGGCGCCGACGGTCGATTCGCCTTCGACGGTTTGCACCGGGGCGACTGGACGCTGCTGGCCGAAGCGCCAGGTTTCGGCACCCTGCAGATCGACCGCGTCGCGATCCCCGGCAAGCCGCTGGTGCTCGCGCTCGAGGGCGAGAGCCGCACGCTCGGCGGCCTCGTGCTGGGCGCGAAGATCGCCGCCCGCGTGCGGCTCGGTGGTGTCAACCTGCGCGTCCCCCGGGAAGGCGAGACCGATTCCAGGGGGGCATTCCTGTTTCGCGGCCTGGGACGCGGCCGCTACAGTGTGCGGGCGTCGGCCGGCCGACTTGCCTCGGACTCCGCCTCCACCATCATCGACGAGGCCACATCGTGGGTCGCGCCCGTGAGACTCACGCTGGAACCGGGCGCCTTTGTCGAGGGGACGGTGGCCGATGAGGTCGGGCGCCCACTGGCCGGCGTGAATCTGGAGCTGACGGCGCTGCCGGTCGACGACCTGCCCGAGCTCGGCACCACCGACGATCGCGGCCGCTTCTCCATCGGCCCCGTGCCCCCCGGCCGCTACCAACTCCTGGCGCGCGCTCCTCAGCACATCCTTCTCGATGCGCCCGAGCTGCGCTTGCGGCCCGAGACCCCGAGCAGCGTCCAGCTCCGGCTGGCGCGCTCGGCCCGTCTATCGGGCCGGGCGATGGATGGGCAGGGCAAGCCGCTCGCCGGGGTGGCGGTGTCGATCGTCGGCCTCGTCGGCGGCAACGACGAGTTGACGGTGCTGAGGGGCGCACTGCCGCTGGCGGCCGAGGCGGCGGGACTGCCGGGTCAGACGCTCGCACGGCGGGGCAGGGCGCGCACCACGATCACGGATGCCCGGGGACGCTTCCGCCTCGACGACGTGCCGCCGGGCCGGATCCGACTGGACCTTGCCCACGCAGACGCGCTGCCGTTTCGCCGCGAGCCGATCCTGCTCGCACCAGGCGACGCCCAGGATCTGGGAGACCTGGCCCTCCCGTCAGGGGTGCAGTTGACGGGCCGGGTGCTCGACGAAGGCGGCCGGCCGCTACCGGGGGCCCGGGTGGAGGCGCGGCCGATGCGCGCGCCGTCGAGCCTGTCCGTTCGCGCTGCCTCCGATCGCGAGGGGCGCTTCTCACTCAGGGTCCCACGCGGTGAGTACCTGCTGATCGGCCTGGCGCCCGAGCGCGCGCCGCAGTCGATCCCATCGGTGCGCGCCGAGGGATCGCCGCCGGCTCTGGAGCTGCGGCTACCCGTGGCCACCGGCGTGGTCGAAGGCCAGGTGCGCGACGCCGCGGGGCGTCCGGTGGCGCGGGCGTCGGTCGCCGCCTGGACGCCGCCGGCGGCACTGACGGCCGCCCCGGGTTCCCCCTGGGCCCCACGTCCCATCGCCGACCTGTCGAGTGCGTCGGCGCCGCTCACACTCGCCTCGGCTGCCACCGATCCCGGCGGCAGGTTCCGTCTGGTCGGCCTGCCCACCGCGTCCGTGGTGATCGAAGCTCGCCACGCCGAATTCGCCGCTGGCGCCCGCGTCGCCCGTGCCGGTGACCGCGTCGCCATCGACCTGCCGCGCCCCGGGGGAATCCAGGGCGAGGTGCGCGAGCGCGGCTCGGCCGCCTTCATCACGCGCTACGACCTGGAGGCGACCGGCCCCGAGGGCGCGCGTCCCGACAGAGTCGACATCCGGGGCGCGGCGTTCACGCTGCTAGGCCTTGCACCCGGATCATGGACGATCAAGATCAACGCCCAGCACCACGAGGCCGCCGTCCAGACAGTCGAGGTTCCGGCGGGCACCTCGCGCCGGGTGCCCTCGGTGCGCGACGTCAGGATCGAGATCGGCGTCGCCGCTGCGCCCTGAACCCGAGCGCCACGCCCACCACCACGGCGGCGAACGCAGACGCAGAGCGCCTGGAAGCGGGCACGATCCGACAACCCCCGCCGTCGTCGGGGGGGCCCGGCGGCATGCACGTCCCCGCCATCCCCATCGACGAGGGGTAGACGTCGCAGACCGCCTTCTTGTCGTCGTCACCCAGAGTCCGGCGGGTGGTGTCGCCGCGGACCACCGCTGCGTACATCGTCTGCTGCATCACCTGCATCGACGACCCGATGCAGTCCGGCGCGGGCTGGTTGCTGTGATCCATCGGCCGTGCGCCCGGCCCGCCCACGTAGCAGTTGTGGTCGATGCCGATCACGTGACCGAACTCGTGGGTCAGCGTGTTCTGGAGGTCCTGGGCGGTCAGCTTGGCATCCGGGTTCATCACCAGATCGTCCCAGATGAAGTTGACGGCGTTCACCTCGACGTCCGTATCGACGATCTCACCGTCGTCTTTCCTGGCCGTGACCGTGGTGATCGCGAGCGCCGCCGGGTCGTAGCAACCGATCTTCGGATCGGCGGGCTCGTGGCACCAGCGCTGGCGGCGAAAGGTGACGTGGTTGGCTCTGTCGTCCCTCGCATCGCTACTGCTCGTCAGCGACGTCGTCACCGTCAGGCTCAGCCCCGAGCAGGTCAGCATCGGGCCGTTGCTCCATGCCTCGGCCGCCGCCTGCGAGGCCTGCAGGAACAGGGTCGTCGTCAGATTCGGCGGCGGGTTTCCGGTGTGGACCACCAGCGGGACGCACGGCGAGACCCACTTCACGGCGGCGTTGCTCTCTGTCCTGGTCCGCACGTACGCCTGCGCGGCTGCGGCCTGAAGAGCCACCGTCGCCGCCGCGATCCATCGAAGCGCGTTCATCGTCGGACGAGCGCCTTCACGCGGCGGCGCAGCTCGTTCAGCGGAACCGGGGCCTCGGGAGTCGCAGGCGCGAGTCGGCCATCCGCTCTGATGCTCACCACCGCCGAGCGATCGGCGGGATCCGCCATCCAGGTCTGCGCAGGGCCGTCGAATCGGAGGCTCCGCTTGCCCTGGCTCATGCCCACCACCGCTCCGCCGTCACCCGCGCGCACGAACAGCACCGCACGCTCACCGACGGCGAACGCCGGCATGCCGTGCACGATGGTCTGGAATTTTCCCACGGCACCGCCGGGCTGGACGATCGTCAGACGCCGCCCTGGAACCAGATCGCCTTTCCAGCTCTCCGATACCGTCACCGTGATCGTCGAGAAGATATGACGGCGCTGGGCGTCCCATGCGCTACGGAGGTCGACGATCTCGCCCAGCACCACCCGGTCCGCGCGCGACGTCAGCTCGTCGAGCCCCAGCGCCAGGACCTGCGACGCATCGGCGCGCGCGGCCAGTGACACGAGCAGCGCGCAGGCCGCCAGGTGAAGTCTCATCGGGGAAGTATAGCGTCAGATCTTTCAGATCTTCCGCAGCATCAGTGTCCCGCTTCGGGCGGCGGACAGATCATCGCGTGACAGCCTGCCGCTGCGGTTCATCATGCCCAGAAGATCGTACAGCCGCTGCAGCCAGCCCTCGTCGACTCTTCCGTCACGGAAACGTCGCGCGTACCCCTGCGGATTCGGCGTAAGCGCCGCCAGGTGCGCCGATTCAATCGGCCTCAGCTCCGCCAGTTCCTTGCCGAAGTAGAAACGCGCCGCTTGCTTCACGCCGCGGACCCCGGGTCCGAGCTCGATGATGTTCAGGTAGAGCTCGAGCAGGCGCCGCTTGTCGACCAGATGGTCGAGCCGCCATGCCAGCACCATCTCCTCGAGCTTGCGGGCCAGCGTGCGGCTGGGCGTGAGGAACAGGTTCTTCGCCAGTTGCTGGGTGATGGTGCTCCCGCCCTTGGCAAAAGCGCGTGTCTCCAGGTCGTGCGCGAGCGCCCGGCGGATCATCTCCAGATCGAAGCCCTTGTGTGTGAAGAACCGCCCGTCCTCGGCGGTCACGAACGCCGCCGGCAGGTGTGGCGGCATGCCATCGATGCCCGCGAAGTTCGGGTGCTGCGGCCCGAGCGGCAGGTCATCGTCCGCATGGGCGGGGGCTTTTGCGCGCAGCACATCCAGCCGCTCGGAGAGGACCCGGGGCTCCGCCACGATGTCGCACATCGGGCCGAACGCGAAGTCCAGCGCCAGGGCCTCCCAGGACTGCGAATCGAAGGTCAGCGACGCCGAGAGCCCGAGGCGGCCCGCCATCCGCAGGCCCGCGAGCGCCTCCCTGACCGGATCTGGCTGCGCGCCCAGCAGGAGCGGGCAGGTGAGCGGCGCGTTCCGGGGCGTGTGCACGGTCCAGTTCCCGCGCATCGCCATCATGGGCCCCAGCTCTGTCCAACCCTCGATGGCCAGCTTCGCGCCCAGCGCCTGCACCTCGCCGGAGCGCAGCTCGATCTTGCCGGTCTGCCCCGAGTAGCTGCCGGTCGCGTGTGCCTCGATGCCCAGACCCCGCCAGGGTCTGCGATCGATGGCCGGGCTCTGCAGGTCGATGCCCCTGGCCTTCAGATCCACCTCGAACGGGAGCTGCGCCTCCGCCGCATCGAACGACGCGATGACATGCACATCGGCATGGGCCCCGTCCACGGCGACACCGACGCGATCCAGCCAGGCGTGCAGCGCGCCGAGCCGCAGGTCGCTGGCGTCGAGGCTGGCCTGGGCCCCGCGCGCGTCCATCTTCAAAGCCGCGCGCAGCCTGGTCGAGCTCTGGGGCTGGTGACTGATCAGGTTCATCTCCAGCGCACCTCCCGACCATGCCCCCTCCAGCGAGAGATCGTCGATCAGCGTCCCGCCGCCAGGAATGACCAGCGCCACGCCGTCCGCGGCCACGGTCAGCGCCGGACTCCCGGCATCCTTCTTCACCACCGCCGCGGGGAGCTCGACGGTCGCCCAACCGCTGACCTCGAGCACCAGTCCCTCGACCGTCATGCTGCGATCCCCCTCTGCGGACGTGTCCACGGAGAAGTCCCGGGCGTGGACCCCGATGCGCGGCCCACGCGCGGGCTGGATCGTTGCACGCAGCTTGCCGTGGCGCACGTGAAGCAGGGGCGCGCCGCCGCCGCCGCGCGAACCGCCGACTGCGCGCCGCATCCCCAGATTGTCCGCCTGGCCTGACATCATGTAGTGGACATCGACGCCCTCGGCGTTCACCTCGGACGGGCTCCAGAAGCTCTGTCCGGGCCGCCCGCCCAGGCGCACCTCGAGCCGCTCGACGTGCGCCAGCACCTCGTCCTCGAACGGGGCTGCGCCATAGACCCGCACCTGCTGCGCCGAGACCGCCGCCCCGTGCCACCACGCCGATCCAACCGTGACACGAAAGCCGCTCACTTTCGTGAGCTGCGCCTCGACCCGCCGTCTCAGCTCCCCACGAAACGCCGTCACGCCTGCCGCCGCCCCGACGACCACGATCCCCGCGATCGCGACCAGCCGGATCCGCCGCGAAATCGCGACCTTCACCCAACGATGGTATCCCGTGCGTAGGGCGGAGGCGAGCTTTGCGGGCCTAATGCGCTGTGCCCGCCGCGGATGCGCGCCGGTCGTGGCCGTGGAACGACACCTGGAGCGCCCGCCGGTTCTGACGGTGGCGATGGGCCCGCAGACGGGCGCCACTCAGGATGTCCTCGAGCAGCGTCGGGTACTCGATCCCCGCGGCCCGCGCCATCACCGGCAGCGGCGCGGTCGGCAGGAGCAGTGGGTGCGAGTCGACCTCGACGATCACCTCGTTGACGCGACCGCTGACCACCATCTCGACGCAAGCCGGCCCCTCGCACCCCAGCACCTCGTACGCGGCGGCCGCCAGCCGCAGCAGGGAGCGGTAGCGGGCCGTACCCCGCAGCCCGAAGGCGGCCGGTCCGATCGCCCCCCCGGTCAACTCGATGGCGCCGATCGATTCGCCCTCGAGGACGCCCACGCAGACCCGGCGGCCCGGGACGAAGCGCTCGATCAGCACCTCCTCGTCCAGCCTGAAGGCGTCGTCGACGGCGGCCTCCAGTTCCAGGTCGTCCTGGGCCACGGCAAATCCGCCCGCCGCCGCGCCCACCGGTCGCACCATGGCAGGGTACCCGAAGGAGCCGTGTGTCTCGGCCAGGCGGGTCGGCGAATCGACCGTGAACACGTAACCCGGCGACGTCGGCAGGTTGTGCAGGCGCAGGACCTCTTTCGTCTTCCCCCGATTCATCGCGAGGCTGGAGGCCAGCACGCCCGAGCCGGTGTACGGGATGCCGAGCAGCTCGAGCAGGCCTTGCAGGCACCCGTCGCCTCCGTAACGGCCCCGCAGCGCCACCAGGGCCACGTCGATCTCCGCCTGCCGCAGCGCCAGGTCGACGTCGCGGTCCACGAAGACCAGGTTTGCGATGTGCCCGCGCTCGGCCAGCGCGGCCCGGACAGCCTCGCCGGTGCGCACCGAAAGGTCCCGTTCGCCCGACAGCCCCCCCACCAGCACGCCCACGCGCTTCACTGATTCCATGTCTTCCGACGTACAGCTTCGGTGCGGCAGGGTCAAAAAAGTGGTAAAGACAGGCCGCAATGACCTTCCTGGAAGCGGCGCTAGAGATCCTGAAGCGCGAGCGCAAGCCCCTGCACTACAAGGATCTGACCGAGCGGGCGATGGACCGCAAGCTGCTCACCTTCGTCGGGCGGACCCCCGAAGTGACCATGCAGACGCAGCTCACGAATGCGGTGAAGAAGGCGCCGGGGAGCCCGTTCGTGCGGGTCAAGCCGGGGATCTTCGGCCTGCTTCGTTACCCGGAAGGCGCGCCCGAGCCAGAGCCCGAGCCCGAGGCGCCTCGCGCTGCCTCGCCGGAGGCGCGGCCCGTGGCCGCTGCGGCCGGTGCCGAGGCGAGCGATCGCGAGGGGCGACGGCGCCGCAGGGGAGGCCGCGGACGAGGACGTCCCGAGCGCACCGAGCAAACGACCGCCAGCGCGGGAGGAGCCATGAGCAGCCAGAGCAGCGATTCGCCCGACGAGGAGCGCGATCTCGCCGAGCACCCCGAGGAGCCCCAGGTCGGCTCGATGTCTCCCGAGGCCCGTGCCGCGGCGCTGGCCGAAACTGGCGTGCTCGACGACGAGGAGGCCGAGGGCGACGAGGACGAAGGTGACGAAGAGGTAGAGGCGGCGGGTGCCCCGGGCGTGGAGGAGGAAGGCGATGCCGCTCCGGGCGCCGAGGCCGGTGCCGAGGGCGCGGCTCCGGGCGCATTCGAGGAGGGTGGGCCTGGTCGCCGCCGTCGCCGCAGGCGCCGCAGGCGCGGGGGCGCTGTGGGCGAGAACGGCGCGCCCGCCGGCGAGTCACCGGCTCCTTCGGAGTCGGCCTCGCTGGAAGGTGGAGCTCCGGCCGCCGAGGCTCTGAGCGGTGACGCCGGCCCGAGCACCGAGGCCCAGGCCGACGCGGCCCAGACCGGGCGTCGGATCATGTCGTCGCTGGACGCGGCCATCGAGATCCTCAAGGGTCAGAGCCCGGGCCGAGGTGTACACGTGCGGCAGATCGCCGACGCCGCCGTCCGCCGCCGTCTGGTGCATGGCGAGCCGAACGAGGCCTGGCGCGTGATGCGAGCGGCGCTGGCCACCGAGCCGCGGGAACGCCTCCGGCAGGGGCTGCGGCCCCGCGTGCGACCCGCGGGCAGTGGGCTCTACGCGCTGTCGCGCCGTCCCCCGGACATGGACCTCGAGAAGTCCGAGTACGTCTTCGGCGAAGCGCGCCGCGCGCTGCGTGAGCGGACCCTGGCGTCGCTCGAGCAGCGGCTGGCGGAGCTCTCGGGCTCGGCCTTCGAGGCGGTCACCCGCGTGCTGCTGCAACGCGAGGGCTTCGGCCCGGCCACCTTCGTCAAGCGCGTGGAGGGGACCGTCTACCTCGAGGCGCTGCGTGGCCGTGGTTCGCGTCCGTCGCGCTGCCTCATCGCCCTTCGCTCGACGGGGGCACCAGCCGGCCGCCGCGCCATCGGCGAGCTGCGCGCGGGCATCCGCGCCCGCAACCAGGAAGAGGGATTGCTGATGCTCGCCGGCCGCCTGGCCGAGGACGGCATCGCCGAGTGGCGAGCGCCGGGGTCGCCGGTCGAGGTGATAGACGGCGCGGCGCTGGCCGATAGCTGCGTGCGGCACGGCATCGGCGTGGTCAACGCCACCATCAGCGTCGACTTCGTCGATGCCGACTTCTTCGCCGAGCTCTCCGAGGGCTGAGGGCGACCGACCGGCCGCCGACTGGGCCTGGCTCGGTCGGCTGCCGTTCGATCGTGCCCTCGGCCTGCAGGACCGTCTCCGTGACGCGATTCTGGCCGGCGGCGGTCGCGAGACGTTGCTCCTGTGCGAGCACGATCCCGTGATCACCATGGGCCGACACGCTCGCCCCGAGCACCTCCTCGTGTCCGAGGCCGAACTCGCCGGCCGCGGCGTGACGATCCGGCGCGCCTCGCGCGGCGGCGATGTCACCTACCACGGGCCAGGTCAGCTGGTTGGGTATCCGATCTTCCGCCTCCGACGTGGGCTCGTCGCACACATGGAGGCGATGGCCACGGGGATCATCGCCGTGCTCGCCGGCCTCGGGATAGCGGCCGAGTGGCGCCGCGACTGCCCGGGCGTGTGGGTCGGCGCCGAGAAGATCTGCGCCTTCGGCGTTCACATCCGCCACCGCGTGGCGATCCATGGTTTCGCGCTCAACGTCACCACCGACCGCGCTGCTTTCGCTCCCATCATCCCCTGCGGACTGCGCGCGGCAGGCGTGGTCTCGATCGTGGAGTTGGCCGGCGCCGCTCCCTCCCTCCCCGATCTCGCGTCCGCGATCGCTGTCGCCTTCGCACGCTCTTTCGGAATCGCGATTGCAAAAGCGGACCCACGAACCCTACAATCGATTTCAGCGTGAAGTCTGGTGCGAAGCCGCGCGTCGTCGTCATCTTCAACCGCGATTTCGAGGGGGCCGAGGCGGATCCCGAGAACAAGGCGCGAGAGGACATCAAGGACATCGCCGAGAACATCAGCAAGATTCTCGACGGCGCCGGATACGAAGCCTCCGCGCTCGGCGTCACCAACGACGTGAACGCCGCGATCGTCGCCATCAAGGAGCGCGAGCCCGCGGTGGTGTTCAATCTGTGCGAATCGATTCACGGCGACAACCGCTTCGAGTGCCTGGTGCCGCTGCTGCTCGAGCTCGAGGCGATCTCCTTCACCGGGTCGGCGTCGTTCCCGCTGTCACTGGCGCTGCGCAAGGACAAGGTCAAGGAGGTGCTGCGGGCGCGCGGTGTCCCGGCCCCGCACGGCCTGCTCATCGCCTCAGACGAGATCGACGAGTTCGAGACGCCGTTCAAGTTCCCGATGATCGTCAAGCCGGCGCGCGAGGACGCCTCGGTCGGGATCAGCAGCGCCTCCGTGGTACGTGACGAGGCCGCGTTGCGCGCAAGAGTCGCGCACGTTCACGAACACTACCGCCAGCCCGCGCTGGTCGAGGAGTACATCGAGGGACGCGAGATCTATGTCTCGCTGCTGGGACGCATGGATGACAAACCCCAGATCTTCCCCTTCTTCGAGATTGATTTCTCGGACATGCCCGCCGACCGCCCGAAGATCGTCTCTTTCGAGGGCAAGTGGGTCGAGGGCTCGGTCGAATACAAGGGCACACGCCCGGTGCGCTGCGAGGGGCTGTCAGCCGCGCTGAAGACGCGCGTGGCCGAGGCGGCGCTGGCGGCCTTCGAGGCGATCGATCTGCGTGACTACGCGCGCATGGACATCCGCCTGGCCGCGGACGGAACGCCGTACGTGATCGACGTCAACCCGAACTGCGATCTGTCCGATCTCGCGGGCGGCTTCTCCAAGGCGGCGAAGGCGGGCGGAGTCGCCTACAAGGATGTAATCTTGCGTATCGTCGAGCTCGCGCTTGCTCGACACGACGATGCGGACCCGTTCCCCGTTACCCACAGAACGTCAGGCCCTGACGCGGCTGATCGCGCCGGACGCGGGCAACCCGTTCCGGCCCGAAGAGGTGTCGTGCGCGCTCGAGCTCCTCGCGGCGGTGCTGGACCCGCCTGAGGGGAACACCTACGAAGCGCGCGTCCTGGTCGATGACGACGACCATCCCGTCGCCTACGCTTGCTTCGGCTTCACGCCGATGACCGAGGCGACCTACGATCTCTACTGGCTGGTCACCGACGCGGGCAGGCGCGGCCAGGGCCTGGGCGCGCTGCTCCTGGCCACGGTCGAGGACGATCTGCGTGCGCGCGGCGCCCGGACCGTCCGCGTCGAGACGTCGAGCCTCGAAGGCGAGGGGGGCGCACGCCGCTTCTACGTCCGCTCCGGTTACGCCGAGGTGGGCCTCATCGCGGACTTCTATCGGCCGGGCGACGATCTCGTCACCCTGGCGAAGCGACTATGAGGCTCCGGGCCTGCATCCTCGTGGCCTTGCTATTCGTGGCCTGCAAGAAGAAGACGACCACGCCCGAGCCAGCGCCTGACGTGCCTCCGTCGCTGGGGACGATCGTCGTCGAGAACGCCACGCCGACGGGCCTCGTGCCCGGCGAGGTGAAGATCGACACGGATGCAATCGCTGCCGACGTGCGCAAGCGCCTGCAGGCGGCGGGGCTGTTCGGCAAGGAGAGTGCCGAGCGGCCCGCGGCGCGGGTGCGCATCGAGATCGGTCTCGAGGAGGTCCATGTCGACAAGAAGGCTGCCGCCCACGCGCTGGTGCGCTTTCGCGTCGACACCCGCCCCGACGGCATCGCCCAGGGACACTGGAACGACGACGTCCGGGCAGGGGGCGAGACGACCTACGACCTGACCCCACTGCCGGATCGCCAGGCGCTGTTCGCCAGGCTGGTGGCGCGTACCGTCACCGATATCACAGAGGGCTATCTGGCGCGCCAGCGGCTGTGGGCGGGACGCCCGGACGAACTTCGCCGCACACTGACCGCGGACGCGGGCGAGCTGCGCATCGAGGCGATTCACGCGGCCGGCGAGCGCCGCCTGACGAGCGAGGCCCCGACGCTGCTCGAGCTCCTGTCGGACGAGGACGAACTCGTTCGTGATGCTGCGCTGGGCGCTCTGGTCGAGCTGCGCGAGCGGCGTGCCGTCGGCGAGATCGCCCGCCAGCGCTCGATGCGCGACAGCCGCGAGATGCGCAAGATCATCGACGCCATCGCCACCCTGGGTGGCGACGAGGCCAGCGACTACCTCGGGTTCGTCGCGGAGGCCCACGATGACGCCGACATCAAAGAGATGGCGAAAACGGCGCTCGAGCGGATGAAACGGAAGGCTACCGGATCACCCGCGCCGACAGCACCAGGATCAACGCCCGGTCCTTGAGGCTGGCGGACCCGACGACCACCTTCTCCCCTTCACGCAACGTCAGCCCGGTGGCGATGTCCGCCTCGCCGAGTTGCTTGTTGCCGGTCTGGAACTTCAGGTTCTTCACTTGCACCAGCGCGGCGCCCCCGCCCGACGGCCCGATGGCCACGTTCTCGAACGAGTACTGGTACTGCGTGGTCGACGGCTCGTTGCTGACTGGCGGGCTCACCTGTGCCACGCCTTTGCCCGAGCTGCCCGAACCCGCCTTCACCCGCTGGGTGATCGACGCGATCTGGTAGTAGCCCTTGTAGCTCAGCGTGGCGTGCAGCTGCTTGACGACGCCATCCAGATCGGCGGGCACCTGCCCCGAACCCGAGGGAGCCGCGATCAACACGCGCATCTTCAGCTCCACATCGGGCTTTGGCGCCGCGGGCGTGTCCAGGCGCTTGAGCCCGTCCTCGATGGCCGCGATGTTCTCGGGGAAGTCGCGAATCGTGATGGTGCGGAACTCGACGCTGTCGGCGATCGAAGTGCCCTTGACGCCGCTGGCGAGCGGCCGCAGCACCCGCAGTAGCTCGTCGGGTGCGCGGTGCTTGATCTCGAACACCCGGAACTTCAGCCCCGGAATCTTCTCGGCGGGGCGGTCGTCTTCCGGCGCTCCACGGGCCGTGACGCTGAGAGGGATGACGGCGATGAGAAGGACGACTCCGATTCGGAGCGGACGGAACACCCGGCTAATTCTCCACCGAGCCTGCCTTGTCCTGGGGGCTGAACCAGATGATCCGCACGTCGGGGTCACCCGTCTGGATCTCGATCCGCAGGTGGTCGTCCGCCGCTTCCAGCTCGCTGTCCCCGTCGCCCTCGACCCCCTCGAACTCTTCCTCTTCGGCCTGGGCGAGCACCATACGGTCGGCCAGATGTTCCGGTGGCGACGCCGGATCCATCCCGGCCTGCCCGGCCTGCGCCGGAGCCCGCTCGGCGGTCAGGACCGACCGAGCGCCGAAGCCGCCAAGACGCGAAAGCGCGAACGAGCCGATGGATACCAGCACCACGGTCGCCACTGCCACCGAAGGCTTTGCCGCCCAGTAGCGCAGCCAGGCCATCGCGCGCTCGATCTGGAGCCACAGCGGGGAGGGACCCGTTTGATTGTCGAGCCGCCGCCAGACACCGCGGCGCATCTCGTCCAGCTCGTCGCCGGTAGCCTCGGGGCGATAGGTCCGCAGCGCCCGCTGGCTCTGCCGGAACTGCTCCTGCAGCTCTCGGCACGCCACGCACCCGTCCAGGTGCGCGCGCAGCGGTGTCGCGTGCCGCGGCCGTAGATCCCCCTCCACATGGAGCGGGACTAGCTTTCGTACGAATTCACAATCGATGGTCGTCACTTGGGTCGTCACTTGTCATTTCCCCGCAAGACCCGATCACGATAGGTCTTGATCTTCGCGCGCGCGGAACAAATCTGCGAGCGCACCGTGGTGGCGCTGGACCCGAGGATCTTCGCCACTTCCTCGGTGGTCAGGCCTTCGAGGTCACGCAGCACGAGGGCTGCCTTCTCCTTCGGCGAGAGCGTCTCCAGCGCCGCGGCGATGATGGTTTCGTCCTGCGACACCATCGCCGAGGCCTCGACGTCGTCGGAGCTGCGCAGGTGATCCAGGTTGCCGCGCTCGCGCTCTTCCTCGAGCGAGATGTGCCGCGGCCGCCGCTTCCGGGTGTCGTGGCAGGCATTGATGATCAAGCGATAGAGCCAGGCGTTGAAGTCCTGGTCGGTGCGGAAGGTGTGCAGGTAGCGGTGCAGCTTGATGAACACCTCCTGCGCGGCGTCCATCGCGTCCTCCTGGTTGCCCAGGACCCGCCAGGCGGTCGATACCACCTTGCGCTGGTGGATGATGATCAACCGGTCGAAGGCGGCGGTGTCGCCGGCCTGGGCTCGCTCGATCACCACGCGCAGGGGAGGGCTAGGTCCCTCGTCTGCCGAATCCTTCACCCGCAGGCCGTCCGTTAATCGAACGATTCCGACGACATCACTCACTACTGTTCTACTACCATTTTGGGGCTCCAAGTGTTGAGCGCCGAATCGAGGTGACAACTAAATATCAAAACACAAAAAACCCCAATGAAATATATAATATCTGCCGGGTGCATGCGGCCAATATAGTTGGCGATCGCGGACTTCCGGCGCGGTACCGCGTCGCGGGGCGGCTCGGGACCGGTGCGTCCGGCGACGTTTTCCTCGCCCACGACCGGGATCGGGGTGATCGCTGCGCCATCAAGCTGTGCGCAGACGGCGGCGAGACGGCGACGGCACGGCTGCTGGTCGAGTTCTCGCGGCTGTCCGAACTGGCGCATCCGAGCCTGGTGCCCGTTCGCGATCTGGGACGGTCGCGGCACGGACGGCCTTTCCTGGTCACCGACCTCGTGGACGGGCCGCCGCTGGACGCTGTCGCCGATGCGGAGAACTTCGCCCGGGCCGCGCACGAGCTGGCGGACGCCGTCGCCTACCTTCACGACCGCGGCCTCGTCCACGGCGACATCAGCCCGGCCAATGTGCGGCTGGATACGCAGGGACGGGCCGTGCTGCTCGATTTCGGTCTGAGCGTGACCTCGGAGAATGCGCGCAGCGCAGGTGCGTCGGGAACGCTCGGGTTCATGGCGCCCGAGGCGTTGATCGGTGAACGGGGCCCGGCGGCGGATCTGTTCGCGCTCGGCGCCACGCTGTACACGGCGTGGACCGGTGAGCCGCCGTTCGGGACCGGCCTTGCCGCCGTGCGGAGGATGGGCGAGGGTCCGGCACCCGCTCCGTCGACGCTGCGGCCCGGGTTACCGGCGTCGTGGGATGCCATGGTACTGCGGTTGATGGCCGTGGATGTCGAGGCGCGGCCAGCAAGCGCCCGCGAACTTCTCCGCGAGATCCGTCGACAGATGACGGGCACACCGCCGGAGCCTGCGGTGGATCTCGGTGCGCCGCAACCGGGTGGCGATCCGCTCGCGGGGGCCTTCGTCGGCCGCCGGGTCGAACGAGACGCGCTCACGCGCTTGCTGGAACGTCTGGCCGAGGGGCAAGCCCCGGTCAACGTCGTCGCGGTGTGCGGCGCCTCGGGCGCTGGCCGGCGGGCGTTGATCGATCGCGTGGTGCGCGACGCCCGCGTCGCCCAGGTCGTTGGCGTGTGGCCCGAGCTGGACATCGAGGCGCACACCCTGGTTTCCCTGTCTCACGCGCCGCACGTGGGTGAGTCAGACGACCCGGCGCGCGGGCGACAGGCCCGCCTCGCCGTGATGATCGATGCTCTCGAAGCTCGGAGCGTGGCGCGGCCGCTCTGCATCGTGCTGCCGCCGGGCGACGACGAGGAGGCGCTGGCGGCGGCGCTGGCCGGGACCGAGCCGAATGGGCGGCTCCTGGTCGTGCTGCCGACTTCGCGTCCGCTCGCGGCGGGGGAAATGATCCGCATCGAACCGCTGGCCGCAGCGGAGATACGCGAGCTGGTCGCCCGGATCGAGCCGGTGCCCGCGCCGGTCAGGGACAGGATCGCGCGCGCGTCTGGTGGCCATGCCGCCACCGTGGTGCTCCTGATCCGACAGTGGCTGCAAGCCCTTCGCGATGGTCGGACGGAGGTCGATTTTCTGGCCGAACCCGACGCGACTCTGGATCGGCTGCTGGACGAATCCTTTCGAGCCCTCGGGGCGAACACCCAGCGGTTCGTGGTCGCACTGCCGTGGGCCGAGCTCGCGGACCTCGATCCCGCAGCCGAAGCCGAGGCGCGGGATCGTGCACGGGCGGCGGGCTGGCTGGAGGGCGCGGCGCTGGCGAGCGAAGCCCATCGGGAGGCGGCGTTGCGCGGGCTGCATCTTCCGTCGTTGCGCGATCTGGCGGCCAGCCTTGCACGGGCCATGCACGCCCAGGATCCCGGGCGTGGCGAGGCCTGGCTTGCGGCAGGCGAGGACGCGGCGGCGGCGGCGGCGTTCCGGGAGGCGGCGCGGGCAGCGTATGCGTCGGGCCGCATGGGACAGGCCGCGCGCTGCTGGCTTCGCGCCTCGGGAGATCTCCCGCTCGACGAACGGCTCGACCTCGCGGGAGCTCTGGGCGTGATCGGTCGCCACGACGAGGCGCTGGCTGTTCTGGACGGCGCACCTGCTCCGGTGGTGGCCGAGCGCCGCGCCTGGATTCTTGGCCGTCGAGGAGACCTCGCTGGTGCGCGCGCCACGCTGGAAGACGCGGGCACGGCGGCGATGGTCCGGGCGCGGCTGGCCCGCATCCTGGTGTCACTCGGCGAGCTCGAGGAGGCGGCGCGAGTCGCCGGCGAGGTGCCTGACGGCCCGGCTGAGCCACTGGCCCGTGAGGCGGCGGTCCTGGCAGCGGCGCTCGGCGGACGGATGGACGATGCCGAGCGCCTGCTGGGGGACGTCAGCGCCACGGACGCGCGGGGGGCCTACCTGCGCGCCTACTGCCGGCAACTGGCGGGCCGGCCTGCGGAAGCTGCCGTCGAGTACGAGCGCGCGCTGGCCCTGGAAGGTGACCCGCACGTGGCGGCGGCGGCGACCTTCAACCTCGGCTGCGTCCTGGCCGAGGCCGGCCGTTTCGAGGAAGCAATCGCCGCTTTTGACAGGGCGATCCGGGCGCTGGGGCGGCTCGGAGCCGGATCGGATCTGGCGCTGGCGCTGTTCAACGCTGGTGTGCTGTTCGTTCAGCTCGGCGACCTCGAGGCTGCGGAGCGCGCCCTTGCCCGCGTACGCGTCCAGCAGGCATCACCGCTGCTCGAGGGATGCGCCGCCGCCCTCGAGGGGGAC
>JANPFD010000220.1:0-1982 GCA_031423255.1 Myxococcales bacterium | reverse complement strand
AGAGGTGTTTTCCGCGAGTGGACCAGGAGCACGACGGGCCGCGGTCCGCGTCGCGTTGTTCGTCGTCGGCGTGACCGGCGCACTGGCTACGCGTCCGGCCCGCGCCCTCGATCCCGAAAAGCCGCTCGGGGCGTACACCGTGCGCGTCTGGCGGGCGGCCGACGGCCTGGCCGGAGACAACGTCCAGGCGATCGCCCAGACCACCGACGGGTATCTCTGGATCGCCGGGAGCACGGGCCTTGCGCGCTATGACGGTGGCGTTTTCGAGCTGGTCTATCCGCGCAACGACACGCTCCCCGGGAGCCTCCTGAATCATGATGTTCGCCAGATCATGGCCCGCCGCACCGGACCACTGTGGATCGCGATCGCCGGCGGGCCGGGCGGCCTTGTCCTGGCCGGGGGGCGGATGCAGCCGATCCAGGCTGGGGTTGCAGTGGGTCCGGACACACTGATCCGGGCGCTGCACGAGGACCGACAAGGCGTTGTCTGGCTGGTCACCCAGCGGGACCTCGTCCGCTTCGACGGGACGACTGCGACGATGACGCGACTGCCCCCGGGCATAGGCACCAGGGCGGTCTTGCTGCACGACGCGCACGGGCGGGTGTGGCTGGGCGGGCTGGGTGGGCTCTACGCGCGCCAGGCCCCGGGCGAATCCTTCGCCCGCGTGTCGGGGCCGCGCGGTCCGATCCAGGATGGCGTGGGCGTGCGGGCGATTCACGAGGATCGCTCGGGGGCGCTCTGGGTGGGTGCCGACCGGGCGCTCTGGCAGTTCGACGGCGAGCGATTCGCCGAGGCTGGGCCCGGGGCCGGCGACGCCGGAGTGGGTCGGATTGTGAACATCCTCGACGACCGCGACGGCTCGTTGTGGATTGCTGGCGAGACGGGCCTGGCGCGCTATCGCCAGGGGCGTATCGAGACGTTCCACGAATCCGACGGGCTCCCCGACGCCAGCGTCACGGCACTCTTCGAAGATCACGAGGGCAGCCTGTGGGTGGGCACGTCCGCAGGAGGGATCGCGCAGTTCACCGATCGGACGCTGTCGACGTTGTCGCAGCCTGATTTGCGCCAGGCTATCATCGGCGCCGTCTGCGAGGACGTGGCAGGGCGGCTCTGGCTGGGTGTGCGCGGCAGGCGCGGCGCCGCCCTTGTTGAGAACGGCCGCGTCACCTGGGTGGCCCCCGAGCTGCAGAGTTCGCTGCGCGCGTGCCTGCCGCGCCCCGACGGGAGCATCTGGCTCGGTACGACGGATGGTGAGGTCGCCCTCTGGCGGGCCGGCGAGATCGAGCGTCGCATCGCCACTTCGGGCATGGTCACCGCGCTCGCGGGGGACCGGGACGAGCGGTTCTGGGTCGGCACCACGAAGGGCCTCCAGCGGGTCGAGGGACGCGACATCCACTCCATCGGAACGGAGCAGGGGCTGCCGCGCCAGCGGATCGTAACGCTCAGCCCGGATCGCGCCGGCAACCTGTGGGTCGGCGTCCAGGGGCGTCTGTGGCGCCAATCCGCCGGCAAGTTCGAGCTCGTGCCGGATCTACCCTCCGTCCGCTCCGTCTACCACGACGACGACGGCACGACGTGGCTGGCCACCGTGCAGGGCCTCTACCGGGTGGATACAGGATGGAGGCAGCGGTTCGAGATTCGCGCGACCTTCGATCTGACGCTGCCGCCCGACCCGCTGCACCAGATCCTGTCCGACCGTGCCGGCCATTTGTGGGTGATGGGCCGCCATCACATCTTGCGGGTGGCGCGCCGAGCGCTCGACGAGTACGCCCGCGGGCTTCGGCGCGAGCCGGAGGTGGTCGCGTTCGACACCTCCGATCGGCGCCGGGGCATCGTCGTGAGCCTAGATGAGCCGCCGGCCCTGAAGGGGGCCGACGGGCGCCTGCACTTCGGGACCCGGCCGGGGCTGGTAAGCTTCGATCCGACCGGCGTGACCACGAACCCGCTGCCACCACCGATCGTGGTGCAGAGGGTGGTGGTCG
>JANPFD010000219.1:0-2483 GCA_031423255.1 Myxococcales bacterium | reverse complement strand
GTCCCGCTTGGACTTCCTCCGGGGCCCGACCGGACCCATCCCCCCGGCACGCAACTTCCACACCCCGCCGTCCGAAACACCGTCGGGAACGATGCACTCCACCCGCCGACCACCATGGGCCATGGGTGGGCAATACCTCATGCGCACAGCCGTTCGCCTCGCCGAATCCGATCTTCTGATCCTCCGAATCGTCCACGGACAACCCACCCAAGTCCTCGATCGACCAGGTGGGCCCGTCGCCGTGTTCGGCCCAGGTGAACTCGTGTCCTATCTCATCGAAAGCGATCGGCACAACGCCCTCTACGTCTTCAGAACTCTTCGCAGAACCACGGTAGCGGCAACGATCCTCCCCGGCGTTCATCCGGGAGTGGATCTACTCGTTCAGACCGCCACCAAGAATTCGACGGCCCGCATCCGCAACCTTTTTCTCTGGCTGTCGAAACACCAGCGTGACCCGAACTCGCTGTCGAACAGGTTCTGGCTCCGCGTCGGCGCGATGCTTTCCGGCCGCCACAAACGTGCCCTCGGGCCTCGGCTGCCCGCGCTCCTCGAGGGCGAGAGAGGGTAGGACGCTGATGCTGATCGCCGCCCTGGCCTTGTTGACCGCGGGACTCGCGGCTGCGGCGGGTTCATCGCTGACCCTGAACCTGAGCCCGAGTGTCCCCCTCGGTTTCTACGTCTTGAGGCCAAGGGGAATCCCACGCCAGGGCGATGTTGTCGCCCTCTCCGTTCCGCCGGCTGTTCGCGACCTCGTCGCGCGCCGGGGCTACCTGCCCCCCGGCTACACGTTGTTGAAGCACGTGGTGGCTGTTTCTGGGGACGCCGTCTGTTTCTGCGATCACCGCTTCACCGCGCACGGTCAGCTCATCGGAACAATCGCCCCAACCGACACCGAGGGCCGGCCGCTCGTCCCCTCCACCTTCTGCGGCCCGCTTCCCTCGGGAATGGCCGTCATCGCGACAGACGCCGATCGCAGCTTCGACTCGCGCTACTTCGGTCCGGTTGCCGTCTCTACCCTCACGGTGGCGAGGGCGCTATGGACCTTCTGACGCTCATTCTCGCGTGCAGCCTCCACCCCGACGACGAGCTCGTCCGCGTGCTCATCGACATCGGCAGCCAAGGCAACGTGTACTTCGTCGGCGACCTCGCGAGGCTCAACACCTACGACACGATCTCCTCGCTGGACGAGGCCAGGCGAGTCGTGGCCCAGATCCAGTGGACGGCGGTCGTCCAGGTGTAGGGCTCCTCGGGATCCCCCTCCCGTGGGCAGACCGCTTCGGACGCAGGCAGCCTGACCTCTTCGACGGCTGCACGAACATCGCCATCGCTAGTTCGGTATTGGCCGCGCACGCTCGTGAGTGTCGCGATCAACTACAGCGCCCAGCACGGAAGCGTCAGCGACGGTCGCCGCCGGTACTCCCGGCGGAGATCCTCAGGCCGTGCGTGCTGCGACGGTACGGGCAGGATCTCGGCGTCGCCAACTTCGCCCAGGCGGTTTTCAAGACCCTGGCAGAGCGGCGCCTGGACCCCGCCGCCGACCGCGATCCGGAGCCCGAGCGATCGCCTGTCTTCATCGACGGCTCGGACGACTCCAGCTCGTCGCAGGATCCGAAGTGGAGCAATCCACGCCTCTTCGTGAGCCCGTACTAATCTTGGAGAAGGCCGAGAGCGGAGCGCCCGTCGACGCTGGTCATCAAGTCCCGACCGCTGTCCGAGACGAGATCACCCGTGGAGGCCGGCGGCGGATGCGATCGAGCGCTCTGACCCCGCTGAGCCGACCAGACGATCTGAACTGACCGTCGGTTTTGACGAAATCACCGTCGCGACCCGCGAGCTGTCCGGCGGCGCCAGGCATGACGTTCTCGCTGCCATTTTCCGTCGTGTCTCCCCTTCGCCTTGGTCCACACCTTTCGGCGCCTCGTCCGCGCAGGGCACGAACAGCCCTCGCGCCCAGAGCCTCTCGGCGCTTCTGCTTTCTGGGTTTCCCGCTGGGATGGAAACCCTCGGAAGGGTTCCCAAACCCTCCCGCGAAGGGCTCCGACGGGCGAAGCCCGTCTCCGCCCACGCGCTGAGCGGGAGCCCTCCCAGAAAGCAGCGCCGCACTCCGGGAGCGAGCCGTGCCCTGCCTTGGGCGAACGAGGCGCCGAAAGGCGCAAACCAAGGACAGGAGAAATGACAATGGAAAACGCCAACCAGAAACTACAACCGGCCACCACCTCACCCCGCATCTACGTCGCGTGCCTTTCGAGCTACAACAGCGGCGTCCTTCACGGCGCCTGGATCGCCGCCGACCAAGATCCCGCCGGCATCCACGCCGAGATCCAGTCGATGCTCGCGGAATCTCGCGAGCCGATCGCCGAGGATTGGGCCATCCACGACTACGAAGGCTTCTTTGGCCATCACCTCGGTGAGCACGAGTCCATCGAAGACGTGGCCGACATCGCTGACCTGATCGCCGAACACGGCCGGCTCGGTGCGGACCT
>JANPFD010000218.1:0-3930 GCA_031423255.1 Myxococcales bacterium | reverse complement strand
CTGGCCGAGGATCGCGCCGAGCAGTTGAAGCGCGAGCCCGACAAGGTCGTGCACGAGCTGGAGCAGCGGCTTCGTGCTGACCTACGCAAGACGGGGGACTTCAACCGCGTCCACCCGATGCCCCATTCGGGGCAGGACGTGCCTGACGACATGGATGCCCGGCTGGTCGTGCTGGGGGTCGACCACGCCTACATCAAGGAGCCTGGTAACAGCGCCGAGACCGCGGCGAAGGCGATCTTCGAGTCGCGTGGCAACACCCCGCGACTCTATCGCAACACGCTGGTGTTCCTCGCGGCCGACAAAACGCGCCTCCAGGACCTCGATGAGGCCGCCCGCAAGTACCTGGCGTGGGAATCGATCCTGGCGGAGAAGGAGACGCTGAACCTCGATCCGCAGCAGGAGAAGCAAGCGGAGACGCAGAAGGACGCGGCGGACGGGGCCGTGACGGCGCGTATCCCAGAGACGTACCAGTGGCTGCTGGTGCCGGTGCAGACGTCGCCGCAGGCACCGGTCGAGTGGCAACCGCACAAGTTGTCTGGACAAGACGCCCTGGCCAATCGTGTCAGCAAGAAGCTACGAAACGACGAGCTGTTTCTCACCAGCTTTGCCGGTACGCGCCTCAGAATCGAACTGGATCGGGTGCCGCTGTGGCGCGGAAACCACGTCCCGGTCAAACAGCTTGCCCAGGACTTCGCACGCTATCTCTACCTGCCGCGCCTCAAGGACTCGTCAGTGCTGATGGGTGCCATCCGCGATGGGATGGCGCTTCTGACCTGGCAGCAGGACAGCTTCGCTTTCGCCGACAGCTTCGACGACGGCGCGAGTCGGTACCGAGGTTTGCGCGGCGGGCAGGGCATCGCGCTGACCGATCCCACCTCCCCCGCCCTTCTGGTGCGGGGAGATGTCGCCCGTGCGCAGATGGATGCGGCGCGCATTCCCACGCCTGGGACGGGCGCGCCTGTCGAGGCTACCGGTAGCGGTCCCGGATCGAAGCCGCCGGGACCCGGGGCTTCCGGGGGCGGCCCGTCCATCGCCGCAGCCCGGCCCAAACGTTTCCACGGCACCGTCACGCTCGATGCTGCCCGCGTCGGGCGAGATGCGGGCCGCGTGGCCGAAGAGCTGATCGCGCACCTCGCTGGCCTCATGGGCGCGCAGGTCAAGGTCACCCTCGAAGTGGAAGCGGAGATTCCGTCCGGTGCTCCGGACAACGTCGTTAGGACCGTGACCGAGAACAGCCGAACGCTGAAGTTCACCTCCGCGGGATTCGAGAAGGAATGAAAGAGGATTACAGGCCAGATGACACTTCAAAATGAACCCCGCCATATTCCACTGAATGTCGCCCGAGCGGTAATCCTTGGCGACATCCAATATCTCCGATTTGAGCAATTCGCGAGTGAGCTGGTCTCGCAGATAGAAGGTGGAAGGCCGGTCTTGTCGACTTCGCTCACGTACGACCGAGGCAGAGATGGGAAGACCATTGGCCCGGGTCCGCGCGTCTACGTGTGCTCTTCACTCAATGATACGCCTGACGATAAGGCACTCTCAGATATCGAAAGAATCAGAGAATCAAGGGTGGACGTGCAGCGGATCTATTTCTGCACCTCCCAAAAGCTGACCGAGCATGCTGGAGACAAGATAGCGGGCCTCCTGCGGGCGAAACTTGGCGACGGAGTCTCCATCGAGGTTCTCGGGGCATACGATCTTGCGGACTTTGCGGTGCGTTGCCCCGAAGTCGCTCACAAGTCCTACTCCGCCGAGATCCTCGATGTTCTGCGTGCCTTTGAGCCCTCATTGCATGTGAATGAAGCGTCTCGGCTGGCGCTCGAGCTGGCCCTCTGCACGGTCGGACACGAGGATTCCGTCGCCATCAGGCAGAGCGCTTATTTGGCGTCACTGCGAGTTGTATTGCTCGACGGCGTTCCTCGCAACGTCGCCGAGTGTGCGCGAGACTTGTCCGCGCGTCTCAAACTTGGGCGCAACCTTCCGGAGAGTGCTGTCAAGCTGTACCTCGACGACTTGGAACGTCGCAACGATGTGGCGACCGTGGACCGTCGCTATCAATTGACAAGCAACGGTCAGGCCACCGCGGCAGCGGCAACTGGGGCAGCTGCCGAGGCTCTCATGAGAGGTCGCCGCGAAGTACGCACACAGATCGAAAGCGAGCTCGGGTTTGTCCTGGAGGATTCCCAGTTTGCCACGATGTGGCGAACCCTTCAGGACAAGCTCGCCCTGCTTTTCTATTCTCGCGGGCGCGAAATGGTCGAAGGGGTGTCTGCCCTTCTTGGCCAGGGCACATCGACCGGGGGGCGCGAGCCCAGCGGGGCGGTATCCACGAACGGTGGGAAAGCCCCTTTCTTTGCCAAGGAGTTGGGGGGCGCCGTGGCAGCGACTTGCTCGAGCCCTGACTTGGGTGAGCGAGTCCAGGTTGCGCTCTCCGACGTCTTTTCCGAGGGAACGGGTGCTGCGTTCGAGTGGTTGGTCGAGGTTTGCGCGGGATTCGTCACCATTTGCTCTCTCGGTTTGGAGGCCTCCTCCGGTGAGAGGATCCGGTATGCAATCTCTCGGATCGCTCTCATCTACGACACTGATGTGCTTCTTTCGCTACTGGGAGAGAGCGAGCCAGATCATTTAGCAGTAGTGGAGATGACTCGAAGATGGCGCGAACTCGGAGGTCGCCTCCTCCTCGCCGAACCCGTCTTGCGCGAAACGGCGTACCACGCATGGATAGCCGAGAGGGACTTCAAGGAGGTCGAGTCATGGCTGCCGGGGTCTGACCTGGAGCGGGTTCGTTTTATCAAGAACGTGTTTGCCCGTTCGTTCGCGGCGCTGATGTCCCGCGGGAAAGCCCAGAAGAGACATTGGCAGCAGTACATTTCACAGTTTCGTGGGAAAGGGGAATACGACACCAACCAGGTCATGTCGCACGTATCTTCTGAGATCAAATCGGGGACCCTCCCGCGCATCCTTGGACACGATGAAGGCTGGGAGCGGGCCGTGTGGTTAACGTGCGAGGACCGGGCTGAAAAAGGGGCGAACGGAGAGCGTGAGCGGAAGATCAAACTCGACAAGGCAACACGAGATGCTGAACTGTACGTTTCGATGGTCCGATTCTCGGAATCTCTCCAAAACACCGAACTTGAGGGGCATTGCTTTCTGGTGTCTTCAGCCCGCCGCCTTGTGGATCTCGAAGGCGAGTTTCATCCGAACGAGCGGGCGCGAATCCTGTCCATTGGAGCCGTTCTTCACATGCTGGCCTTGGTGCCGGGCGTTTCCGTAGGATTGTCTGCGCTCGGAAGTCTTCTTTTTGACGGGAGCTTTCATAAGAGAATGTCGGACTTAGGCATGGTCCTTCGCCGCGTATTGAAGGACTCAGACGGATTTCACCTGCCCTGGGCTAGCCGGGTCGCGCTCGAACGCGACATGCGAACAAGACTGGTCGCACGTGCAGCGGAAGCGGGAGGAACGCACGCGGAGCAGGCTCGGAGAGCAAGAGAAATGGAGCACGACGTGGTAAGCGGCGAGAAGCCTGAGGCGGCCGCAGCGCTGATCCGGGAGGCGTTGGACAGCGTCGGCGCGGATACGCGGACCGAACGCCAGTTGGATGACGCTCGAAAAAGGATCGCAGAGCTTGAGGCAGCGCTCGCCCGACGCTCCAAGGAGACCTGAAGGCAGCCACTTGCCCGCCGTGTCATCTGGCCCGAGGCGACCCACGAGACCCGATGAATGAACGGACATCAGCCCGGCGGAACCGGATGGTGTTCAAGATCCGAACGTGCGGCAGCGCCCCGTCCGCGCACAACCCGTACACCGTGGCCGTGCACAGTCCGAGCATCGTCGCGACCGCGCGGACCGACAGCAGGCGCTCATCGTCGGCTCCGTTTTCCAGCAGCACCACAGCAGCAAAATTTTTGCTAAAAGTAGCTGAATGCT
>JANPFD010000217.1:0-3026 GCA_031423255.1 Myxococcales bacterium | reverse complement strand
GTCTTTCTGGCCATGCCGACGGTGGGATGCGGAGGGTCAGCCAAATGTGAGTATCGAGACATTTGGCCTCCCGAATTTGGCTTCGGTGGGTGGACAGTGCCCAGCACACCTATACCTTCGTGTTCAAATGACCGTGAATTTCCCGAAGAGGTCAAGCTGGAGGTTGTCGAAGTCTTCGGCAGAGGTTGCAAGGCTGACCTGCCCTGGGGAACCATCTGCGGGACTTCGCTGCGAGTGTTGCGCGCCGACCGTGGCGAAAGATGTATGGCGTTCCTTCGCGTCGTCCGAGTCCCAGATCGCATTCCGGATCTCGAGGTGGGTAGCGTCGTGATTGCGACCCAGCGGCAGATCGTTCTCAATCCGGAGGCCGACGTGATAGACACCGGCGTCCTCAAGCGGCCCTCCGGGGAAATCGTTCTCGCGACGGCCGTGGGAACGCGGCCGGAGATCTTTGAAAAATTCCAGAAGGACCTGTTTCCCGGTGTTTCTCTTTCTGTGGACGAGCCGTACTGCACAACCAAGCAGAACGTTCGGTTTGCAGCGTTCCGCCTCACATCGGCGGACGGTGTCTGTGTGGTTCGCCGAGGTGAGATTCAACCCTGCAGGCTCTGGGGCCGCATGTTCGACGTGATCGGGTACCGCGCCGATTTTGGCAAGGGCCCGCACTCGCCGGATGTCACCTTCCTCGTTGCGGAGCAGGGCTTCCTGAAGCCACCTCCGCCATGACCTGGAGTGTAGTCGGGAGTGTCCATCCCGTAGTGTCCGGAAACTCATCGCGGATATTTTTCATCAAAACTGCGGGTTTTACAGCTTGAATCGTCACCTCCCATCACGCTACCTTGGCGCACCTCGATGCTCCACCTGCCCCTCCAACTCCAGTTCCTCGTCGCCATGATCGCCGACGCGATCAATGAGCGGATGGCCCGGAAGATGGAATACATGCGGGAGGAGATCCTCATCCTGAAGGAGGCGCTGGCCGCCAAGACCGGGACCGAGCGGATCACCTTCACCGCCGAGCAACGGCGCCGCCTCGCTCTCAAAGGCAAGAATCTAACGCCGGAGGAGCGGCGCACCTGCTGTCAGATCGTGAAGCCAGACACGATCTTGGCGTGGTTCCGCTCCCTTGCGGCGAGCAAGTACGACAGCTCGAAGAAGCGCGGGTCGGGACGGCCCCGCAAGCCGGGCGAGATCCGTGACCTCGTGCTCAGGATGGCGGACGAGAATCCGACCTGGGGTTACACCAAGATCCGCGACGCCATTCGTGGTCTGAAGATCGAGATCGGCCGAACGACCGTATCGAACATCTTGGAAGAAGCGGGGATGGTGCCCGCGCCCGAGCGCGGGAGAACGCGGACCTGGAAGAAATTCATCAAGATCCATCTGGATACTCTCTATGCCTGCGACTTCTTCAGCGTGGAAGTGCTGGGCGTGTTCGGCACGGTTCGGCACATGGTTTTCTTCATCATGGAGATCAAGACCCGTGCGGTGGAGATAGGCGGCATCCGCGTTGATCCCGACGGAGAGTGGTTGAAGCAGGTCGCTCGGAATCTGGTCGATCCGCTCGATGGCTTCCTTCGTCACGCGACGCACCTGATCCACGATCGCGATCCGCTGTTCTGCGGCGGGTTCGTCGAAGTCTTGGAGTCCTCGGGAATCAGGTGCGTGAAAATCCCGGCCCAGAGCCAATCCGCACGCGGAGAGATTCGTCAGGACGGTCAGGGACGAATGCCTCGACCACTTCGTCCTGTTCGGCGAGCGTCACATGCGGATCGTGATCAAGGAATTCGTGGCCCATTACCTCGCGGAGCGGTTCCACCAAGGCATCGGCGGCCACCTCATCAGGCCGAGCGCCACCTCCGCGAACGACAACGGGACCGGCGGCGCCGTCGAGTGTCGGTCGCGGCTGGGTGGATTGCTGAAACTTCTACCATCGGGCGGCCGCGTGACGGCCGGCGATGGGTTTTTGGACACCGCTGGGTCGGTGGCCCATGGCGGCCCGAGGCGTCGGGTCGTCTCACCAGATGGTGGGGACGCTCGACGTGCGTATCTTCCGGTCGCGGCTCACCGCGGGCACGCCCAGGTGCAGGGCGGTGCCGGCGATGATGCGGTCGGGAAGGTCAGGAACATCGGCGCGCGGGATGCGAGCCATCGCGTCCACCACGCCCGAGGTCACCGGTACTTCCACGAAAACCGGCTCGGGGCCGGTCATTTCGGTCTTGATTCGCGCAAGAGTGCCGGCCGGCAATCTGCCCTTCTCTTCGAGGTACACGATCTCGGCCAGCGAGATCGCAGACAACGCAATCTGGTCAGCACCTACGGTCGCAAAGACTGCACGGGCGGCGGGAGACAGGCGTGGATCACCGTAGACCGCCCAGATGAGAGCATGGGTGTCGGCCACCGCGCGAATCATCAGACGTCGTCGCGGGGGAAGGTGCCCCACATCTCGCGACGGGCGTCGTCGATCTCGGCCGCCGACGGGGCCTTGCCGAGATCGGCGCAGAGCCCGAGGACGCTCCTGCTGTTGGCAGGGCGGCCGGACGAGGGGAGTGCGCGCAAGACGACTTCGACCGGTCCGTTCATGTCGGTGACCGCTTGGTCCAGTTCGATGTGCGTGGGGTCAGAGACCCAGCCGCGCACGGTGACAACTTTACCCACGGGCGAAGTGTACCCGCGTCCGGCTGCCTCACCAACCGTCGGTGCGTGGCTCGCACGACGCCGTGAGCCTCTCCTTGCCCGGGGCGGGGCACGTAGTGGTAGGCGCGGAAAGACGCGCTACCCGCCCCGCATGAGGGAGTCCCCCCGGCGCACGACGAAGGAATGAGGTAATTTTTGAGGTCGCGAGAGGTCGTGAGAAGGCGTGAGAAGTCGCGAGAAGTCGCCAAACGCTTCACCGCTCACCGAAATTGACCCACCTCTGCTCATTGAAAATGACCCAGGCTGAGATCGGGGATCCGGGTTCGGATCGGATCGGATCGACTGTAGACGTGGGGCTGAGGAGTCAGGGAGCCCGGCCGGCTGTACCTGGG
>JANPFD010000216.1:0-201709 GCA_031423255.1 Myxococcales bacterium | reverse complement strand
GGCCGAGGTCAAGGGCGTGGCCGGAACCTGGAAGGACCTCACCGACTCCGTCAACTCCATGGCCAGCAACCTCACCGGGCAGGTCCGCAACATCGCCGAGGTCACCACCGCGGTCGCCAACGGCGACCTCTCCAAGAAGATCACCGCGGAGGCGCGCGGAGAGATCCTCGAGCTGAAGATCACCATCAACACCATGGTCGACCAGCTGAACGGCTTCGCCTCCGAGGTCACCCGCGTGGCCCGCGAGGTCGGCACCGAGGGCAAGCTCGGCGGTCAGGCGTTCGTGAAGGGCGTCGCCGGCACCTGGAAGGACCTCACCGACTCCGTCAACCAGATGGCGTCGAACCTGACCGCGCAGGTCCGCAACATCGCCGAGGTGACCACGGCGGTCGCCAACGGCGATCTGTCGAAGAAGATCACCGTCGACGTCCGCGGCGAGATCCTGGAGCTGAAGAACACCATCAATACGATGGTGGACCAGCTGAACGCGTTCGCTTCGGAGGTCACCCGCGTCGCCCGCGAGGTCGGCACCGACGGGAAGCTCGGTGGCCAGGCCGTCGTCAAGGGTGTCGCCGGCACCTGGAAGGACCTCACCGACAACGTCAACAGCATGGCCTCCAACCTCACCAACCAGGTGCGCGGCATCGCCAAGGTCGTCACCGCCGTCGCCAACGGCGACCTGTCGAAGAAGCTGGCCCTCGAGGCGCGCGGCGAGATCGCCGAGCTCGCCGACACCATCAACAGCATGACCGACACGCTGGCGACCTTCGCCGAGCAGGTCACCTCCGTCGCCCGCGAGGTCGGCGTCGAAGGGAAACTGGGCGGGCAGGCCAAGGTGCCGGGAGCCGCAGGCACCTGGCGCGATCTCACCGACAACGTCAACCAGCTGGCAGGCAACCTGACCACGCAGGTGCGTTCCATCGGCGAGGTGGCCACCGCGGTCACCAAGGGCGATCTCACTCGCTCGATCACCGTCGAGGCCTCGGGCGAGGTCGCGGCGCTGAAGGACAACATCAACGAGATGATCCGGAACCTGCGTGAGACCACGCAGAAGACCACCGAGCAGGACTGGTTGAAGACCAACCTCGCCAAGTTCACCCGCATGCTGCAGGGCCAGCGCGATCTCGTCACCGTCGCCAGCCAGATCCTCTCGGAGCTGGCACCCCTGGTCAACGCCCAGCACGGCGTCTTCTACATCGCCGAGAAGGAGACCGACGACGCCGAGACTTTCCTGAAGCTCCTCTCCGGCTACGCCTACACCGAGAGCAAGACGCCGGCCGGCGGTTTCCGCCTGGGCGAGTCGCTGGTCGGGCAGTGCGCCTTCGAGAAGGAGAAGATCTATCTCACCAACGTCCCTCCGGACTACGTGCGCATCAGCTCGGGCCTGGGCGACGCGCCGCCGATGTCCATCATCGTGCTCCCGGTGCTCTTCGAGGGCCAGGTCAACGCGGTCATCGAGCTGGCCTCGTTCGGCCGCCTGTCGGACATCCACCAGGTGTTCCTCGACCAGCTGACCGAGTCGATCGGCATCGTGGTCAATACCATCGCCGCCGGCATGCGCACCGAGACCCTGCTCAAGCAGTCGCAGTCGCTGACCCACGAGCTCCAGACGCAGCAGGAGGAGCTCCGCGAGAAGAACGAGCGCCTCGAGAAACAGGCGACCTCGCTGCGCGAATCGGAAGAGCAACTGCGCCAGAAGCAGGAGCAGCTACAACTCACGAATGAAAAACTGGAGGAGAAGGCGAAGCTTCTCGAGCTCAAGAACCGCGAGGTCGAGTTCGCCAGGACCGAGCTCGAGGAAAAGGCAGAGCAGCTGGCGCTGACCTCGAAGTACAAGTCCGAGTTCCTCGCGAACATGTCGCACGAGCTGCGGACGCCACTGAACAGCCTGCTGATTCTCTCGAAGATGCTGATGGAGAACCCGGAGAAGAACCTGTCGACCAAGCAGGTCGACTTCGCCCGGACCATCCACGGAGCGGGCGGCGATCTGCTGGCGCTGATCAACGACATCCTGGATCTCTCCAAGATCGAGTCGGGCACCATCACCGTCGAGCCGACGGAGGTGCTCTTCACCGAGCTGCGGGACTACGTGGAACAGAACTTCTGCCACGTCGCCCAGCAGAAGAGCCTGGACTTCGGCATCCTGCTCGACGAGGCCCTGCCCCGCTCCGTGCAGACCGATGCCAAGCGGCTGCAGCAGGTCTTGAAGAACCTGCTGTCGAACGCCGTCAAGTTCACCGAGACGGGCAGCGTTCGCCTGCAATACAAGGTCGTGACGGAAGGCTGGAGCCGCGACCACGGCCCCTTGAACCGTGCCGACAAGGTCATTGCCTTCTCGGTCGTCGATACCGGCATCGGCATCGCCGAGAGCAAGCAGAAGATCATCTTCGAAGCGTTCCAGCAGGCCGACGGCACCACCAGCCGCAAGTACGGCGGCACGGGGCTGGGCCTGTCCATCAGCCGTGAGCTGGCGCGGCTACTGGGCGGCGAGATCAGGGTGACCAGCTCACCCGGTCAGGGCAGCACGTTCACCCTGTTCCTGCCGGCGGTCTACACACCGGTGGTGGCTTCGCAGACCGCGGCGCTGCTCGCCAAGCCGATCGAGGTCATCGACCTGTCGAAGGCCGTGGCGCCCGTGCCGCAGCCGATCCTCGAGTTGCCCGTCATCGCCGAAGCGATCGCGGACGACCGCGAGGAGATCCGTCCCGGCGACCGATCCGTCATCATCGTGGAGGACGATCCGGTGTTCGCCCGGATTCTCCTCGACTGCGCGCGCGAATCGGGTCTCAAGGGGGTGGTCACCTCGTCGGGCGACGCGGTGACTGCCCTGGTGAAGCGGTTCCAGCCCACCGCCGTCAGCCTGGATCTACGGCTACCCGACGTCGACGGCTGGACGGTGCTCGATCGCCTGAAGCACGATCCCGGCACGCGGCACGTGCCGGTGGAGATCATCTCCGGCGCCGACGACCGGCAGCGGGCGCGGCGCATGGGTGCCTTCGGCGTACTGGAGAAACCCGCCACCCGGGAGGCGATCCTCGAAACGCTCAAGGGCATCGTCAGGTTCGTCGAGGATCCCGCCAAGAAGCTGCTGCTGGTCGAGGACGACGACCGGGAGCGCGCCACGCTGGTGGAATTGCTCGGAAGTCGCAACGTGCAGATCGTGGCGACTGGAAGCGGACAGGACGCGCTGGCCGCTTTGCGCGAGAACGAGTTCCATTGCATGGTGCTGGATCTGGGGTTGCCGGACATGACGGGCTTCGATCTCCTGTCGCGGATCAAGAAGAACAAGGCCTGGCGCGATCTTCCGATCATCGTCTACACCGGCCGCGACCTGGCCAAGAAAGAGGAGATCCAGCTCAAGAAGCTATCGGAGACCATCATCGTCAAGGACGTGAAGTCACCCGAGCGGCTGCTCGACGAAACGTCGCTGTACCTGCACCGGCCGCAAGCCGACATGGAGGAGCAGCAGCGCACCATGTTGCAGGATCTGCACCAGTCGGTCCCCGAACTGGCCGGACGCAAGATCCTGGTGGTCGACGACGACGTTCGCAACATCTTCGCCATCACGGCGGCCCTGGAGCGCTATGAGGTGTCCGTCGAATACGCCGAGAATGGGAAGGATGGGCTGCAGATCCTCAGCCAGGCACGTGACATCGATGCCGTTCTCATGGACATCATGATGCCGGAGATGGACGGCTACGAGGTCATGCGCCGCATCCGGCTGGACGAAACGAAGCGCGAGTTGCCGATCATCGCGCTCACGGCCAAGGCGATGCGCTCTGACCGGGACAAATGTATCCAGGCCGGCGCCTCGGACTACATCGCCAAGCCGGTGGACATGGACCGGTTGGTGTCGGTGCTGAGGGTGTGGCTGACCAAGTAGATGGAAGCAGCGCGAATCGAACCGGTGCCGATGATCGAGACCGAACCTCGGCTGTTCGACCGGACCGATCTGTGGCGGGCCGTGCGCACGAAGGTCATTCCTGTGTTACGCACCTACCCGTCGCCGCGTGTCTGGATCCCCGCGTGCCGCAACGGCGCGACGGCCTACGCCATGGGCATCGTGCTGCGCGAGGGTGGGCTCCTGGCCCGGTGCCGGGTGTACGCGACCGACCCGACGGAGGAGACGGTCGCGCGGGCGGCGACAGGCCAGATGTCATCACGACACGAGCTGGTGGCCGCGACGGAGGCTTACCGGGCGGCGGGCGGCACCGGCAGCCTCGATGATCACTTCACTGATGGCGACCAACCTGCCCTGCTACCGGAGATCCGGGAGCGTTTTCTGTTCGCGCATCACAACCTGGCTACCGATGGCTCGCTGAACGAATTCCATTTCGTGCTGCTCGAGCAGGCCGACGAGTTGCGGGCCTTCAGCCTGGTGCGCGACAGCCTTTGCCCGTTGGGCGTTGTGGCAACCGATCGATTGCCGGAGGCCGAGGAACACCTCTACCAGCCGTTCGAAGGCGAACCCATGTTCTTCCGGAGGATCCGATGAGTCTCCCCAACGCCGAGGGGCCCGTGTCGATCCTGATCGTCGACGATCGTCCGAACGACGCGATGATGCTTTCCGAGGTGCTGTCGAATCCGGCTTACGAGATCGTCGTGGCCAACTCGGGACCCGCGGCCTTGAAGCGGGTGCTGACCCAGGACTTCGCCCTCATCCTGATGGACGTGGTGATGCCGGAGATGGACGGCTTCGAGGTGGCGTCGGTCATCAAGCAGCGCGAGCGGTCGCGGCACACCCCGATCGTGTTTCTGACGGCGGCAGGCCAGGACGTCAGAGCCATCTACCAGGCCTACTCGGTCGGCGCCGTGGACTATCTGTCCAAGCCCCTGGACGAGGTGATCGTCCGCGCCAAGGTGGCGATCTTCGCCGATCTGTTCCGCAAGGACCGCCGCATCCGCGAGCAGGCTGCGGCGCTGCTCGAGGCTGACCGGCGAGAACGCGAGCTGCAGCTGTCCCAGATGCGCGTGCTCAGCGAGAAGCGCTACCGCAGCCTGCTGGAGATGATTCCTGCCAGCATCTGGACCGCGGATCGCGACGGACAGGTCGACTACTGCAACCACCGCTGGCGCGAGTCGACCACCATGCACCTGGATCAGACCTGTGGCACGGGGTGGCTGCAGGCAGTCCATCCGGAGGATGCCACGCGGGCTGCCGAGCTGTGGCGGCGAGCGGTCGAGACCGACGAGGACTACGTCGGCGAGATACGGCTCCGGGCACGCGACGGCCACCGCTGGCACATTTGCCACGTGATGGCGGACCGCGAGCCGGGCGGCCGCGTGCGCGGCTGGGTGGCCATGTTCGCTGATTGCCAGGAACTGAAGGCGGCGATCGAGGTCCGCGACGAGTTCCTGTCGATCGCCTCGCACGAGCTGCGCACCCCGCTGTCGACCCTCATGCTCCAGCTCGACAGCCTGCAGCGGACGCTCCGCGATCTGACCGGAGCGGACGACCGCTCGCGGCACAAGGTCGACAGTGCGCTCCGTCAGACCCAGCGCCTGGACAAGCTGGTGAGTGACCTCCTGGACGTCTCACGCATCTGCATGGGGCGCCTGGAACTCGATCGCGACGAGGTCGACATGGTCGAACTCGCGCGCACCTGCGTGGAGGGGTTCGGCGAGCAGGCGAAGCGCACCGGGACGACGATCGACTTCCACGCCGACGGGGTGGTGATGGGGCGCTGGGACCGCATGCGCATGGAACAGGTGATCACCAACCTGCTGTCGAACGCCGTGAAATATGGCGCTGGAAAGCCTGTCCACGTGAGTGTGGGTGGCGACCGGACGCACGCCACCATCCAGGTGCGCGACCAGGGCATCGGCATCGCGTCCGAGGCGCAGGCGCGCATCTTCGAGCGCTTCGAGCGAGCTGTCTCGTCGCGGCACTACGGCGGTCTCGGCATCGGCCTTTACGTGACCCGGCAGATCGTCGAGGCGCACGGCGGCACCATCGGGGTGACGAGCCGCTCGGGCGAGGGTTCGGTGTTCACCGTGGACGTCCCCGGGTCGGCCGACGATCGGGCCGGCGACATCCCTCGCTCCGCTGTTTCGTGAGAAACTCGCCGCCCGATGGGTGCAGCCACCATCATGGTCGTGGACGATGACGATGATCTGCGCTTGGCGATCTGCGACATCCTGGGCGACCTCGGGTACATCACCCTGGGACAGCGCAGCGGCGACGACGCCCTCCTGGAGTTACGGGGCGGGACCCGACCGGACGCCGTCCTGCTGGACCTGAACATGCCCGGCCTCAACGGCTGGGACGTGCGCGAGGCGATGCTCGCCGACCGTGATCTGGCCGGGATCCCGGTGGCGCTCATGACCGCGGCCCGCACCCTGGACGGGCGGTCGATGGTCGGCCTGGAGGTCATCCAGAAGCCGTTCGACATGCGCCGCATCGCGGACACCCTGAGCCGCATGTGCCCGCCGTAATCGACTCGCACTGTCACCTCGATTTCGAGGACTACGCCCAGGACCTGCCGGAGGTGCTGGCGCGGGCGCGTGACGCCGGTCTGGTCAGGATGATCTGCGTGGGCTCAGGCCGTGACATCCAGTCCGCGCGCAACGCCGTCGCGCTGGCTGCGCGGCAAGAGGACATCTTCGCCACCGTCGGCATTCATCCGCACGACGTCGCGGGCATGACGGGCGACACCTGGCGCGAGTTGGACGACCTGGCCCGCGCGCCGTGGGTGGTGGGGGTAGGTGAGACCGGTCTCGACTACCACTACGACCACTCGCCGCGCGACGTCCAGCAGGCTGCCTTCCGGCGCTTCGTGGAGCTCGGCAGGCGGGCTCGACGGCCCGTCGTCTGCCACGTCCGCGACGCCCACGAGCCAGCGGCCGCCATCCTGCGCGAGGAGAACGTCGGCGAGGTGGGAGGTGTCATCCACTGCTTCACCGGCGGCGTCGAGGATGCCCGCCGCTACCTCGACCTCGGCCTCTACCTGTCGTTCTCGGGGATCCTCACCTTCAAGACCGCCGGCGCCATCCGCGAGGCGGCGGCCATGGCTCCCCTGGATCGGGTGATGGTGGAGACGGACGCGCCCTACCTGGCGCCCATTCCTTTTCGCGGCAAGCGCAACGAACCGGCACACGTCATCAAGACGCTGGAGCTGCTGGCGAGCCTGCGCGGGCTCTCTGTCGACGAGGCGGCCGAGGCCACGACGGCCAACGCCATGCGCCTCTTCGGTTTGACCCGGGAGTAGCCCGGCCGGATACTCCGCCCGTGGGCGGGAACAAAGATGTGGTCCGGGTGAAGCTTCGCTACCCCGATCTGGAGACGTTCGTGGAGCGTTTCGCGCCGAACGTCACGCGCGGTGGGATCTTCCTCGCAAGCCGGGAGCCGCGGCCCGTGGGTGCCGTGCTGCGGTTCGAGCTCTACATCAAGGCCGGCGGAGCGGTTCTGTCGGGCGAGGGCCGCGTGACCTGGTTCAAGGACTACAACCCGGAGGAGCCGCACAAGCCCTACGGCATGGGCGTGCAATTCATCTACGTCGACCCACCTACGCGGCCGGTGCTGGACCGGCTGCTGCAACGACGGGAAGCGAACAGCCGGCCGACTCCGGTGGTGACGCACGAGATAACGGCCCAAGGGCAAGGAGAAGACACCCGCCCGACCCAACCCCAGCAGATGGTCGTCGACGACGACGACACCCTCGACGAGGCGACCTACCGACGTGCCGTCGAGCGCGCGCGCGCCATGGCGGCTCGCAACGAGGAGCTCGCCGAGTTGCTGACCGTCGAGCCCGAAGAGCGTTCCAGTCTGGCGGACGTCCTCGCGGATCTTCCGCGCGTCCTTACCGGCCGCCGCGGGACGTGACGCGAGCGACGATCTTCCCCGGCAACTGCGCCAGCTCGCTGGCACCCGGATAGCCGAGGGCGCGTAGCACCGAGACGTAGACGATGAAGGCGACGCCGATGGTCGCGAATAGCAGCACCGCGCCGCCATGGTCCTTGCCGGCATACCAGATTCCTCCGGCCACGAGGCCCATGACGACGTTCGCCACGATCAGCGCTGCCAGCTCACGCAGCCGACCCGGACGTGGCATGGGCCCCAGGAGGCGGCGAAACGCCAGCCGGAGGATGAGCAGGTTCACGCACGCGGCCAGCGTGGTCCCGAGCGCCAGGCCCATGGCGCCGAGCTGGCGGTAAGTGAGCGCGTTGAAAATGACGTTCACGGCGACCGCGCTCATCGAGGCGACCATCGGGAGCCGTGGGCGATCGAGGGCGAAGAAGGCGGGCGAGAAAATCTTCACCAGGCTGTAGGGCAACACGCCCAGCATGTAGGCCTGCACGATCGGCACCGTCGCTGCGGTATCGCTGGGGCCAAACCGGCCGCGCTGGAACAGCAGAGCCACCACGGGCTCGGCGAGCACGATCAGTCCGACGGCGCTGGGCAGTGCCAGCATCCAGACTGCCCGCGCTCCCTCGTGTACCCGCTCGGCGAGAGCCGCCCGATCGCCCCGGACCGCATCGGCTGACGTCCGCGCCGTGGTCACGGTCGCCAGGGCCACGCCGAAGATGCCGATCGGCAGGTAGAAGAGGCGGAAAGCGTTTTGCAGGTAGGTGGCCGGTCCGGTGCCCAGGTTGGTCGCGAACTGGGTGTTCACGAAGACATTGATCTGGATCGCCGCAAGGCCGATGGTCGCCGGCCCCATCAGCCGCGCGATGCGCCGCAGCTCGGGACTGGAGAGCGCCCCTCGCAGCACGAGCCACGGTCGATAGCCGAGGCGCCACAAGCTCGGGAGTTGCACCACCGCCTGCGCGAAGGCGGCAAGCGTCGTGCCTGCACTCCAGGCAATCATCGCGCGGCGCTCGTCGAGCCCGGAGGCCAGCAGGCTCAGCCCCACGCCGATGCTGACCACGTTGAACAACGCGGGCGCAAAGGCCGGAGCCAGGAAGCGCTGCTGCGCGTTCAGCATCCCCATCCAGGCGGCACTGACACTGACCAGTGTCAGGATCGGCATCATGATCTGCGCCAGATAGGCCGCGGTCGCCAGCTGATCGCCACGGTAGCTCGGCGCGATCATCGAGACGATCGCCTCGGAATACAGGATCCCCAGCAGCGTCAGCGCGCCCGTGACCAGCAACAGCATCGACAGCACCAGGTTGCCGATCCGGTAGGCGCGCTCGCGACCGCCGTTCGCGAGCGCCTCGGTGAAGGTCGGAACGAAGGCGCTGGAGAGCGCCCCCTCGGCGAAGAGATCCCGCAGCAGGTTCGGGATGCGGAAAGCGACGACGTAGGCGTCGGTCAGGGGCGTGACCCCGAACACCGCCGCGAACAGGGCGTCCCGGAACACCCCCAGCACCCTCGACGTCATCACGGCAGCGCTGACGCCGGCCGAAGAACGTAGCGTGCCTGCCACGCCCCGACGTTATACGATCAGCCCATGGAAATCCTGGTCGGGGCTGCCATCTTCGTCGGACTCTCCTTGCTGACCGGCATCCGCGTGCTGCGCGAATACGAGCGAGGCGTGGTCTTCCGCCTGGGCCGGGCGCGCAAGGAACTGGCGGGTCCCGGCGTGGTCATGCTGCTCCCCTTCGGCATCGACCGCCCGCGGGTGGTCGACACCCGCATCCAGGTGGTCCAGATCCCGCCGCAAGAGGTGATCACCCGGGACAACATCTCCATCGTCGTCAGCGCGGTGGTCTACGCCAACGTCGCCTCGCCCCGGCACGCCATCCTGGAGGTCGACGACTATCTACCGGCGACGCTGCAACTGGCGGCGACCACCCTGCGCGCCGTCGTCGGCAAGATGGAGCTCGACGACATCCTCCAGAACCGCGAGGGCATCAACGGCGAGGTGCGCGGCATCCTGGACACCCGGACCGAGCAGTGGGGCGTCGAGATCACCGCCGTCGAGCTGAAAGACATCGAGCTGCCAAAGGAGATGCAACGGGCGATGGCCCGGCAGGCCGAAGCCGAACGTGAGCGGCGGGCCAAGGTGATCGCCGCCGAGGGCGAGGTCCAGGCCGCTGCCAAGCTGACCGAGGCGGCGAAGATCATTGCCACCGCGCCCGGGGCCCTCCAGCTGCGCCTCTACCAGACGCTGGTCGAGGTGGCCGCCGAGGCGCGTTCGACCATCGTTTTTCCCGTGCCCATCGATCTGACCGGGAACGTCTCGACGGCACAGTTCCACGCGATGCAGAGCACGGTCGCCCTCGCCGCATCACAGGAGGCCAAGCAACTTGCAAGCAAGCAGGAGTCTCTGGATCCACTCGCCGCTGCGAAGGCGAAGGTGGAGGTCTAGGCAAGCACCCGCGCGAAACCCGTCTTCCAGGCTTCCGACAACGCCTCGACCGTCAGCTCGACGTCGCCGAGCTTCAGCTTGCCGCCGCCGGTCTTGCCGAGCACCTGCAGTGGCACGCCGGCCTGCTTTGCGGCCTCGATGACCTCCTGCTGTTGCTCGGGTGCGAACGACACCAGCGCACGCGACGGCGACTCGCCGAACAGCTTGGCGGCCTCGGGCAGGTCTCCCGACGGCAGCTTCAACTCGGCGCCGATCGCCGCGGCTCCGGAGATCGCGCATTCGGCCGCCGCTACCGCCAGCCCGCCCTCCGACAGATCGTGCGCCGAACGGAGCAACCTCCGGTCCGCGAGACCAATCAACAGCTCGACGAGTCGCTTGGCAGCGTCGAGGTCGAGCTTGGGCGCCCGGCCCGCCACCTGCCCGTGCACCACCTTGAGGTACTCCGAGCCACCCAGATCAGCCGCCGGCTGAGCGCCGAGCAACGCCACGACATCGCCGGGTCCGCGGAACGCCTGCCCCACGGCCTTCGTCGGATCCTCGAGCAGCCCGACCATGCCGATCATCGGGGTCGGGTAGATGCCCTTCCCTTCCGTCTCGTTGTAAAAGCTGACGTTCCCCGAGACCACCGGCGTGCCCAGCGCCCGGCATGCCTCGGCGAGGCCGCGGATGGACTCGGCGAATTCCCACATCGTCTCGGGACGCTCGGGGCTGGCGAAGTTCAAACAGTCGGTCACCGCCAGCGGCCGCACCCCGGTGCACGCGAGGTTACGCGCGCACTCGGCGACGGCCAGTCGAGCCCCCTCGTACGGATCCAGAAAGCAGAAGCGAGAGTTGCAGTCGACGACCAGGCCCAGGCCCTTGGGCCGCCCATCGGGGCGCAACACCCGGATCACCGCCGCGTCCGCCGCGCCCGGCCCCAGCACCGTGCCGACGCGCACCATGTGGTCGTACTGCCGGTAGACCCACTCCTTCGATGCCACGTTCGGGGACGCCAGAATGCGCAGCACCGTCGCGCCCAGATCGCCGGGCACCGGCAGCGCCAGCGGATCCACACCGGCCAGCTTCTCCCGATCCTCGGGCTTCTTGCGCGGGCGATCGTACTTCAGGCCCTCTGCCAGCTGGGCCGCCGGCACATCGGCGACCACCTTGCCGTCGGCCTTCAGCACGACCCGCCCGGTCGTGGTCACCGTGCCGATGAAGGCCGCATCCAGATCCCACTTCTCGAGGATGGCCAGCGCCTCCGCCTCGCGCCCCTTCTCCACCACGGCGAGCATCCGCTCCTGGGACTCCGACAGCATGATCTCGTACGCCGTCATCCCCGGCTCGCGGCGTGGCACCCGATCCAGATCCAGCTCGACCCCGTTGCCCGCTCGCGCCGCCATCTCGATCGACGACGACGTCAAGCCGGCCGCGCCCATGTCCTGGATCCCGACCAGGAGCCCCTTGACCGACATCAGCTCGAGCGTGGCCTCGAGCAGCAGCTTCTCGGTGAAGGGATCGCCCACCTGCACCGTCGGGCGCTTCTCGTCCGAGGTGGCGTCGAACTCGGCCGACGCCAGCAGCGAGGCACCGTGGATGCCGTCGCGCCCGGTCTTCGCGCCGAAGTAGAGGAGGTTGTTTCCGACTCCCGCGGCCTGACCGAGGAAGATCCCATCCTTGTTCGCGATGCCCAGGGTGAAGGCGTTCACCAGGATGTTGCCCGCGTAGCACTCGTCGAAGTAGACGTCGCCACCGACGGTGGGGACCCCCACGGAGTTGCCATAGCCGCCGATGCCCGCCACCACGCCCGAGACCAGGTAGGCCGTCTTGGGGTGCGAGGGGGGCCCGAAGCGGAGCGCGTTCAGGTTCGCCACCGGCCGCGCGCCCATGGTGAAGACATCGCGCAGGATGCCGCCCACGCCCGTGGCCGCGCCCTGGTACGGCTCGACGAACGACGGGTGGTTATGCGACTCCATCTTGAAGACCGCCACCTGCCCGTCGCCAATGTCGATGACGCCAGCGTTCTCGCCGGGGCCGTGAACGACGACCGGCCCGGTGGTCGGCAGGTTGCGCAGATGGATGCGCGAGCTCTTGTACGAGCAATGCTCGGACCAGGCCGACATGAACAGCCCCAGCTCGGTGAAGGTCGGGGTGCGCCCGTCGAGGATGCGCAGCATCTCCTCGTACTCGCTGTCGCTGAGACCGTGAGCCTTGCCGACCTCGCGGGTGACCTCCGGCTCGATGTTCACGAGGACCTCCGCACATGCATGCGCAGAGACTCGAACACCTGCAGACCGCCATCTTCGCCCAGCACCGCTTCGGATGCCCGCTCGGGGTGCGGCATCAGCGCCATGACGTTGCCCGCCTCGTTGCAGACGCCGGCGATGTTCATCTGCGAGCCATTGGGGTTCACGCCGTCGGTGATCCCGCCGCCCGCGTCGCAGTACCGGAACACCACTTGCCCGCGCCTGCCCAGCGCCTCGGCATCCTCGCAGACATAGCGTCCGTCGCCGTGGGCGATCGGCAGCCGCAGCACCTGGCCGGTGGGGATCGCCGCCGTGAACGGGGTCGGCTTGCCCTCGACACGCACGTTGACGTGGCGACACTCGAACTTCAGCGAGACGTTCCGCGCCAGCGCGCCCGGAAGCAGGCCCGACTCGCACAGGATCTGGAAGCCGTTGCAGATCCCCAGCACCGGCTTGCCCTGCGCCGCGAACGTCCGCACGGCGTCCATGATCGGCGAGTGCGCCGCGATGGCGCCCGACCGCAGGTAATCGCCGTACGAGAAGCCGCCCGGGACCACGACGGCGTCGGTGCCTTTCGGAAGCGCGCTCTCCTTGTGCCAGACGAACGCCGCCTCTTCCTTCAGTACGCGGGTCAGGACATGAAGCGTGTCGTCGTCGCAGTTCGATCCCGGGAAGCGAAGGATCCCGACCCTCATTCGGACAGCTCGAACCGGTAGTCCTCGATGACGGTGTTGGCCAGCAGCTTTTTGCACATGGCGTCCACCTTCTTCCTGGCGTCCTCCTTCGAGCTGGCGTTCACCGCCATCTCGATGAAACGCCCCACGCGAACGTCGCCCGCCTCGGGGAAGCCGAGCTTGGCGAGCGATCGCTCGACGGCCTTGCCCTGGGGGTCGAGCACACCCTTCTTCAGCGTCACGAAAACCTTGGCTGTCATGTTCAAACCTTTGTCGCGAGAAGATTCCGCCGGATGCGCGCCGCCGGCTCCTCGGTGTCGGGGGAGAACGGACGTCCCGTGATGAGCTCGCACAGCGCGATGTAGCGCCGCGCCGCCTCGACCCGCACGTCGTCGCCAAGCGGCGGCGGCGGACCATCGCCCCGGTAGCCGCGCTCGGCCAGCGTCTTGCGCACGTACTCCTTGTCCAGCCCTCGCGGTTCCTCACGGCGTTCGAGGCGCGCGTGGTAGTCGTCGGCGTACCAGTAGCGCGAGCTGTCCGGCGTGTGGATCTCGTCGATGAACACCAGCTTGCCGTCGGGCCGCCGGCCGATCTCGTACTTGGTGTCGACCAGGATCAACCCCCGCTTGGCGGCCACTTCCTGCCCGTGGGCGAAGAGCTTCGCGCACATCCCGGCGGCCTCGTCGAACTCGGCGGCGCCCAGCGCACCCATGGCCAGGATCTCCTCGCGCGAGACCGACTTGTCGTGGTCGCCCTTCTCGGCCTTCGTCGACGGGGTGAGAATCGCTTTTTCCAGCGGCTGGTTCTTGCGCATCCCGTCCGGCAGCTCGTGCCCGCAGAAGGTCCGCACGCCGCGCTCGTAGTGGTACCAGATCGACGTCGTCGTGACGCCGGTCAGGTACGAGCGCATCACGAACTCGACCGGCAGCAACTTGCACTCGGTCGCCACCATCACCTGTGGATCGGGCACCGACAGCACGTGATTCGGGGCGATCGATTTCGTGGACTCGAACCAGTAGCTCGCGATCTGGTTCAGCACCTGCCCCTTGAACGGGATGGTTCCCAGCACCACGTCGAAGGCGCTGATCCGATCGGTGACCACGATGGTGCGCTTGCCGTCCTTGGTGTAGCAGTCGCGGACCTTGCCCTCGTACTTCTCTCCCAGTTCCGGCAGGCTGGTCTTGTCGAGAGTCCTCGTCAGCTGCGCCTTGATGATGTCGTCCGAGATCATGGTTCTTGGCCTCCCCTGTCGCGCAACGCGCGGTCTACGATCGTCCCCGAGAACCGAAGGTGGTGATGAAGGTCGAACGCCTGATCCAGCTCGGCCGCCGACAGCTTCGCGGCGATCTCCGGATCCGCTCCCAGGCGCTGGCGAAAACCCGCGCCGGCCAGCGCATGCTTCTGGACCAGCTCGTACGCCGGCTGCCGCGCCATCCCCTTGCGCACCAGCGCCAGCAGCGCCGCCTCGCTGAAGAACAGCCCCCCGGTCAGCTCCAGATTCTGGCGCATCCGGTCCGCGTTGATCACCAGCCCCTCGACCAGCCCCGCCGCCCGCCGCACCATGAAGTCGGCGAGCCCGGTCGCGTCGGGTCCAATCACGCGCTCGACCGACGAGTGGGAGATGTCTCGTTCGTGCCACAGCGCCACGTTCTCCAGCGCCGCGCTGGCGTAGGAGCGCAACAGGCGCGCCAGCCCGCACAGGTTTTCCGACAGGATCGGGTTCTTCTTGTGGGGCATGGCCGAGGAGCCCTTCTGCCCCTTGCCAAACGCCTCCGTCGCCTCCCCCACCTCCGTCCGTTGCCAGTGCCGCACGGTCAGCGCGATGCGCTCGATGGCCGTGCCCAGCCGCGCCAGAGCCATGAAGTATGCCGCATGACGGTCGCGAGCCACGATCTGCGTCGGCACCACTTCCGGGTACAGCCCCAGGGTAGCCAGTGCCTTGATCTCCACCTCCGGATCCAGGTTCGCGTAGGTGCCGACGGCGCCGGCGATCTTGCCTGCGGAGATCTCCTCACGCGCGGCGACCAGCGCGCGCCGGGCACGGCCGAGTTCACTGTAGAAGCCGGCAAACACCAGGCCGCAGGTGACAGGCTCGGCGTGTATCCCGTGGGAGCGGCCGATCATCAACGTCCCCCGATGCTCGTCGGCCTTGTAGGCACAGGCCTCGCGCAGCATGTCCACGCCCTCGATGATCTGGTCAGCCGCCTCGCGCAGAAGAATCGCCAGCGAGGCGTCCAGCACGTCCGACGAGGTCATTCCCAGATGCAGCCAGCGAGCCGGCTCACCAGCCAGCTCCTCGACGTGCGTCAGGAAAGCGATGACGTCATGCTTGGTGCGCGCCTCGTGCTCGAGGATGCGCGCCGCACTCAACTTCCCTAGCGCCTTGTCCCGCACCTTGGCCGCCGTTCCCGCCGGCACCGTGCCCGCCGCCTCCATCGCCTCGCAGGCTGCCAGCTCGACCCGCAACCAGGTCTCGTACCGACGGCCGTCGGACCAGAGATCAGCGAGTTGAGGACGCGTGTACCTGTCGATCATCCGGTGGCCGCCGTTCTATCGGAATCACCCGGGCGATTCAACCGAGCCGAACGAGCGGAATCACGCCCAGGCCGACCAGCAACGCCAACAGGCCGAACAGAATGAACAATCCAGAACGCAGCGTGGCACTGCTGAAACGGCGGTCTGCGCGAGAGCGGACGAGGAGCTGGAGCACCCCCGAGACGATCAGCACCAAACCACCGATGGCGAAGAAGCGAACGGGTGTCATGCGAGCAGCTCGGCATACAGATGCATCAGGCGCCGGGTGATCGGCCCGGGCACGCCGCCTGCCACCGGACGCCCGTCGATCGCGGTCACCGGCAGCACGCCCCGGGCGGCGCTGGTGAGGAACACCTCGTCGGCCCCGCGCAGCTCGTCGGGACTCATGAAGGCAGCCTCCTTGCACGCGATGGCATTCGCGCGCGCCAGCCCCAGCACCTTGGACCGGGTCACGCCCTCGAGGATGCCGACCGCGAGAGCAGGCGTCCGCAGTTCGCCGCCCACCACGGCGAAGATATTGCTACTCGACGCCTCGGCGATGCTGCCGGCGGCGTTGCACAGCACCGCCTCGTGCGCCTCGGGGTGCCGGCGGCGGGCCTCGCTCAGCGCCATGACATTGTTCAGGTAGTTGCCCGACTTGATGGCAGGGTCGATTGCCCCGGGGCTGTTGCGCGTCACCGAGACGATGGCCACGGCGACTCCCTGGTCGTACATCTCAGGCGTCGGCCCACCTATCGGTTGCACGAAGACCACCAGGTTCGGCTCACCGGCCGACGCCGGGTCGAGTTCCAGCTTGCCTTCGCCGCGTGTCACCACGACACGTACACGCGATTCCGGGTTCCCGGCCGCGGCCATCGTGTCATGGATCGCGCGTTCGATCGTCGCTCGGGGTGGAGTCCTCAACGCCAGCCCCTTGGCGGAGCGTTCCAGCCGGTCCAGGTGTTCTGCCAGCGCGAACAGCTTTCCGTGTGACGTCGCGATCGTCTCGTATACGCTGTCACCATAGAGAAAACCGCGGTCGAAGGCGGAAATCAGGGCGTCCTCGGGGGGGCAAATACGGCCGTTGACGTACACGCGGATTGACATCGAGGGAGCGGGAAAGTTAGTACAACACTGCCGCGCAAGCCACGGCTGTCGGGGGGGGAAGGGAGAAACGTAGTGAACATCATTCGGGTGCGCTGTCACGACGCGGAGGAATTCCGGAAGCTGTACGACACGGAGCGGCCGGAAGGCGCGATGTTCTGCCCGACGACCCAGGAGCTGGCCCCGAACACGCCGGTGGTGATCGAGCTCGTCTGCAAGGTGCTGCCGAACCGGGTCTTGATCAAAGGGGCCGTGCTGTCGTGGCGTCCCGCGCTGCCCCGCCTGCGTGTGCGTGCCGGAGCGATGGTGCTGTTCGCGCCCGAAGAAGCCCCCAAACGGGATTTCGTCCTCGAGTGCCTCGGAGGCACCCTCAAGCCGGCCCGCCGCCGCCATGCGCGCCTGCCGGTCGGCATGCCCGTCAAGGTGCAGATCGGGACCAAGTCCGCGGTGCCGGCCGACCTGCGCGAGATCAGCGTGACCGGCGCCCTGCTCTCCTGCTCGATTTGTCCGCCGATCGGCGCCGCCGTGGTGATCGAGGTGGTGCCACCGGGCGCGCTGGCGCCCATGGCCATCTCCGGACGCGTGATGTACCACGCCGGCCCCCTGCAGATGGGCGTGAAGTTCCTCTACCGCGACGGCGGGGGATCTCGTCGACTCCGTGAACTGGTGCGTCGCTTCAAAAGTGCGTAACTGTTAGCCCGTTTGACGTGAAACCGGATACAATCGCGGGCGGATGAGCGCCCCTGCCCGAGCCGGCAACGACGTGGCTGCAGGGAGTCTCACCGTCGGTAGCATCCTCGAGGGCCGATTCCGGATCCAGGAATTGATCCGGACCGAGGCGGGCTCCGAGCTGTACCAGGCGGTCGACGGCCAGGGAGGCGCCACCGTGATGGTGCGCCTGGTGACGATCGTCTCGGCGGCGGGCCGCGCCGCACTCGAGGTGGACCTGGTCCGGGCAACGCGGGTCAGCCACAAGAACCTGACGTCGATCGTCGCCGTGGGTGACCACGGTGGGCAGGTGTTCGTGGCGTTCGAACGCGAGGACGGCCATACCTTGCGCGAGCTCGTCGACGCACGCCGGGGCCAGGGACAGACCGTCGGGCTCGACTACGCGCAGACTCTGATGGGCCACGTCGTCCATGCACTGGAAGAGGTGCACAAGGCGATGGCGCACGGCGGACTGACGCCGGAATGCATCTGGGTGACACGCTCGGGACGGGTGAAAGTCAGCCAGCTCGGTTTCGGACGTGGCCTGCCAGCGCTCGGGTTCCGCGGTGGGCCTGCCGGCGCGCCCGAAGGGATCTACGTCGCCCCCGAGGTGATGCAGGGGAGCGGAGCGGCCCCGGCCAGCGACGTCTACTCGCTGGGAGCCATGCTGTACGAGCTGCTCACCGGGATGGCGCCGGTGCCGCCCATGCAGCCTCCGAGCAAGGTCATCCCCGCCGTGGCCGTCGCGGTCGACGCCGTGGTCGGCAAGGCGCTCTCGCCGCACCCGCAAGAGCGTTTCGCCAGCCCCGTCGAGATGCTGCACGCGTTGATCGCGGCGACCAGTGCCCCCGCTCCCAGCGCCGAGCCGCGCGAAATCATCAGGGGTAGCCGGTCGTTCGATGTCACCCATGCCGCCGGGATGGCCGAGAACGACGAGCGGTGGCTGGTGCAAAAGGACCGGCTCGACTACGGCCCGTTCTCGCTGACTCAGATCATGGCGCAGCTCGAACGCGGGGCGTTCCACGCCGAGCACCACATCGTGGACGTGGACTCGGGCGAGCGGCAGAAGATCAAGGAACACCCGCTGTTGGGCGAGTTCGCCGTCGAGGCCGAACGGCGCCTCGAGTCCGTGCGCCGGCAGCAGGCGGACCGGGTCTCGGAAACCGTCGAGCGCAAGAAGTCGCGCGCCACCTTCGTGATCGTCGGGGTGGCGGTGATCGTCGTCGGCGGCGGGCTGGCGCTCTACCTCAACAACCGCAAGGCGGCCGAGGACGACGTCCTGGTCACGCGCAGCGGCGAGGAGGATGTCGACGCCTTCATCAAGCAGTTCAAGCTGGACGTCCCCAGCGCCAAGGGCAAGGTCCGGGCACGGCGAGGCGGTGGCCGCAGCGACGACTTCAGCGGCGTCACCAACCTGGGTGACGTGTCGTCCAGCGGCGGCGACGAGATCCTGAGCGACGCCAAGATCCAGGCGGTGATGATGGGGAACTACCGCAAGCTCGTGCCGTGCATCATGGAGGAGCGGCGGCGCAATGCGGGCCTTTCCGACATCGACATCGAATTCGTGGTGCTCGGGTCTGGCAAGGTGTCGGCGGTGCGAGTGAACGGGCAGCAGAAAGGCGGCTTCCCCGGTTGCGTGCTGGGGCGGATGCAGTCGTTCGGCTTCCCCTCCTACAACGGCAAGAAGACCATCGCTTCCTGGTCGATGTCGCTGCGCTGACCTGATGTCTACTCGTCGGTGACGCAGCCTTCGGAGGCCGGCTTCACCAGACGGATGTACTTGGCCAGCGCCCCGCGGGTGTGCTTGAGGGGCGGCGCCTTCCAGGCCGCAAGCCGCGACTTCACCTCGGACTCGGCGACGTCGAAGTCGATCCGGTTCTCGGTGGCGTCGATGGTCACGTTGTCGCCGTCCTCGATGACGGCGATCGGCCCACCCACCTGCGCCTCGGGTGTGACGTGGCCGATGACGAACCCGTGCGTGCCCCCCGAGAAGCGGCCGTCGGTGATCATGGCAACGCTCTTGCCAAGGCCGGCGCCCATCACCGCCGCGGTGATCTTCAACATCTCAGGCATGCCTGGCCCGCCCTTCGGGCCCTCGAAGCGGATGACGATGACGTCGCCCGTCTTGATCTCGCCCTTCTCGAGGCCAGCTTGCGCCAGGACCTCCGAGTCGTAGACCCGCGCCGGGCCGGAGAACTTCATGCCCTCCTTGCCGGTGATCTTGGCGACCGAGCCTTCGGGGGCCAGGTTGCCGCGCAGGATGCGGATGTGCCCGGTGGCCTTCACCGGCTTCGAGGCCGGGAAGATGATCTTCTGGCCGTCCTTCAAGTCTGGCAGATCGGCGACGTTCTCGGCCATCGTCCGGCCGGTCACCGTCGGGAGGCTGCCGTCGAGCATCCCCTCTTTCAGCAACAACTTCTGCACCCCGGGAACGCCGCCCACCTCGAAAAGATCCTCCATCGAGTAGGGACCGCTCGGCCGCAGGTCGGCCAGCACCGGCGTCTTGTCGGCGATGCGTTTGAAGTCGTCGATGGTCAACTCGACGTTCGCCGTGCGAGCCATGGCGATGAGGTGCAACACCGCGTTCGTCGAGCCCCCCAGCACCATGACGATGGTGATGGCGTTCTCGAACGCTCGCTTGGTCATGATCTGGCTCGGCCTGAGGTCCTTCTCCAGCAACACCCGGATCGCCTTGCCCGCCGCCAGACACTCTTCCTTCTTCTTCGGGTGCACCGCCGGGATCGACGAACTCCCGGGCAGCGCCATCCCCATGGTCTCGATCGCGGCGGCCATGGTGTTGGCGGTGAACATGCCGCCGCAGGCGCCCGCGCCCGGGCAGGCGTGCGCCACCACCTCTTCCAGTTCCTTCTCGCTGATCGTCTTGCCCAGGTACTGTCCGTAGGCCTCGAAGGCCGAGATGATGTCCAGCTTGCGGTCGCCGAGGCGCCCCGGCTGGATGGTGCCTCCGTAGACCATGATGCTGGGGCGATCGATGCGGGCCATCGCCATCAGCGCCGCGGGCATGTTCTTGTCGCAGCCGACCACCGAGACGTTGGCGTCGTAGAAGTGCGCCTTGGTCATGGTCTCGATCGAGTCGGCGATGATCTCGCGCGACGGCAGCGAGTGGTTCATCCCCGACGTGCCGTTGGTGATGCCGTCGCTGATGCCGATGGTGCCGAACACCCAGCCGACCAGCCCCGCCTCCTGCACGCCCTTCTTCACCTGGGCGGCCAGTTCGTTCAGGTGCATGTTGCACGGGTTCGAGTCGAATCCCGTGCTGGCGATGCCGACCTGGCCCTTGTGCCAGTCGTCGCCTTTGAGGCCCGCGGCGTAGAGCTGGGCGCGGCCGCCGGCCTGCGAGATGTCCTGGGTGATGCGGCTGGAATGCCGGTTCAGCTTCACTTGCCAGCCACCACCGGATTCACCAGCACGCCCAGTCCCTCGATCTCCACCTCCATGCGGTCACCCTGCTTGATCCAGACCGGCGGCTTGCGCGCGAAACCAACGCCCGGCGGGGTCCCTGTCGGGATCACGTCGCCCGGCTCCAGGGTGATGCTGGCAGTGAGGAACTCGATCAGTTCAGGCACGCCGAAGATCAGCTGCTCGGTGCTCGAGTTCTGCATGGTCTCGCCGTTGAGGCGCAGCTTGATGGCCAGCTTGTGCGGGTTCGGGATCTCGTCGCGGGTGGCCACGAAGGGCCCGATCGGCGCGAAGGTGTCGCAGGATTTGCCACGCACCCACTGCTTGTCGTTGAACTGGAAGTCGCGGGCGCTGACGTCGTTGAAGCCGCAGTAGCCCAGCACGTACTCGTACGCCTTGTCCTTGGGCACGTTCTTGGCGACGCGGCCGATGACGATGGCCATCTCCGCCTCGTAGTCCGGCTGGGTGCAGGCCCTGGGGATCACGACGTCGTCTTCCGGTCCGACGATCGAGGTCGCGAATTTCGAGAAGATCACCGGCGACTCCGGGATCGGCATGTTCGATTCGATGGCGTGGTCCCGGTAGTTGAGGCCGATGCAGATCACCTTGCCTGGACGGGGCACCGGCGCCGTCAACCGCACGTCCTCGAACGCCAGTACGCGACCGGTCTTCATCCACTGGGCGACGGTCTTCTCGTCAGCGCCCATGGCTACCTCGCACGCCGACCGGAGCAGCGACCACAGCGAGCCATCCATGTTCCACCACTCGGTGGAGGTGTACGGCGGCAGCCAGCCACCCTTGCCCTGCCCGTCCAGGGTCGCCGCCAGATCGAGGACCGCCTTGCCATCGGCAATGATTGCGCCCATCCGAGGGCTGGCGTTGCTGTCACGCTTCGGTCGGAACTGAACCAGCTTCATGGCCTTCCTTTATACCCGAACCAGTTCGTACGGGGCGAGGGGCCGCGTCGTGCCGTCGTGCGCCAAGCGCACCACCTGCGGCTGCCCCGTCAGGTTGGCCAGCAGGATGCGCTGCCGCGAGCCCTTGCGCAGGACCACTCCGTCGACCACCAACGGCTGGCTGGAGTTCGACGCCAGCACCTCGCCTCCCGAGAAGGCCGCCAGGTCAGCAGGCAGCTCGTGGTGCCCGCTGTAGGTCACGCGATGAAAGCCACTGCGAGCGGCGTGCCCGTAATGGCAAGCGAGCCAGGCCGCCGCGAACGCCGGGTTGGCGGTGCGCAGCCGGACCGGCGATAGCGCCAGCGGACGGGCACCTGCGAACGAACGTGCGGTGTCCGCGATCCAGCGCAGGCAGGCCAGGTTCTCGACGATGGTCAGTTCGTCCTCCAGGTGCACCTGGGGATTGGAAGGGAAGGCGACGATGTCCGCGCCCTCGACCACCGCGCGGTTGCGGTTCACCTCGGTGAAGTGAATCGACGAACCGCTGGCGAACGGCGCTGCGGGCTCGGTCAGGATCGCCCGGGCGCTCTGCAGCGTCTCGGCCGGGGTCACCGGGCCCGACAGCGGCAGCAGCAAGTAGTGCAGGACCCGAGGCCGCAGCGGCGCCAGCGCCTCGGCCAGGCGCCGCAGCTCCTGGTCCGGCGCGTCGCCGACGGAGACGGCGATCTCCAGGGGAATCCCCAGCGCCTTGGCGTCCTCCGCGGCGCGAGCGAGATCCGCCTCGAAGCCGCCGCGGAACGGCGCCACGTCGACCCGCAGGTACGACGCCGCCACGGCGCGCAGGCGCTCGCGGTCGGACGGCAAGGCGAACCCCAGCTGTGGCATCGGGAACGCCCGGGTGGTGTCGATCTCGAAGGTCGGTGAACTGACGGCGCGTGCTGCCTGGCGCGCTGGCGGTGGCGCCAGGCGCAGCGTGACCGTCTGGGTGATGCGCGTTCCCGCCGTGACCTCGACCGGCCTTGGCAGCGTCTGAGGCGTGCAATAAGTCTTGTAGGAGGCGTCGCCCCAGTTGCGCTGGTCTTCCATCTCGAACACCTCGCCCTCGAAGCGCACCTCGACCCCCTCGTGAGCGATGGCCCTGATGTCCAGGAAGGGCTGGTGGGGAGAGATCAGCTTCGGGAAGCTGCCCTCGGTGGCGGAGCCGCCCGTGGACTCGACCCGACAGGGCCGTCCGGCGCACTCGTCGATCGGATGAAGCACGCAGATCCCGATCCGGTTGCGCTTGAAGGTGGTGACCACCTCGCCGTCCATCTTGAAGCGGAGGCTGCCGTCGGGCTCACCTCGAAGGCCGCCCTTCCAGCGGAAGTGGATTGGTCCGCGCACATGGTCGGCCACGAAATCGACGGCGAACGAGTCACTGCGCGCCTCGATGGTCACGTCGGACAGCTCGATCGGGATGGTGGCCCACTGCGCGTCTCGCACTCCTACGTAGATCCGGCGGAGGATCTCGCGGTCGCCGAGGCGGATGTGGCGGAGGCTGCCGGCGTCGAGAACCAGGTCGAGGGGCCCGGCCTTCAGCCGTTTCACGGCGCTTTCCGCGTGAAACCCGCGGAGCGTTCCTTGGCCTGGGCGCCGGCTGTGATCCGCAGCCCCAGCACGTCCTCGTAAGCGAAGAAGAAGTGCTCCTGCTTCGAGGTCTGCAGGAACAGGTACTTGTCCCGCAGATCCATGGTCACCACGCGGGAGACGGTCAGGAGCTCGCCCGGGGCAGACACCAGGCAGGTCGCCTCGCGCTCCTCGGGGATGACGAAGCCCTGCGCACCCGCCTTCAACCCCTCGGCCTCCAGAGCGGCGGCAATGATCTCTCGAGTCATGGGGCGGGATAGTACACTGGAATGAGATCCTCGGATGGCGAGCCTGGTCACTGTCATCGTCCCTGCCGCCATGCTTGCCGCCATGGGCTGGCCGGGAGGCTCTGACCTGGAGGCGCAGGACCTTCGGTCGGGCGATCGATCGATCCGGCAGGCGGCGGCCGAACGGCTGGCCCGCCAGGACGGCGCCGAGTCCACCCGCCAGCTCCAGCTGTTGCTGGATGACCTGGACGCGGGGGTGCGGGTCACGGCCGCGCGGGCGCTGGCGCGACGACACGACCCGGCGGCGGTGACGGCCGCGGCGCGCTGGGTGCTCGGCGGGCCGTCGCCCGAGCGAGCGGCCGGGCTCGAGGTGCTGCGGACAGCGCGCGAGCTGACGCCGGCAGCGCGCACCGCGGTCGAACGCACCCTGGCCGATCCCGATTCTGCAGTGAAGCTGATGGCTCTCGAGGTCCTGGGCAGCAAGGAGGCAGGACCGTCGCTGCCGGCGATCGCGGGCGCGCTGGAGGACAGCGCGGCGCCCGTGCGTCTTGCTGCCGTGCGTTTGCTGGCGGACTCCGGCGACAGGCGCGCCGCTCTGCCGCTGCTCGGGCGGATCGCCGACGCCGACCGCGGTATCCGGCGCGAGGCGATCGCCGGCCTGGGCGCGCTGGCCGACCACCAGGTGTTGCCCGCGCTGTTGCGGCTTCTCGACGCACCCGCCGACGACATTCGCCGGGCTGCCATCGACGCCCTCGCCGCCCTGGCGAGCCCCGCGGCGGTACCGGGGCTGGTCACCCAGGCGCGGCGCCGCCCGATCGATCAGGTGGCCCGTCACGCGCAGTGGGCGCTGGGCGAGATCGCCACACCCGAAGCCATCGCCGCACTCGTCTCCCTGCTGCGTCAGCCGCCCGTCACCGACGAGACCCGCGAGGCCCTGGTACACGCCGGCGGCAAGGCCCTGCCCGCTCTCGTCGCCGAACTCGCCGCCGACGGTGGTGCCGTGGCGGTGGCGGCATCGCTGCTGGGGCGCCTCGGCGAGCGCAAGGCGGTGGCGCCCTTGATGGCGGTGCTGGCCAGACGGGATCAGGCGCTGCGTCCGGCGATCCGGGCGCTCGGCGCCTTGCGGGCGCCCGAGGCCGCGGAGATCCTGGTGCCGCTGGCCGCGGATCCAGCCACCGAGATCCGGCGTCTGACCCTCGACGCCCTGCTGGCAATCGGCGACGCACGGACGGCGATCGTGCTGGACCGAGCGCTCGAGGATCCCGACGCTGGCGTCCGCCTGCGGGCGACGGCACTGACCGGCCGGCTGGGCGCGCGCGATCAGATCGCCCGGGTGGCGACCCTTCTTGCCGACCGCGACCGACGGGTCCAGGAGGAATCAATCGCCACGCTGGGGATTCTCGGCGACGAGGCCGCCTGCCGCGCCCTGGTCACGGCCGCGCCACGCCTGGTCGGCCTCGAGCCGGCGTTGGGCGCCGCGCTCGAGCAGGCCGCGCGTCCGTCGTGTGTCCCGACCCTCGGAGCGGCGCTCGCCACGGTCAACGGCGCCCTTGCGGTGGCGGTGACCAGAGGTCTGGCCGCCGCGCTGGAACAGGAGGGCGCGGGCGCGCCTGACGGAAAGGTGATCGATCACCTGGCGGCTCGCCTGGGGGAGAATTCCCCCGCTGCGGAGCACGCTGCGGATGCGCTCGCTGCGCTGGGGGGAAGCCGCCACGCCGCCGACGTGGCGCTCGCCGCCGTGCGTGCTTCACCCTCGGTGAGAGCGCGGCTCTGTCCCGCGCTGGGCGGAACGGACGCGGGACGCCAGCGCTTGCGCTCGCTCGTCGTCGATCCGCGCGAGGAGGACGAGGTGCGCGCAGCCGCTGCCTGGGCGCTCGCAGGAACCCAGCATCAGGATCCCATGGTTCGCACCGCGCTCGAACGGGCGAGCGCCGATACCCATCCCGGCATCGCCGAGAACGCTGCCGCCGCGCTCGCCGTGTCACCACCGCGCGAAAAAAAGTGGACCACGCTGCGACTCATCCGCCCCGACGGCCACGTTCTCGAAAGGGTATGGGTGCGTTTCACCGACGGGAAGATCGGCGTCTGGGCGCGTTCCGGCGATGCGGGGATGCTGCGCCTCGCCCAGCTACCGGCCGGCCGGCTCGAGGTCACGGCGCCCGCGTTCCAGCTGACGATCGAGAACCCGGGCGACAGCTTCCGGGAGATCGCCGGCAATCAGGTGCTGCGTACCGACGACCGCGATGGCATCGTCCGCGGCCAGCCCGTGCGCGTGGACGCCGATCCGCGCGGCATCGACGGCGTGCAGCCCCTGTCCGCACAGCGCCGCTATCACCCCGGTCAGCACGTCGCCGCTGCCCGCCGTCCCTAGCGCGCTGTTCGCGGCCGGATTGATGTGCGCGGTCCCGTCCGGAGCGGCGATGATCGTCCGCGCGCCTTTCAGAACCACGACCGCGCCGCAAGAGCGTGCCAGTTCCCGGGCGTGACGGAGACGCTCGCGCTGCACCTCCACCGTCGAGACGCCCGTGAGCCGCGCCATCTCCCCCGGATGGGGCGTCAGGACGCGGGGCGCGGGCGCCCTGCCAACGACAACTGCCACATCCGCCCCCAGCAGGTTCAGGCCGTCCGCATCGACGACCACCGGCAGGGGCAGCTCCGCGACGACACGCGCCACCAATGCCCGCATCCCCGGCCCGTCCGGGATCCCTGGTCCGATGGCCACGGCCTTCATCTTCGAGGCGATCGCGGCGATCCGGTCGTAGCTGCCAGCATCGGCGTCCTCGCCCTCGGCATAGGAGACGGTCATCGTCTCCACGACCTTGGCGTCGAGCGCGATCTGCCCCGCCGCCGTGCTGGCGACGGTCACAAGGCCTGCTCCCGCCCGATGCGCACCGCGTGCAGCCAGCACCGCCGCGCCGGTCTTGCCGGGCGAACCGGCAATGACGAGCACGTGACCCGCCGTCCCCTTGTGGCCGCTGACGCTCCGCCGAGGCAAGAGTGGCGCCAGCTCATGGGCCTCGATCCAGTGGCACAGCGGCCCCTGTACCAGCGCCGGTACCGCGATACCGATGTCGACCACCTCCACGCGTCCCACCGGAGCCTCCGCGTCCAGGACCAAGCCAAGCTTGAGCGCCGCCATGGTGGCGGTGATGTCCGCACGGACGGCTACCCCGCGGACAGCGCCACTGTCCGCGTCCAGTCCCGACGGGAGATCCACCGCCACCCGCAGCGCAGACGAGGCGTTCATGGCCTCGATCGCCGTTGCAGCCGTGCCGGTCACGTCCGCACGTAACCCGGTGCCAAACAACGCATCGACGATCACGTCCGCGCCTTCGAGCAGCCTCGCCCAGTCTCCACCTTCGTGAATCGTCAGTCCCATGCGTTCGATGATGGACAGGAAGACGGTGGCATCACCCGTGATCTTGGCGCGCGGCGCGGCCAGCAACACCGTCACACGAGCGCCGGCATTTGCGAGATGCCGGGCGATGACGAAACCGTCGCCGCCATTCTGACCGGCGCCGCACACCACGCGCACCTGGCCGAGACGCGGACATTCTCGCCGGACGATCTGGGCCACGCCACGGCCGGCGTTTTCCATGAGCACCACGCCCGGCATCCCGAGGGTGTCGATCGCGGCCCCGTCCACGGCCCGCATCTGGGCCGTGGAGAGAACCAGGGACATCAGCGCCGCGCCCCGATGGCGATCGCCTCGCGCATCTCCCGCACCGCCCGCTCCAGGCCGACCATGACGGCGCGCGCAACCAGCCCGTGACCGATGTTCAGCTCCTCGAGATGGGGGAGCGCCGCCACCGGTCCGACATTCGCGTAGTCGAGGCCATGCCCCGCCGCCAGCTTCAGCCCGACGTCGGCGACGGTGCGCGCCGCCACCTCCAGCCGCGCCAGTTCCTGCCGCGCCTTGCTGCCATGCAGAGGCGCGTGGCAATAGTCCCCGGTGTGCAGCTCGACCGTCAGCGCCCCGAGTTGCGCCGCCGCGCGCACGATGTCGGGCTCGGGATCCACGAAGAAACTGACGCCGATCCCCGCGTCGCGCAGACGCCGCGCCACCGAAGCGATCTCGGCGCGCCGCCCCAGCACGTCCAGGCCACCCTCGGTCGTGCGCTCCTCGCGCTTTTCGGGCACCAGCGTGCAGACGTCCGGCTTCACCTCGAGCGCTGTATCCAGCATCTCGGGCACGGCCGCCATCTCGAGGTTCAGCACCCCGCGCACCGTCTCGCGCAGGAGGCGCACGTCGCGTTGCTGGACGTGGCGGCGATCTTCTCTCAGATGGACGGTGATCCCGTCGGCGCCGGCCAGTTCGCACAGCCCCGCGGCCAGAACCGGATCCGGATAGCGCGTGTCACGCTGCTGGCGAAGCGTCGCCACGTGATCGACGTTGACGTACAGGCGAACCATCGCCCGAGGAATCTAGCACGCGTGGGCGCAGGCGAGCTTCGCTCGCCGGAAGCCCGTCGCGGGAGGGCTTGGGAACCCTTCCAGGGTTCCCTTCACAATTGATTCTGAAGTGCCTGCTGGAGCGCGAGGGCGATCTCGTCGGCGTGCGCCTTGATCACCTGCTCGTCGGTGCCCTCGATCATCACCCGCGCCTTCGCCTCGGTGCCCGAGTAGCGCACCACCACCCGCCCGTCGCCGCCAAGCGCCTGCTCGGCGTGCGCGATGGCCGCCTTCACCCGCGGCAGGTCGTCGATCGGCAGCTTCTGAGCCACCTTGAAGTTCAGCAGGACCTGCGGGTACCGGATCATCGCCTTGGACAGCTCGGACAGCGGCTTGCCCTCCTGGACCACCACCGACAGCGCCTGCAACGCCGCCAGGATTCCGTCCCCGGTCGTGGAGTGCTCCAGGAAGATGATGTGCCCGGACTGCTCGCCGCCGAAGTTCATCCCTCGCTCGCGCATCGTCTCGACGACGTAGCGGTCGCCGACCGCGGTGCGCAGCAACTGCCCCCCCTTGGCCGCCAGAGCGCGCTCGAGGCCAAGGTTGGACATCACCGTCGCCACGACGGTCTTGTGCGGCAAACGCCCGGTCGCCAGCAGGCGCGTCCCCAGGAGCGCCATCAGCTGATCGCCATCGACGATCTGTCCGTGCTCGTCGCAGAGGATCAGGCGGTCGGCGTCCCCATCCAGCGCGATCCCGATGTCGGCGCGCACCCGCTTGACCTCGGCCGCCATGCACTCGGGATGAAGCGCCCCGCACTCGGCGTTGATGTTGCGCCCGTCCGGTTCCACGCCCAGCGGGAAGACCTCGGCGCCCAGTTCGCCGAAGACCATGGGCGCCACCCGGTAGGCAGCCCCGTGCCCACAGTCGACCACCACCCGGATTCCGTCGAGCGTGCGTTCCTTCGGGAAGGTATGTTTGAGGTACTGCACGTAGCGCCCTTCGGAGTCCTCGAGCTTCACCACCTTGCCGATCCGCGCCTCGGCGCCCTTCTCGAAAGGCTCGGGGTTGTCCATCCGGTGCTCGAGATTGGCCTCGACCTCGTCGGGCAGCTTGAAACCGTCGGCGGCGAAGATCTTGATCCCGTTGTCCTGATACGGGTTGTGCGAAGCGCTGATCACCACACCCGCCTCCGCGCGCATCGACGCCGTGATGAAGGCGATTGCCGGTGTCGGCATCGGACCGACCAGCACCACGTCAGCGCCGGCCGAGACGATGCCTGCCTCGAGAGCGCTCTCGAACATGTAACCGGACAGCCGCGTGTCCTTGCCGATCACGATCCGGCTCGACTGGCCGGCCTGGCGAAAACGCTCGGCGACGGCGCGACCGAGACGCAAGGCCATCTCGGCGGTCATGGGTGGCTGGTTGGCGACGCCGCGGATGCCATCGGTGCCGAAAAGTTTGCGGTCGTGATTACCACTCATGGGTGCTCGCCATCGTATTTAAGCACGATCTCCGGCGATAGCTGCCGCCACCGATGCCACGTCGAGCATCGAGGCGACATCGTGCACACGAACCGCCGCCGCACCCCCGAGGATGGCCGCTGTGACCGCTGCCGCAGTGCCGTAACCCCGCTCGCCCGGGGGCTTGCCCGTCAGTTCGCCGATGAATCGCTTGCGGGAGACGCCGACCATCACGGGCACGACGAGACGTGCGCAGAGTTCCGGCAACCGCCGTAGCAGCCCCAGATTGTGTTCGAGGCGTTTGCCGAATCCGATCCCCGGATCAGCCCAGACATCGCGACAGCCCGCGGCACGGGCAGCGGCGATACGCACCGCCAGGTCATCGCCGACTTCGGTCACCACGTCGCCAAAAACGACGTCGTCCATCATGGTGGCCGGGTGGCCCCGCAGGTGACCCAGCACCACCGTGGCGTTCGCTGCCGCGGCCACACGCAGGATCTCCGGGTCGAGTAAGCCGCCCGATACGTCGTTGACGATGGTGGCCCCCGCTTTCAGTGCCGCCCGCGCCGTCAGCGCCTTGTAGGTGTCGATGGACAGGCGAGCCGGCACACCCGCGAGCGCCTCGAGCACCGGCAGCACGCGCGCCTGTTCCTCGTCAGTGCTGACGGAGGCGGCCCCTGGCCGGGTCGACTCGCCCCCGACGTCGATCCAGTCCGCACCCGCGGCCACCATGGCCCGGGCCTCGGCCACCGCATCGGCGGGCGACGCAAACCTTCCCCCGTCGGAGAACGAGTCCGGCGTCAGATTCAGCACGCCTACCAGGAGAGGCTTGGCCACGAGCCGCACAACGGTATATTGACGTCCGGATGGCGTCCATTCTGGTCGTCGAGGACGAGGCGGACCTGCAGCAGGTCATCGCCTTCAACCTGCGTCAGGCGGGCCACGAGGTGATCGTGGCCGGCGACGGACAGCAGGCGCTGACGCTCATCCGCAGCAAGATCCCGGACCTGATCGTGCTCGACCTCATGTTGCCTGGGATGCCCGGCACCGAACTGTGCCGTGCGGTGAAGTCGGCGCCCGGGACCCGCCACGTCGCCGTGGTGATGCTCACCGCCAAGGGCGAAGAGATCGACCGCGTGGTCGGCTTCGAACTGGGAGCCGACGATTACGTGGTCAAGCCGTTCAGCGTCCGCGAACTGGTCCTGCGCATCCAGGCGGTCCTGCGCCGGGCCCCCCAGTCCGACAGCGGCGAGGCGCCGCGGGTGAACGACTTCGGCACCCTGCGCATCGACCGCGACGCCCACCGTGTCTCCGTCGAGGACAAAGAAGTGACGCTCACCGCCCTCGAATTCAAGCTGCTCTGCACGCTGTTCGACCGCCGCGATCGCGTGCAGTCGCGCGCCACGCTGCTCGATGACGTCTGGGAGGTCTCCAGCGAACTCGAGACCCGGACCGTCGATACCCACGTCAAACGCCTGCGCGAGAAGCTGGGCTCGGCCGGCGCTTACATCGAGACCGTGCGAGGGGTCGGCTACCGCTTCTGCCTCTCGCCCGACGCTGCGATGGGCTGATGGGCCTGCGGCGGCGCTTCTTCCTGGTCTCGGCGTTCCTCATAGCCACCTCGGTGGTCAGCGCCGATCTGTACCTCGGCAGCGCCCTGCGCGACGAACTGGCCGGGCGGTTGAACGCGGATCTGCAGGTGCGGCTATCCCTCGTCGAGCACCAGGTCGGCCTGTCGTGGGACGAGCTCGGCGATCTTCCGGCCTGGGACAGGCTCGCCGACGAATTGGGCCAGCGCTCCGGCACGCGCGTCACCCTGATCGCCACCGATGGGCGCGTGCTGGGCGACTCGGCGGTCGCGCTGGCGGATCTACCCGCCGTCGAGAACCACGCCGCCCGGCCCGAGGTGCGGCGCGCGCTGGCCGGACAAACCACCTTCGACAGCCGCGCCAGCGCCACCGTGCACCGTGGCCTGCTGTACCTGGCGACGCCTCTACAGCGCGACGGGCGCGTCGCCGGCGTGGCGCGTGTGTCGATGCCCACCGACGACATCGAGCGCGCCATCGCCCGGCTGCACCAGGTGCTCGCCGTGTCCTCGCTGATCGCGCTGGTGGTGGCGCTGCTGGCCTCGACCGCCGCCACCCATCTCATGACCCGCCCGATGCGAGCGATCACCGACGGCGCACGCCGCATGGCCCAGGGCGACCTGACCGCCCGGATCGGCTTTTCCCGCGGCGATGAACTGGGCGACATCGGACGGGCGCTCGATCAGCTCGCGGCCAGCCTCTCGGCCACGCTCGACGATCTGCGCGCCGAGCGCGATCGTCTCGGCCGCATCCTGGAGGCGATGGAGGAAGGCGTGCTGGTCACGCAGGCAGACGGCCAGGTGCTGCTGATGAATCCCGCCCTCCGCGCCATCCCCGGCGTGGCAACCAACGGCGATCTGGCTCGATTGACGGCCGAGGCCCTTGCGAACAACACCCCGACCAACGGTGACATCGCCGTGGGAACCCGTCGCCTCCTCGTGCACGCGGCTCCCTTGTCCGGCGAGCCGAAAGCCTGTGTGGCAGTTCTGGTCGACGTGACCGAGATCCGCCGCCTGGAATCGGTCCGTCGCGACTTCGTGGCCAACGTCTCACACGAGCTGCGCACTCCCGTGACCGCCGTGCGCACGGCGCTGGAGACAGCCCGGCCGGCGCTGCGCGACGATCCGGACACCGCCGAGCAGTTCCTGGCGATGGCCGAGCGAAACGCGGATCGCCTGGTCGCACTGGTGCGGGATCTGCTGGATCTGTCGCAGCTCGAGTCCGGCGACATGAAGCTCGAACTGCAGTCCATAGACGTGCGGCAGGTGGCCGAGGGAGTGTTGTCGCTGTACCAGGCGCCAGCGGATCGCCGCAAGGTGCGCCTGGTGCGGGCGTGGGGCGACAACGTGCCGAATGTCCGGGCCGACCGCCGTGCCGTCGAGCAGGTGCTGACGAACCTGATCGACAACGCAGTGAAATATGGCGCCGAAGGGGGCGCGATCACCGTCCGCGCTGCCGGCAACGGCGCACAGGTGCAGGTCCAGATAGAGGACACCGGCAACGGGATCGAGTCGGAACACCTGCCCCGCCTGTTCGAGCGCTTCTACCGTGTCGATGCCGGCCGCTCTCGCGACCGCGGAGGCACCGGCCTTGGCCTGTCCATCGTCAAGCACCTGACCGAGGCGATGGCGGGCACGGTGACGGTCAACAGCACCCTCGGCAGGGGCTCGACGTTCACCGTCACTTTGCCCGTGGCTTGAGGCCTTTCGCCTCGGCCGCCACCATCTCCAGGTATTGCCGCGACTGCTTGACCTTGCGGCCCCACTGCCACAACCGCCAGGCGCCCCCGATCACCGTGCCGCCCCAGAAACCGATCGTCGGATCCAGCAGATCGGGCGCAGGGATCGCCACCGCCGTCGCCAGACCGAGCCCTGCCCACAACGCCACGGACATCACGTCCCGCACGCTCCGACGACCGACCTTGTAGTTGAGTTCGAGACGCGAGCCCTCCGGGTCCAGCGCCACCTGCACGAGGAGCGGTTTCCTCTCGAGCTGCCAGACACTGGCGACGTCGCCCACTGTCTCGGGAGTCAACTTGCTCCGCATCAGAGCCGCGACCAGCGCATTGTGGACCTCCGACTGCGCGCCGTGAGACTGAGTCCGCACGATGATGCGATCTTGACCGGCGACGCGCGCCACCAGCCGTTGCCAGCGCGACGGTTGCTTCTCCTGTGGCACCACCAGAGTCAGCGGTCGGCCCTCCAACGCGGCCACCAGCGCCTCGTAGTCTGCGAAACGCTCGCCCGCATCGCGACGGATCATCCGGTCGATGATGCCGGCCAGACGCTCGGGGACCTGCGGAGCCACGCTGCGCAGGCTCGGGGGATCCTCCACGAGGCGCCGTGCCAGCACCACTGCGGTCGCGCCCGTGTCCTCGAACGGCGGCCGGCCAGAGAGGATGTGGAAGAACGCCGACCCGAGGGAGTAGATATCGCTGCGCACGTCCAGCGGCGCCCCGCGCGCCTGCTCGGGCGACATGTACAGAGGCGTGCCGAGGATTTCTCCCTGGCGCGTCAGCGTGTTGTCGTCATCGGCCGTCAGCTTGACGAGGCCGAAGTCCGCCACCTTCACCCGGCCTTGAGCATCCAGGAGGAGGTTCGACGGCTTGATGTCGCGGTGGAGCAAACCGTGGCGGGCCGCCTCGCGCAAGCCGAGCACCGCCTCGCGCAGCCAGCGCTCCGCGACCTCGACCTCGGCCGTCCGCACGCGATCCAGCGACCCTCCGTCGCAGATCTCCATGGCCAGGTACACGACACCATCGGCGACCCCCGTGTCGTACACAGCCACGACGTGGGCGTGCCCGATGCGTCCCAGCGCCTTGGCCTCCCGACGGAACCTGGCATGCATGCCAGAGCTGCCCTCGCGTGCCCCGCTGAACGCCTTCACCGCCACCCGCCGCCCAAGTTCGGGGTCCTCCGCCTCGTACACCACGCCGCCACTGCCCTTGCCAAGCTGCCGCAGCAGCCGGTAGCGCCCCAGCGTGCGCCCCGCCAGTTCGGCAGGAGGGCCCATCACCGCAGCCAGCGCGTCGCGAACCGCTTCCTCGGGAAGGCCGACCTCGCGGGCGATGGCCATCACCGTCTCCGCCGACATCAAGGACTCGGACGGTGCGGTCGAGGCCTGGGCGGCTCGGGCAAACACCCGCTCCACCTCCTGACGGGTGAGCTTTCGCGCCCCGCTCGACGACCCACTCCCCATCAGGGGAGCAGCATATCGGATCTAGGCCTTTTTCTAGGCTTTTTCGGGGTCGGGCAGCGGCCGCGGGAACAGGCTCGGCCTCTCCGGACGCGACTTGGTGTCCCCGGACTTCTTTTCTGCCTGCGGCGCGATCGCGGGAGGCCGCTCCAGCTTCTTGCCACTGAACAGGGTGTCGATATCGGGGCCGTCCAGGGTCTCGTACTCGAGCAGCGCTTCGGCCAGCAGCTTGAGCTTGTCGAGGTGGTCGACCATCACCTTCTTGGCCCGCTCGTGCCCCTCGGTGACGAAGCGCCGGACCTCGTCGTCGATCTCGATCGCCGTCTTCTCGCTGTAGTCGGCCTTCTGGTCGCCGAAATCGCGACCCAAGAAGACGTGCTCCTGCCGCGCTCCGAAGTGCATCGGCCCGAGCTTGTCGGACATGCCCCACTCGCAGACCATCCTCCGGGCGAGATCGGTCGCCACCATGATGTCGTTCGAGGCTCCGGTGGTCAGCTGGTTGAACACCATCTCCTCGGCCACGCGGCCGCCCATGGCCACCGCGATCTGGTCCTGCGCCCCGTTTTTCGTCAGGTTCAGGCGATCCTCCAGCGGCAGTTGCTGCGTCGAGCCCAGTGCCCTGCCACGCGGAATGATGGTCACCTTGTGTACGGGATCCGAGCCCTTCATCATCTTGCCGACGAGGGCGTGGCCCGCCTCGTGATAGGCGGTGATCTTCTTGTCGTTGTCGCTGATGATCATCGAACGGCGTTCAGGTCCCATCAGGACCTTGTCCTTCGCCATCTCGAAGTCGTGCATGTCCAGGCGGTCCTTGTCGACACGCGCCGCCAGCAGCGCCGCCTCGTTCACCAGATTCTCGAGGTCGGCTCCGGAGAAGCCCGGCGTGCCGCGCGCGATCACCTCGAGATCGACGTTGGCGACCAGCGGCGTCTTCTTGGTGTGCACCTTGAGAATGCCGTAGCGGCCCCGGACGTCGGGCCGAGGCACGACGATGCGCCGGTCGAACCGCCCGGGACGCAACAGCGCCGGGTCCAGCACGTCGGGTCGGTTGGTGGCGGCAACCAGGATCACGCCGTCGTTCGACTCGAAGCCGTCCATCTCGACCAGCAACTGGTTCAGCGTCTGCTCGCGCTCGTCGTGACCGCCGCCAAGCCCCGCCCCGCGGTGCCGGCCGACAGCGTCGATCTCGTCGATGAAGATGATGCACGGCGCGTTCTTCTTGCCCTGCTCGAAGAGATCACGCACGCGGCTGGCGCCCACACCCACGAACATCTCGACGAAGTCGGAGCCCGAGATGGAGAAGAACGGCACGCCCGCCTCGCCCGCGATGGCGCGGGCCAGCAGCGTCTTTCCGGTGCCCGGGGGACCCATCATCAGAACGCCCTTGGGAATGCGACCACCGAGGCGCGTGAACTTCTTGGGGTCCTTGAGGAAAGCGATGATCTCCTCGACCTCGTCCCGCGCCTCCTCGATGCCAGCGACGTCGGCGAAGGTGATCTTGCGCTGGTTCTCGGACAGCAGCTTTGCCTTCGACTTGCCGAAGCTCATGGCCTTGCCGCCGCCCACCTGAAGCTGGCGCATGAACACCAGGAACAGGACGACGAGCACGATCATCGGCAGCCAGGTGATCAGCACCTGCTGCCAGAAGCCGCCTTCGTTCTCGCGGACCAGCTCGTAGCTCAGCCCCGCCTTGTTCATCTTCTCGAGCGTCTGCTCGCCGAGAAAGCCGGTGGTGACGAACAATTCGTCGTTCTTCGCCCACTGCCCCTTGAACTCGGCATGGTTGCCGACGGTCATGCTGATCTTGATGCTCTGCTTCTTGAAATCCTGCGGTGAGGCATCGACCTTCTGGATGAATGTGGAGAAGGGGAGCTTCTGTTCCGGTTGCCTGGTGTTGAACAGCTGCCAGACGACCAGGAATGCAAAAATCAGCATCACCCAGACAAGGAAGGTCTTATGGCTTTGACGCACTCGTTTTCCTTTCGGCGGGAACACCCAAAAGTATTGTCTTCAAAGGGGGGGGCGTCAACGAAAGTTGGCCGGTAAAACGCGAACACGTAACCAGTGTTTCGTGTCACCGACGGGCCGGCCAGCGTCGGCGGGGCGTAGACCCGGAACGAAAAGGATGGTGCCATCGGCGGCCTCCAGCACCGGGAGCGCGCGTCGTAACGGCCGCGGGACCTTGGCATCGATCAGGAGGTCGGACAGTTTACGGCTACCCCGGCCTCCACGGGGCCGCATCCGATCCCCGGGGCGCGGCAAGCGTACCCGCAGCGGGTGCGCCAGTCGATCGGAATCGAAGGCCACCCCGTCGGCGGGCGGGGAGGTGACCTGGTCCAGTTCCAGCCGCGGAGGCGCGCCCACGCCACCATCTCGTCCGCGACGGAGCTTCACCTGTCCGTAGCTGACCTCGACGGTGCCTCCGTGGACGGAGATCTGCCGGGTGCCATGCCCTGAGGCGGCAAGCCGCGCGACCACCGCCGCCGGCCGGCGCGCCATCGGCCGGTCGACATGCGGCAAGCCGCGCGCCTCGCTGGCCAGCGCCAGCAATGCCTCCACCAGCTTCGGGTTCTCTCGCTCGAGGAACGGGAGCCAGTCGTGTCGAACCCGGCTACGCGCAAAACGGCGATCGGCGTTGGTGGGGTCATCCACGAAGGTCAGCCGCCGCCGGGCGAGATAGCGCAGTACCTCGCTGCGCCTGACGTCCAGCATCGGTCGGATGAACGGCCCTCGCCGGTACGGGATGCCCGACAGGCCGCGCAGGCCCGTGCCCCGCACGAGCCGGAACAGCACCGTCTCCGCCTGGTCGTCGGCGGTATGCCCCAGCGCGATCCGGTCGCAACCGCGACGCTGCGCAATCGCCTCCAGCGCCGCGAGGCGCGCACGGCGGGCGGCGTCCTGCCAGGAGACGTGCCGCGCGCGAGCTGCGTGTACGTCGACCTTCTGGACCGCGCAGACAATCTCCAGTTCGCCGCAGCGCCTGGCCACCTCCGTGCATTCGGCCGCCGCCTCGGGCCGCAGACCGTGGTCGATGGTGGCGGCCTCGACGGTGATCCCGAGGCGGGGCGCCAGCTTCACCAGGGCGTGCAGCAGCGCCGTCGAGTCGGGGCCGCCCGAGACGGCGACCAGCACACGCTCGCCTGGCACGAAAAGCACCTGTTCGCGGATGGTGGACAGCAGCCGGGACAGCACCGCCCCCGAGCGTAGCGCAGGCCCGGCGTGCAGGCCCTAGAACTTGGCCTGGAGCTGCGTGTAAAGGGCGTCGTTGTCCTTCTTGTTCGATCCCTGCTCGATGATGTGCTCGTAGATCACCGAGGCCCGCAGGTTGGCCGAGACGTTGGCGAAGACGCCGCCGGCGAGGGTCGTCACCCGGTCCTTGGCCGCCGCCGTGACCGCATCCGTGCAGTCCGCGTCCGGACTCCGGTTCAGGTCCAGCTGGTCGACGCGCACGACGACGCCACCCTTGTCCTTGATGTTCTGCACGGCGGTGGCGATCCATCCGATGGTCTTGACGCCCGTGCAGGGATCGGTGCCCACGCCGCGAAAATCGATCGCCTTGTCCCAGTCCATCAGCACCTCGCCCTTGAGCGCCAGGGTGCCCACGGGGAGCGCCAGGTAGTACTGGAGGTCAGCGCCGATGATCTTCCGCTCGTACTGCGCATAGGTGAGCGGGGCCGTCGCCGTCGGCAAAGTCGTGCGCAGGGTGTGACCCACGTAGCCGGACAGGCCGCCGGTGATGACGCCGAAGTCGGCGCCGATCCGACCGACGACGTCCTTGAAGGCGTTCTGGTCGAAGGCGCGGTACACGCTGTCCTGGATGAAGTTGCCGTTGATCACCGCCGCCTGCAGCTTCAGCCACTGCCAGGTCGCCTGGACCCGGAGCCCGCGATCCCGCTCGCCAGGGAAGAAGCGCCGGATGACCGCCGCACGCTCGGGCATCTCGCGGTCGCCCGACGACTGCAGCACCTCGTGCCCGAAGGGCGCCTTCAACTGCCCCATGCTGAACTTCAGCTCCCACTTGCCCGAGGTCGCCATGTTGATGTTGTTCAGCACCAGGCTGGCCTCGGCGTCCCGGATCGGGGTCTCGGGGACGGCGGCGTCGATCTGCAGCATGTACTCCGAGAAATCACCCGCATAGGTGGCCTTGATGCGCGCCCGGCGGACGAGGAAGCGGCTGGTGGACGTGGGCGCGTTCGAGCCGCTGACGCCGTCCGCGCTGTCGTCGTGCCACTCGTGGCGGCCCTGGATGTAGCCGGTGAACTTGAGACGCTTGGAGGCGGTCACGGCCTTGTCTAGATCGGCGACCTTCTTCTCCAGCTCGGCCACCCGTGGATCGGGCGGCGGGTTGTCCTGGGCGAGGAGGAGACCGAGAAGCACCGCGGAGTGTGTCATCCAGTGACAATCTCCGCGCGCCGTGACGATTGCGTGTCAGTTCCGAAAATTAACCGTAACGACCTTCGATGTACTCCGCGGTCTTCGGGTTGCGCGGGTGGAGAAAGAGGTCCTCGGTCCGGCTGTGCTCGACCAGCTCGCCGAGCAGCATGAAGATGCACTCGTCGCTGGCCCGGCGGGCCTGAGCCATGTTGTGGGTGACGATGAGGATGGTGTAGCGACCCCGCAGGTTCCACATCAGCTCCTCGATGGCGCGCGTGCCGTCGACGTCGAGTGCCGAGCAGGGCTCGTCCATCAGGATGACTTCGGGCTTCAGCGGCAGGAGGCGGGCGATGCAGAGCTTCTGCTGCTGTTCGAGCTGCAGCATGGTGGCGCGCCCGTCCAGACGGTCCTTCAACTCGGTCCACAGCCCGACCTCGGTCAAGGCTTTTTCCACCGCCTCGTCGGTCTGGCTGCGCGTGAGGGAGCTGCGCGAATTGTGAATGCGCAGGCCGAACACGACGTTCTCGTAGATCGAGATCGGCAGCGGGTTCGGCCGCTGGAACACCATGCCCACCGCCTTGCGCAGCTCGATGAGCGACACGTCAGGATCGTAGATGTTCTTGCCGAGGACCTTGATCTCGCCCTTGGTGGTGACGTAACCGTAGCGTTCGTTCACCCGGTTGAAGCAGCGGAGCAACGTCGTCTTGCCACACCCCGAAGGGCCGATGAGCGAGGTGATCTGCCCCTGCTTCACCACCATGTTCACGTTGATCAGCGCCTGGAACTTCGCGTACCAGAGGCAGAGATCCTTGGTCTCGATCATCCGAAGACTCCGCTGATGTACTCACGCGTCTTGGAGTTCTTGGGCTTGTCCGAGAACATCACCTCGTTGCGGTCGATCTCGATGATCTCGCCGTTCCACAGGAACATGGTCCGGCTCGCGAGGCGGCGCGCCTGCTGGGTCAGGTTCGTGACCAGGATGATGGTCATGTCCTTGCGCAGCTCCTTGAGCACGTCCTCGATGCGCATGGTGGTGACCGGGTCGATGGCGATCGAGAACTCGTCGAGGCACAGGATCTCCGGCTGGTGCGAGAGCGCCCGCGCGATCGTCAGGCGCTGCTGCTGCCCACCCGACAGCTTCGTGCCCAGGCTGTCGAGGCGATCCTTCACCTCGTCCCACAGGGCCGCCTGCCGCAGGCAGCGCTCGACGAGGACGTCGAGCTGGCTCCTGACGCGCATCCCGGCGCAGCGGGGCGCGAACGCGACGTTGTCATAGATGGTCAGCGGCAACCCGACGGGCAGCGGGGCCACCATGCCGATCTTCCGCCGCAGCTCGTAGACGTTCTTCAACCGGGAGACGTCCTCGCCGTCGACGCGGATGGCGCCCTTGGTCTTCGCCCCCGCGGTGAACTCGATCGTCCGGTTGATGCAGCGGAGCAGCGACGTCTTGCCCGACTGCGCGGGACCGATGACGGCGAGGATCTCGTTCGGCAGGACGTCGAAGGAGATCCCGTGGATCACCTCCTTGGCGCCGTACGAAAGCCTGAGATCCCGGACTTCTATCTTGTTCAGCGGCTTGTTCACCGGCTCTACCACTTCTTGCGGGAGCGAAGGTAGACACGCACCCCGATCGACAGGGCGTTCACCAGGAGCACGGTGCCGAGGAGCACGACGGCGATGGCGTAAGGGAGCGCCCGCGGCGCCTCGGTGACCTGGGTGGTGACGGTGTAAAGGTGCATCGACAGCGCCATGCACTGGTCGAGCAGGCCATAGGCGAACGGATTCCCTTCGCCGATCTTCTTGAAGAAGACGGCACCCGTGAACATGATCGGCGCCGTCTCCCCGGCGGTGCGGGACACCTGGAGGATGACGCCGGTGAGGATGCCGCTCACCGAGTTCGGCAGGACGATGCGGCGGATGGTCTGCCAGCGGGTGGCGCCCACGTTCCAGCACGCCTCCCGGAACGACAGCGGGACCGCCGACAACGCCTCCTTGGTGCTGGCGATGATCACGGGCAACGTCATGATCGCCAGCGTCAGCGACGCGGCCAGGATCGACCGCCCGATGTGGGCGAACAGCACGAACGCGCCCAGGCCGAACAGCGCGTGGACGATGCTGGGCACGCCCGCGAGGTTGACGACCGCCAGGTTGATGATGCGGGTCAGCCAGCTCTCCTTCGCGTACTCGTTCAGGTAGACGGCGGCGAGCACGCCGATCGGCGCGGAGATCGCCAGCGACACCACGACGAGGTAGATCGTGCCGAGCAGCGCCGACCAGATCCCGCCGCGCCTCATGCCACCAGCCGGGTTGGTCGTCAGGAACTCCCAGGACAGAAGGGGCAGCGCCTCCTTGACCAGATGGAAGAGGATGGTCAGCAGCGGCACCACCAGCGCCAGGGCCATCAGCCCGAACACCACCTGGGCAACGCGCTCGGTGAGTTTCCGGCGCCGCGTATGGGGCGTCTCGCCGAACATGGCTAGTTTCGCCTCCGGATGCCCCGGACCACGAGGTCCGCCGACAGGTTCACGATGAAGGTGATCGTGAACAGCAGGATGCCGATGATGAACAGCACGCGGTAGTGATCCGAGCCGACCGAGGCTTCGCCCAGCTCGGCGGCGATGGTGGCCGTCAGTGTCCGCACGGGATCGAACAGGCTCTTGGGGATGTTCACGGCGTGTCCCGTGGCCATCAACACGGCCATCGTCTCGCCGACGGCGCGCCCCACCCCGAGCAGCACGGCCGCCAGAAGGCCGCTCTTGGCCGCTGGCAGCAGCACCCGGTACACCGTCTGCCAGCGCGTCGCCCCCAGCGCCAGGGCAGCCTCCCGGTAGGTGTCGGGGACGGCTTTCAGCGCGTCCTCGCCGATGCTGACCATGATGGGCACGCTCATCAGCGCCAGCAGGATGGCGCCATTCAGCACGTTCAGCCCCACAGGAGCGTGGAACACGTCCTGGATCAACGGATTCATCACCGAGATGCCGATGAAGCCCCAGACCACCGACGGGATCGCCGCCAGCAGCTCGATGATGATCTTCAGCGACTCGCGGGTGCGCTTGCCGCAGAACTCCGAGACGAAGATGGCGGCTCCCAGGCCGAACGGCACGGCGATGGCCATGGCCAGCGCGGTGACGCTGAAGGTGCCGACGATCAGCGCCCCGACCCCGTAGCGGACGTTGCTGTGCGAGGTCGGGTACCACTCGGTGCTGAACAGGAACTGGCCGAGGTTCAGCCCGCCGAACAGGAACGGCGCGCCCTCGCGGAAGACGAAGAAGAAGATGCCGAAAACGAACAGGACCGCGCTGATGCCGCAGACGCGGATCGCGAACTCGATCAGCCGCTCTGAGACGACCTCCCAGGTCCGGCGCTTGGGGCGGGCATCGGCCACGCGCTACTTCTTGGCCAGCGGTACGTACCCGCTCTGCTCGACGATCTTCTGACCGGCGTCGGTCATGATCCACTCGAGGTACTTCTTGACGCCCGGCGACGGCTCGCCCGGCGTGTACATGAACATCGGGCGCGAGATCGGATAGGTCTTGTCCAGCACGGTGGCGTTGGCGGGCTTGATCGCCGGCTCGCCCTTCTTCTTGGAGACCTTCAGGATCTTCACTTCGCCGGTCGCGTAGCCGAGGCCGGCGTAGCCGATGGCGCCAGGGGTCTTGGCCACCAGCTCGACGACCTCCTTCGAACCGTTCATGTCCATCGAGCCGGACTTGAAGTCGCTCTTCTTGCCCACGACGGTCTCGCGGAAGTAGTGGTAGGTGCCCGAGTTGTTCTGGCGGCTGACGCGGATGATGTTCCCGTCCTTGGCGCCCGGAATGCTCTTCACGCCGACCTGGGCCCACTTCTCGGTCTTGCCGCCCTCACGGTAGATCTCGCCGAGATCTTCCATGGTGATCTCCTCGAGCGGATTCGCCTTGTGCACGTAGATGGCGAGGCCGTCGTAGCCGACCATGAACTCCTGGGGCTCCTTGCCACCATGCGCGGCCTTGGCCTTTTCGACCTCTTCGGGCTCGAGCTTGCGGCTGGCGTTGGCGACGTCCGCGGTGCCGTTGATGAGCGCCGCGATGCCGACGCCCGAACCGCCGCCCGACACCTCGACCGACACGTTCGGGTCGATCTTGGCGTACTCCTCGGCCCAGGCCTGGGCCAGGTTCACCATCGTGTCGGAGCCGATGTTCTGGACGGTCTCTTTCTTGGCGGCGGCCGGTGGCGGCGGTGGCGCGGCCGAGCCTGGCGCGGGTGCCTCTTCCTTCTTCTTGCAACTTACAAACGCGATACCGATGGACGCGATGCCGATCAGCAGTGTCGAGATGAGCTTTGTTCTCATGTGATTTCGTCTCCCAAAATCGCCTTCACCAGGTCCTGGATGTGTGCGCGTAAAAACTGATACGTCTGCTCGTAGGCGGCGTTCATCTCGTCGGCCGTGCCGTGCACCGTGGACGGGTCCTTGACGCTCCAGTCCATGCAGACGCCCTTGTTCGGCGGCGGCGGGAAGACCTTCCGGGCCGCCTCGGCGAGCGCGACGATGATCTGGTAGTGGTCCAGGTTCGGCACCTGATCCAGCGCATGCGGCTTGTGGCGGGAGATGTCGATCCCCTTGCCGTTCATGAAGAAGGCCGTGGCGCCATCGACGCTCTCGCGCGGCTCCAGGCCGGCGCTGGCGAACACGAAGCCCGGCTGCTTGAGGGCGTTGCCGATCCCCTCGGCCATCGGGCTGCGACACGAGTTGTGCTCGTCGACGAACAGCACCCGGTACACGTCGCTGCCGCGGTGCTTGTAATACTCGCCGGTGAGCATGTAGAGCACTTCCTGGCAGATGCTCTTGGCCTGGTCGGCCACGCGCTCGAACCGGTTGACGATGGTCATGAGAGGGCCCAGGGCCTCGCGCGGAATGCGTCCCTCCTCGCGCGTCTGCACCAGGTACGCGTTCAGCGTGTGCCGGAGCTGGTCGACGGCGTCCTCGGCCTCCATCGAGCGCCGCGCCAGGTCCGCGTCCTGGCGGACGAACGCCTGCACCGCGTCGTGCAGCATCGGGATGGCGAGATTCGCAATCTCGGCGAACTTGTCCTGAGGGACCTCGACCTCGATCGAACTCAGAGCCACGATCTGCCGGGCCATGCTCTCGGCGTAGTCCCCGACGCGTTCGAGGTCGGCGTTGATCTTGATGGCGGCGTAGGCGAAGCGGAGGGTGCCGGCCACGGGTTGCTGCCGGACGATGAACTCCAGGCAGAGCCGGTCTATCTCCTTCTCGAGCTCGTCGATCCGCTGATCGCGCAGGATGACCGAGTAGGCGACCTGCCGGTTCCGGTCCCGGAGCGCCCGGGAGCAGCTGCGCAGAGCCACCTCGGCCAGAGTGACCATCTCGGTCACCTTGCCGCGAATGCGCTCGACGTCACGCTGCAGGGACTCTTCGTAGTGGCTCTGCATTCTCGCCAGCCCGAGTGAATACCGGCTCGAGGTGACATCCATGTGTCAGCCGCGCAACATCCGAGGAGCTTCGGGCCCCCAGGGGGCTAAACGTCTCCGCAACGGCCTGGATAGAAGCCGCGGTATATGTTGTCGCCCATGCTCCGGCGGACCGCCATGCTGCTCGCGCTGTCGTTGGCGGCCTGCGCGCCACGGTCGCCGCGGGATCGGGCGTCGGTGTCGACGGATCTGATCGGCCGTGCAGGCCACGGGCTTCGCACGGAAAAGGGGACGGAGACACGCCTGCCGGCCGGCGTGTCGGTGGAAGACGGGCTGACCGAGAACGAGGCGGTGGCCGTCGCCCTGTGGAACAACGCCACGTTCCAGGCGGATCTGGCGGCACTGGGCCTGGCGCGCGCCGATCTGATCGACGCAGGCATGATCCGGAATCCGCTCTTCACCCTGTTCTTTCCGCTGGGGCCCAAGCAGCTGGAGTTCACGGCCGCGTTTCCGTTGGAGGCGATCTGGCAGCGGCCGCGCCGGGTCGACGCAGCCAAGCGCGAGGTGGAGCGGGTCGCGGCCAGCCTGGTGGGCAGCGGGCTCGATCTCGTCCGCAACGTGAAGCTGGCGTATGCCGACCTGGCGCTGGCGCGGGACCGCGAGCGGCTGGGCGTGGAGTCGGCGAAGCTGCGCGCCCGCATCGCCTCGATCGCTCAGGCACGGCTGCGCGCCGGGGACGCCAGCCAGCTGGAATCGAGCGCTGTCGCCCTGGACGCGCGCCGCGCCGAGCTGGACGTCATCCGGTTGCGCGGCGCCACCGAGGCCGCCGACGAACGCCTGCGTCTGTTGCTGGGCCTGGACGCTGCGGTCTTCCCGCTGGCTGGCGCACCGGAGACGCGCACCGTGCCCGAGCCGGCCGATTCGATGAAGCGAGCGCTGGCGCTGCGGCCCGATCTGCGCGCCGCCGAGCTGGCGATCGAGGCACTCGCCGCGCGGCGAGGCTGGGAGAAGAGCAAGACCGTGCCGCTGCTCGCCGCTCTCGCGGACGCAAACGGCTCGGGCAAGAACGGCTTCGAGATCGGGCCCGGCTTCCAGCTGGAGATCCCGATCTTCAACCAGAACCAGGGGCCGATCGCGCGCGCCGATGCAGAGCTCGAGCGTGCGGCCTGGACCTACGTGGCCGTCCGCCAGCGTGTCGCCAGCGAGGTGCGCGAGGCGATCCGGCAGTACCGCCAGGCGCAGGCCGAGTTGGAGGCTTTGCGCACCGGCGTGCTGGCCGGCTGGGATGAGAACATCGGCCGCGCCGAGCAGGCCTACGCCGCGGGCGAGGTGCCTCATCTGTTCGTGCTGGAGACGGCGCGCCAGCGGCTGGACGCGCAGGTGCGCGAAGTGGAGCTGACCGCGGATCTACGACGGGCCGCGGCGGAACTGGACCGCAGCGTGGGGAGCAAGAATGTCGAGAAATAACCTCCTGGTGATCACCCTGGCCCTGGGCTGTGGCAAGACCGCGGCCCCGCCGCCCAAGGCCGAGGCGCCCGCCAAGATACACAACGCACAGCCGGAGTCGGCGCTGGCTTCGGTGACCTTGACCGAGAAGGCCGAGGGGCGCCTCGGGGTCAAGACGGCGCCGGTGGAAAAGAAGACGATCGGGCGCGGTCGGGCGATCAGCGGCGACGTGGTGGTCCCGCCCGGCAAGTCGGTGTCCGTCTCGGCGCCGGTCGCCGGGACGGTGCTGGCGGTGGGAGCGGGAATTCCGCGCGTGGGGACGCGCGTGCGCAAGGGACAGGTGATCCTGAAACTGGTGGCGCTTCCGACCGCCCCGGATCTCGCCTCGGCCTCCATCCGAGTGGATGCCGCGCGCACCCGGGTGGGACGGGCAACGCAGCTCCTGAAGGCGGGCGCTGGCAGCCAGCGCTCCGTCGACGACGCCCAGGCCGACCTGGACGTGGCCGAGGCCACCGTCGGCGCCGCGCGGCCACACGCGGAGGGCAAGGCGGCCGAGCGGGGCCTGGCGCTGGCGGCGACGCAGAACGGGATCCTGCGTGATGTGCTGGTGGGCGCCGGGCAGTCGGTGGCAGCCGGGGCCCTGCTGTTCCAGGTGGATGACTCCGTCGCGGTCTGGGTGAAGGTGGCGGTGTACGCGGGTGATTTGCCGTCGATCGATCGCGGCAAGTCGATCAAGGTGCGCGGGCTGTCCGCACCCGCCGGGGATCCGGGACGCGAGGCCGTGCCCGTGGCGGCGCCGCCGACCGGGACGCCCGACGCGGCGACGACCGACCTCTACTACGCGATCCGCAACGACGACGGTCTGTACCGGCCCGGAGAGAAGGTGGCCGTCGCCCTGCCCCTGCGCGGCACCGAGGAGTCGCTGGTCGTGCCGTGGTCGGCGATCCTGCACGACATCCACGGCGGCACCTGGGTGTACGAGGCGGCCGGCCACCAGTACACGCGGAGGCGCGTCGAGGTGCGCTTCGTCGCTGGCGATCTCGCGGTGCTGGCGCGCGGTCCCAGCCCGGGGACACCCGTGGTCACCGACGGCGCCGCCGAGATCTTCGGTACCGAGTTCGGTCCGGGAAAATGATCGCCTGGCTGGTCACGCAGGCGCTCAAGCTGCGGGTGGTCGTCCTCTGCCTGGCCGTGGCGCTGGTGGTGGTCGGCGCCCAGGTGGTGCGCACCACGCCGCTGGACGTCTTCCCCGAGTTCGCGCCGCCGCTGGTGGAGATCCAGACCGAGGCGCCGGGCCTCTCCACCTCGGAAGTGGAAGCGCTGGTGACGACACCGCTCGAAAACGGGCTGGGCGGTTTGCCCTGGCTGAAGACGCTGCGCTCGAAGTCGGTGCTGGGACTGTCGTCGGTGGTGATGATCTTCGACCAGGGCACGGATCTGCTGCGCGCGCGCCAGCTGGTGGCCGAACGCATGGGCGTGGTGGCGCCGCAGCTCCCCTCGGTCGCCAGGCCGCCCGTCATCCTGTCGCCGCTGTCGTCGACCAGCCGGGCCCTGAAGATCGGCATCACCTCGAAGAACCTCGACCAGGTCGGGATGACCACACTGGCGCGCTGGACGATCCGGCCGCGGCTGATGGCGATCCCGGGCGTGGCCAACGTCGCCATCTGGGGGCAGCGCGATCGGCAGCTTCAGGTGCTGGTCGATCCCGACAGGCTGGCGGCGCACAAGGTGACGCTGCCCCAGGTGCTGAAGGCGGCCGGCGACGCCGTCCTGCCCGGCCCAGGCGGCTTCATCGACACCCCGAACCAACGCCTGTCCATCACCCACGTACCCGCGATCCGCGACGTCGAGGATCTCGCGCAGGTGCCGGTGGCTTTCCGCGGTGGCGCGCCGCTGAAGCTGGGGCAAGTCGCCGACGTGGTCGAGGGTCACCAGGCGCCGATCGGCGATGCGGTGATCAACGACGTGCCCGGCCTCTTGCTGATCGTCGAGAAGCAGCCGTGGGCCAACACCCTGGACGTCACCCACGGCGTCGAGAAGGCCCTGGATGCCATGCGACCGGGCCTGCCCGATCTGGAGATCGACTCGACGATCTTCCGGCCTGCGACCTACATCGAGATGTCGCTCGGCAACCTGAACCACGCCATCGGCCTCGGCTGCGGGCTGGTGGTGCTGATCCTGGTGCTGTTCCTCTGGAGCTGGCGGACGGCGCTGATCAGCGTGGTGGCCATCCCCCTGTCGCTGCTGGCCGCGGCGCTGGTGCTGCACCTGCGCGGCGGCACCGTGAACACCATGGTGCTGGCTGGCCTGGTGATCGCGCTGGGCGAAGTCGTCGACGACGCGATCATCGACGTCGAGAACATCGTGCGACGGCTACGGCAGAACGTGGCCGCGGGCTCGCCGGAGTCGGCGTTCACCGTGGTGCTGCGCGCCTCGCTCGAGGTCCGCAGCGCCGTCGTCTACGCCACGCTCATCGTGATGCTGGTGTTCATCCCGGTGTTCATGCTGGACGGGATCGGCGGCTCGTTCTTCCGTCCGCTGGCAACGTCCTATTTGCTCGCGGTGCTGGCGTCGCTGGGCGTGGCGCTGGTGGTCACCCCGGCGCTGTCTCTGATGCTGCTCCCGCGCGCGGTGGCGAACGGCCTCGGCAAGGGAGAGTCGCCGCTTCTGCCGCCGCTGCGGGCGATGTACCGGGCTCTGCTCGTGCGGGTGATGGCCCGACCCGCGGCGACGCCCGTCGTGGTGGGCACGCTGGTGCTGGCCTCCTTCGCCGCCGTGCCGTTCATGGGCGAGGACTTCATGCCGAAGTTCAAGGAGTTCGACTTCCTCATGCACTGGGTGGAGAAGCCGGGCACCTCGCTCGAGGCGATGCGGCGGATCACCATCGCCGCCAGCAAGGAGCTGCGGCAGGTCCCGGGCGTGCGCAACTTCGGCTCGCACATCGGAAGAGCCGAGGTGGCCGACGAGGTGGTCGGCCCGAACTTCACCGAGCTGTGGATCAGCCTCGACCCCAAGGTCCCGTACGATGCGACCGTGGCGAAGATCCAGGAGATCGTGGACGGCTACCCGGGTCTGTACCGCGACCTCCTGACGTATCTGAAGGAACGAATCAAGGAGGTCCTCACGGGCGCGGGCGCCTCGCTGGTGGTGCGCATCTACGGCCCGAACCTCGCCGGCCTGCGCTCGACGGCGGCCGCGGTGGGCAAGGCGATGGCCGACATCCCGGGCGTCTCCGATCTGAAAGTCGAGCCGCAGGTGCTGGTGCCGCAGGTCGAGGTGGCGATCCGGCCCGAGGTGACGCAGGCCTTCGGCCTCACACCGGGCGACGTGCGACGGGCATCGACGACGCTGATCCGCGGAACGAAAGTGGGGGAGATCTACGAGGAGCAGAAGATCTTCGACGTCGTCGTGTGGGGAGCGCCAGCGCTACGCCGGGATCCGCACTCGCTGGGCGAGCTGCGCATCGAGACGCCGACCGGCGCGCACGTGCCTCTCGGCCAGCTGGCCAACCTGCGCATCGCCGCGACCCCGAACATCATCCAGCGCGAGTCGGCCTCCCGGCGCATCGACGTCACCTGCAACGTGCGCGGCGACGCCGACCTCGGCACCGTCGCGCGCGAAGTGGAGAAGCGCGTGCGCGCCCTGCCCTTCGCCGCCGGTGTCCACCCCGAGTTCCTGGGCGAGTACGCCGCGCGCCAGGAATCCCAGCGGCGGTTGCTGGCACTGTCGGTGGTGGCATTGCTCGGCATCTTCCTGGTGCTGCACGCCGACTTTGGCTCGGTGCGACTGGCGACTCTGGTGTTCGCCTCGCTGCCATTCGCGCTGGTCGGCGGCGTCGCCGGCGTCCTCTTGACCGGCGGTAGTCTCTCCCTGGGTTCGCTGGTCGGGTTCGTGACCGTGCTGGGCATCGCCGCCCGCAACGGCATCATGCTGGTCAGCCACTTCCGCCACCTCGAGACCGAGGAGGGCGTGCCCTTCGGCCGCGATCTGGTGCTCCGCGGCGCCGAGGAGCGACTGGCGCCGATCCTCATGACGGCGCTGGCGACCGCGCTGGCGCTGGTGCCGATCGTGGTTTCCGGCGTGCGTCCCGGTCAGGAGATCGAGTACCCGCTGGCCGTGGTCATCCTGGGCGGCCTCGTGACGTCCACGGTGCTGAACCTGTTCTTCATGCCGGCGCTGTACCTGCGGTTCGGCCGGCCAGCACGATCGCCCCTCGCATGACGCGCCCCTATGCCTCATATTGTGCGCCGTGGCGCACCGATCCGGCCCGGACGATCCGGACAACGTCGTGGCCCTGTCGCGCTTCCGCGCGCAGTTGAGCCGAGGCAGCCGCGCCCGCCGCACCGACGATCTGTTCGCCGCTGGCGACCCGGACAAGGCGATCAAGGCGCTGCCCCCCGACGAGTTCTTCTACGTCATCTCCGAGCTCGGCTTTCCAGACGCGCTGGAGGTGCTCGCGCACGGAACCGCGGACCAGGTTCAGGTCGCGCTGGACTTCGCTGTCTGGGATCGCGATCAGATCTCGCTCGAGCGCACGGACGAGTGGCTCGGCGCCCTGGTCGAGGCCGAGCCCGACACCGTCGCCCGCTGGGTGAAGGGGTTGGACATCGAGCTTTTGGCCCTGCTCCTGCGCAAGCGCGCCCGCATCTACGACCTGTCGCTGGAAGAGCCGCCCGACGAGGCCGAGGGGATGCTGTGGCCGACCCCGGACCGCCTGTTCGTGGTCGAGCTTCTGGGCGATGACGAACAGAGCCGGGTGACGGGCCGCTTGCTCGAATGCCTGTACCGATCGGACCAGAACTATGTTCGCCGTGTGCTGGTCGGCGCGCGTGCCGAGCTGGACGCCGAGCTCGAGGAACTGGCGTACCGCTGGCGGTCGGGCCGCATGGCAGACCTCGGGTTCATCGACTTCTACGAGGCGCTGGAGGTGTATCAGGAGCTGGACCCCGCCGTCGTGCGCCTGGGCGACGAGCCGGCGCCGCCGGTACGTCCCCGGGGCGAGACCGAGACCGAGACTGCGACCGACAGCCTGCGTTTGCCCCGTGCCCTCGCCGCACGTCTGCGCGGCAAGGCACCCTTCGCGCGAGGCATGGCCGGTGTGTCGAACCCCGACGAGCTGGCCGAGCTGCACTTCGCGCTGGTGGCGCTGTCGAATCACGTGCTGTCCGCGGACCGCGTGATCCCGGGTGACGAGCAGGCGGTGACGGCCGTGCTCGAACGCCTGGCCGCAACGCTGGATCTTGCCGTCGAGTTCCTCGGGCGCGGGAGCGAGGAACTCGTGGTGAAGGCCGTGCGCAACGTCCCGCTGACGCAGCTGTTCCGGGTCGGCGTGAGTCTGGTGGGCAAGCTGAGACGGTTGGGTGTCGCGCTGCAGAAGGAGACGCCCTTCGCCAAGCTGCCTCGCGCGTTTCACCTGTTCGAGCTGGAAGATACCGAGGTGCTGACCGCCGTGACCCGGTTGCGGCCCATGTTCCCGCGCCGGCTCGAGACCCCACCCGCCAGCGGCGAGCGCCCATTCGCCCAGCTGGCCGACGTTGCGCTGGTCACGGCGGCGCTCGAACGGGCCGGCGCCGTCGTGGCTCTACTCCACGGACTCGGCGTCCGGCCCGAGCCCATCGCCGACCTGGATGACCCCGCCCTGGTCGACGCCGGGGTGCTGGCGCGCACGATTCTCGTCGCCCGCCTCTCGGGAGACCCGGCGGGCCCGTTGCGGCCCCTCACCACGGCGGTGGTGGAGAAGTTCAAGAAGCGCTTCAAGGACCGCGAGCAAGCCCGTGCCGCCGTTCGTGAGGTGCTGCCGACGGCCCCGGGGTCGGCCGCCGAGGCCGTGGCTGACCGCTGGAGCGACTCCCTCGTGCCTCTGGAACCCGTGCTGATGGCCAAGTCCGGGCGACGGCGGTAATTGACAGAACGGGGTCCGCCTGGTCAGATTTTCTGGCGGAGCTTAGCTTGCGTTTTGTAGCCTACCGCGTCGCGCTCGCGGTGTTCATTTTTCTTAGCGCGTCACGTCATAACATCGCCCGGGCCGCCTCGCCAGAGGAGCAGGCCCAGGTTCACTACGATCGCGGCACGGTTTTCTTCAACCTCGGCCAGTTCGAGGACGCGATCGCGGAGTACCGGAAGGGGTACGAGCAGAAGGCCTACCCCGGGTTCCTGTTCAACATCGCCACGGCGTACGGCCAGCTCGGGATCCGGGACAAGGCGCTGTTCTTTTACCGGCGTTATGTGGCGACCGCTCCCGAGGCGCCCAACCGCAAGGAGGTCGAACAGCGGATCGCCGAGCTCGAACGAGGAGCCAGCGGCACCGAGCCGCGCACGCCCCCGGCGCCGGTGATCGCGCCGCCCCCGCCGCGCGTGCCGACGGCCCCGCCGGCGAACCGGCCTGACCTCACGGCCGTGTTGCCGCCCGCTCCGGTCGAGAACCGACCGATCTGGCAGCGCGGCTGGTTCTGGGCCGGCGCCGGCGGCATCGCGCTCGGCGCCGCGGTGATCGCGCTGGTCGCCATCACTTCGGGATCGAACAAGACGTCGACGGATCTGGGGACGGCGAGGTTCTTTTGATGCGTGTGGTCTGCGCGCTGGCGCTGGCGCTCGCGCTCGGGTGCAACGGCAACAGCCGCAACACGGTCCTGGTGGTGAAGGTCTCCCTGGCTTTCCAGGGCGCCGGCGCGGACGCCATCAACGCCCTCGAGGTGACCGTGGAGGACGGGAGCCACAAGGCCACGCGCGAGTTCGTGCGCTCCGGCGCAAAGCCCCTGACCTTTCCCGCGACCTTCGGCATCGAGCTTGGCCTGGAGGTCACCGGCCCTGTGCGCATCGAGGTGCGCGGCGTCGACCGGACCCAGGAGCCGGGCCGCCTCGTCGGCCGCGGGCTGATAGAGGCGCAGAAGATCACCGCCGGCAAGACGCAGACGACCAGCCTGTGGCTGGAATGTATCTCCGGGTGCGCGCCGCTCGCCGACGCTGGCGTCGACGGCCGGGGTAGCGATGCCCGCGCCGACGCCGGCCCCACGGGGGCAATGTGCGGCAACGGCCGCATCGATCCCGGCGAGACCTGCGACCTCGGCATCGCCGCAGACAAGCCCGGCGGCTGCCCGGCCGCCAGCTGCGACGACACCATCGCCTGCACGATGGACACGCGCATGGGCACCGGCTGCTCGTCGCAGTGCCTGTACACGGAGATCCGCAACTTCGCCATGGGTGACGGCTGCTGCCCGGCCAACGGCACATCCGCCACCGATCCCGACTGCTCCGCCACCTGCGGCAACGGCACCATCGAACCCGGCGAGACGTGTGACAGGGGCATCATGCCTGCCGGCCGGCCCGGCTCGTGTCCGGTGGCGGCAGCCTGCCAGGACAAGGATGCCTGCACGCAGGACATCCTGATCTCGGGGAACACCTGCTCCGCCCGCTGCGTGCACCGCACGGTCAACGCCTTCATCGCCGGCGATGGTTGCTGTGCAGCTGGGGCGACCCACAACACCGATTCGGATTGCCCGGTGGTGTGCGGCAACGCCATCTTCGAGACCGGCGAGATGTGCGACACCGCGATCCCGGCGGGGATGCTGGGCTCGTGCCCCACGACCTGCAAGGACAGCGACGTCTGCACGCGCGACACCAAGGAAGGTTCGGGCTGCAACGCCGTCTGCAAGTTCAGCACGATCACGGCTTATCTGGGCGGCGACGGCTGCTGCCCCTCTGGAGGCAACCGCAACGTGGACACCGACTGCCCTGCCAAGTGCGGCAACGGCGTGGTCGAGGCGATGGAGACCTGCGACAACGGAATCCCCCCCGGACGCCCCGGCGCCTGCCCCAGCAGTTGCGCCGCCGATCCCTCCGGCTGCATGCCGCGCATGTTGCAGGGGTCGGCCGTCGACTGCACCGCCCGTTGCACGGGCTCGCCCATCACCCGGTGCATCGCCGCCCGGGATGGCTGCTGTCCCATGAACTGCACGGCCATCAACGACGGCGACTGCTCGCCGACCTGTGGCAACGGCGTCGTGGAGCCGCCTGGCGAGACCTGCGACACCAAGATCGCCGAGGGCTCCACGGGCGCCTGCCCCACCCGTTGCGACGACGGCATGACCTGCACCACCGACATGCTGGTGTCGGCCGGTACCTGCAGCGCACGTTGCCAGAACACAGCCATCACCACCCCCAGCCCCGGCGACGGCTGCTGCCCGCCCGGCGGGAACCACAACCTGGACTCGGACTGCCCCGCCATCTGCGGCAACTCGATCGTCGAGCCGACGCCCGAGAGCTGTGACCGATCGATCGCGGCCGGTATGCCCGGCGCTTGCCCGACGATGTGCCCGGCGCCGTCGAGCTGCAAGCAGTACACGTTCGCGGGCACGGCCGCGATGTGCTCCGCTCGCTGCGACGAGCAGCCGATCAGCATGTGCGTGGTCGGCGACAGCTGCTGCCCGCTGGGGTGCAACCACAACAACGACGCAGACTGCACCGTGGTGTGCGGCAACGCCGTCGTGGAGACGGGCGAGACCTGCGACAAAGGCATCACCGCCGGCAACCCCGGCGCCTGCGCGGCCACCTGCGAGGACAACGATCCCTGCACGTCGGAGACCACGGCCGGCCGGGTCGAGGACTGCACCCGCACCTGCACCTACGCCCCGATCACCGCCTGCTCCGCCGGCGACCGCTGCTGCCCCAGCGGGTGCAACGTGGGCACCGACGCGGACTGCGGCACGATCTGCGGCAACAACGTGGTCGAGAAGGGCGAGACCTGCGACCCGCCCAGCAGCTGTCCGACCACCTGCCCGGACGACGGCGACCTGTGCACGAAGGACGTCGTGACGGGCAGCCAGACCAGTTGCAACGCGGCCTGCAGCCACCCCCCCATCACCGCCTGCTCCGGCCAGATGATGGACGGGTGCTGCCCGACCGGCTGCTCCGCCAATCCCGATGCGGGCCCGTTCGACGCTGACTGCCGCAACTGAGCGAGCTTGACAGCCCCCCCGGCCCCGCTATACGTGTGGCTCCCCATAGCGGTGGGAATAAACCAGGGGTCTCGGTCAGTTGGAGGCCCGGAATTCCGATGAGGTCGCGATGTCAGAGGTAATGATCCAGGTCGAGAACCTGACGAAGGATTACGGCCCCACGCGCGCCGTGGACCGGGTCAGCTTCAACGTGCGCAAGGGCGAGGTCCTCGGCTTCCTGGGGCCGAACGGCGCTGGCAAGTCCACGACGATGAAGATGCTGACCTGCTTTTTGGCCCCCACGGGCGGGACGGCGCGGGTGGCCGGGCACGACGTCTTCGAGAAGTCGCTGGAGGTGCGCCGCCGGATCGGCTACCTGCCCGAGGACACGCCCATCTACCGCGACATGACGGTGCTGGAATACCTGCGCTTCGCCGCCGAGAGGCGCGGCATGCCGCGCGACCACCGGGACCTGCGCATCAAGGAGATCGGCTCCCGTTGCGGCCTGGCCGAGGTGGCCGGCAAGCTGGTGGGCGAGCTGTCGAAGGGCTTCCGGCAGCGCCTGGGCCTGGCGCAGGCGATGCTGCACAACCCCGACGTGCTCATCCTCGACGAGCCGACGAGCGGGCTCGACCCCAATCAGATAGTCGAGATCCGGTCTCTCATCAAGGAACTCGGCCAGGAGAAGACGGTCATCCTGTCGACCCACATCCTCCCCGAGGTGCAGGCCACCTGCAGCCGCATCCTCATCATCAACGGCGGCAAGCTGGTCGCGGACGGCACCCCCGACGAGTTGCGCTCGCGCGAGAAGGCCAGCCGCTACCGCGTGGTGGTGGAAGCGAACGGCGCCCCGCAGGAGTCCATCAAGGACCGCCTGGGGAGCATCACCGGCGTCACCAGGTGCGAAAAAGTGGCCGCCGAGGACGGCGCCTTCGCCTTCGCCATCGACGCCCAGGCCAAGGACGACCTGCGCAAGATCCTGTTCCGCGCCGCCGTCGACAACAAGTGGAACCTGCTCGAGCTGGTCCGCGAATCGGCCAGCCTCGAAGACGTGTTCCGCAACCTCACCACGGGCGAGGAGAACCGACCATGACCCCCACGCTGGCGATCGCCAAGCGCGAGATCCGCACCTATTTCAACGCGCCGGTGGCGTACATCGTCGTCTCGGTCTACATGCTGCTGGCCGGCTACCTGTTCTTCAGCACGCTGTTCATCGAGAAGCAGGCCGAGATGCGCAGCTACTTCAACCTGGTGCCGATGCTGTTCACCTTCATCATCCCGGCCATCACCATGCGCCTCATCGCCGAGGAGAAGAGCTCGGGCACGCTGGAACTGCTTGTCACCATGCCGGTGCGCGAGTGGGAGATCGTCGTAGGCAAGTTCCTGGCGGCGATGGCGCTTCTGGGGACCCTGATCGGCCTTACGATGATCTACGCCGTCACCCTCAGCTTCCTGGGCCCCATCGACAAGGGGCCGACGTACGGCGGGTTCTTCGGCCTTGCGCTGATGGGCGGCGCCTTCGTGGCCATCGGCATCATGGCGTCGTCGCTGACGCGCAACCAGATCGTTGCGTTCATCCTGGCGTTCGCCATCTCCTTCGGCCTTTACCTGTGTGGCCGGATCGTCCAGATCGTGCCCGAGAGCCTGCAACCGGTGGTCGCCTTCCTGTCGGTCGACGGGCACTTCGAGGGGATCAGCCGGGGCGTGATCGATACGCGCGACGTCCTTTACTACCTGTCGGTGATGGCCGTGGGCCTGGTGGTCGCCACGGTGTCACTGGAATCTCGGCGGTGGAAATAACCATGTCTGACAACACCAAGAAGAAGCGCATCTACGCCTCGAACGCGGTCCTCTACGCGTTCTTCGTGCTGGGCGCGATCGTCGTCATCAACCTGCTGTCGACTCGCGTGTTCGGCCGCCTCGATCTGACCGAGGCGAGGATGTACACGCTGTCGCAGCCGTCGAAGGATCTCGTCAAGAAGCTGCCGGACTACCTGACGCTCAAGGCGTTCATGTCGCAGGACCTGCCGCCCGAGTTGAAGACCGTCAGCCGGTACGTGCGCGACCTCATCGACGAGTACAAGAACAGCTCGAACGGGAAGTTCCGCTGGGAGGCGATCGATCCGGGGCAGGACAAGAAGCTCGAGGAGGAGGCCACCCGCTGCAAGGTGCAGAAGCTGCAGGTGCAGGTGCTGCGCAGCCAGAAGTTCGAGATGGGCAGCTACTACATGGGCCTGTGCCTCGAGTATGGCGGCCAGGTCGAGTCCATCCCGCAGGTGGCCCGCCCCGAAGGGCTCGAGTACCAGGTGTCGTCGCTCATCAAGCGCATGACCCAGAAGAAGCGGAAGCTGGCCTTCATCACCGGCCACGGCGAGAGCGACTCGACCCAGGGGTTCCAGTCCTTGAAGCAGGACATGGAGCAGGAGTACGAGCTGACCACCGTCGATCCCTCGAAGGCCGAGATTGGCGCCGACATCGACGCCATCATCGTCGGTGGCCCGAAGCAGGCGATCGACGAGAAGGGCCAGCGCGAGATCGACAAGTTCCTGATGCGGGGCAAGGGCGCGGTCTTCCTCATCGACGGCATGGCCATGAGCTCGCCGGGCGGCGGGATGGGCGGCCAGATGAACATCAAGATGGCCCAACCGAACGAGACCGGCCTCGGCAAGATGCTCGAGGGCTACGGCTTCAAGGTCGGCCAGGACTTCGTGTTCGATGAGAACGCCATGCCGGGTCCCATGGACATGAACGGTCGCAAGATGCTGGTGAACGCCCCGTTCTTCGTGGGCGCCGAGACCGACAAGGCGAGCGACCTGTCGGTGCTCGAGGGCATTCGCGGGCTGGTGTTCCCGTTCGGGAGCAGCGTCGAGCCCGTCGGTCCGCTGGCCGGAGGCAAGACGCCCGCGGGTGGCAAGCTGTGGCGCCTGGCCTCGTCGTCGAAGAAGAGCTGGGCGCACACGGGCTTCTTCGTGCTGAGCCCCGACATGAAGATCGAGCCCGGAAAAGACCGGAAGGCGCACGCGTTCGGGTATGCCTACCAGGGGCCGCTCAAGAGCGCGTTCGCTCCGGCTGGAGCCGCGGCCAACGAATCGAGCCCGGACAAAGCGCCGACCGAGGCAGCCAAGGCTCGCCTGGTGGTGATCGGCGATTCGGATTTCGCCAACGACGAGTACACGCAGCTGGCCCGTTACCTGCAGTTCTACGGGGCCGGCGCCCAGTTGCTGTTCAACGCCATCAGCTGGACGGTCGAGGACGAGGCGATGACGCCCCTGCGGGCCAAGACGCTGAGCCCACGGCCGATCAAGGTCGAGTCGGAGGCCACGGCCACGGCCGTGCAGTGGGGGAACGTGCTGGGGTTGCCGCTCGCGTTCTGCATGTTCGGGGTCGTGCGCTGGCGCATCCGACGCCTCACCCGGCTCGGACAGAAACTGTAAGGAATCGCCATGAACCGGAACACCATGATCGCCGGCGGCATCTTCGTCGCCCTGGGAGTTGCCGCCTTCGCCGTCCTGCGCAGCCCCGAGAAAGGCACGCGCATCGGCGAGTTGCCCCGCCCCGTCCCGAAGCTGACCGATGTCGACACCCTGGAGGTGACCAAGGGCGGCGCCACCACGGTGGTGAAGAAGGATGGCACCACCTTCAAGGTGGTCTCTCCGGTGAAGTACCTGGCCGATCAGGAAGGCGCCAAGCAGGCCTTCGAGCAGATGGAGAAGCTGGAGTTCGACGGCATCGTCAGCGATCAGAAGGCGAAGCACGCCGAGTTCGAGGTGGACGACAAGGCCCCTCGTGTGGTCGCCAAGAAGGGTGACAAGGTGCTGGCGGATCTGCGCGTCGGCAAGGTCGGCAACGGCGTCACCATGGTGCGCCTCGAGGGCAAGGACGAGGTCTGGAAAGCGACCGGCTACCAGAAGTTCGTCTTCGACAAGGACACCAGCCTGTGGCGGGACAAGTCCATCAGCACCTTTGCCGAAGGGGACGCGCAGAAGATCGAGATCGTCTCGAAGGGTGCCGGCAAGATCGTGCTGCACAAGCCGGCCAAGCCGGACGCCGGCCAGGGTCAGGGTCAAGGTGATGACGACTGGCGTGTCGTCGAGTCCAGTCTCAAGCTCGACCCCATGGACAAGATGGTGGCCGGTGGGATCGTCTCCACGCTGGCCGCATGGAAAGCGAACGATTTTGCCGACGACGCCAAGCCGGCGGACTCGGGCCTGGACGATCCGCAGAACAGGATCACCGTGTCGTTGACCAACAACCGCACCGTGCAGGTACTGATCGGCAAGAGGAAGAACGACGAGGATTATTTCGTCAAGCTGGCCGACAACCCCCAGGTGTTCCTGGTGAAGAAGTTCAACCTCGAGCGGGTGAACAAGCGCCCCATGGACTTCCGCGAGAAGACCATCTGCAACCTGACCGAGGGCGAGATCACCGAAGTGTCGGTGGCGCGGGACAAGGACGCTTACACCCTGGTCAAGCAGGCCGGCAAGACCGGCGACGACGCCTGGAAGGTGACGAAGCCAGCGGGCGTCGCCCTGGACACGACCAAGGTCAATGCCATCGTCGGCGCCTTCCACGACTGGAAGGGGACCGGGTTCGCCGAGGACCCCAAGGCGACCGGCATGGGCAAGCCGAGCGCGACCATCGTCGCCCGGTCCAACGTCAAGGGCGCGGGTTGCGTGCTGAAGGTGGGCGGCGAGACCTCGGACAAGCAGAACAAGTACGTCGAGCGCGCCGGCATGTCGGATGCCTTCGTCGTGCCGAACTGGTCCCTCGACCGCGTGCTCGTCAAGGTCGACGACCTCAAGAAGAAAAGCTAGCTCAGGGCAAATACCTCGCCAGGAAGGCCAGCACCTTCTGGTCGATCTGGGCGAGCCCGGGCGACATCACCTTGTCGTTGAATCCGTGGCCAGCGCCGCGCACCACGATCAACTGGGCGCGGACCCTCTTGGCGAGAAGCGCCTTCAAGAGCCGCTCGGACTGGGACAGGGGCACGGTGGCGTCCTTGTCGCCGTGGATCAGCAGGAACGGCGGATCGTCGGCGCTGACGTGGGTGGTACAGGCGGCGTCCTTCCATTGTTCCAGCTTCTCGGTGCGAGCGGCGCCAATGAACGCCTCGGGCGCCGACTGATTCCCTCCGTCGTCATTCAATTCGTGGGCGCCGAACACCGAGACCACGGCACGGATCCGGGCCTTGCCTTCCTTCAACGCCAGCAGCGACGCCAGGTGCCCGCCCGCCGAACCGCCCATGGTGGCGATCCGGTTGCGATCGATCCGGTAGCGCCGCGCGTTCTGCTCCAGCCACGCGAGCGCCGCCTGACAGTCCTGGATCTGCGCCGGGTACTTCGCCTGCCCGGACAGGCGGTAGTTGATGGTGGCGACGGCGTACCCGTTCTGCGCGAGCATGCCGGCGTACCAGGCGAACTCGCGCTTGTCCCCGCCCTTCCAGCCTCCACCATGAATGTACAGGATGGCTGGCCGGGGCTTCTTCGTCGGTTTCGCCGCCTGGTACAGGTCCAGCTTCAGCTCGATGTCGTCGACCTTGCCATAGACGATGTCCTTCTCGACGACGACGTCGGGCGGCAGCGTGCTCCCTTTGCCCCACGCACCCGGCGGCCGTTCCGCCGCCAGCACCAACAAACCCAGGGCCAGCGTCTGCAGCATGCGGTCACCTCTTCGTGCGGCGTCCGAGCACCTTGTACATGGCCTGTGTCCCCAGATCACCTTCCCCGTTCGCCTCGTTGTCGGCGAAGTACTTCTGCGTGAGCGCCGTTCCCTCGAGCGGCAGCCCATTCGCACCAGCAAGCTCTTGAACGATGCGCAGATCCTTCTGGATCAGCTTCACCATGAATCCGGGCGCGAAGTCCCCCTTGGCGATCCGTGCGCCGAGCTTCTCGAGAGCCCAGGAACCGCCTGCACCGGCCGACAGGGCCTCGACCAGCAGGTTCTGATCCACACCTCCGAGGCGCGCCAGCTGCAGGGCCTCGACGATTCCAAGCATGTTGAGCGCGCACAGGATCTGGTTGCACGCCTTCATCGTTTGGCCGGCGCCGACAGGTCCGCACGGCGTGATCCGCTTGCCCATCACCGAGAAGATCTCGCGCGCTTGCTCCAGGGCAGCGACGTCCCCTCCGACGAGGATCGACAGCGTGCCATCGCGAGCCCCGACGTCGCCGCCGGTGACCGGGGCATCCAGGAACTTCATGCCGCGCTCGATGAGCGTCTTGCCGATCCGCCGCGCCGCCTCGGGAGCGATGGTGCTCATGTCGACGAACAACGTGCCCCTGGCGGCGCCGTCCACCGCGCCACTCGGCCCCAGCAGCACCTCCTCGACGTCGGGCGAATCGGTGACGATGGAGATGACGAGATCAGCCCCCTTCGCCGCCGCAGCGGGCGTGTCGGCACCCCGGGCGCCGGCCTCGATGAGCGGTGCGCAGCGCGATCGGGTGCGGTTGTACACGGTGACCTGGTGGCCGGCTGAGATCAGGCGACGGGCCATGTGCGCCCCCATGACCCCGAGGCCGATGAAGGCGATCGAACGTGGCATGCGGTGTTTATATCACTGGCAGACCCAGACCCGATCGCGGCCGATCTCGGCGCAAACGCACAGCCGCTGCGCGCCAGCGTCGGTGGCGTAGTCGCAGGCCGCACCCCGGTCATCGCAGCGCCGTCCGGAGGCGGCAGCGCCTCCCGGGCAGGGCGGGATCTCCCGGCCGTCGACACCTGCGTCAGCGGCGGTGCAGGAGGTGCAGACGAAGCGCTGCTGGAAGCACCGGCATGCCACGCGCCCGCCGGTGCCGCAAGCGCGCTCGCAGGCCACGTTCCCGACGCAGTGGTCGCCTGCCATGCACGCCGCCATGCCTCCCTCGCCAGACGCGGCGTCGCTCCGCCCGCCGACGTCGGGGACCCGCGCATCGGAGACGCGCGCGAAAAACGCCTCCACCGGCGCGTCGGGCGTCGTCTGTGCGTTGCCCGCGTCGTCACGGGGCAGACCGCGGCTCACGCTCGAGCAGGCGAGCGCGGCGAGGAACAGCGCCGGACGAGGGGACATCGGGCCGTTAGAGCGCGACGGGCGCCCTTTTCGTCAACGACAGGCGGTCGGGACGACGCGGAGATCGTTGAAGTCGACCTGACCCGCCCGGAGCCGCTCGCACAGCGTGCCATTGATGGCGATGCTCAACGGCTGGCCGGGTGGGTCGAAGGACCAGCCCTGCGTGGCGTCGCGCGGGACGAAGTCTCCCTTCACCAGAAGCGCCAGTCGTTCCGGATTCGGCGCCACCGTCTTGAGCGTGATCCGGCAGGAGCGCCCCGCGGCCATGGCGACGGCTTCCTGGATCCACTGCCGCAGTTGCGGCTCGTCGCTCGCCCAGGCGTAGCGGCCGAGCATCTCCAGGCAACCACCGCTCTTCACATTGTCGCCCATCGCCACCACCGCGGTCTTCACCCCGGCGGTCGCCAAGCGGGCGGCCTCGGCGACCGCACGCTCACACGCCGATGCTCGATCCGAGCCACAGCTCGGTTCCCCGTCGGTGACGACCAGGACGAAACGACCGCTCGCCGGCTGATCCGTGGCGGCGTAGAAGGCGCGGCACTGCGCCAGCGCCTCGGCGGTCGGCGCATCCTGCGTGGTCTCGAAGCAGCCGCTCGCTGGCATCTCGCACCGCATCTGCTTCTCGATCGCCATGAGGCTGTTGAGAGCGGGCGGCACCACCACCTTGCCTGCACAGCAAGAAGGGCCGTCGCAGCGGACGGGGAACTCCTCGTAGCCGAACTGGACGCCGCCCTGATAACTGCGCAGCACGGTCCGCAGGGCCATCTGCGCCGCCTGCAATCGGGTCGTCGAGCCAAGGCGACTCAGCATCGAGAACGAGCGATCGAGGGCAACGACGACCGCCGGCGCTTCGACGCGAAAGCCGATCGGGTCACCGATGTTCTCGCGGCAACCGTCCACCAGGCCGACGTCAGCGGTCCCGGCGTCCGATCCGTCGCCACCATCGGGATCGACCTCGGAACCGATCAGCGACACCGCCCGGCTGCAGCCCGCGAGGGCGATCGCCGCAAAGACAACGCGCATCAGCGCAGGCGCTCGAGGAGCTCCGCGACTTCGGACCGCCGTTCGCTCTCGGGGTGACGCCCCAGGAAGCCCTGCGCCTCGGTCCGCGCGCCCGCGGTCTCGCCCTGGGCGACCAGCGTCTCCAGGACCGAGATGTCGGCCTCGGCGCGCAGGATCCCGCGGGGGAAACGGGCGCGGTAGCGGTTCCAGGCGGCGATCGCGTCGCGGGGCCGCCGCAAGGGGTCGCGCAGCACCCGCCCGATCTCGTACGCGGCGTTCTCCGCGGCGGGGCCGCTCCCCTGGGCCAGGCCCTCCAGCAATTCCAGCGCGCGCTGAGGATGGCCATGGGCGAGCGCCACCTGCGCCTCGCGAAACTGGTCCATCGCACTCGGCCTCGGCACAGGCACCGCAACCGGCGAGACGGCCGCCACCTGGACCGGCGGCGGCGCCACGAGCGGCGTCACCCCGGCCGTGGTCGTCACGGTCTTTCGTTCGACCGCCGGCGCCTGGAACGGGCTGGTCCAGGACTCGCCCGCCGGCACGCGCGTGGCTCGGCCGGCGCGTCGGACCTCGACGACACCCTCCTCGACGTCGACGCCCACGCTCTCGCCCGCGACGCGCACGTGGAAGCGCGTGCCGAGCACGGCGATGACGTAAGGACCGGCAGACATCGTGAAGGAATGCCCGGGAGCCTGATGTGGCACAGCCAGCGTCACGCGCCCGTGGTCGACGGCCGCCCTCAGTCGCGCATCCAGGACCAGCGTCGTGTTCGGCTCGAGATCCACCTCGGCGCCACCCGGCAGGGTGACCCACGCGCGCTCACGGGGCCCCGTCTGCAAGCGGCCCGGACGGTCGAGGCGCTGCCGCTCGGGCGCACCGAAACGCTCGTCGGGTGCGACGGGGGGCGCCGGCGGACGCTCCGTGACGGACGCCGGAGGCACCACCGCGTGCCGGCCGGGCGGCCAGACCAGCGCTGCGCCTGCCACGGCCGACACCAGTGTGGCCGCGATGGCGATCTGCACCACGAATCGCGGCGAGCGCGGCTCCTCGGACGGCTCGGCGATGCGGGTCCAGATCCGCCGCCGGGCAATCTCGTCGCCCGTGCGCTGCGACGCCTCGTCCAGCGCGCGTCGCAGCCGGCGCTCGACATCGTCGCCGGAGGTCTCGAGCCACCTCATGGTGCGGACCTCTTGGCCAGCTTCAGCAACTCTGCGCGCGCGTGGTGCAGCCGCGACCAGACTGTGTTCTCCGGGCAGCCGACCACCCGTGCGATCTCGTCGACGGGCATTCCCTCGACCTCGAACAGGACCAGCACGGTACGTTTCTTGGGGTTCATCTTCTGCAGCAGGCGATCGAGAAGCATCAGGTCCGCGGTGCGTTCGGCCGGATCCGAAGGGGCGGCAGGAGGCGGCTCGCGCAGCATCAACGCCCCCAGGAACTCGCGCACCTTGCGGCGCCGTCCCAGCCGTCCGGCGTGGCGAGCGGCGATCCGGTAGATCCAGGTCGACAGCTGGGCCTCACCACGGAAGCTGGCCAGGCTGCGGTAGACGGCGATGAACACCTCCTGAGAGGCGTCCTCGCGTTCCTCGGCCGGCACCCCCAGCGCACTGATGAACCGGTGGACTGACGATGTGTAGCGCTCGTACAGCGTGCGCCAGGCACCCGTGTCACCCTGGCGGCAGCGCGCGACCAGCTCGCGGTCGGAAGTGACGGACTGGGGGGAGTTCACCGGACGCATGAAGGGGTTTCGAAGAGGTTAGGGCCCGCCCGGCCTCGATTTCGTCACCGCACGCGAAAACCCAGCTCCACCGCCAGTTTACCGGACAAGCGCTCGGTCCGGAACGCGCGACTTCCGGTCTGCAGGACCACGAAATCATAGCGAATAAGGGCGAACTCGACCCCGGTGAGCAGGCGCACGAACCAGCGATGGGCGACCGGCCAGCTCAAGGCCGCCTGCGCCCCAACAATGGGAGAGAGCCTCAGCTCGTCCTGACGGGCGTCCTGCGCACGGGCGCTCAGCCACAGCAGGTCCAGGCCAAGCAGGGCTCCCGTCTGGATCTCGCCGGCTCCGGCGGGCACGCGCTGGGCGACATCGAGCGCAAGGGGGAACCGGCGCAGGTCGCCCGAGCCGCCCGGCCAGCGCTCGTGCCAGGCGCCCGTCGCTCCGGCCGCGAGTCCGACACGCACGACGCGGCTCGATCGCGCCACGCCGAGCACCAGCGCAGCCCCGCCGAGGTCGGGTGGACCCGGCTGCCAGGCCGCACGTGCCGCCAGATCCCACCGCGGGCGAGCCGCCGGTGGGGGCGGAGGGGGAGGCGCAGGCAGATCCAGTTCCTGGAGATACCGCTCCACCATGAGGGCGACGGTCTGCGCCAGGGCCACGCAGTCGGCGCCCGACAGGGTGCGGCGCAGGCGCGTCCTGCCCTCGACGTCCACCAGGATGAACGTAGCGCCCTCGATGTCGAGCCGGAGCATCTCCGGCGGGGGAGATGGCACCAACGGAACGACCGCCCCGGGCAGTCGCTCGCGCAAGGCCTCGGTCACCTGGGCCGACGACGGACACCCCGCCTCGGCTCCCGGCCGCACCGCCACGACTGCGGCCTGCACGGCGAGCAGCGCGACATTGGCCAGCACGGGCTCAGGATAACGTCATCGAGCCGGTCGCGTGCGCGTCGGAGATCCCGACACGCGCGCGCTGGTGGATCCCGTGCGCCTGCGCCCGCAAGCCCCAGGCTGCGTCGGAGCGGCCTGTCTGCTCCTCGAACTCGGCATAGGCGGCGAACGTGCGCCCCAGTTCCAGCTCGGCGCCGATGCCGCCCAGCAACTCGACGGCGCGGTCGAACATCTCCCGCGGACCACCGCGGTCGGGATCGCCCGGCGCCCCGCGCGCCACCGCCGTCGCCAGCACACGCAGAGCTGCTCCAGCCAGCGGCGCTGCGTGGATGGCCTCGGCCATGGCCAGCGCCGTCGAGGCGTGATCGCGCGCCGCGAGGTTGTCGCCGAGGCCCAGCCGCACCTCGGCCAGCCCTCGCTCGGCCTCGGCGATCAGGCGCCGCGCCCCGAACTTGCGGGCGATCTCCTTGGCGGCGCGCAGCTCGCGCTCGGCCATGTCCGCCTGCCCACGGAGCAGCAGGCAACGCCCGATCTGCAAGGCGATGTGGCACTCGTAGAGCCGTTCGCCCATGTCGCGCGCCAGCTTGCGCGCCTCGGTAAGCAAGCGTTGCGCGCGGTCGGGGCTGCCCGCCTCGCGCTCCACCGCCGCCAGGTCCACCAGCGCGAAGACGACCCCCTGCGGATCGCGAGCGGACCGGCTGAGCGTCAGCGCCTTGCGGAAGCTCTGCTGCGCCTGGGCCAGGTGGCCGGCCTGCACCTCGAGCAAGCCGATCCAGGAGAGCGTGAGCGCCTTGCCACGCTCGTCGCTCAACGTCTCGCGTACGGCGAACGCCGCGCGGTGGCACTTCATCGACTCGTCGGCCTTGCCGGTGAGGAAGTGGATGCGCCCGATGTCGTCGAAGGTGGCCGCGATGCCGGGCTGGTCGCCCGCCAGCTCGAACAGGATGCGGGCGAGATCGAGGTGCTGCAGCGCCTTTTCGTACTCGCCCATCGAGCGGTGGAGCCGTCCGATGCGCGCGTGCGCGGCGCCCCCCTTGGCCGGTAGATCCATGCGCCACGCCACGCGCAACATCTGGGCGAAGTGGGCCATCCCCTCGCGCTTGCGCCCCAGCCGCGCCGCCACATCGCCCAGCTTGTGGTACGCCTCCAGCTTCAGAACGGAGTCGTCGAGGTCGAGAAGCCGCAGCCCACGCAGGTACAGCTTGCGAGCACGTTCCTGGCGGTAGAGCCGGCGCGCCTCGTCGGCAGCCGCGATGAACCCCTGCCCCGCTCGTCGCGGGTCGCCGCCGGCCTCGTACAAGGAGGCGATCAGCTCCATCCGCTCGCTGGTGGTGGCCGCGCGCCCGGAGAGCCACTGCGCGGCGAAACGCTTGCGCCGCCCCATCACCTCGGGATCGACCGACGCGACGACCATGGCCTGCTCCGGCGCCTTGACGAACGACCACTCGGTCTCGCCGGCGATCGACGAGCTCGGCATGCGCACGACGTATTCACGTTCGGCCAGCAAGGCCAGCATGCGCCTCACTTCCTCGATGGAGGGATCGGGCGCGAACACCGTCGTCGGGTCCCACGGCTCGGCGCCGAGGCGCCCGATCGCCACCACGCCCCCGGTCCAGAAGGTGCTTCCGAACGCCGCGCCCCGGCCGAGCAGGTCGCGCTCTGCCTGGGACAGCTCGGTGACACGCGCCTGCGCCGCCTCTTCCGGACTTCCACCCAGCTCCTCGCCGCCGGCCTTGTCGACATCGAAGCGGTAGCCGCTCCCTGTCTCGGCCACCAGCACGCCGTGCTCGAGATAGACGCTCAACAGCTGCCCCAGCAGGAACGGGTTGCCGCCCGATTCGACGGCGGCACGTTCGCCCAGCCCCGGCGCCAGCGTCTCGGCTCCGAGCGCGGCGCGCATGAAAAGTTCCATCTGCAGCGTCGAGAGCGGCGGCAGGTCGACCCGGACGTGGCTCCCCTCGCCCCGCCCCCACTCCTGCCGGCGCACCAGCAGCTCGGGTCGCGCGGTACCGACGATCATCAAGGGCGCCTCGCCCAGCTCGGCCGGCAGCCGCGCCAGCAGGTCCAGCGACGCGTCGTCCACGGCGTGAAGGTCCTCGAACAGGATCACCGTGGGCTTTCGGCGCGCGTCTTCCTCGAGGAACCGGCACAGCACCGCGCGAGCTACTTCCAGTTCTTGATCGGGGTGAAGCGCCAACGCCTCGGCCAGGGGGCCTTCGCGCAGGTCGAAGCCGAGGAAGCGGCCGAGCAGGCCAGCCACCTCGGAGACGCGGCGGTCACCGAACACCTCTTGAAGCTGCGCGCGCAGAGCGGCGAGCGCGCCGTCGGGATCCAGCCGTTCGTCGACGCCGAAGCGCGCCCGCAGCAACGCCGCCGCCACGCCCAGCGGCTCGGCGCCGCTCGAGCGAGCGACACGCAGCACGCGCGCCTCGGTCCGGCCTAGCCACTCGGCCATCAGCCGCGTCTTGCCGATCCCGAGCGGTCCTACGAGAGTGACGAACTGGGGCGTCTGGAAACGCGTCGCGCGGCTGGCAGCCGCGTCCAGCGCCCGCAACTCCTCGTCCCGACCAATGAGCCGCACGGCCCGCATCTGGGCTTGCATGCTTCACTGGTAACGCGGTTCGGAGACGAGCGCTAAAAAGTGATGGTTTGCCGGACCGTCAAATCCCGATGATGACGACGCCGCGCTTCGGCTGGTCGTCGTCCGTGTCGTCGTCCTCGGATTCGTGGCTGGTCGGACGATCTTCTGGATGCCGGTCCTCGGGAACCGGAAGCTCCAGCACGGGCTGCTGGTTCCGCCGGCGTTGTTCCTCTTCCCGGCGGCGGATCTGCTCAATGATCCATGGTTCGAGCATCAGCGGACCCCTTCTATTGGCTTGCAGCATCGCCGTCTCGCAGTCAAGAAGCAGCCGCTGCTGCAGCGAGCCCTGGCGACGAGCGCGGGGGTAGTTCCCCTGTTGTTTCGCGGTTCTCCCCGGTAGCCCTTCATTCGGGGCTCTCGATGCGCCAAAAGCCCTCTTCGCGCACGAAACGCACCTGCCGGCTGGCGCCATACGTCACGAACGCCTCGTCCGCCTCCTCGACGATGCGCGCGTCGAGGGCCAGCCTCAGGTCGCGGAGAAGCGCCCGGTGCGCGGCGGCCTGGTCCCCTTCCCAGTAAGCGCGGAGTTTGTCGGCCGTGACCGCCGCGCGATAGCGGGCGGGCACCAGACGCAACAGCACGTCGTAGCGCCGGCCCTCCACGGCGCGCACGAAGGTGCGCAAGGCAGCACGCGGCGTCCCCTGGCCGTAGGGTTCGAACGGCGGCGTCTCCAGGCGCCATGCGGCTCCCTCACGCACCAGCGTCACCCGCTCGTCCCTTCCGATCACCACGTCGACCCTGCTGCCCCAGCGCGCGGCGTTCTCGCGCAGGCTGTGCGCATCGGCCGCCAGCTCGGTCGCATCCGCCTGCATCTGGCGACGAAAATCGTCCAGCGACACGTGCTGGCGGTACGAGCCCGACGTCAGGCCATAAGCCGTCGCATAATCCTTGCGCTCGAGCGCGCTGGCGTAGGTTTCGAGCGCCTGCCCGGGCCCAGCCGCCCGGGTTGCGCACCCGAGCGCGAGCACGAGCATGAGCCCCTTCACGGCGTGGCTCCCGCGTCCGATCCGACGGGCCGCGACACAAGGCGCAGCTGATACGGCTCGTCGGGATCGCCTTCGCCACGCACGAGCGACACGCGCACCAGCAACGGTTCACTCGACGCTCCGGTCGCGACACGCTTGGGCTGACCCTTGCCTGCCCCGTCGGCCTTGGCCACCACACGGCCGTCGTGCTCGCGCAAGACCTCCAGCCTCAGATCGGATCTCGGCGGCACAGTGAGCTCGAGCAAGCCCTCGATCCCGGTCGGCGGCTTCCACCGGTAGACATCGACATCTCCGACGACCAGGAACCCGACCGCCACCCCTTCGCCGAGCGCAGTGGCGCGGGCGGCATCGTCGTTCGGCTCCAGCTCCATGCCTTCCCGCGCAGGCGCGGGTCGCACGCGAAGGGCATAGCGCCTGTCCAGGCTGTGGCCGGATTCGGCCCGAACGATGAGGTAGGCGAACGACGGCGGCATGCCGGCGTCGCCCATCGGCCGGGAAGCCAGCACCCCCGGTGCGAGGTTCCGCAGCACCACCCGCGCGCCCGACCGTCCGCGCAGCGTCGCCAGCCGCGCCTGTCGGGCGTCCACCAGCGACAGCGAAGCGCTGACGCCGTCCACACTCTCCAGTTCGACGTCCACCACAGTCCCCGCCGGCAGTCCGTCGAGCGGCAAGCGGAACCAGTCCTCGTCATGGCGCCAGCCGAACAGGCCCGCCGCCTCGGGGCTCGACCGTGCGATCGGCAACTCGGTCGCCAGCGCCGCTCTGTCGTTGGGCTCGCGCTCGTCGCCCAGATCGAAGTCGGTGAGGCGAATGGTCAGGCGATAACCACGGCCGACGGCACCGGCGTCGGGCAGCGCCCGGCGCGTCTCCGTGGTCGGCCGCAGGCGCACGAAGTAGCTTGCCCCGGGCAGCACGGCCGCGTTGGGGACACCGATGGTCTCGCCCGAGAGCCCCGGGATGGACTCGATCGCACGGCCGTCGCCATCCAGCAACTGAAGGATCAGGCCGACTGGCGCCTCCGGAACCACCTGCACGTCCAGTCTGCGGGAGGACACGCCGGCGTCGGCTCCGGCATCCGGCAGAGCGCCCGGCACGGTGATACGGAAAGTGTCCACGTCGAGACCCTTCGGCAGCACCAGGAGCGCGCCTCGAACGGTGACCGTCAGAGGATCCCCGGCCAGCGTCAGCACCTCGGGTTTTCCCAGGGAGTCGTTCGGCTCGTGCTCGTCGGTGATCGTCAGGGCGACGTCCTCCGTCTTCTCGCGGACGACCACGGCCTCGCCATCGCCGCGGGTGGCGAAACGGGAGGTGCGCTTGCAAGCGGCTGCTCCTGCGACAACCAGGAGCAGCGCCGCCACCCGCCTCATGGTGTCGCGGGTCGCGGCTGGATGCTGGCCAGGAACTCGGCCTCGGCCACGACGGCGTCGTTGACCTTGGCCTCGCCACGCATCTTCCAGACGGCCCCGCCCTTGCGCAGCGGCACCACCTCCAGCTTGAGGACGTCCCCCGGCACCACGGGCTTGCGGAACTTCACGCGGTCGATGGCCATGAAGTAGACCACCTGTTTGGCCGGATCGAACTTCGTCAGGCGGGCCGCGTACAACGCCCCCGCCTGGGCCAGAGCCTCGACGATCAGCACTCCCGGCATCACCGGATGCCCCGGGAAGTGCCCCTCGAAGTGCGGCTCGTTCCGGCTCACCAGCTTGCGAGCGACGATGCGGTCATCGTCGATCAGCTCGACGTGGTCGACCAGCAAGAACGGGTAACGGTGCGGCAGGACCGCCTCGATGGCCCGGATGTCCATCTCCATGGCGGCGGCCTCACTTCTTCTTGGCGCCCCCTGCGGGCGCAGGCGCCGGCTTGGCGGGCCCCTTCTCCCCGGCCCCCTCGCCGCTGTTGAAGCGCCGGATCAGCTCGTTCGTGAGATCGAGGTGCGGCTTGGCGAAGACGATCCCCGCCTGGTTCTTGTCCAGCACCATGGTGAAATTCTCGGTCGAGGCCATCTTGGCGATGATCCGCTGCATCCGATCGAGGATCGGCTGGAGCGCCGCCTGCTCCTTCTGCTGCAGGTCCTGCTGGCTGCGAAGCAGGATCTGCTGCGCCTCCTGCATCTTCTTCTGGATCTCGGTCTCTTTCTCCCTGACCTTGTCCGGCGTCAGCAGCGTGCGCTTCTTCTCGAGGTCCTCGATCTGCTTGCGCAGGTCGTCCTGGCGCTCGTCCAGTTCCTTCTGCCTGGTATCGAATTCCTTTTTCAGCGTGGCGCGGACCTTCCGTCCGTCCTCCGTTTCCGCGAGCGCGCGCTGGAGGTCGGCGTATCCGAGCTTGATCTCCTCGGCGTGAGCCACCCGAACGAGCCCGGTGACGAACAGAGAAGCGACGAGAGCCGTACGAGTCATTGACATTGGGGTTTCGCATACCACGACCTACAGGTCGTTACCAATCGTGAACTCGAAGATGAACGATTCCTCACCCGGCAGCGTCCGGTAGGGGAAGCCCCACTCGAAGCGCAGAGGCCCGATGGGCGAGAACCAGCGGAAGCCGAAGCCCCAGCTGGCGCGGAGGCTGTCGAGCGGGAAGAGGCTCACGCACGGGTCGTTCGAGAGGTGGACGTTGGCGGGACGCAGGCTGCAGTACTGTTTCTCGAGGTTGTAGGTGTTACCGATGTCGTTGAACACCACGGCGCGGATGCCCACCTTCTCGAAGATCGGCACCTCGATCTCGGCCTTGCCGTCCACCTCGAGGTTGCCGCCGATGCGGAACACGTCCAGGGCCGAGTCGGGCGACTGATCACGCGGCACCCGGATGTGCGGAGACAGCGAGAACAGCGAGAAGCCACGCACGTCGTAGATGCCGCCCAGGAAGTAGCGCTCGTAGATCGGGACGCCCTCGGGATCGCGGCTGGTGATGAGCCCGCTCGACAGCTTGAGACGCAGGACGAACGGGCCCCACAGTGGGTAGAAGTAACGAGTCGCGCCCTCGAGGCGGGTGTACTGGTTCTGCGACAGGAACGCCGGCTCGGCGAACTCGGCGGACAGCGTGTTGTACCAGCCGCTGCGCGGGAAGAGGCGGTTGTCCCGGCTGTCGTGCGACAGCGATACACGCCACGACGAGGTGATCCCCGAGCGCAGCAGGTTCGCGAGGGAGCCCGACGGCAGCGGGCTGCGCTGCCCGCCCGAGAAGAGGCTGCTCCGACCCGACGTGCTGACGCTGATGTCCTGGACCTGGTAGGTCAGGAACAGGCGCACGTAGTCGCTGATGAGATACCCCCAGGTGACGCTGGCGCCCGTCGAGGCGCGGGTGAAGTCCCGGTAGAAGCGCTGCTGGTTGAAGAGGTTGAAGCCAAAGGTCCAGTTGGAATCGAGGAAATAGGGGTCCTCGAACTGCAACATGAAGAGCTGCCGCAACCCCGACACTTGCGCCTGCAGGGTCAGGAGCTGTCCGCGGCCGAAGAGATTGTTCTGCGAGATCTGCGCCTGGGCGATGAACGACTCGACCGACGAGAAGCCGGCGCCGATCTGGAAGGCCCCGGTCTGGCGCTCGGTCACCTCGACGTTCACCTCCATCTGATCGTCGGCGCTGCCGCGCTTGGTGGACACATCCACCCGCTCGAAGAAGCCAAGCGCCGTCACCCGTCGCTTCGAGAGATCCAGCCTGCTCTGGTTGTAGGTCTCGCCCTCGGCGATGCGCATCTCGCGACGGACCACCTTGTCGCGGGTCTTGGTATTGCCGCGCACGCTGATGCGTTCGAACGCCACCAGGCTGCCGCGCTGGATGTCGAACATCAGGTTCACGATCCGGTTCTTCTCGTCGATCGTGGTCTGTGGCGTGGCGTTGACGTAGGCGTAGCCCTTGTCCTTGAAGTACTCGGTCAGGTCCTGCATGTCCTGCTGGACCTTCGAACGATTGAAGATCTCGCCCGGCTTGATCCGCAGCCTCGAGAGGTAGAACTCCTTGTCGTCGAGCAGCTCGCCGCGCACGTCCAGCGTGCCGACCTTGTACTGCAGGCCCTCGTCGATGGAGATGGTGATGTAGAGCGAGCGCTTGTCCGGCGACAGCTCGAGCAGCGGGTCGGCGACCTTCACATTGATGTAGCCGCGGTCGTAGTAGTACGACTGCACGAGCAGCATGTCGCGCTGGAAGACGTCCTCGCGGTAGGTGCCGGACGAGGTGACGAACGAGAGCAGGTCGCCCGGCTGGGTGAGCATCACCCCCCTCAGATCCTCGTCGGCGGCGCCCTTGTTGCCGACGAAGTTGATGCGCCGGACCTCGACCTTGGCATTCTCGCGGATGCGGAAGTACACGTCGACCTCGTTGGCGTTCTCGCGCCGGAGCTCGTCGTTCACCTCCACCATATAAAAGCCGCGCTGGACGTAGACCTCGCGGATCTTCTCGACGTTCTTCTTGATCTTGGCCGGGTCGAGGATCTGCTCCTTCTTGATGTCCAGGACCTCGTTGATCTTCGTCAGGCCGACCTCGTCGTGGCCCGAGACGTAGATCTTGCGAATGGACGGCTTCTCCTTGAGAGAGAAGGCGACCACCACGCCGCCCGAGACGTTGGTGACGTCGACCTGGACATCCTCGAAGAAGTTCATCCGCCATATGGTGCGGACGTCGTCGCGGAGCATGTCCTGGGTCAGCGTCGCACCCGGCACCGTGCGCAGGTTTACCCGGAGCGCGTCGTCCTCGACCTTCCGGTTGCCGCGGAAGAGGACGCGGACCACCTGCAGGCCCATGTCCTCCTTGGCCTCCGGTTGCGGCGATTGCGCCGGTTGGCCACGGGCCTCCGTCGCGGCGAGCGCCAGCAGCACAACGGCGATCGGACGAGCTCTCACGGATCAGTCCTGGGCGATCTGGCCGTCCACCATGCGCAGCGTGCGAGATGCCTGGCCGGCGAGTTCGTCGTTGTGTGTGACCAGGAGCAGGGTCATCCCGATCTCCTGGTTCAGCTCGAAGAACAGCTGGTGCATCGCCCGCCCGGTCTTGGTGTCCAGGTTGCCGGTGGGCTCGTCGCCGAGAAGCAGGCGGGGGCCGAGCAGCAGCGCGCGCGCCAGAGCCACCCGCTGTTGCTCGCCGCCCGAAAGCTCACCCGGCCGGTGCGTGAGGCGCTCCTCCAGGCCCACGCGCACCAGCATCTTCTCGGCGAGCTCGATGCATTCCTTGCGGGGCAGTCGGGCGATGAGGCCAGGCATCATGGCGTTCTCCACCGCCGTGAACTCGGGGAGGAGGTGGTGGAACTGGAAAACGAAGCCGATCTGACGGTTGCGGAACGCCGCCAGCTTCACTCCCGGGAGCTTGGTGGCGTCGACGCCGTCGAAGAGGATCTCACCCGCCGTGGGCAGGTCCAGGGTCCCGAGGAGATGCAACAGCGTCGACTTGCCGACGCCGGAGGCGCCCACCACGGACACGATCTCGCCGGGCTTCAGCTCGAGGTTGATGTCCCGCAAGACCGGCAGCACGCGGCCCCCGTGATGGAAGACCTTCTGCAGCCCGCGGACCACGAGGTGGGCGCCGGTTGGTTTTCCCTCCATGTTGGGCGCCCTGACTGTCGACTCGGCCCTGCCCGCTGTCAACATCACTCGTACCTCAGGCCGTCGACGGGGCGCAGGCGCGACGCAAGAAAGGCCGGGTAGACGGTGGCCAGGCAGCACAGCATCAGCGCCAGCGTGGCCACGCCGACGATCTCGCCGGTCCGCATGACCACCGGAAGCTGGTTGATGTAGTACACGTCCGTGGGCAGCGGCAAGCCGTAGCGCATGATCAGCTTGCACGCGAGCACACCCGAGGCCACCCCGACCGCCAGTCCCAGCGCGCCGATGTACAGACCCTCGGCGAAGAAGATCCGGCGGATGGCACCGTCATCGGCGCCCATCGATTTCAGGATCGCCACCTCGCGGGCCTTCTGGGTGACGTTCATGATCAGCGTCGAGATGATGGAGAACGACGCCACCAGCACGATGAAGGTGAGGACCACGAACATGGCGATTTTTTCCAGGCGCAGCGCCATGAAAAGTCCCCGGTTCAGCTCCTCCCATGACCGGACGTCGTAGCGATTGCCCAGCAAGGCGGCGATGGCTTCGGCCACCGCGGGTGCGTCCTCGGGCACCTTCGTCCGCACGTCGATGCCGGTGACCTCGCCGGGCATGCCCAGGAACTTCTGGGCTGCCGCCAGCGAGACGTAGGCCAGCTTCGAATCGAACTCGTACATGCCGCTGTAGAAGTGCCCGGTCACGCGGAACGGCCGCGAATCGGGCATGAGGCCGCTCGGTCCCAGCTGGCACAGCGGGCAGATCACGTCGACGTCGCTGCCCACGAATACCCGGAGTGTGTGGGCGTACAGTTCCTCGCCCAGGATGATCGGGGTCGGCGTCGACGTCCTGGTGAGATCCGACAGCTTACCGTCGCGCAGCCCGCGGTCGAGATCCAGCACCGACGAGGCCGTCTCGGGATCGATCCCGCGCAGCATGATCCCCGCCGGAGTGGGCCCTGCCTTGATCATCACCTCGGACTCGATGTACGGCGTCGAGGCGACGGCGCCCGGCACCTGCGCGATCCTGCGCCGCACCTCGGCCCAATCGGTGAAGGGCCCGTCGGGCGCGGTGATCACCACGTCGGCCTTGGTGCCGCGAATCTTCGTCTTGAGATCGCTCTCGAAGCCGGACATCACCGAGAGGGTGACGATGGGAGCGAAGGTGCCCAGGAAGACGCCGAAGATGGAAATGGCGGTGAACACCGTGAACGACGCGAAAAGGAGCCCCAGGTAGGTCACCATCGCGCCGACAATCAGCCCGCTGACGCCGACGATGCGCAGGTTCTCGACCAGGCGCGAGGTCTCGTGCGGCATGAGGCCGTCGGGTGAGCGCCCCCGGTGCCCCAGCACGAACGAGGCGATGGCCAGGCCCAGGGCGATGACCACCACGGCGATGCCCAGCCAGAGCATCCGGTGACTGCGTCGCTCCGGATCGCGGAGGTGTCTCCAGGCGACGAAATATTCGAAGGCGACTTTCATGATGGGGACCCTCGCAGGGTCCCCAAGCCCCCCCGCGCCCGAGGCCTTCTCACTCCGGTCTCATCAGCGGGAAGAGGATGACGTCCCGGATGGACGGCTGGTCGGTCAGCAGCATCACGAGTCTGTCGATGCCAACCCCCTCGCCCGCCGCTGGCGGCATGCCGTACTCGAGCGCCCGGCAATAATCCTCGTCGTAGTCCATGGTCTCCTCGGCGCCGCGAGCCTTCGCGTCGACCTGGCTCTGGAAGCGTTGCCGCTGGTCGGCGGGATCGTTCAGTTCCGAGAAGGCGTTGGCGTGCTCGCGGCCGACGATGAATAGCTCGAATCTGTCGACGACGCCCGGATCGCCGTCGTTCCGGCGCGACAGGGGCGAGGTCTCGGCCGGATAGTCGATGACGAACACGGCCCGCTCCGGTGGCAGCGCCAGCTCGCCCCCGTGGTCGAAGAGCGCGCCGACACGCTCACCGTGGCCACCCGCCTTGCGAAGGGCCGCCCCCAGTTCGTCCTTGGGGTTGTGTTTGTCGATCCAGGCGACGAGCGCCTTGTCGTCGTCGAGCATCGGCCGCTCGAGCCCCGGCGGCAGCAGCTCTTTCTTCGAGGCCAAAGCGATGGCGTCTTTCATGGGGATTCTCTCGAAACTGCCCAGGTCGACCTTCTGTCCCTGGTACGTGATCTCGACCCCGCCGGCCACCGCGCGCGCCAGTTCCTGGAACATCTGCTCGGTCAGCGTCATCAGGTCCTCGTACGTGGCGTACGCCTGATAGAACTCGAGCATCGTGAACTCGGGGTTGTGCTTGCGAGACAGCCCCTCGTTGCGAAAATTGCGGCCGATCTCGTAGACGCGCTCGAAGCCACCCACCACCAGCCGCTTGAGGTGAAGCTCGGGCGCGATCCGCATATAGAGATCGAGGTCGAGCGCGTTGTGGTGAGTGCGAAACGGCCGCGCCGCCGCTCCACCGACGATCGAGTGCATCATCGGCGTCTCGACCTCGACGTAGCCACGGTCGTCCAGGAAATGTCGCAGTTGCCGCACGATCGCCGTGCGCTTGAGGAACACCTCGCGCACCTCCGGGTTCGCGATCATGTCCACATAGCGCTGCCGGTAGCGGATCTCCACGTCCGACAGGCCGTGCCACTTCTCGGGCAAGGCGCGCGTGGACTTGGTCAGCACCACGAATTTTTCCGCGAGAATGGTCCTCTCGCCGGTCTTGGTGATGGTCGGGGTCCCCTCGGCGCCGATGAAGTCGCCGCGCTCCATCTGCTTCCAGGTGGCGTAGGCCGCTTCCCCCACCACGTCCTGCTTGACCCAGACCTGGATCTCGCCCGTGCGATCGCGCAGCTTCACGAAGGTCGCCTTGCCGAACCCGCGGTAGGCGACGATGCGTCCCGCGACGGAGAACTTCGGGCTACCTTCCTCCTTCTTCTCGAACCAGGCGTGAACGTCCGCCGTGGTGTTCGCGGGCGAAAACCCGTTGGCGTACGGGTTCGTTCCGGCCTGCCGGAGCTCGGCGACCTTGCGTTCCCGTTCGGCGATCAGCTCCCGTTCGTCAGCCATGTCTCCACCGTCTGTCCACAGGTGAAAGCCTCACAACCCACTGTGGACAATGGCGATTCCGGAAAGCATCAACAGCCGCGATGCAGCATAAATCCACAACTACACCTCGTCCTCGGAAGGCGGCCTGGCAGGCGGCGGGGGGCCCTCGCCCGCCATCTGGAGCAGCGCCGCGACCATGAACTGGTCGATGTCGCCGTCCAGGACGGAGTCGACGTTGCTGACCTTGGTGCCGGTTCGATGGTCCGCAACCATCCGATAGGGAGCCAGCACATAGGAGCGGATCTGGCTGCCCCACTCGATGGCCCGCTTCTCGCCGTGGAGCGCGTCCAGCTTCTCGTCCAGCTTCTTCTGCTCGATGACGATCAACTTCGAGCGCAGGAGCCGCATCGCCGTCGCACGGTTCTTGTGCTGCGACCGCTCCGACTGGCAGTGCACGGCGATGCCCGACGGGACATGGGTGATGCGGATGGCAGACTCGGTCTTGTTGACGTGCTGGCCGCCCGCGCCGCCCGAACGCATCGTCTCGACGCGCAGGTCCTTGTCGTCGATCTCGACCTTCTTGACTGTCTCGTCGACGTCGGGCGACACCGCGACGGAGGCGAACGCCGTCTGCCTGCGAGCATTGGAGTCGAAGGGTGAGATGCGCACCAGGCGGTGCACGCCGGCCTCGGCGCGCAGGTAGCCGTAGGTCCACTCGCCTTTGATCTCGATGGTGGCACTCTTGATGCCGGCCTCGTCGCCCGGCTGCAGGTCCAGCACCTCGGTCTCGAAACCGCGGCGCTGGGCCCAGCGGGTGTACATGCGCTGGAGCATCTCGGCCCAGTCCTGGGCGTCAGTGCCGCCCGCGCCCGAGTTGATCATCAGGATCCCGGCCTCGCGGTCGTACGGCTGGGAGAGCATGCGGGCGAACTCCATCGTCCCGACCTGCTTCTCGACCCTGGCAAGGGTGTCCGAAGCCTCGGCTGCCGTGGCCTCGTCTTTGGCCTCGTCGGCCATCTCGATCAGCACGCTGGCATCCTCGAGGCCGCGGATCTGCGTGTCGAACTCGGCGACGGTCGACTTCAGGCGCGCCTGCTCCTTGAGCGTGGTCTGCGCCTTCTCGTTGTCGTTCCAGAACGCGGGCCGGCCGGTGACCTCGTCGAGCTCGGATATGCGTCGTTGCTTGCCGGCGATGTCAAAGATGCCCCCGGAGAACATCCAGCCGACGCTGTAGCTTGTCGACGCGTTCTCGCAGGGGCCCGATTTCCATGGTTCACGTTGGGCTATGGCGAGCTCCGCTCGCCGGAGCCCGCAACTTATTCGCTACGGTGGGAGTCGCGCAAGTAGTTCTCTTTGAGGCGGACGTACTTCGCGGCGAGCTGCTTGTGGCGGGCCGAGTCCTCGGGCGAGAGCTGGCGCACCACCTTGGCGGGCGCCCCCAGCACCAGGCTGCGCGGCGGGATCGCCATCTTGGCAGTCACCAAGGCGCCGGCGCCGATGATCGACCCCTCCCCCACGACGACGTCATCGAGGATGGTGGACTGCATGCCGATGAGGCAGCCGTCCTCGACCCGGCAGCCGTGCAGCATGGCCCGGTGGCCAACCACCACGTCCTCGCCGACGATGCAGGGACTGAAGTCACCCACGTGTAGAACGCTGCCGTCCTGAACGTTCGATCGCGCCCCCACGGTCACCGGCGCCAGGTCGCCGCGCAGGACTGCCCCGTACCAGATGGAGACGTCGTCCCCGAGCCGTACCTCGCCCACGACCGCCGCGCTCGGGAACACGAGCACTCGTTCCCCGATCGCTGGCAGCTTGTCCAGGTAGCGGTCGACGACAGCCCGCGGGAAACGGCGGCGCAGCTCGGCGATGCGAGCGTCCAGCGCCGCCGCGTCCGCGTGGGGACCGGCGATGATCGCGACCGAGGTCGTGGAGGCGGAGCTGGCCAGCTAGCCGGCCCTGGCGATCGGTTCCGTCTTGTGGTCCTCGGCGGCGAGATCGACCGGTTTGTAGCCGCCCTGTGACTTGAAATACAGGATCATCAGGCCGAACGAGACCAGCATCAACACCGGGAAGATGGCCACGGTCTTGAGCGCCTGCTTCTTGCCGCCCGCCGAGGCCTCCTCGACGGCCGCCTTGTCCTGCGGACTCGCCGCGTTCAGCTTGTCCGGATCCACGGCGCGGTACTTGCCGAAGATGCTTTCGCGCTCGACCGTCACGGTGGCGTGCAGGGCGGCGTTGTGCGAGGCGAGGCTCTTGTCGACCGACTGGTCCTGGATGGCGCCCAGGAACACCGAACCGACGACGCCGACGCCCAGCATGCCCACGCCCCCGATGGCGTTCAGGGTCAGCGCGCCGCCCTTGGGGAAGCGCTCGGCCACGACGCCCAGCACCGTCGGCCAGAAGAACGTCTTGCCGAAGGCGTAGAGCGTGGCAGCCGCCAGGATCATCACGCCGGTCGCCGCCGACAGCATCGTCAGGCCGACAGCGGCAATGGCCGAGCAGGCCGCCAGGAGGCCCAGCGGTGACAGCTTGTGGATGATCGGCCCGGCGAAGAAGCGCAGCACCATCATGATCGCCGAGGTGTAGACGATGATCCATCCGGCGTTGATGCCCAGCTTGGCCATCTCCGGCTCCATCAGCGGAGTGATCCAGCTGTCGGTCCCGAGCTCGGTGGTGGCCAGCGGAATCATCACCATCAGCAGCATGATGAACAGCGGCCGGCCCAGCGCCCGGGTGTACGCGGCGTAGATGCCGGTGAAAAGGACGATGATCCCGATCTTCAGCCCCATCGAGAAGCCGAACACGCGGCCGAGCTCGAAGGTGATGAGCGACAGCACCACCAGGGCGCCGATGATGCCCGCCTCCTTGAGCATGTCCTTGTAGGGCACGCCGGCGGCGACGCGCTCGTTGACCGGAAACTTCACGCCGAACATCAGGAAGCCGTAGGCGATGGTCGGGATGTAGATGAGGGCAATCTTGTATTTCCAGCTGACCTCCGCGCCCATGCCGATGGCGATGAGCCCGCCCAGCACGAGGCCGGCCGGCCATCCGGCGTGCAGGATGTTCAGCCACTTCGCCTTGTTCTTCTTGAACATGGTGGCGACCACCGGGTTGATCACCGCCTCGACGGTGCCGTTGGCCAGCGCCACGACGAAGGTGCCGAGGTAGAGCGACCAGTAGCCGGTGGCGGTCATCGTGATGATCGCCGAGATGACGTGGCAGACGAAGGCGAAGATGAGCGCGTTGCGGTAGCCGATCTTGTCGATGATCAGGCTGAAGAGCACGATGCTGATGGCGAACGGCCACAGCCCGACGCCGAAGATCTCACCCTGCTGCGTGGCGGTGAGGCCGAACTCCTTGCCCCAGTCGGCGATCGAGAAGGCGCGGACAATGAACCCGAATGACGTCGCGATGAGGGCGATGAAACAGCAGAGGAAGAGCTTCTTGTTGCCCCCCTCCAGGTCCTCGTTGTGGCCAGCGCTCATGTGGTTTCCTTTCCCCCCAAATCCCCGGGGCGAGGGCGCAGCCTCGTGCAAGACACGGATCTGTGTCAATAGGCACGGCGCCGAACGAAACGTGGCGCTATGCGGAGATGAGGCGCAACTGGCGGAGGCGCGCCGGAGGAACCACGGCTATCGGGTAGCGGTTCGTGAAGCAGGCGTCGCACAGCCCGCCGTTGCCGTCCGGCGCGTTCACCTTGCTGAGCGCGGCGTAGAGGCCGTCGATCGACAGATAGCCGAGCGAGTCGGCGCCGATGTACTGGCGGATCTCGTCCACCGAGTGCTTGGAGGCGATGAGGTCGTCCTTGTGCGGGGTGTCGATGCCGTAGTGGCACGGGCCGACGGTCGGCGGCGAGCTGACCCGCATGTGTACCTCGCGCGCGCCGGCGGCGCGGATCATGCCGATGATCTTGCGCGACGTGGTGCCACGGACGATCGAGTCGTCGACCACCACGACGCGGCGGCCGACCAGCACCTCGCGCACGGGCGACAGCTTCAGCTTCACGCCGAAGTGGCGGATCTGCTGCGACGGCTCGATGAAGGTGCGGCCGACGTAGTGCGACCGCATCAGGCCCTGGCCGAACTGGATGTTGGCCTCGCGGGCGTAGCCGATGGCGGCGGCGGTACCCGAGTCCGGCACCGGGATGACCACGTCCGCGTCCACCGGGTGCTCGGTCGCCAGGCGGCGGCCCATGTTCTCGCGGGCCCGGTAGACGGAGATGCCGGCGATGGTCGAATCGGGGCGCGCGAAGTAGACCCACTCGAAAACGCAGCGGTGCGGCTCCTTCGCGGCGAACGGACGCTCGCTGCGCATGCCGCCCTTGTCGATGATGATCATCTCGCCAGGGTCGACGTCGCGCACGAACTCGGCCTCGATCAAGTCGAAGGCGCAGGTCTCGGAGGCAACCACCCAGCCGTCCTTGATCTTGCCCAGCGACAGCGGCCGGATGCCCAGCGGATCGCGCACGGCGATGAGCATCGACTCGGAGAGCAGCGCCACGGAGTAGGCGCCACGCACCTGCTTGAGCGCATCCGCCACCCGGTCGGGCAGCGAGCTCTCGCGCGAGCGGGCGATGAGGTGGAGGATCCCCTCGGTGTCGCTGGTGGTCTGGAAAATCGAGCCCGATTCTTCGAGACGCGTGCGCGTCTCATCGGCGTCGACGAGGTTGCCGTTGTGGGCGATGGCGATGGACCCGCCCGAGTAGTCGACGGCGATCGGCTGCGCGTTCTTCAGGGCCGAGTCGCCCGCCGTCGAGTAGCGGACGTGGCCCACGGCAGCGAAGCCGGGCAGCCCGGCGAGACGCTCGGCGGTGAAGATCTCGTTGACGTGGCCCATCTCGCGGACCCAGCGGAGCTTCTCGCCGTCACTGGAGACGATGCCCGCGGATTCCTGGCCACGGTGCTGCAGAGCATGCAGCCCGAGGTACGCGAGGTTCGCCGCCTCTGGATGCCCGAAGATGCCGATGACCCCGCACATGGGCGAGGCAAACGTAGCACGCCGCTATCTTCTACGGAGCTTCTTCTTGGCCCACGCAGGAGCAACGCCGGCGGCCGTTTCGGGGCGGGGGAGCGCCGGGCGAGCGACCGGAGCGGCGGCGACGCGGGGCGGCGCGGCGTGCCGCGGGGCTGCCGCTGCCGCACGCGCCGGAGCCGCCAGACGGGGCGCCTGCCGTGGGGTCTCGACGGAGCGGGAAGCGCGCTTCTCGAGGGCGCGGGCGGCCTCGCCCTCGCCCATCTCGACGCGGCCCTTGTACGCGGCGCCCTCTTCCATCGTGAAGCGCGGCGCAGTCACGTCGCCAATCACGCGCGCCTTTGCCAGCAGCTTCACGCTGGCCGAGGCGACCACGTTGCCGACCACGACGCCCGAGACCACGAGGTTCTTCACCTCGATGTCGGCCTGCACGACGCCTCCGGCCTCGACCGTCAGCGTCTCCGTGAGCTGGACCCGGCCATCGATGCGGCCCCGAACCACCAGGTCCTCGTCGCCACGCACCTCGCCGGAGATCCTGGTCTCGGCACCTATCACTGTCGTCTCCCTGACGTCCTTGTCGGCCATGGTCCTAGACGTCCATGTCGACGTTGCCCTTGAACGAGGCACCGTCGGCGATGACCACGCGCGGCGACTTCACGTCGCCCACCATCTTGGCGTCCGAGCGCAGCTCCACACGCTCGCGCACGGTCACGTTGCCGGTGACGCGGCCGCTGACGGTCAGCGACTGCGCCTCGACGTTCGCCTCGACCGTGGCGCCAGGCTCGACCGTCAGGTTCTGGGCCACCACGATCTTGCCCTTCACCGTACCGAGGATCGTCAGCGGCTCCTCACCGGTGATCTCGCCATCGATGACGATGCTGCTTCCGATGACGGTGTTGCCCATGGGCCTGTCCTTGTCTTTTGCCATTTGTCCTTCCTGCCTTGCTGTCTTGCCTATTTGGCCCTGACGTCGGCGGGCAACTCGACTTCCATGTCGATCTGCCCTGAAAAGCGAGCGCCCTCCTCGATCACCACGCGTGGAGCGCGGATGGTGCCGACGACGCGCGCGGTGGGATGGAGGTGAGCCGAGTGGGTGGCGACCACCTCGCCGCGCACCTGACCGTGCAGAGCAGCCTCGGCGACCTCCAGGTCGGCCTCGACCTGCCCCGACTCCTCGACCGTGAACTTGTTCTGCAACGACACGCGCCCCTCGATCCGCCCTTCCACGATCAGATCCTGGTTGCCCGAGACCTGACCCCGGATGGTGATGCGACTCCCGATGAGACACGGTTCTTTGTCGGCCATCGGGGCGGACCCTATCAGAATTCACCAAGGAGGGCGACGCCTGGATAGATGATCCAGCCGCCGATGTCGGGCGTGAAGCGCGTGGTGCCCACGTCCAGCGTGGGCTGCGAGAACAGCCGCGCCACCGTCAACTCGACGCCGATGAACAGGTGGCGGTAGCCGAGCGCCACGCCCCCTTGCAGCGCGATCAACGTCGCGTCGCCGTCGACCGTGGCGACAATCGTCTCGGCGGCGGTCGATCCCGTCGCCGGTAGATCGAGCCGCAGACGGCTGGAATACTTCGACAGCACCAGCCGAGGGCCGCCCCACAGGCGGTACCAGTCACCGCGCTTGCCGGCGATCACCGGGACGTCGACGCTCCAGCGCGTGAAATCCTCGAGTGCGAGCACGCCGACGAAGTCGCCGACGGGAAACTTGTACGAGAAGCGCTGCAGCCCGAGGCCGACGGTCAGGTCCCAGCCGTGTGTCTCCTGCACCAGCAACTGCCGGCGCACGCCCGCGCGCCAGGCGCCCGAGCTGGCCCGCAGGCCGATCTCCCAGCGATCGAACGGCGCCCAGGCGATGCCTGCGTGAGCGACCAGGGCAGGCGGATCGAGTGCCAGGTTCGTGCCCGCCTCGACCACCTGGTTCCGCTCGTCGGTGGTGAGGCTGCGGTTCTTGGCGGCGTTCGACAGTGATTCCGCGGCGTCGATGGTGCGGGTGATGGTGCCGACCGGGACCGAGACGTCGAAGCCGGCCTCGGCCTGGACGTGGTGTTTCTGCGGCACGTGCGCCGGCTGAAAGCCCGACAGCGTCGCGGCGCATCCGGACAGGGCGACCGCTATCGGCAGGACCATCTTCATGGCGTGTGGTTCAAATACTACCCCTTGGTGGGGTTCGGCGGCTCGATGCCCATGCCGCGCAGAGCGGCTATCACCTGCTGCAAGTCCGACCAGACCTCCCGCTTGCGCGCCGGCTCGCGCAGAAGCGCGGCCGGGTGGAAGGTGGGCATCAGCTGGATCCCCTCGTAGCTGCGAAAAGTGCCACGCAGCCGGCTGATGGGCGTGTCGACCTTCAGGAGCGCATGCGTCGCGAAACGGCCCAGCGTGACGATCATCCGCGGCTTGATCACGGCCAGTTGCTTCTTCAGGAAAGGCTCGCACTGCGCGACCTCGTCGGGCTGCGGGTCGCGGTTGCCCGGTGGGCGGCACTTGAGCACGTTGGCGATGTAGACATGCTCCCGCGTCCAGCCCATCGCCTCGATCATCTTGGTGAGCAACTGGCCAGCGGCGCCGACGAACGGCTCGCCCTGGCGATCCTCGTCCGCGCCCGGGGCCTCGCCGATGAACATCAGATCGGCGTTCGGGTTGCCCACGCCGAAGACGATGTTCTTGCGCGTCTCGCACAGAGGGCAGCGTCGGCAGTCACCCAGGTCGTCCCGGACCTGTGTCAGCGACGGCAACGCGGCCGGAATCGGGGACGTCGAGCGTAGCGATGAAGCCGCCGTCACCCCCAGCAGTCCGGAGCGGGCGCGGCTATCGAGGTGGGTGCGAAACTGGGCGACGAGGGAGCGGAGTTCGGCGCGCGGGTCCGCGGTCATCTACCGAATCCCACTAGGCCTTGACCAGGGCGTCGATGGCCATCGCGTAGTAGAACGTCGGAAGCGTCTCCGACGAGAAGCCAGGCTGGCGGCCGATGGTGCCCCCCTCGGCCCGATCATCCAGTTCTGCCAGCAGGGCCTGGTGGGCGTCGAAGAACTCGGCGTCGGTGGCGATCACGTAGGCACGGCCCAGCGCGATGGCGGCGCAGGCGTTCCAGACGTTCTCGTCGCGCGGCCGCACCGTGAAGGTGCGCGGAACAGCCGTGACCACCCGCTCGCGCAGCCAGGCGCCGACGAACGGGGTGGCGCCCTCGGCCGCCAAGACGGAGAGCACCCGCGTCGCGGTGGTCGACGAGAAATCGAACAGGCCGTCGTTCACCGACGGCTCGGCGGCAAACGGCGGCGGCGCCTTCATTCCGAACGCGCGATCCACGAACCGGCGCGCCGAGGCCACCAGACCACGGTCCCCCCTCTCGCGGGCGTGGTCGGCGAGTGACCAGGCGAGGAAGGCCGGATCGCGGAACTCGCGGCCGGAGAGGTCCTCCAGATCGGACAGATAGACCGAGAGGAGGCGGGCTGCCGCCGCCACCAGATCACCTCGCTCGGTCGAGGAGCGCGAAGTGTCCGCCAGCGCGGCCCGCAGCACCAGGGCACAGTCGTAGGGTGCCTCGTCGCTGGCCGCGGCCAGCGCTTCGACGGGGATGAACCGGCGCCAGGCGGACTCGACGAAGGTCCAGGCCGACGCGATGTTGACCGCGAACCGATCCTCGTTCGTCATCCTCTGGGCGCGCGCCCAGAGCCAGATCGCCGCCAGCGTGCCGTGGAAGTCCAGATCGGCCGAGCCAGGCCACGGCGGCACATTTCCCTGCACCGTTCCGCTCGACGCTTGCCGGGCGGCCAGGGTCTCACCCGCGCGCACCAGACGCCGGCCCGCTTCCAGACCCCAGGACTTCAGCTTCTCGTCACGGCCGCCGGACATCACCTAGCTCGCCCTCAGCAACTCGGTCCAGATCGCCTCTGCCACGGCGGCCTTGGGGGCGCGCGGCAGCGCCCTCGCACGCCCATCGCGGAACACCAGGGTCACGGCATTGTCGTCGCTGCCCGCCGCCGCGAGGTCGTTGGCGATCATCACGTCGCAACCCTTCTCGACCAGCTTCTGCCTGGCGCGCGCCACCAGCGCATCGGCGGCCAGGCCGCTTTCGGCTGCGAAACCGACCAGCAGCGGCCGTGTCCCACGACGCATGCGGCCCAGCTCGGCCAGCAAATCCGGGTTCTGGACCAGAGTCACCGAGGAGGGGGCGTCCTGCCGGCGCGAGAGCTTCCCCGCAGCGCGCGTCGCCGGACGGAAATCCGCTACCGCCGCCGCCATCACCACCACGTCAGCCTCGGCATCCAGCTCGGCCAGCGCCCGCTGCATCTCCAGCGCCGATTCGACGTCCATGCGTCTTGCCACCCCCGGTGGCGTCGGCAGCGACACCGGGCCGGCGACCAACGTCACCTCGGCGCCCCGTCGGGCCGCGGCGGCTGCCAGCGCGAAGCCCATCTTCCCCGACGACCGGTTGCCGAGGAAGCGAACATCGTCCACGGCCTCCCAGGTCGGACCCGCGGTGACGACCACCCGACGGCCGTCGAGCGGCCTCGGCCCGACGAGCGCTTCGACCGCCACGGCGATCTCCGCCGGATCGACCAGGCGTCCGGCGCCGATCCAGCCACACGCCAGCTCTCCCGCGTCCGGACCGACGGTGGTCACACCGGTGCCGACCAGCCGCGCCAGGTTGGCGCGTGTCAACGGGTGCTCCCACATGTTCACGTTCATCGCCGGCGCCAGCAACACGGGCGCCTTGGTCGCCAGCACGACGGCGGCGAGCAGATCGTCCGCCATGCCGGCGGCGAAGCGGGCGATGAAATCGGCGGTCGCGGGCGCCACCACCACCACGTCCGCCTCGTCCGCCAGGCGGATGTGCCCGATGGTCGCTTCCTCGCCCAGGTCGAACAGGTTCTGGGCGACGGGATGGCCGGACAGCGTCTGCAACGTGAGGGGGGTGATGAACTCGCACGCAGCCCGCGTCATCACAACCCGGACGTCTGCGCCGGCCTTGCGCAGGAGCCGGCAGAGCTCCGCGGCCTTGTAGGCGGAGATTCCGCCCGTCACCCCCAGCACCACGTTCTTGCCCTCGAGGCCGGACATCGAAAAACGACTCTACCTCAAGCGCCGCCGCGGTACACCCGCGCCGCGCCGACGTGCCCGTGGCGATGCCAGCGGACGTGGAGCCGCGACAGCTGGAACATGATCTCCTCGCGGTCGGTGCCCTTGGCGGCGGCGGCCTCGATCGCCGCCAGGGCCTCGTCGCGCGCGTCGCGTGGGTGGAACAAGAAGGTCTTGCCGAACACCACCTGGAGCCCATCCCAGATCACGCGGGCCTCCGCGATGTCGCCCTGGTGAAAGCCGGCGGTGCTACGACGCTCGACGACCAGGTAGCGCGCACCGCCCAACACATCCTCCAGCTCGACGCTGTGCTCTGACACCGCCACCACGTCGAACAGGCTGTGCGAGCTGGTCGCCAGGTGCGCCAGCGCCAGCCGGGTCTCGGGCGGCTCGCGCACCGCCGCCTCGAGCGCGCGCATGATCGGCGGCGGCCCGCCCGCAAGCGGCCGTTCGACCACGTACCACTCCAGGAACGAGGCCACGCGCGCCTCGAACAGTTCCTGGTCGTCCTCCATCACCTTTCCCGCGCGCGTGAAGTAATCCTCACGCGCGGCGGCGATCTCCGCGCGCCACTGCTCCTGCGCGTAGTCAGAGGCGAGGCGATCGATGAGCGCGTGGATGAGCCCCGTGGCCGCAGGCACTTCACTCAACGGACATTCTCAACGCGATTGGTCCAGGAGCTTCAGGAAGCGGCCGAACAGGTAGCTGGCGTCGTTCGGGCCCGGAGAAGCCTCGGGGTGGTACTGCACGCTGAACACCGGCAGCGAATCGTGGCGCATCCCCTCGACCGTCTTGTCGTTGAGACTGATGTGCGAAAGCACCGCCTTGCCTTCGAGGGAGTCGACGTCGACGGCGAAGCCGTGGTTCTGCGAGGTGATCTCGACCTTGCTGGTCGCCAGATCCATGACGGGATGGTTGGCGCCGTGGTGTCCGAACTTCAGCTTGTAGGTCTTGCCTCCCAGGGCCAGTCCCAGGATCTGATGGCCGAGGCAGATGCCGAACAGCGGCTTCCCGCTCTTCACGAGGTCGCGCACCGAATCGATGGCGTACCCGACGGCGGCCGGATCCCCGGGGCCGTTCGACAGGAAGATGCCGTCGGGCTTCATCGACATCACCTCCCTGGCCGTCGTGGCACCGGGCACGACGGTGACCCTGCAACCGCTCTGGCGCAGGTGCCGCAGGATCCCCCGCTTGATGCCGAAGTCGTACGCGACGACATGGTGGCGCGTGGCCGGCAGGGCGGCCTTCATGTTGGGCGGCTGCCACAACCCCTCGTTCCACTCGTACGACGACGCGCAGGTCACCTCTTTGGCCAGATCGCGGCCTTCCAGCGACGGGTGCCGCCGAGCTGCTTCCACCGCCGCCGCCGGATCCGCCACCTTACGGGTGATGACGGAGCGCTGGGCGCCGCCGATCCGGATCCGCCGCGTCACGGCCCGGGTGTCGATGCCGGTGATGCCGCCCGCGCCATGGTCGGCCATCAGCTTGGCCAGGGTGTCCGACGAGCGCCAGTTCGAGACGTTCGGCGACAGATCGCGCACGACGAAGCCGGCGGCCCAGGGCCGGCTCGACTCGAAGTCCTCGGCGTTCGTCCCGACGTTCCCGATCTGGGGCGCCGTCATCAGCACGATCTGCCCGCGGTAGGACGGATCGGTGATGACCTCCTGGTAGCCGGTGAGCGCGGTGTTGAACACCAGTTCGCCGGCCACATCGTTGGATGCCCCGAAGCCGAAGCCGCGGTAGACGGTCCCGTCTTCCAGTGCCAGGAGTGCCGGTTGCAGCGCGTCGTCAGCCACGGAATGGCTCCTCGGCATGGGCCACGCGTCCATTCACGATCGTCATCACCGCTCGTCCCTTCATCGCCTTGCCGGCAAATGGCGTGTTGCGGGAGCGTGAGCGAAAGCGGGTCGGCTCGCAAGTCCAGGCGCCATCAGGGTCGATGACCGTGACGTCAGCCGGCGCGCCCGGCGCCAGGGTCCCACCCGGCAGTCCCAGCACCCTCGCCGGCGCCGTCGACAGCAGCTTCACCAGCGCCGCCGGTGTCAGCAGCCCCGCGCGCACCAGGTCGAGGCACAGCGGGAGCGCCGTCTCGAGCCCCAGCATGCCGAAAGCCGCCTGCTCGAACTCGACCTCCTTCTCGACCGGCGAGTGCGGCGCGTGGTCGGTGGCGATGGCGTCGATGGTGCCATCGGCCAGCGCCTCCTTCAGCGCCTCCACGTCGGACTCGGAGCGCAACGGCGGGTTGCACTTGGTGAAGGTGTCGTACGTGGCACAGGCCTCGTCGGTCAACGACAGGTGGTGCGGCGTGACTTCGCAGGTGACCGGCAGGCCGCGTCGCTTCGCATCGCGCACCAGCCGCACCGACTCGGCGGCGCTGATGTGCGCGACGTGGTATCGCCCACCGGTCATCGCCAGCAGATCCAGGTCCCGCGCGACCATCGATGATTCGGCCGACGTCGGTTGCGCGCGGACGCCGATGCGGGTCGACACCGCCCCTTCGTTCATCGAGCCGTGGCCCGAGAGCGACAGGTCCTCGCAGTGCTGCACGACCGGCAGCCCGAAGCCGCGTGCGTATTCCAGCGCCCGCCGCATCACCTCCGAGTTCATCACCGGATAACCGTCGTCTGACACCGCGACGCAGCCGGCTTCCTGAAGCTCCCCCATCTCGGCCAGCACTTCGCCCTTGAGGCCAAGAGTGATGCCACCGATCGGGTAGACACGAACCACGCCGAACTCGCGGGCCCGGCGGACGATCAACTCGGTCACGGCGCGGTTGTCGTTCGGAGGCGTGGTGTTCGGCATGGCGCAGACCGCCGTGAATCCGCCGCTCGCCGCCGCCGCCGTTCCGGTGACGATGTCTTCCTTGTACTCCTGCCCCGGCTCGCGCAAGTGCGTGTGCAGATCGATGAGTCCGGGAACGACCCACAGGTCGCGCACCTCGACCACCCGCACGTCCTTGCCGGCAGAGATGCCCGGCTCGACGCGGACGACCTTGCCGCCCTGGATCAACACGTCCGCCTGCCCTTCGAAATTCCGCGCCGGGTCTATCACCCGGCCGCCCCGCAGACAGAGGTCGATCACGAGGCCTTGACATAGGAGGTCGCGCCCTCCGGTGTCAATCTAAATTGCCTACTCGCCGGGCTCGCCGCCGCCCAGCAGGTACAGGACGGCCATGCGGATTGCCACGCCGCGCGCCACCTGCTCCAGGATGACCGACCGCGGCCCGTCGGCGATGGTCGGGTCCAGCTCGACCCCGCGGTTGATGGGGCCCGGGTGCATGACGATGGCGTCCGGCTTGGCCAGCGCGAGGCGCTTCGCGTTGAGGCCGAAGTAACGGGAATACTCGCGCGTGTTCGGGAAGCGCCCGCCGGCCTTACGCTCGGTCTGGATCCGCAACATCATCACCACGTCCGCTCCCTCGAGCGCCGGCTCGAGCCTGTCGTGGGCCTCGGCGCCCAGCTTGTCGATACCCACGGGCAACAACGTCCGCGGCCCGGCCACCCGCACCTTGGCGCCCAGGGCACGCAGCGCGAAGATGTTCGAGCGCGCCACACGGCTATGGTCGATGTCGCCGCAGATGGCGACCGTCAAGCCCTCGATCCTCTTCTTGTGCGCGCGGATGGTCGAGCAGTCGAGCAGTGCCTGCGTCGGATGCTCGTGCGCGCCGTCGCCCGCGTTCACCACGGCGGCCCGGATCTTCTGTGTCAGCAACAGCGCCGCGCCCGCCTGCGCGTGCCGGATGACGACGATGTCCGGGCTCATGGCGTCGATGTTCCGCGCTGTATCGATCAGCGTCTCGCCCTTGGTCGTCGACGAGGCGCTACCCGAGATGTTCACCGCGTCAGCCGACAGGCGCTTGGCGGCGATCTCGAACGAGGTCCGGGTGCGCGTCGAGGCCTCGAGGAACAGGTTGATCACCGTCTTGCCCCGCAGGGTAGGCACCTTCTTGATGGGCCGGTCGGCGATTTCCAGGAACCGCTCACCGAGGTCGAGGATGGTGGTGATCTCCTCGGCGCTCAGGCCCTCGATGCCTATCAGGTGGCGCTGGGTGAAGGCGGGGTGGGTCATCAGATCCTGGCCCGCTCCCGGAGAACCACCCGGTCGGACTCACCCCGTTCGGCCAGCATCACCCGCACCGACTGGTCGACGGTGGTCTGCACCTTCACCCCGGCGAAGTCGGGCTGGATCGGCAACTCGCGCCGGCCGCGATCGACCAGCGCCGCCAGTTGCACGGCGCTCGGCCGCCCGTAGTCGGCCAGGACGTCCATGGCCGCCCGGATCGTCCGCCCCGTGTAGAGGACGTCGTCGATCAGCACCACCGTGCGGCCATCGATCTTCTCGGGCAATTCCGTCGGGCCGATCTCCGGCTTCGGCAACCCCTTGAAGACATCGTCGCGGTACAGGGTGATGTCCACCGCGCCCAGCGAGGGTCGCTTCTCGCCCCCCTCGGCGAGGAGGTGCACCATGCGTTCTGCCAGGAACGCGCCCCCGGTGCGGACACCGACGAAGTAGGCATCGGGACCGGCGCGCTCGACGATCTCGAACGCCATCCGCCGCAGCACCCGGGCCATCGCCGTCGCGTCGAGGATCTCGGAGACCTCGACCAGGTTGGTGTCGGTGGGTGGGGGTCTGAACTTCACCGGCTAGAAATAGAACCTCAAGGCGACGTTGCTGACCAGCGCTTTGATCGATTCGGGACCGCTGAGTCCAACCGACCAGGCGCTGGCGGTACCCGTGTCGGTGGTGGCAGGCTTGGTCACGCCCCGGTAGCCGATGGCCACACCGCTGGCAAGAGACAGGGTCAGCTCCGGCAGGCCAATGAAGCCCAGGTGAACCTCCGCCTCGACCAGGCCACGCGCATTCACCAGGAATGTCTTGGCCCGGCTGCCTCCGGGCATGAAGAAGAGGACGTCGATCTGGGGGGAAAGGCCCACCGCCACGTGTTTCCAGCTGCGCAACAGAAAGGTGGCACCGCCCGTCGGGCCGACGCCCAGATAGGTGTCCCAGCTACCCTTGGCCGCGGTCGTCGTCGTCGATCCGCCGCCCATGCCGAAGGCCAGGCCCGCCGTCCAGGCAAAGCGATCGCGCACCCAGTGCCGCACGCCCAGCGAATTCACATCGACCGGGCAGTTCACCCCGCACGCCGCATCCTGTCCGGGCGTCCGCTGAAAGGTCGCGATGTGCCGCGCCTCGATCCCCCAGCGCCCCACCACCTGGTCATGGTCCGTCTGGGCCATGGCGGGTGCCGCTGCGAACAGGGTCATGAGGGCGAACGGTGCTACGCGCATGCCGCGATGACGCCCTAGGCCGAGCCGCGTGTCAACCGATTTGGCGCTATGTTCGGGGCGCCATGCCAGCCCCGTTTCCTGGCCCGACCGCGGCCATCCTCATCATCGGCGAGGAGATCCTCTCGGGAAAGGTCGACGAGGAGAACGCGCGCCACCTCGTGCAGGAACTGCGCGCGCTGGGCGTGGCCGTCCGCCGCATCGAGGTGGTCCCCGACGAGACCGACGAGATCGTCGTCGCCGTGAGGGCGATGTCCGCGCGCTTCGATCACGTGTTCACCTCCGGAGGCATCGGGCCGACGCACGACGATCTGACGCTGCCGGCGGTGGCGCAGGCGTTCGGCATGAAACTGGAGCGGCGGCCCGAGCTCGAACGCCTCATCCGGACCTCGATGGGGGGCGACTTCCACGAGCGCGATCTGCGCATGGCCCAGATCCCCGACGGCGCGAAACTGCTCTACGGCGAGCCGGTCGACACCGCACGCTGGCCAGTCATCGCCGTGAACAACGTCTACGTGCTGCCGGGCGTGCCACCCATCTTCCGCCGCAAGTTCGCCTCCGTGCGCGAGCTGTTCCGCGCCGGTCCCATCCACACCCGGGCCGTCTACTCGCGGGATGGCGAGGCGAGCATTGCCGGGAGACTCGACGCCGTGGTCGCCGCCTTCCCGGCGGTGGCGATCGGGTCGTATCCGCGGCTCGATGCGCCCGACCACAAGGTGAAGATCACGCTCGATGGACGGGACCACGACGCCGTCGAGCGCGCCACCGCCCGGCTCGTCGAGGCGCTGGGAAACGCCGTGGTACGGTGCGGCTGAGATGTCCGAGCTCCCGCCCAACGTCAAAGGCATGAACGACATTCTCTCGCCCGAGGTGTCCAGGTGGCACTTCGTCGAGGAAAAGGCGCGCATGGTGCTGGAGTCCTTCGCCTACCGCGAGGTCCGCACGCCTATCCTCGAGTACACGCCTCTGTTCGTGCGATCGGTCGGCGAGGCGACCGAGGTGGTCGAAAAGCAGATGTACACGTTCACGGACCGCGACGGAACCTCCGTCAGCATGCGGCCCGAGGGCACCGCCCCAGCCGTCCGTGCCTACATGGCCCAGGGCATGTGGAACAAGGAGCCGGTGACCCGCTGGTACTACCTCGGGCCGATGTTCCGCCACGAGCGCGCGCAACGCGGCCGCTTGCGCCAGTTCCACCAGATCGGCGCCGAGGTGTTCGGCCTGCCGGGGCCGAGCATCGACGCCGAGCTCGTCGCCATGCTGGTGGCGATGCTGGGCGACTTCGGCATCAAGCCCATTGACCTCGAGGTCGCGATCAACACGCTGGGCGAACCCGAGGAGCGCATCGCTTACCGTGAACGCCTCAAGGAGTACTTCCGCGAGCACGTCGCCGTCTTGGACGAGGACTCGCAGCGGCGGATCGACACCAACCCGCTGCGCATCTTCGACTCGAAGGAACCGGCCACCCAGAAGGTAGCGGCCAGCGCGCCGCTCCTCATCGACTCGCTGGGTGAGCCGTCGAAGAAACACTTCGCCGACGTGCAGGCGCACCTGAAGACGATGGCTGTCGACTTCGTGATCGATCCACGCCTCGTGCGCGGGCTCGACTATTACACCGGCACCATCTTCGAGCTGAAGGCAAAGCTGGGGAACCTCGGCGCGCAGAACACCATCTGCGGTGGCGGCCGCTACGACCGGCTCGTCGAGTCGCTGGGCGGGCCGCGCATTCCGGCGCTGGGCTTCGGCATGGGCGTCGAGCGGGTTCTCCTGGCGCTGACCGAATCGGCGGAGAGTTTCGAGCCACGGCTGGCGGTATTCGTGGCGCCGATCGGCGAGCGGGCCCGGGACTGGGCCCTGGCAGCGGCCCACAAGCTGCGCCTGGGCGGTATCCGCACCGAGATCGAGCACCGCGATTCCAGCTTGAAGTCGCAGCTGAAGCGCGCGGACAAGCTGCGGGCGCGGCTGGCGATCATCGTCGGCGACACCGAACTCGACGCCAAGAAGGTCGTCATCAAGGATCTGACCGCGGGCACCCAGCAAGACGTTCCGGAGGCAGACATTGAAGCTGCGATACACAAAGCGTTGGATTAGTTTTCTGGTCCTGCTCGCCGGCTGCGGCGGCGAGAGCGAAGGCGACCGCGCGCTGGTGGCCGCGCTGAAGGCCGACCAGCCGTTCGTGGCGGTGTACCGCGATCGCACCCAGGCGATTGCCCACGCCCCCAAGGGGATGCTGGACCCGAGCGGCCAGAGCTTCTACCTGGCGGTGAGCAAGAAAGCGCTCTCGGAACGCTGGTTCCTCTCCGCCTACGTCAAGCAGTTCGTGCCGGGCATCGTCGTGCAGTCGCTGGGGATGCGGGTGGTTTCGTTCCGCGTCGGCAACGGCAGCCTGTACGCCTTCAACGCCGATGGTCGGCACAAGGCGAGCGATCTGTTCGACCCGGAGATCCTGGTCGAGGCGTATCCCCTCGTCGACGGATTCACCAGCTTCGAGAAGATCGCCGCCTCACGGAACTACGTGCTCATCGATCCGGCCGGTAGTCTCAACCGCTTCAGCATCGAGCGGGACAGCACGACGTTCGGCGCTGCGATCCCCAGCCGCTTCATGGTGGAGCTGGCCTTCGCCCAGCGCTTCCGCCGCATCGACGACGGCGTCACCTTCGAGAAGGTGTTCACCGGCTATGCCGAACGGGCCTTCCTCCCCGCCGATCCCGTGTCGCCCGCCGCGAACTTCCGCGCCTCGGGCGTGCTGGGCGTGGCGTTGCGCCGCTACCAGGAGAGCGAGGGCTTCACACCCACGAAGCCGCCACGGACCACGCACTACTTCATCGCCGAGCCGAAGCTGGTGCCGAACGCCGGCACCACCGAGGCCTTCGTCACGCGGTGGCACGTCCAGTCGGGCATGAAGCCCATCCGCATCCTGGTGACCGACACCGCCGGCCTGCAGATGGACCCGCGCTTCGTCGGCTACGACCTTCACCAGGCCGTGAAGACCGGCATCGAGGGCTGGAACGCCGCCTTCGGCTTCCCCGTATTTGCCGCCGAGAAGGCCGCACCCACCGATGCGCTCACCGAGGACGACAAGAATTTCTTCGTCTTCGATCAGGACCCGGCGGCGCGCGCCGCCTTCGCCAACATCCGCTACAACCCGAGCACCGGCGAGATCCGCGGCGCGTCGGTCTATTTTCCGTCGGCCTGGGTCGAGGTGGCGCACAAGCTTTTTGCCGATGGTGCCGCGACCGTGACGCCACCGATGGACATGCCGGGCGCCATGCCGGCGCGGCTGATCTGGGAGCCGCTGCGCGCCGAAGCGCTGTGCAACCTCGGGGTCCCGGAGGCGGCAACGGTGTCGCTCGAGCCTGCCGACGTGGCGACGGCCGAGGCGCTCAAGGGTCTGACGACCAGGCAGAAGGTGGAACGCTTCGTGGCGCATGTCGCCGCTCACGAGATGGGTCACGTCCTGGGTCTGCGGCACAATTTCAAGGGATCGCTCAAGGCACCGTCCAGCTCGGTGATGGATTACCTCGACTACCTGGAATCGGCGGTGGCCCCGGTCCCCGGCAGCTACGACACGGCGGCGATCCAGTTCCTTTACGGCCTGACGACGGGCACACCTGCCGACCCGTTTTGCACCGACAGCCAGGTCGGCACCGATCCCACGTGCGCGCTGCGGGATGCCACCTCCGATCCGCTGCGAATGTTTCACGGCCCGCGGTACACCGCCGCCGCCGACGCCTTCCTGGCCCGCGCCGATATCTCGGCCACGTCGGGCATGGTCACCGGCTTCGTCAACTTGCTCGCCTTCGCCCGACGGGGCGCAAACGCGCAGACGCGGCTCGAGTCCTGGCGAACGATGATGGCGCCCCTCCGGGCACCGGTCGCCAGGGAGAAGCTGGCAACGGCCGGCCATGGCAGCCGCGTAGAAACAATCGCCGGCATTCTATTCCCGCAGATCTACCCGGATCCCACACCCGGGAGCACGGCGCGTCCTCCCGGCTTGCCAGCGGACGCGGGGCTCCTGGCCGAAGCCGCCGCCGATCTGCGCGGCGTCCTCCTGAACCTCGATGGCATCCGTTCTTACGCTTCCCGACGCATGACCGTCGACCTTCTGAAAAAGATGCAGGCCATCGAGGGCTACAAAGCGCTCAACGACGCCCGCAATCAACTGCTCGACGCACGCGGCACCGCGACCGGCGACGATCTGGTCCTGCTCGGCGATCTCATCGAGCGCGTGAGCCGCGCGATGTCGCCCTACTTCGACCGCTAGACCTCAGACGAGGATCGGCTTCACCACCTGGCCCTGCACGTCGGTCAGGCGGTAGTAGCGGCCCTGGAACTTGTACGTCAGCTTCGTGTGGTCGATGCCCAGGCAGTGCAGGATCGTGGCGTTCAGATCGTGCACGTGTACGGGATCGCGGACGACGTTGTACGAGAAGTCGTCGGTCTCGCCGTAGGTAACGCCGCCCTTGATACCGCCGCCGGCCAGCCACACGGTGAAGCAGCGAGGGTGGTGATCGCGCCCGTAGTCGTCGGCCTGCAGGTTCCCCTGGCAGTAAACGGTGCGACCGAATTCGCCGCCCCAGACCACCAGCGTGTCGTCGAGCATCCCGCGCTGCTTGAGATCGATGATCAGCGCCGCCGCGGCCTGGTCGGTGTCGCGGCACTGGCCCGCCAGCTGCTTCGGCAGGTGCTTGTGCTGGTCCCAGCCGCGGTGGAACAGCTGGATGCTGCGCACGCCCCGCTCGGCGAGGCGCCTCGCCAAGAGACAGTTGAAGGCGAAGGTGCCCGGCCGGCGAGCGTCGGGGCCGTACAGGTCCAGCACCGACGCCGGTTCCTTGCTCATGTCGACCAGCTCTGGCACCGACGCCTGCATCCGGTACGCCATCTCGTACTGGGCGATGCGGGTGGCAATCTCCGGATCGCCGGCCTCGGCCAGCTTCATCCGGTTCATGCGCTCGAGCCCGTCGAGCAGCCGCCGCCGTGTGGTCCGGTCGACACCCGGTGGATTCGACAAGTACAGCACCGGATCGCCTCCCGAGCGGAGCTTCACGCCCTGGAACCGCGACGGCAGAAAGCCGCTCCCCCAGAGGCGATCGTAAAGCGGCTGGTCCGCGGGGTTGCCCGACCCCTGCGACACCAGCGAGACGAATGCAGGCAGCGATTCGCTCTGGGCGCCGAGGCCATACGACAGCCATGCGCCGAGGCTGGGGCGGCCCGCCAGCTGATGGCCCGTCTGGCAGAAGGTGATCGCCGGGTCGTGGTTGATCTGCTCGGTGAACATGGACTTCACGAAGCAGATCTCGTCGGCGACGCGCGCCGTGTGGGGCAACAGCTCGCTCAGCCAGGCGCCGCTGCCGCCATGCTGTTTCATGGAGAATCGGCTCGGGACCATCGGGAACGACGACTGCGTCGCGGTCATGCCCGTCAGGCGCTGCCCCTTGCGCACCGACGGCGGCAGCTCGGCGCCGGCGTGCCGGGCCAGCCCCGGTTTGTGGTCGTACAGATCGAGCTGCGACGGCGCACCCGACTGGAACAGGTAGATGATCCGCTTCGCGCGCGGCGGAAAGTGTGGCGGCCGCGGATCCGGGACCTGCTCGGCAGCGCGCGCCTCCTTGCCCATGAGGAACGCCAGCGCCGCCGTGCGGGCCACGAGATCGCGCCGGGTGATCATTCCTTCGTCACCGTTTCGTCGAGGTTGAGGATCAGCAGGGCGACCTGAGTGTACGCGGCGAGGTCCGCGGACGGACGCGAAGGCTTGTCACCGACCGAGAGCAGCGCCCGCGCATCGGCCGGATGCCGCCGGTAATGCCCCAGATGGGCACGCTGCTGCGAGCGCAGCACGGCCAGCTCGGCTGCGCGCGGCTCGCGGCCGAGCACCAGGCGGAACCCGTGCCCCACCCCGCCCTCGTTCATCATCCGCTCGCCCAGCAGACGCGCGGCCTCGACGAACGTGGGATCGTTCAACAGGGTGAGCGCCTGGAGCGGCGTGTTCGTCCGGTTCGTGCGCACGCTGCATGTCTCGCGCGTGGGCGCGTCGAACACCGTCATGTTCGGCGGCGCGACCGTGCGTTTCCAGAAGGTGTACAGGCTGCGGCGGTAGAGCCCGTCGCCCTTGTCGGCACCGCGCCCCCCTTGCCCCATGTCCTTGCCCAGCCCGTCGGGCAGATACGGCCGCACCGAAGGACCGCCCAGTCTCTCGACCAGCAGGCCGCTCGCCGCCAGGGCCTGGTCGCGCACCATCTCGGCCGGAAGCCGGAAGCGCGGCCCTCGCGCCAGCAGACGGTTCTCCGGATCGCGCTCGAGGAGCGCCGCTGGGGCGTTCGAGCTCTGTCGATACGTCGCGCTGGTGACGATCGTGCGCAAGAGCGCCTTGACGTCCCACCCCGACGCCACCAGCTCGCTCGCCAGCCAGTCCAGCAGCTCGGGGTGCGTCGGCCACTCGCCCTGCGAGCCGAAGTCGTCGACGGTCCGGACCAGCCCCTGTCCGAACAGCATTTGCCACAGACGGTTGGACAGCACCCGCGCCGTCAGCGGGTTCTGCGGGCTCACCAGCCACCGGGCAAATTCCAGGCGACTGCGTACCGGCGGTGCCCCGAACACGCCCGGCACGGCCGGATCGACCCGCGGACCATGCTTGTCATACTCCCCGCGGATGAGGAGGTACGTGGGCCGCCGCTCGGCCAGTTCCTGCATCACCATGGTGGTCGGCACTGTGGCCACGAACGCCTGGCGTTCCGCGCGCGCCGAATGGAGACGGGCGGGCGCCGCGCGGAGTTCCTCGGCAGCGACCTGGGCCAGGAAGTAGGCCCGCCGGGGCTTTCCCGCCACCGCCACCACTTCGTCCGGGTCCAGCACCACGCCGTGGAGCCGCACGTCCTCGATCCGCCCCTTGAACCGATCGCCCGTCCCTCGCGCGCCGATACGCAGTCGCTCGCCGCTCGTCACATCGTTGTTCAGGCCGTCGTACTCGACGACGAGCTCCGCGGGCACGCCGTCCAGGTACACCCTCACGCCGGCCGCTGACTGCGACCCGTCGTAGGTCACCGCCACGTGCGTCGGGCGGCCCAGCAACACCCTTTGCCGTGTGTGCACGCGGATCGAGTCGTCGAGCCAGCGCTTCGACAGCCCCACCTCGACGTGGCCGCCGGCGAGGCGCACGCTCCAGCCCTCGTGGTCGCCATCGTCGTCCATACGCGAGACCAGGCCGCCCGTCGCGGTCTGGGACGTCACACGCATCGCGGCCGTGAAGCGGCTCTTCTCCTCGAACGTGCCGATGTCCGATTCGACGAACCGCGTCCCGTCGAACGTCTCCGAAGGCACGCGCAGCGCCAGCCCGCGCTCGACGTTCCAGTGCGCCGGCACGTCGCCCGTCCACGCCCGTTCGGCGGCCTCGAGCACGGGCGCAAGCCGCGCGACTTCCTCCTCCGCGTTGCCGAGCGCGGCATCGAGCTGGGCAAGCTTGCCCACCTGTGCCGGCGTCGGTGACAGCAGGAACGGCGCCGAGTTGCCGATCTTGCGCGCCTTGCCGTGCTCGGGCAGGTTGCCGAACAGCGCGAACATCCCGTAGAAGTCCCGCTGGGAGAGCGGATCGAACTTGTGGTCGTGGCAACGGGCGCAGCCCATCGTCAGTCCCATCCAGACGACGCTCGTGGTCTCGACCCGATCGACGGCATACTCGGCGAGGTACTCCTCGGGCACGATGCCACCCTCGGAATTACCGCGGTGGTTGCGGTTGAACGCCGTGGCGATCCGCTGATCCAGGGTGGCGCCGGGTAGCAGATCGCCGGCCAGTTGCTCGATCGTGAAACGATCGAACGGCATGTTGCCGTTGAAGGCGTCGATCACCCAGTCGCGCCAGCGCCACATCACCCGCTCGCCGTCGCCCTGGTAGCCGTTGGTGTCGGCGTAGCGGGCCGCCTCCAGCCATCGGATCGCCATGCGCTCGCCGTAACGCGGCGATGCGAGCAGGCGATCGACGGCCTTGCCGTAGTCCCGGTCGGCGACAAAGGCCCGCAACTCGGCCGGCGTGGGCGGAACGCCCGTCAGGTCCAGCGTCACCCGTCGCAGCAGCGACTCGGGGCGGGCCGCGGGCGACGGTGTCAACCCCTCGTGCTGCAGCCTCGCGCGCACGAATCGGTCTATCGGAGCGCCGGGCGCTCCCTCGCCCTCGGGCAGCGGCGGGCGCACCGGCGGCACGAAGGCCCAGTGGGGATCGAAAGTCGCCCCCTGGGCGATCCACCGCCTCAGGGTCTCGATCTGGGCAGGCGACAGGCGCCGTCCGCTGTCGGCTGGCGGCATGCGATCGTCGGGATCGGCGGCGGTGATCCGCGCGATGAGGTCGCTCTCGTCGGGCTTGCCGGCGACGACGACACCGTCTTTCGCCGCGCCCGCCTGGGTATCCAGCCTCAGGCTGGCCTTGCGTTGCTCCTCGTCGGGCCCGTGGCAGTGGAAACAGAGGTCCGAGAGGATCGGCCTGACGTCGCGGTTGTAGTCCACGCGATCGGTCGGCGACAGCGCCGCCGTGGCCGCCAGCGCCAGGGACAGGAACATGTTAGCGCTAACACTAGCAGGGCAGTTGGCTCGCCGTCAACTGCGCCGAATCCGTGGCGCCAGTTCCAGCACGGCACGCCCGTGACGAAACACGCGCACTGCCCCCGACGTCTGCGACACCACGATCGCCACCGCATCGGTATCACGCGAGATCCCCGCCGCCGCCATGTGCCGCGCGCCCAGGCCCAGGGGAACCCGCACGTCCTTCTCCTCGAAGTTCAGATAGCGGCCGGCCGCCAGCACGACGCCGTCCTCGCGCAGGACGAACGCGCCGTCCAGCACGGCGAACGCCCGCAACGCGCGCCGCACCTCGGGGCTCATCAGGTTGCGCTCGTCCTCCGAGTAACCCTGGAACGGGTTCAGGCTGAGCGGCCGCGAGTTCTCCATCACGTGGTTCGAATCACCGACGACGAACAGCGCCCCGACCGGCCTGCCCTCCCAGCCCTCGACGCCGACGGTGACAGCCAGATCGATCAGCGCGTCCAGCACCTCGGGCTGGACCCCCTTGGCGTGCAGGAACCCGAACGAGGCGTCCGCGTCCTCCGGCCCGACAGTGACGACCAGCAGCGAGTCCGGCAAGCTCGCCGGGCGCGCGGAGAGAATGGCCACCACGACCTCGCCCTCGCGGTACAGGCCACGCGCGATGCCGCCGATCAGCGCCAGCTTCAGCTTTTCCGCGCGTCCGAGGTCGTACTGGGGCAGCGTGATCACCGGGATCCCCGCCGCCTCGACGATCGCGCGCTGGGCCTCGCTCATCACCGCCTGCACCAGCTTCTTGCGCGCCTTGGCCTTGCCGCGGAACACCTCGTCGGGTAGCGGCAGATCGCCGACGTACAGCAGGTGGTCGAAGGTGCGCTTCGACGCCAGCGCCACGGCCGCCTTGATCAGCTCGAGCTGGGTGGTCGTCGCGCGGGGCATCGTCGTCGCGCATGCTACGCTAAATGGTGCGTGGGGTGGAGGTTGCGCATGAAGCTTCCCGGCCCGCTCTGGTCGGCGGCGCTGCTCGTCGCGCTCGGCGTCGGGGTCGGCACGTTCGTCACCCGTAAGGACCCTTCGGCCAGCCCGGCCTCGGCGTGCGATGGCGAGTACGCCGACTCGCTGCAGGCGCTGTCGTCGCGCGCGAGGGCAATCGAGCAGTCGCCCCGCGCCGAGTACACCTACCTGATTCGCAGTTCGGCTCGCTACGAGTGTCCCTACTTCGGCACCGACGGGAAGCTGCGCCGCCGCAAGATCGAGACGCTCGAGCACGGCACTGCCTTCGCCTACGAGGTGTCGGGCGGCGAGACATTCCTCCTCACCAACGAACACGTCGCCTCCTGGCCCGAGGTGACCGACGGCGCCCACAAGGTCGAGGGCGTCCCCGACGGGTGCAAGCGCCTCGATGACCGGCTGCAGATCGTCCACGACGAACGCGACGACTTCGAGCCGTCGCACATCCAGCTCCAGCGCGTGGCCACCGACCCCCACCTGGACGCCGCCGTCCTCAAGGCCGGCCAGGTGCTGACCACGCTGCCCTACCGGATCGGCAAGAGCGCCGGCATCCGCCAGGGTCAGGCGGTGCAGGTGCGCGGTTTTCCGCTGGGCCTCATCCAGGCGGTGAACACCGGCAAGGTGGTGAACCCGTACGATCGAGACCAGGAGCAGGGCTGGGACCACACCGACTTCGTCATCGACGCCCTGCTGTCCGAGGGGAACTCGGGCAGTCCTGTCCTGGCACTCTCCTGCCAAAGCGGCGACCTGCAGCTGGTCGGCATGTACCACGCCGGATACAAGGGCCACAGCGCGCTGAACGTCGTCGTGGCCATCGATCAGCTGCGCGAGTTCATGCTGAAGAAACGGCGGGTGCCCCGTCCGGCGGCCGAGGTCGGCACGACGCTGAGCGCGGTCGCCCGCAAGCGTCTGCGCGACACGCTGACCGCCGGCGGCCTCCCGGTGTTCGAGTTCGGCGGTCTGCACGTCTGGGCCGAGCTTTCGGGCGAGGTGCTGCTGTACCACGTGTACGGACGTAATTTCCCGACGGACGATCGCCGCCTGTTGACCATCGAGGACAAGCCATCGGGCAACGGCTTTGGCGAGGTGGCGAGCCTGTGGCTCCGTGGCGAGTCCAAGCCGCACGAGTGGAAGCTGGCCGATCTCGGCGCCGAGGAGCGCGACGTGGTCGTCCGGATCATCGACGCCGTCAGGAATCACATGATCCGCGTCATCAGCTACCGCCGTGCTCTGTCGGTGCAGAGCGAGCCCGATGAGCGCCGGCGCGGCCGCGAGATCCTGCGCACCATCGAGCGCCACGGCCTGCCCGCTCGCGAGATGGCCGGCAGCCTGCTGGATCTGGTCGAACGCCTGGCGCCGGCGAACGAGGCCGTGGCCGCGATCAGCCCGGACGGCGGCGCGCGCCCGCGGTAGAAAAGGGTAGATGGTCGAGGTCCGCTTCCGCTCGGGAACCCTTGAGATCACCGGCCTGCCCGGCGACTTCGCGAGCCTGCCCCCGGAGGCCACCTGGGACGCACGCTCGGCCTGCCACCGCGCGCCGGCGTCCTGCTACCCCGAACTGCTGCGGGCCCTGGCGCGCGCCAAGGTCCCGGTCACCGACGAGGCCCGCCGCTACCAGGAGCTGGAAACCGGCGCTCAGGTGCGGCGCGAGCCCCGTCCGTATCAGCACGAGGCGCTGGCCGCCTGGCGCGCCGCCGGGGGGCGTGGCGTGGTCGTGCTGCCGACGGGTTCGGGCAAGACCCTGGTCGCGGAACTTGCCATCGACGACCGCCGGCGCAGCACACTGGTGGTGACGCCGACGCTGGATCTGGTGCGCCAGTGGCACGAAGGCCTCACCACGTCCTTCGGCGGACCGATCGGCCTCATCGGCGGTGGCGAGTACGACGTGCGGCCGGTGACGGTCGCGACCTACGACTCGGCCTACATGCACATGGACCATCTGGGCGATCGCTTTGGCCTGCTGGTGTTCGACGAGTGCCACCACCTGCCCAGCCCCAGCTACGCGCTGGCCGCGCGTCTGTCGCTGGCACCGTTCCGGCTTGGCCTGACGGCGACGCCCGAGCGCGATCTCACGGCACTCGTCGGCCCGATCGTCTACCGCAAGGACATCGTCGAGCTGTCCGGCGACTACCTGGCCGAGTACGAGACGGTGCGGGTCCACATCGAGCTGTCCACCGCCGAACGCGAGGAGTACACCGCCGAGCGCAGCATCTACCTCGGCTTTCTGCGCGAACAGGGTATCTCTCTCGGCCGGCCATCGGGCTGGACCGATTTCCTCATCCGGTCGTCCCGCACCGACCAGGGGCGGCGGGCCTTCGCCGCCTACCGCCGGCAGCGCGAGATCGCCTTCACTGCGCCCGCCAAGCTGGCCTACGTCGAGCGTCTCCTGCGCCAGCACCGCCACCACCGGGCGATCATCTTCACCCAGGACAACGCGACGGTTTACCTGGCGTCGCGCCGGTTCCTCATCCCCGCCATCACCCACCACACGAAGGTCCGCGAACGCACCGAGATCCTCACTGGCCTTGCCGAGGGCCGCTACGGGGCGATCGCCACCTCCAAGGTACTCAACGAAGGCGTCGACATCCCCGAGGCCAACGTGGCCATCGTGATGTCCGGCTCGGGATCGGTGCGCGAGCACGTCCAGCGGCTCGGCCGCATCCTGCGCAAGCGCGACGGCAAGCGCGCGGTCCTGTACGAACTGGTCACGGGCGGCACCACCGAGGCATCCACAAGCGACCGCCGGCGCGGCCACGTGGCTTTCGCACGGCCCTGATCGTACAGTGGGTTTCATGCCCAAGGTGTCATCGGTGTCGCTGGTGCTTTGCGTCAGCCTGGCGGCCTGCGGAGGGATGGGCAAGAGAAGACCCCCTCTCGACGGCGGGCGCGACTCCGGCGGACGCAACGACGCGGGCGGAAGCGGCGGCATGGCGGGCACGGGCGGCACGGGCGGCACGGGCGGCACCGGCGGACGAGGTGGCACCGGCGGCGCGGATGCGGGGACTCCCGACTCGCCACGCGATGTCGCGCGTGACTCGTCGACCGGTGACACCCGCAACAGCGATGTCCGCACCGACACCCGCACCGCCGACGGTGGGCGCATGACGCTGACGAGCACCATGCTCATGGAAGGCGCCCAGTTCGCGGCTGCCAACACCTGCGCCGGCGCCAACACCTCGCCCGCCCTGCGCTGGACCGCCGGGCCCGCTGGCACCAGGAGCTACGGCATCATGCTCAGGGATCTTTCGAACAACCTGGTGCACTGGGTGCTGTGGGACATCCCCACCACGGTGACCAGCCTGAACCCTGGGCTTCCGTCCGGCACCATGCCGGCCACGCCCGTCGGTGCGAGGCAGGCCTCGATCGGCGCCGCCCCACCCTCCTACCGCGGCCCCTGCCCGGCCGGCGTCCTGCACAACTATCAGTTCACGGTCTTCGCCGTCTCGGTGGCGACGCTTCCGGGCGCCACCAGCACCACCACCGCCGCCACGGCGCTGGGGGCCAACAACCTTGCCTCGGGCATGCTGACCGGCCAGTCGGACGCCCGGATGCCGTAGGTGCTCGGGGCTGATCTCGTCCACGCGCACAGGCGCGGCGATCGGCTGCGGTTGGTTCCGCTCGCAGGCACGGAGAGGGAACGCGCCCGGGAGCTGGCCGCCGCCTGCCTGGATCTGGCGGGCACCTGCCCGACGCGCGGAGCGCTGATGGAAGCGTGCCGCGAGATCCCGATCGCGCCCACCGAGCAGAAGCTCGCCCGCGCCCTCACCAAGCTGGTGACCGACCGCTGCACCTTCGACGGGGGAGCGACCGGCGATGCCCCCGGATTGCGGCGTGCGCTCTTCACCCGCGCGAGCGCCGCGCGGCGCGAATCGGGCTTCGACCGCACGGCGATCATGGAGGAGATCGCCGGAACTCGCGCCATCGCCGACATAGAGCGGGCTCTGTACGCCGACCTGCCCGACGCGCACCGGTTGGTCGGATTCGACGCAATCTCGCCCGATGGTCTGCTGGCCGTCTACGATCGCGCCCAGGTCCAGGCGGTGCTACTGACCGCCGTGAAGGTGACGGCGGTGGTGCGCGCAGCCGCTCCGGGCGCGTACCGGGATCTCTTCCGTCGGCTGAAGTTCCTGCGGCTGCTGTTCCGGATCGAGCCTGTGCCCGGCGGGGGTTACCGCCTGGAGATCGACGGTCCGTACAGCCTCTTCGAGTCGGTGACGAAGTATGGCCTGCAACTGGCGCTGGCCTTCCCGATCCTGTGTACATGCCACGAATGGGAACTGGAGGCGGACCTGCGCTGGGGCCGCGACCGCCGTCCGCTCCGGTTCACGCTGTCCGGCCAGGGTCAGGCCAGCCCATCCGGCCCGGCCGTGGCCGACGACGTCGCCGCACTTTTGCGCCAGGTCGGGCAGCTGGACACGCCGTGGCGCGCGGCGGTGTCGGGCGCCGTGCTGGACCTGCCGGGGGTGGGCGTCTGCGTGCCCGATCTCGAGTTCCGTCATGCCGACTCCGGCGCGGTGGTCTACCTGGAGGCGCTCGGCTTCTGGAGCCGCGACGCCGTCTGGAAGCGGGTCGAGCTCGTCGAGCGCGGCCTCGCTCACCCGATCGTGTTCGCGGTCGGCAAGCACCTGCGCGTGAGCGAGGCCGCCCTGCCCGACGAGTTGCCCGGCCGCCTCTACGTCTACAACCGGACGATGAACGCCCGTGCCCTCCTGGATCGGATCGAGAAGGCAGCCGGAGCGTGACAGACGTCTTTCTTGCGACGGGCCTCACTCTTTACGACCCCGACGACGACGACGCGCCTCTGCACGCCGCACTGGCGGCGCGCGGCCTCACCGCAAAGACGTGCGCCTGGGACGATCCCGCCGTCGACTGGTCCGCCGCGCGCGCCTGCGTCCTGCGCTCGACCTGGAACTACTTCGAGCACCTCGACGCCTTCGTCGCCTGGGCCGACCGATGCGCCGCCGTCACCCGCCTGTGGAACCCTGCGCCGGTGATTCGCTGGAACGCTCACAAGAGATACCTCGTCGATCTCGCCAGCCGTGGCCTACCCGTGGTGCCGACCGAGCTTGTCGCACGCGGCGCCAGCGCGAACGTGGAGGCGCTCCTGGCGCGCTGGCCCGACCTCGTGATCAAGCCCGCCGTCTCCGCCGGATCGTTCCAGACGAAGCGCGTGTCGCGGACCTCCGATGCCCGCGCCCATCTGGCGGCGCTCTGCGACCACGACGTCCTCGTCCAGCCGTACCTCCGCTCCGTCGAAGGGCACGGCGAGCGAGCGCTGGTCTGGATCGACGGTGTCTTCACCCATGCCATCCGCAAGAGCCCCCGTTTTTCCGGCACCACCGAGCAGATCTCGCCCGTCATGCCGATCGAGGCCGACGAACGCGCCGTCGCCGAGGCGATCCTCGCCGCTGCGCCGCGGCCCCTGCTGTACGCCCGCGTCGATCTGACCCGCGATGCCGCCGGCCTCCCGGTCTTGATGGAACTGGAGCTGATCGAGCCCAGCTTGTTCCTCGTCCAGCACGCGCCCGCCGCCGACCGGCTGGCGGCAGCGATCGCCTCTCAGCTGTAGCGCTTGCGGACCAATGCCAGCACCGCGTCCTTGGCGCACAGGTCGCAGTACCCGAAGCGGTTCTTCAGCGTGTCCAGCGTCGAGCGCACCGTCTCGACGACGTCCGGCAGCATCTGTCCTGGCCCGTCGACCAGGTACATCAGCATCTCCTCGTTGATCTTGCGCACCCTCTTCTTGTTGTCGGTGAAGAAGGCTTCGCGCAGCTCGGCGATCGGCCGTGGGAAGATCCGCTCGTAGTCCGGCATCTGCCCCTGGTGGTCCAGCGACCAGGCTCCGATCTTGGCGATCACCTCGCGCCGAAAGTCCTCGCGCTTGGCACCGCTGTCGCCCACGTTCAGCAGCCGCTCGACCTCGGTCATCATCTCCTCGTCCGGGTTCTCGTCGCGTCGGGTGATCGGGTTCGCGATCTTCTCCTTCTTCACCCAGTAGGAGACGTGGCTGACGTAACGCTCGAACTGCTCGATGTAGCGGCGCTCCTCGACCAGGCCCATCGACGTGCGCACCTCGTCGTCGATCCGATCCAGCAGGCGATCGCGCACCTGGAAGATGAACTTCCGGTTCTCGTGGTAACCGCCCGACAGCGGCTCCTGCTTGAGGAACTCGTACACGGTCACCCCGCGCACCAGTTCCTCCAGTTCGTCGAATACCGCGAAGGGCGACAGGCAGCGGAACTTCGGGCTCTGCGCGGCGTTCATCAGGATGAGCTTCATCTCGCGGGGGGACGCGCCGGTGCGCCCCTCGTAGTTCGGATAGGCGTCCGACTCGCGCGCGATCCGCTCGGTCCCCGAGTGCAGGTCACGCACCTGCTCGGGTGAGAATCCCTCGGCCGGCGCCTCGGCCGCGTACAGCAGGGCCTTCTCCAGTGGCCCGAGGCGCGCCACCAGTTCGGCCAGCCCCTTGCCGTACTTCTCGGGCATCGGCTTCTTCATGCGGGTCAACACCGCCCATATCGCCGTCACCCAGGAGACGTGCGGCGCCACGTGCTTGCCGGTCTGCCGCCCCAGCACCGAATGGATGTGTGCATCGTAGATCTGCTGCTCGACGCGGTAGTCGAGGAGGTACGGCGCGCGCACCAGCTCGATGCGCCCCTTGAACGACTGGAACTCGGGGATCTCCTTGAACGCTGCCAGGTAACCTTCGTTCGACGAAGCCACGAACACCGTGTCCACGTCGACGCTGGCCACGTCCAGCGCGATGCGCCCCTCCTCGACGGTGCCCAGCAGGTACTTGAACGCCTCGATCGGCCGCTTCAACAGGTCGGCGAAGTCGAGCACGCCGCGGTTGCCGTCCACCAGCTCACCCTGGAACTCGTACAGAGTCAGCGACTGCAGCGCCGGCGGCAGCGACCCGAGCGAGCGGTCCATGGTCAGCTGCCGGCTTCGGGCGTCCACCGCCAGCTGCGGCTCGACGGTGGCCACCCCCTGCCGGTAGCGCCGCGAGACGTAGAAGCGCTCGACCTGGATGTGCCGCAGCACCTTGGCCATGTCGCCCCGGTACGACGACAGCAGCGCCTCGAAGATCTGCCGGTTGCGGTGCGACAGATCCCCCGCCATCAGATTGTGCGCGGGCCGGAACCCGGCGGCGATCTGATCGCCCAGGCGCGACTCGATCAGTTCGCGCCGCTTGGCGCGGGGCATGAGCAGAATCGGGTGGTCCTTGAGCTCGTCGACGATCTTCGCCTCGATCAGGTCGTCCTCGAGGTACGCGTAAGTGTCGACGCCACCCTCGGCGTCCAGGCTGCCGCCGCCGCCAAAGCCGATGCCGCCCTTGGCGATACGCTGCGACGGGAAGATCCAGTTGAACCGGTAAAGCGCGCCCTCGTCGAGCGCAGAGTAGTGCTCCATGGCCCGCTGCAGACAGCCGACGAACGTGGACTTGGCGCTGCCGTTCGGGCCGTGCAGCAACATCAGGCGGTTGGTGCGCCCCTCCTTCGCGAAGTTGGAGATCAGCCGGTAGACGGAGGCTTGCACCTCCTCCTGGCCCTTCAGGCTCTCCTTGCCCTCGTCCCAGGGGCAGTCGAAGAGGCGCCAGCGCGTGAGCGCGCCGCGCGGGCTGCGCACGCTGAGGGTGCCGTAGTGATCGAACACGTCGCGCAAGTACTGCGCCGCAGAGCGCACCTGCTGGCCGGTGTCGTTGACGAACAGAGTGAAGTATTCACCGAAGGACATCACCCGCCGGTTGCGGGCGTACGCCTCGCGGATGTCGCCGGTGGTCTGGCTCAGCCACGCCTTCGGATCGATGACCGACATCGGCCTACAGCATAACTTGGCCGGGCGGGCCGTCCACAGTATAGAGGTAAGCGTCATGCGTTCCCTGGCAGCAGTCCTCATGATCTCGACCCTGGTCGGCAGCGCTGTGGCGCAGCCGGCGAGCAAGAAGAAGAAGCCCGTCCCGCCCAAGACCGAGGCCGTGGCCGCACCGAAAGGTCCCGAGAAGGCGCCGGCTGATTCGAGCCCGATGGCCGAGCTGAAGAAGTCGAACGCACAGCTCAAGAAGGTGCTCGGGCAACGAGGCCCGTCGTGGTCACCCGAGCGCGAGGCCAAGAATTCGGAGGTGCGGAAGATCGTGGGGGGGTTCCTGGACTTCGAGGAACTGGCCCGCCGGGCGCTGGGCAAGAACTGGGAGCCCCTGACCCCCAAGCAGCGCACCGAGTTCGTGGCAACGCTGCGCGAGCTCGTCGAGCGCAACTACCTCAAGCAGATGCACGGGCAGCCCGAGTACGACCTGCAGTTCCTGAACGAGGAAAAGAAGGACGAAGAGGCCACGGTGAACGCCAAGCTGCTGGCGACGGCGAAGGCCAAGAAGATCACCATGGAGATCATCTACAAGATGACCTTCCACGGCGGGCACTGGGTGGTGTACGACGTCATCACCGACGAGCAGAGCCTGCTGGAGAACTACCGCGCCGAGTTCAGCAAGATCATCAACAAGGACGGCTTCGACGCGCTCATGAAGCGCATGAAGAAGAAGCTGGGCGACTCGGCCCAGTGAGGGTCTGGGGGCTCATCGCCCTCGCAGCCGTCGGAAGCGGCGGCTGCTCTGACCCGTGCTGCACCTACGACTCGCGCCCGATCGTGCTCGAGAGGGCGCCCGGAGGCGCACTTGTGGCGCTGCTCGCGGACGGGGCCGCCCCCCTGCGCGCGCTGGTCGACACCGGCACACCGATCAGCATCTGGAACGATCCATCGGACGACCCCGAGGTGAAGGACCGGACCATCCACATGCTTGCGGCCACGGCGGCTCATCCGCTGCGCGGGCGCTTCGGACGCGTGAAGACCGTCGGTGCGGCGCTGGCCGAGGTCGGCGACGGATCGCTGCGGCCCACGGCGATCCTGGGCGGCAATTTCCTGGTCGACTACACGGTGGAGATCGGCTTCGGCGCTCCCGAGATCATCTTCTGGTCGGCGCAGCCAGCCACGGACAGCTATCTGTCCGGTGTGGGCTATGCCGTGCTGCACGCCAAGCGACGCGGCGGCGGCGAGCTGGACGTGCGTGGCCCATCGGGTGGCATCGGCCCGCGCGGCCCCTACCAGTACCCGTCATCATTGCTGGTGGTCAGAGCGTGCGCGGCACCGTCCGCGTTCGTTCGCGAAGACCCTTTGCCCACCGCCTGCTGCTCGGGCGACGAGCGCGCGCTGGCGACCGGCGTCGACCTCTCGCTGGTGCTGGCGACCGGCACAGGCCCGACGATCCTCGGCCGTTCTGCCTGGGCGCGCATCGAGGAGCGGCTACCGACCCCGCCGGCGCGCCGCCGGGCTCCCTTGCGGCTGGCGACCATCGCTACGCCGATCGACGCCGAGTGGGCGATGCTGCCGCGGCTGGCGCTGGTGGATCGCGAGGCAGAGGTCACCTCGGATCCCGGACCCTGCGTCGAGCTGGGACGCGCCCGGCGGCTGGAGCAGGTCGCCTTCTCGCAGGCCCAGAACGCGGAGCACGCCGCCTGCGTCCTGCCGTGCGATCAGGATCCGAACACCAACCGCAAGGCCCTGAACGGCGCGGGCTACCTCGAGCTGGGAGATGCCATCGAGGTGGCGATCATCGACGATCGCGAGCCGCTGCTGCAGACCCTGCGTCAACAGATCCGACCCGAGGGCCCCGAGGTCAACGGCGTTCTGGGCGCGGCAGCCCTCCGGAACGCACGCCTCGAGCTCGACTACAGCAGCGAGCGCATCGTCGCCGCGTGCGAGGCCGGCGTCCCCTCGAACGCCTGTCGCGCGGTGGGCCGCTGCCCGCGTCTCCCGGGCGCGGGTCAGACGCACTCCTGCTTCGGACTTGCACCGCACGGCCTTCCGGGGATGTGCGACAATCCGCCGTCGTGTCCGTCGCCCTGAGCCTCATCGCCGCCCTCGCCGCGGCGCCCGTGGCCGTCCCGCCCGCTCAGCCGCCCCAGCCCCGCGTCGCCGTCTACGATTTCGTCCTCGAGGGCGAGGACACCTCACCTGCCCTGGCCCTGCAGCTCCAGGATGGCTTCGTCATCGGCCTGGTGCGCGCCGGGATCCAGGTCCTCGACTCGGCCGAGGTCGCACAGCGGCTCCAAGGCCACCCTGAGCTGGGCAAGTGCGAGAGTCCGACCTGTCTCACGCGCGTCGGACAGCTCCTGGAGGTCCACCACCTCGTGCGCATCAAGATCTCGGTCAGCGGCAACAGCTACCGCATGAGTGCGCGCCTGTTCGGGACCCAGGGCAGCTCCGAGGCGGTGCTCCCCGTCGCCAACAAGCTCCGCCCCTGCGACGTGTGCACCGTCGCCGAGGCGCGCGAGGTGATGATCCGGCTGGCCGACGACATCAAGGGACCGCTGGAGACGCCGGTGGTGATCATCGCGCCGACGCCGCCCCCACCCCGCCGCCCGACCGGGATCTACGTCGGCCTGGCGGCCAGCGTCGCTGCGGCGATCATCGGCACCGTCGCTGTCGCAACAGCAGATTCGCGCGGCGGCGTTGGGTTCGGAGGCGTGCTGCTCGGCGCCGGAGTGACCACCGGCATCGGGTGCGGCTATCTCCTGTGGACAGAGCGCCGCCCGAAGCCGGTGGTGCCCATCATCACCGTCGCCTTCAGGTTCTGACGGAAGCACCCAGGGCGCGCAGCGTCTCGGCGAAGGTCGGGAACGAGGTGCCGATGTCGCCGACCGGCATCGTGGTGTCGCCCTCGGAGACCAGACCGAGGATGGCGCCGGACATGGCGATGCGGTGGTCGTGGTCGGGCTGCACCTCGCCGCCGCGTGGGGCGCGACCGCCGGTGCCGTCGACCGTGAACCCGTCGGGCGCTTCGGTGACGTTCACGCCGGCGCGGCCCAGCTCGCGCGCGATCGAGGCGATGCGATCCGACTCCTTGACCCGTAACTCGCGCAGATCGCGGAACACCGATGGGCCGTGGGCAAGGGCGGCGGCGACCGCCAGCGCCGGCACCTCGTCGAGGGACCGCAGCGCCAGTTCGCCGCCGAGCTCGATTCCGCGCAATCTGCTGGCCCGCGCGCGCACCCGGCCCATCGGCTCGCCCATGGCGTCTCCCGTGACCTCCACCTCCAGGTCGGCACCCATGGCTCGCAGCGCATCGAGGACGCCCGACCGCGTCGGGTTCAGCCCGATCCCCTCGACGGTGACATCGCTGCCCGGCACCACCAGCGCGGCGACGATCATGAAGGTCGCCGACGAGATGTCGCCGGGGACCCGGAGCGAGGCGGCCCGCAGCCGTCCGTTCCAGCCGGCCGGATCGACCGTGACGGTGAGCCCGTCGGCGGTGATGGGAGCGCCGAGAAATCTCAGCATCCGCTCGGTGTGGTCGCGGGACAGGCCTGGCTCGGTGATGCGCGTGGGACCCTTCGCTTGCAGACCGGCGAGCACCAGCGCGCTCTTCAGCTGGGCGCTTGCCACCGGAAGGTCATAACTGATGCCGCGCAGATCGCCGCCGCGGACCACCAGAGGCGCGAACAGATCATCCGGGCGAGCCGGATCCTTCCGTCCGTCGAACTGGGCGCCCATCATCATCAGCGGCCTGGCCACACGGTTCATGGGCCGTCGGGTGAGCGACGAGTCCCCTTCGAGAGTGGTCGCAAACGGGCGGCCGGCGAGAAGCCCGCAGAACAGGCGGATGGTCGTGCCCGAGTTGCCGCAATCGAGCGGCGTGGAAGGCGCCCGCAAGCCGTCGAAACCGACGCCCTGGACCACCGCGTGCGGGCCCTCGAGAGTGATCGGCACCCCCATCGCCGACAGTGCCTTCGCCGTCGAGACGTTGTCGCCGCCGACGCCGAGCCCTTCGATCTCGACGCGGCCGTCGGTCAGCGCACCGAACAGCAGCGCCCGGTGAGAGATGGACTTGTCGCCCGGGACGCGGCAGGTGCCGCGCAGGGGGCCGCTGCGGGATACGCGCAGCGTCTGGGCCTCGGTCATTTCGGCTCCTTCTTCCGTGCGGCGGCCACCACCTCGGCCAGCTGGGTCAGGCGCGCGGCGATCTCCTCGCGTTGTTCCTCGTTCAGGTGCAACTCCCCCGTCACCCGCGCGCCCTGCGCGCTGACGCGTGCGCGCTGGAGCACGGGAAGCAAGCCGAGCGCCGCCAGCGACACGCGGGCGCGCAGGCCGTGAAGCAGGGTGTCCAGCGTGCCGGCCAGCGCGCTGGCCTCGCGGGGTGATCGCGCCACGCCCACGGCGGCGAGATCCAGCGTCTGCCCCAGATCCAGCCGGAGCCCCAGACGCTCGAGCCCCTCGGCCTCGTCCAGCGTCTCGCGCAGCTGCGCCCGCACCGGATCGGTGACGTGGACCGCGACGGATGCAGCCGGCCCGTGTGACGGACGCCCGCGCCCCGCGACCAGTGCCACCTCCAGTTCGGTGATCCAGGACTGTTGCCGCGCCGAGGGCGCCCTCCCAAGCGACGCGTCGATGCTGCCACGCACGGCGGCCAGCGGGCCCGATACCACCGTGCGGTCAGTCAGGAACGCCAGCGCGTCCCGCTCGTCCGCCCAGACCGAGCAGCCCCGGACGCGGCTCTGCGTCGCCGCCGGCCTCTGCTTGCGGAACTCCGTGGCCACGCGCTCGCGATCGAAGCGGCCCTGCGCCACCGTGAAGCTCGCCTCGTCGTTTGTGGACGACAGGCGCGCCATCACCAGCCGGTCGACATCCTTGGCGACGTCGAAGCCGTGCAGTGACGTGTCGCGGGTCTTCAGCAGGTCCCGGCTCCAGCGCGAAGAGCGGAGCTGCGCCACGTCCACGGTCAACACCATCTCGGCGTCGCCAGGGACGAGGCCGAGCAGATCGCCGTCGTCGGGCAGTTCGCGCAGCCGCGTGGCCGGGTCAGTAGGCGCCATCGTCGGCGCACAGGCGGAAAGGGATCCCAGCACCAGCAGCGCGCGTACCACCTCAGCCGCCCTTCATGAGCCGTTCGCGCGTGGCCTGCCCCGTCGCCAGCAACGCCCCCAGCGCCACGCCATCGCCCTGCTCCAGCGCCGCCCGGACAGCCGAGACGCGCGCCTCCAGCGCCCGGACCAGCGGCAGCAGCGGCCCCCGGTTCTCGAGAAAGATGTCGCGGAACACAGCCGGGCTCGAGCCGGCGATCCGCGTGGTGTCCCGCAGGCTGGTGGTCGGAGCCGCCGCGGACGGGTGTGCCGCCAGTGCCGGAAGCGCGTCGGCCAGGCTCGCCGCGAGCGCGTAGGCGGCGACATGCGGCAGGTGGCTCACCGCGGCCATGCAGAGGTCGTGGACCTCGGGATCCACGACCACCACGCGGGATCCGATCGCCTCCCAGAACCGCCGCGCCGCGGGCGCGTCCGACGTGACGAAGCAGGTGCGCTCCTCGAAGATGGAGGGATCCGCGGCGGCGGGGCCTTGTCGCTCGGTGCCGGCGATCGGATGGCAGCCGACGAAGCGCGCGCCCAGCGTCGCCTGCACGGCATGCACCAGCGGCGCCTTGACGCTTCCCACGTCGATCACCAGCGCGTTGGTTTCCAGCGCCGGGGCGATCCGTCGCGCGAGTTCGGCCAAGCTGGCCACCGGGGCCGCCAGCACCACCAGTCGGGCGCCACGCACCGCCGCCTCGGGACTATCGGCGACCTCGTCCAGGATCCCTCGCTCGCGACCGATGGCCACCGCGCGGGCATCCGGATCGTAGCCGACCACCCGCCCGGAGAGCCCGGCGGCGCGGGCCGCCAGGGCCACCGATCCGCCGATGTAGCCCACGCCGAGCAGCGCGAGCGGCGAGAACGAATCGTCTCGGGACACGACCGGCATAGTATGTGGAACCCTCGCGACGGGAAAGCTCCCCTGCGCCCCACGCTGGCACCTACTATACTTTCCCCGATGGGTTCGGCAGCACTGCGTCGTCGGCTCTCCCTGACCACGGCGACGGGGTTCGCGGTCGTGCTCGCGCCAGCCGCCGCTCACGCCGAGACGTTCGCCGAGGCCTCAGCCCGCGGCGTCGGCGCGGCGTTCCTGTTCGCCTTCGTCGCCGGGTTCCTGACCTCGCTCACCCCGTGCGTCTACCCGATGATTCCGATCACCGTCAGCATCTTCGGTGCGAAGACCGGTGTGTCGCGCGCCCGTGCGTTCCTGCTGGCCACCTGTTACGTCGGCGGCATCGCCATGATGTTCGGCGCGCTCGGCACCACCTTCGCGCTTGTCGGCCGGGCCTTCGGCACCTTCCTCGCCAACCCCTGGATCATCGTGCCGCTGGCGGCGCTGTTCGCGGCCATGGCCCTGTCGATGTTCGGCGCGTTCGAGCTGAATCTGCCGGCCAGCTTGCAGGATCGCCTCAACCGTGTGGGCGGCAAGGGTGCGGGCGGTGCGTTCTTGATGGGGTTGGTCGGCGGCCTCATCGCCGCTCCTTGCACCGGGCCTCCCCTCGCCGGGATCCTGGCCTACGTCGCCACCACCCGCGATGCCGTGATGGGCTTCGCATTGATGGCCACCTACGCCGGGGGCATCGGCATCCCGTTCTGGGCCATCGCCGGCCTGTCGATGTCACTTCCGCGTTCGGGCAAGTGGATGGAGTCGGTCAAGAGCGTGCTCGGCATCGCGCTCCTGTGCGCCTCGCTCTACTACCTGAAGAACGTGGTGCCCGGTCTGCACAAGCTGACGGGCACCAGTGGCAACTTCGTGCTCCTGTGCGCGGCAGCCGCCGTCGTCGGCGTGGTACTGGGAGCCGTGCACCTCAGCTTCCACGACGTGCTGGCCCGGCAACTGCGCAAGCTGGTCGGGGTGGCGATGGTGGTGCTCGCGCTCTTCGGGTTCACGAACTTCCTCTTGACCCCCCAGACCGAGCTGACATGGCATCGTTCGGAAACGGAGGCGCTGGCGGCGTCGAAGGCAAGCGGCCGCCCGATGCTCGTCGACTTCGGCGCCGAGTGGTGTCTCCCCTGCAAGGAGCTGGAAGTGAAGATCTTCGCCCAGCCCCAGGTGGCCGCTCTGATGCGCGAGAAATTCACCCTGCTGAAGGTCGACTGCACGCGCGAGGACGAGGACCCGGCCATCGCCAAGATCCGCGAGCGTTACAGCGCCGAGGGCCTGCCCGCGGTACGCGTGGTCGCCCTCGACGGTTCGATCGTCGTCCGCCTCGACGACGCCAACATCACCCCCGACGCATTCCTGAAGCTACTCGCCAAGGCGCTGTAGCCCGCGGGATCGCGGGAGTGCCGGCGGGCTCCGCCTGCCGGCACTGGGCGCGGGGGGTCCGGGACCCTCTCAGGGTCCCGTCTCATGTCGGCTCGCCGAGGAGACTCTCGAGGCGGGCCTTGTCGAATCCGATCAGCAAGCGGCCGCGGACGTCCAGGACCGGTACGCGGTCGCTGGGAACGCCGAGGCGCATCGCCTTGTCCGCCAGCTCGCGCGCGGCGGCCGGGTCGCGTTCGATGTCCTTGTCGATGAACGGGATCTTGCGCCCTGTCAGGTACTGGCGCGCAGCCTTGCACGACGGGCACCAGGACGTCCCGTAGATCGTGACCACCGCCGTGCCGTCCGGCGTCACACCGCTGTCGGCGGCGGCGGTATCGACGGCGTCGTGCGGCCGATCGCCCCGCCGTGACGACTCGCCGGGCGGCAATTGCGCCAGCGCGCCGGTCTCGAACGCCTCGCGCGACAGCGGTCGCGCCGGGGCCTTCCCCTGCGCAAGCAGCATCCGCAGATCCACCACGTACACGCTCGCGCTCTCGGCCAGCGTCTTCTTGGTTGGATCGATCACCCGCACCAGCTTGCGCGCCGCCTGCGGAATCTCGTCGATCTTCTCGGTGGTCGCGAAGCTGCCCTCCGGCGTGACGTACGTGAACAGGTAAGCGCCATCCTTCTGGATCTCGACGGACGCCAGCTGCGGCTGCGGCGGCGCCGCCGGCGTCGACTTCCGGCAGCCGACACTCAGCACCGCCACCAGAAGCAGGGTCTTCACGCCCCGTATGACGGCAAATGGGATCACTTCTTCCGCTTCTTGCGGGCCTTCTCGTTGTGCGGCTCGGACTTCGGCACCGACAGCTTCATCACCGCCTGATCGACCGCCTGCTTGACCGCCTGCCCCATCACGTCCTTGACCATCGACGCCGACTCCTGGTCGATCTTCGCCTCGATCACCTCGGCCTCCATGGCCGCCTCGCCCTCGCCGCTGAACGCCAGCTTGTCGCCGGGCAACGTGGTGCCGAACACCGACACCTTGAGGTCGACGGTCATCTGCTTGAGCCGGCCTCCCGGCTTGGGCGGCCTCATTTCCTTGCTGATCTTTTCGAGCCGCAGCGAGATCCGGAAGCCCTTCAGGTTTCGCTTCTTCAGCTCGGCCATCACGCCTGCGTCATCCTTGACCGAACCCAGGTCGGCGGTGAAGCCCTCCCGCTCGGCCAGTTCCTTTTCCAGGAAGTCGCCTGCCACCTTTCCCAGCGAGGAATCACCGGACTTACTGACATTTACCTCGACGATCTTGAAGTAATACTTCGCGGTCTTCTCGGCGGCGAGGGCGGCATCGGCGGCGAGCAGCAGCACCAGCGCCCCGAAGGTCAGTCTCTGCATCGGCATGGCTCGAACTATAATCGGGAGGCGTGGCGGCAAAACGACAAACGCATCCGGACAGCACGGGCGCCATGGTGACCGCAGGAATGCTCCTGCTGGCCGTCATCGGTGTGCTGGCTGTGTTCCACGGGCCGATCGCTGCGGTGCTGTTCCCGCCGGCGCCGGATGGCGAGTTGTCGGGCGCAGGGGCCGAACGGCCGCTTAGCGCCCAGCAACGCTAGGGATTTCCCGCGCCCCGTAATGGACAAGGGCGGCGTTTGGGCTTAGTTTCGGCCTCCATGGTGATCCTCACGCTGACCGAGAAGGGCGGCGAGCCTCGGCAGCTGACGTTCGACAAGGAAGAGGTCGTCATCGGCCGGGTGACCGGAAATGACGTGGTGCTCGCCAAGGGCAACGTCTCGAAGCGCCACTGCCGCATCTACCTGCAGGACGGGCAGGTCTCGATCGAGGACCTGAAGAGCACCAACGGGACCTACGTCAACGGTCGGAAGATCGCCGAGACGACGATGGTCTCCACCGCCGACAAGATCTACGTGGGCGACTTCGTCATCCGCGTCGACAGCGCCAGCGAGGCCCACGTGCCGACGCCGGCGCCGCCGCAGAACGAGGCGGGCTCGCTGAGCACCGCGCTGAAACGACCGCCGCCGGCCCCGCCCCCGCCCCCGCCCATGATGGGCCGGCCGACCGCCTCGGTGCGCACGCTCGAGGACGACGGCCGCGGCTCGGGTCGTATCCCGGCGCCACCGCCCCCGCTGCCGCCACCCAGGGCGCCATCGCCCATGATGGATGAAGAAAACGAGGAGGACGCCGCGCCGCCTTCCTTCCCGCCCACGCCGGTCGCCGCCGACATCGACCTCGACGACGAGCCGCTGGCACCACCGCCCAAGCTCCAGCCGCCGCCGCTCAAGCCGGCGGTTGCCGCCCGCGACGACGAAGAGGACGACGACGAGGACAAGGTCCCGACCGCCACGCGCGACCGCTCATCGTTGCCCGCGGGCGCGGTCCCCGTGCCTGCGGATTTTCCGCCCTGGCTGCGCAAGGCCCTGGAGATCGACGGCGCCACCGCGGTGTACGTCACCGGCGACAGGATCGAGGTCGAGCGGAACGGCAAGCGCGAGCGCGTTCCCGGCGCCGCTCCGGACGCGGGCGGGATCCGCCAGTTCGCCTCCCGTGGTCTACCCCGTCCCGACGAGGACGCGTCGCTGTTCAACGTGACGCTGCCGGACGGCTCGCACCTGTCGGCCATCCTGCCGCCCACGGTGGGCGAGCTGTGCGCGGCGATCTCGCGGCCGCTCCGCGCGCACAAGACGCTGAAGGAGCTGACTTCGAGCGGGGCCATGTCGAAGGAGATGCTGCAGGTGATCGAGGCCTGCACGGGTACCCACCGCAACGTCCTGGTGGCTGGCGATCGCCGGGCGCTGGAGGCCCTGGTGCCCGCGCTGGCCGACGGGCTGGGCGAAGGGCAACGGGTGGTGGCCATCGTCGATCGCGTGCTGCCCAGGAACGGCCACGCCAGCTGGATCCGGGTCACGGCCGAGACGCACATGCCGGATCTGCTGCCGACGGCGATCGCCCTGCGCCCCGACTACCTCTTCATCGAGGTCGCCACGCTGGAGATCGCCGCCGAGCTCGTGCAGGAATGCGCGCTGGGTCAGGACGGCACGTTCGCGGTGATCGCGGGGCGCTCGGCGCACGATGCGCTGACGCGGCTGCAGGCACTGGCGACCCCCACGCTGGGGATCGGTGTCCGCGAGTTGATCGCCGAAAGTTTCGACGTCGTCGTCCATGTCTCCACCCTGTCCGATGGCAGCGTGCGCGTACTGGAGATAGCCGAGCCCAAGCTCGATGGTGAAGGGCGGCTCGTCGCCGAGCCGCTGTTGACCTGGCGGCCCGAGGAGGGACGTTCCGGCGGCAAGTTCGCTACCACCGGGACGGCGTCACGCCTCGGATCCACGCTGGCCGCCCGCGGGACCTCGGTGCCCGCCAGCGTCCTGCGCCGCTGAGCCGCCCTGTGTACTTCGAGGGGTTTCGCGCAGCCCTGGCGCGCGCCCCCGAGGGGCTGCTGCGTCCCGGTCCTCCCGCCGACGATGCTGCACTTGCCGCGGCGGAGGTCGCCCTCGGCCGGCCGCTGCCGCCGCAGTACGCCCTGTTCCTGCGCTCGTTCGACGGGGCCGATCTGTTCCACGAGTCCATCGTCATCCTCGGCGTGGGACCGGATGCCTACCGCAAGCTGGAACCTGCTCCCGAATTCATCTTCGCAGAGGCTGCAGGTGGCGACCGCCTTCTGCTGTCGGACGACGGCACGGTCATCCGGGTGCGCGGCGGATCGGACGAGCGCTGGCTGGCAGGCTCGACGTTCGAACGCTGGCTGGACGCTGCGCTCGCGCGCGAGGAGATCCTGTTCGGCGACGACGGCGAGTTTCTTTTGGAGGCGTTCGAATCGGACGGCGAGGAGCTGACGCCGTTGTTCGCCATGCGCCAGGCCGAGCGGGCGCTGCGCAAGGATCCCGGCTCGGCCGAGAGCCACCACGATCGGGGAGTGGCGTGCTGGCGCCTCGGACGCCTCGACCACGCCGCCGAGGCGTTCGCCGCCGCAGCGGAGCGCGACCCCGGCAACCCCTGGCCCTGCTTCGACCTGGGACGCGTGGATCTGGCGCGCAAACGACCGGCGGCCGCGGCGACGGCCTTCCGGCGCGCGGCCGAGGCCACTCCGGGCGAGGAAGGAGCGCGGTTCCTGGCCTGGGCAGCGCGCGCGGCGCGGGAGGCGGGCGAGAGCGCCGACGCCGACAAACAGGCGGCGCTCGCCCGCTCCCCCGGGTTGCCCGCCGATTTGCGGCGAGCACTGGAAGCGGCAGCGCCGGATCCGGCGGCCGCCGAGGAGGCCGAGGCTTTGCTGTCGGTGTTCGAGCCGTCGCGCCGCCGACTGCCGGTGTTTATTCCGCCAGTTCGCCCGCAGCCACCAGCGGACCTGCCGCGTCCTGGCCGCGGAGCACGGCCGCGATCCTCTTCGCGCCGACGGGCACCGAAACGCTGAGCGGCTGGCCGGCCGCCGCCGTCAGCTCCCGCCGCACGCCCAGCGCGTCCTCGGCGAAGAACCTCAGGCGGCCGTCGACGGTGCCCGTCACCCCCTCGAGCGACGCCGTCACGCTGCCGCCCGATCGTTCCAGCTTCACGCCGGCGCGAAGCAGGTGGTCGATGAGGCCGACGGCATAGGCGCCGACCTCGGGCAGCAGCGCCTTCGACGCGTCCGCGTACACGGCCGGGTCGAGGAAGAAACGGATCCGCCGCGGTTCACGCACGTAGCCGAGCGAGCGTCGCCCCTCGATCATCATGTACTTCGGCCGACTCGCGTCCTTCAATTCCAGGCCCGTGATACCCGGCCGCGGGAACGGCAGCGAGTCACGCGCCGACCGCGTCACCTCCTTGGGCGTGGTCTGCGCGTCGATGCCCACGTCCTCGGGCAACGAGCCGGGCGAGAAGAACCGGCGCTGGGTGCGGTCCGCCAACCCCTGCCCGTCCTTCGCCGCGAAGAACGCATCCAGCGTCGGGCGCCGCACCGCCGGCAGCGGCGCAGGCACGCCGATGCGGCCGTAACGCCCGGCCACGAACCGCTCGAACCCCGAGGCGCGATCCCAAGAACTCGGCCCCTGCCGCTGCAGGAAGGCCACGCGGAAGTCGTTGCGCACGTGCGCCGGCTCGCCCGCATCTTCGAGCACCGCAGCGATGCCACCGAGCGCCAGCAGTCCCTGCACCAGCGCCGACTCGCGCTCGGCCGGGTCGGCGCCCGCGATCGAATGCTCCCAGCGGTCGAGGAACATGGGAATGCCCTGGTCATTCTGCGGCGACGACACCCAGGCGACCGACGGCTGCCCGGTGATATCGAATGCCGTACCGGTGGCGATCTGGCGGACGGTGGCCCCACTATCGATCGCCAGGCGCACCGCGTGCGCGGCGCCGGCCAGCCCCGGCCCATCGTCCAGGCCCACGTGTCGCCGTGGCTCGAAGAAGTGGTTGCGGCCGCGTTCGGGCGGCGTCTCGGCCAGCACCGCGCCGGCGATCACCCAGGAGAGCGCCGTCGTCACACCGTCGTTGCCCGGGCGGTACCCTCCCGCCGGATCCAGCGCCTGTAGCCGCGCCCAGAGCGACCGCCGCGCCTCGGCGTCCAGCAGCCGCGAGTGCAACTGGAGCGGCTCGAGCACACCCAGCGGCCGCCCCAGCCGGCGCGAGAGCACCCGGTGGAGCGTGGAAGCGAGCGCGGCCTTCTCGGTGAGCCCGGCATGGGTCGTCGCCGCGTCATAGGCGAACGCCGGACCGGCGCCGAGGAGCATCAGGAGTGCGACGGCTCGCTTCACGGCGGCCCTGCATTCTTCGGCACGGTCAACCCGGGCAGGTGGCCTTCTATCAACTTGCCGAGTCTGAGAATCATCGACGCCTCCGTGCACTGCCCGGTCCCACAGGTCACCGACACCACGATTCCCCGCTCGCGCTGCAAGAAAGCCAGGCCCAGAACCTCACCCGCGCGCGCGCGCAAGGCCGCATCGCCGATCTCATCGGTCGTCGTCGCGCCCGGCAACTCGGTCTGCAACTTCCGGTACTGCGCCTCGGCGCCCGCCTCGCCCAGAGCCCACACGCGCAGGCCGACGTCGAAGCTCTCGGGCTTGCCCACCGCCTTGAAATGGCTGCTGTCGTAAAACTCCGTCGACGGCAAATCGCCCAGCTTGCCCACCTCGAACGAGCCCGGGTAGCCGGTCACGCCCCGCACCTCCTCCTCGGACAACAGCGGTCTGGCATCGAGGGTCTTCACGGGCAGCGCCGGCAGTACGGCCCCGACCTTGCTGGCGGTGGCCGAGGTCCCCTCCAGCTCCAGACTGGCCGGCTGCACCTCCCAGCTCGCCGCCGCCTTGATGGCGTCTCCGCCGCCCAGGTAGACCAGGTGCTGGTGGTGCTGGAACGTCGTCTGCCATTTCTCGAGCCGGATCTTGTTCCCGCGCTGGGCGAAGTCACGCCGCGCCTGCAACCCCGGGAAGCGGCGATCGCTGCGCCAGCCGACGTGGCCGCGGTGGTACACGATCATCGTGAACCGCTGGACGCGCGCCGAGGCGCCGCTGGGAAAATTCTTCAGCGGCGCGATACGGTAGCGGCCGTCAGCTCCGGTCTCGGTCACCTGCTCGTGCGCCCCCAGCGGACCGACCAGGCCGACCCCGCGCTCGAACGCCCACGAGGCTGCCACCGTCGCGCCCGCCACCGGTCGATCCGTCTCGGCGTCGAGCACGATGCCGTCGAAGGGTCCCAGCAGATCACCCGGCCGCAGCGTGTCCGGGCGCGCCGGGAAGGCGGCCTGCTCGACGATCGGGCCGCAACCCACGGCGGCGAGCAGCGCCAGGCCGATCGGGCGCAGATCGACGCGTCTTTTGACGCGACTTGCGATACTTGGTATTCGTTGAGCCACGTTGTGCGGGCCGGCGGCGGTGCCCGCCTTTATTAGTAGAGGATGGGCCGGCTTGCAAACCTGTCTTGGCTGCGGCGGTGAGGTGGTCCACGGCAGTGCCTACTGCCAGTTCTGCGGCGCCGTGCTCGGCCACAAGGAACCCGAAGGTCCGACCTGCCCGGTCTGCAAGGCGTCGAACCCGGTCGAGACGAATTTCTGCGTCGAGTGCGGCCACCCGATTGCCCGGGTCGAGTTCTTTGCGCCGGCGGCCGCAGCGCGCCTGGTTTCGGTGAACCTGGACGGCACCGATGGCGAGGTGTTCCCGATCCGCGGCGACCAGTGCGACATCGGGCGTTCGGAGGGGGACCTGCTCTTCAAGGACCCGCACCTGGCGCCGCGCCACGCCCGCATCGTCCGCCAGGCCGATGGGTACGTGCTGACCCCGCTCGAGGCGCGTAACGGTGTCTACGTGCGCCTGCAGGAGCCGGTGGCGCTGGCTGACGGCGACCAGTTCCTGATCGGCAAGCAGGTGCTGAAATTCGAGGTGCTCTCCGAGGTCGAGCGGACCCTCCGTCCCGCCGTCGAGTACGGCGTGGTCCTGTTCGGTACTCCGGTGAAGCCGCCGTGGGGCCGCCTTCGACAGCTCACGGCTGCCGGCACCTCACGCGACATCTTCTACCTGACCCGCACCGAGGTCAGCCTCGGCCGCGAGGGGGGCGACATCGTCTTCACCGACGACGAGTTCCTCTCCCGCCGCCACGCCCAGATCCAGGTCCAGGATGGTCAGGTCACCCTCGCCGACCTCGGGAGCTCGAACGGCACCTATTTCCGCTTGCGGACGCCCCACCCCCTCCGTCCGGGTCAGATGATGCGGGTGGGAGATGCGCTCTTGCGGTTCGAGCCAGGATAGAGCGATCATCCAGGTTCAGTCCCGTGAGCGCCCCAGACATCAAGATCTCGGTCTTTGGCAAGACCGATGTGGGGCTGGTGCGAGAGCACAACGAGGACTGCCTGGTGATCGCGGACGTTTCCCGCGATCAGCGCGTCGCCGATCCGAAGGAGGCCCTGGAGATCCCCGTCGGCGCCAAGGGCGCTCTCTTCGTCGTCTGTGACGGCATGGGTGGCGCCGCCGCCGGCGAGGTGGCCTCGCAGATGGCGGTGGATGCGATCTCCTCGGCGCTCGCCGCTTCCGCCCCGCTGCCGCGCGACGCCTTCGCCCGACTCCTGCGCCGCGCGATCGAGGATGCCAATGACCGCATCTACACCCAGTCGCGCGACAACCAGAGCGAGCGCGGCATGGGCACAACCTGCACCGCCGTCGCGCTGGTCGACGACACCCTGGTGGTGGGACAGATCGGAGACTCGCGCTGCTACGTGATGCGCGGCGAGCGCCTGGCCCAGGTCACCAAGGATCAGTCGCTGGCGTGGCAACTGATCGAGGCAGGCGCGATGACCGTCGAGGAGGCGAAGGCCTTCGAGCATGCGAACATCATCCTGCAGGCCCTGGGCGTGCAGGAGCGCGTGGACGTGGCGTTGTCGCACGTGCCGCTGCGTCGAGGGGACGTGGTGCTGGTCTCGTCCGACGGCCTGCACGGCCCGGTCAGCGACGAGGAGATCCTGCAGATTCTCAGGGACGAGAAGGACGTCAAGAAGGCCAGCGACCGCCTGATCGCACGCGCGCTCGAACGCGAAGGGCCCGACAACATCACCGTGGTCGTCGCCCGTTTCGAAGGCGCCGGCCTGCAGGAGCCGACGGCGGCCGATCTCGTCCAGTTCGCCGCCTACGACCCGGGGCCGGATCCCGCCGAGCCCGGTCGCAAGCACGACACGCTCGAAAAGGTGACCGTCGAGGTCACCATCCCCAAGGAGGTGATCGGCCTGACCGGGCGTGAGTTCGCCAGGGCCAAGGCCAGCCACCCAGCCGAGGCGCGCTCGCTGCTCACCTTCATCTTCCTGACCCTGGTGGCGGCCGCAGCCGGCGCCATCTTCCTGACCTACGAGCGGAACCGGGCGATGGAGCAGGAGGGCCGCACGCCGGCGTCGGAGAGCACGCCGGCTCCGCGATGACCATGGTCCCCCTTCCCTGCCCCAAATGCGGCGCCCTGCCGGATCCGGGCGGTCGCTTCTGCGGCACTTGCGGCGAACGCCTGACAGAGGCCGCGATCGAGGAACTGACGACCTCGACACACGACGCGAACAGGACCGCCCCCGCGGTCAGACCACCCGCCATCGTCGCCAAGGCGCCCCCCATGCGCCCGTCGCCGCCCGTCCGCCTGGACCAGCTCATCGGCCACACGCTGAACAACCGCTACCTCGTTCGCAAGAAGATCGGCGAGGGGGGCTTCGGCGCCGTGTTCGAGGGCAAGCAGATAGCCACCGAGCGCGAAGTGGCGCTGAAGATCCTGCATCCGCAGAACGTCTTGGACCCGACGGTGGTCGGACGTTTCAGGCGCGAGGCCGAGGCTTGCTCGAAGCTGCGCAGCCCGAACACCGTCACGCTGTACGACTTCGACGAGACACCCGACGGGACGCTGTACCTGGCGATGGAACTGGTGCGCGGCCGCAGCCTGCAGCAGATGCAACGCCGCGATGGGCCGCTCTCCCAGGCGCGCGTGCTGAAGATCCTGCGCCAGGTGTGCATCGCGCTCCGCGAAGCGCACGAGCAGGGGATCGTCCACCGCGACATGAAGCCCGAGAACGTCATGATCGAGAGCCGCGGCGATGACGACTTCGTCAAGGTGCTGGATTTCGGCATCGCCAAGATCGTGTCGGGCGACGGGGCCAAGAAGCCGGCGCTGACTGCCATCGGCCAGACCGTCGGCACCCTGGAGTTCATGTCGCCCGAGCAACTCCGGGGCAAGCCGCTGGACGGCCGATCGGACATCTACGGTCTGGGGATGATGGCCTTCGAGATGCTGACCGGCGAGCTGCCGTTCAAGGGCATGAAGGCGTCGACCGACATCATCAACTTCCACCTGAACAAGGAGCCGCAGGCTCCCTCGCGCATCGCCCCGAGCCAGAAGATCGCCCCCGCCGTCGACGCCCTGGTCCTGAAGATGGTGTGCAAGTCGCCCACCGACCGCCATGCCAACGCCGACGATCTGCTGCACAACATCGACGAGGCCCTGGCCTCCCTGGACTCGCGCGCCGTCAAGTGGGAGGCGCTGCGGGTTCTGGCGGTGATCGGCGGCCTGGTGTTGATGCTGGGCGCGCTGATCGCGGTTCTCAGCAAGTAACGTTACTCGACCACGGAGAAGAACCGCCGCCAGCGGATCGCTTTCGCCCACTCGACGAAGCCGTCCCACGACCACTCGCCCCGCGTCGGACCGCGCGACCACCAGACGATGAGCGCGCGCCCCTTGACCAGCTCGAGCGGCACGGTGCCCCAGACGCGCGAGTCGTTGGAATTGTCGCGGTTGTCGCCCATGACGAAGACGTTGCCGGGCGGGATCTCCTTGGGCGGCATGTCCGACGGTGAGCGGCCCGGCTCCTGGATCACCTTGTGCGCCTCGCCGTCGAGATGCTCCACCCACAGTTCGGCCTCACGCTCCAGCGCCTGGCCCTCGTAACGCGGCCCCTCCGAGTAGCGGGTCGGGCCCGCCAGCTCGCGTGCCATCGGCTTGCCATTGACGAACACCTCGTTGCGGCGCACCTCGACCGTCTCGCCGGGCAGGCCCACCACCCGCTTGATGTAGTCGGTGTCCTGCTGCAGCGGGTACTTGAAGACGACGACGTCGCCACGCTTCGGGGTGGCGAACTGCATGACCTTCGTGTTCGTGAATGGGATGCCCACGCCGTAGGCGAACTTGGAGACGAAGATGTGATCGCCCACCTCCAGCGTCGGGATCATCGAACCCGATGGGATCTGGAAGGCCTCGACCACGAACGCCCGCAGGAACAGGGCAATGCCCACCGCGACGAAGATGGACTCCGAGTATTCGCGCACCGTCGATTTGCGAGCGAAGGCCAGGTGCTGCTCCATCCGCTCATCCAGCGTCTTCAACGCCTGCTGGATCGGCTCGATGACGCGCCCCTGCAGCGCCGTCTCCACGCCCGTGACCGCCGCGTTGACCTCGACGGCGACGGCGTCGGGGATACGGTAACTCTTCTTCTTCAGGATCCGCCGGGCCTCGCGGATCAGATGCTGGGCCTCCTCCGCGAGCCGCTGGCGCTCGCGTCGGGCCCGCCACATGTGGAGCAGGTTCGGCATCAATCGACTTTCAGGATGGCCAGGAAGGCCTCCTGCGGGATCTCCACGTTACCCACCTGCTTCATCCTCTTCTTACCTTCCTTCTGCCGCTCCAACAACTTACGCTTGCGGCTGATGTCGCCGCCGTAGCACTTGGCGGTGACGTTCTTGCGCAGGGCCTTCACCGTGGTCCGGGCGATCACCCGGGAGCCGATGGCCGCCTGGATCGCCACCTCGAACTGCTGCTGGGGGATCAGTTCCTTCATCTTGTCGCAGAGATCCCGCCCCTTGTTGAACGATGTCTCACGGTGCACGATGGCCGACAGCGAGTCGACGCGTTCACCGTTGACCAGCAGATCCAGCCGGCAGAGTTCGGCCTCGCGGTAACCCTTGGGTTCGTAGTCGAGCGACGCATACCCGCGCGAGACCGACTTCATCCGATCGTAAAACCCGTACACCACCTCGGTCAGCGGCAGGTCGTAGCGGATGATCACCCGCCGCTCGCCGGCGTAGGTCAGGCCGGTCTGGGTCCCGCGCTTGTCCTCGCACAGCTTGAGCAACGCGCCCACGTACTCGGGCGGCGTGTGGATGGTGCCGGCGATCATCGGCTCCTCGATGATGTGGATGTCCCCGTCGGTCGGCAGCTTGGCCGGGTTGTCCAGCTCGAACACCTCGCCCCCTTGCCTCGTGACCCGGAAACGCACCGTCGGCGCCGTGGTGATGAGATCGAGATCGAACTCGCGCTCGAGTCGCTCCTGCACGATCTCCATGTGCAATAAGCCAAGGAAGCCACAGCGGAACCCGAAGCCCAGTGCCGCCGAGGTCTCCGGCTCGCGCGTGAACGAGGCGTCGTTCAGCCGCAGCTTGTCCAGCGCATCGCGCAGATCGGTATACCGGGCCGAATCCGTGGGGAAGATGCCGGCGAAGACCATGGGCTTGGCGGGCTGGAAACCGGCCAAGGGCGTCTCGCAGGGCCGCGCCGCCTCGGTGATGGTGTCACCCACGCGCGCGTCCGCGACCTCCTTGATCGCCGCCGTCACGAAGCCGACCTCGCCGGGCCCCAGCTCGAAGATCTCCTTCGGGAAAGGGGCGAACGCGCCCAGCGTATGGATCTCGTAGTCTCGCCCCGCGGCCAGCAGGCGGATCTTCTGCTTGGGCTTGATCATCCCGTCGACCACGCGCACCAGCAGCACCACGCCGCGGTAGGTGTCGTACCAGCTGTCGAGCAGCAGCACCTTGAGCGGCCGGTCGGCGTCACCCGTCGGTGGCGGCACCTTCTTGACGATCGCCTCCAGGATCTCCATCACCCCCTGCCCCGTCTTCGCCGAACACAGGATCGCCTCCGAGGCGTCGATGCCGATCACCTCCTCGATCTGCTTGCGCACGCCCTCGGGATCGGCCGCCGGCAGATCGATCTTGTTGATCACCGGGACGATCGCCAGCTTCTGCTGCGAGGCCAGGTAGACATTCGCCAGTGTCTGCGCCTCCACCCCCTGCGACGCATCCACCACCAGCAAGGCCCCCTCGCACGCCGCCAGCGAGCGCGACACCTCGTAGTGGAAGTCGACGTGGCCGGGCGTGTCGATGAGGTTCAGCTCGTACGTCTCGCCGTCCTCGGCCCGGTACATGAGGCGCACGGTGGCGGCCTTGATGGTGATCCCGCGCTCACGCTCGAGATCCATGCCGTCCATGAACTGCGCCTTCTTTTCACGCTCGGTGAGCGCCCCGGTCGCATCCAGCAGCCGATCGGCGAGCGTGGACTTGCCGTGATCGATGTGGGCGATGATCGAAAAATTGCGGATGCGGCTGGTGGGAATGGGCACGAAGCTACTTGCGGGTCAGGGCATCGAGAGTGAGCTGGCCGGGAAGATTCGCGCGCTCACGCTCGAGAACCCAATCGATCCCCTGACGGATGTATTCCGCGACCGGCACCTTCGTCTTTTGATGAAGCTGCTTCAAGAGATCGTTCTGCTCGGGGGTGATGTACACGGTCGTGGAGATCTTGTTCCGTGCCATGCCGTGACCATGCATGACCATAGCTTCGGCGTCAATCGACCGCTGACTTGATGCTCTGTCCAAATGCGCCTAGTTTAAGGCCCCATGAGAATCCAGGCTCTGGCGCTCGGCGCAATGCTCGTCGGTTGTGGCGGCAAGAATCAATCGGCGGGACCCTCGTCCGGTCCCAGGGCCGAGGACCTGACCATGCAAATCGACCGCACCCGCTGCGACCCCAGCGGCAAGCAGAGCCAGGTGATCGACACCAACGGCGACAAGAAGCCGGACGTGACGAAGCTGTACGAGACCCGCGACAAGGGCGGCGAGAAGATGCAACTCCTCAGCTGCAAGCAGGTGGATCTGAACCACGACGGCAAGGTCGACATCGTCTATCACTTCGATCAGACCGGAGCGCAGAGCTACGAGGAGATCGACCTGGATTTCGACGGCAAGTTCGACGTCTGGTCGTATTACCAGGCGGGCAAAAGGATCCGCGAAGAGCGGGACATGAACTTCGACCGCCGGCCCGACTACGTCGAGTACTACGAGGCCGGCAAGATCGTGCGCGTCGAGCGCGACGCCAACTTCGACGGCAAGGTCGACGAGTGGCAGTACTACGAGGCCGGCAAGCTGGACCGGATCGGCTACGACACCACGGGCGCTGGCAAGCCCGACAAGTGGGACCGCGCCCCGGAAGACGTCACGGGCGCGGGTGCGCAGGCGGAGCAGCCGGCTCCGGCGGCGCCCGCCCCGGCCCCGGCCCCCGCCCCCGCTCCTTCCCCACCGGCGGCTCCGACACCGGCCCCCACCACAAAAACAAAATAACGTATTCTAGATTACTATCTATTAGCTGCGTCATGATACACTGACGAGCGTGGGTCCCAGCATCAATTGGGCTGACCGGCGCTCCGCTCCGCGAATGGCGATCCAGGCGAACGCCATCATCCGCGTCGACTCGGTCAGCACCGGCCTTCACACACGCATCGTGAACGCCAGCGAGCGCGGGCTGCTGCTCTCGCTGCCCGAGCCGCGGCCCGTCGGCACGCGCATCAACATCTCCGTCCATATCGACGACCCGAGCGTCGACATCAATGTCTCGGGCATCATCGTCCACATCTCGACGATCGAGGCCGCCGACCCGCTGTTCGGCGCGCGGGCCGGGATCTTCCTCACCGATACCAGCGCCGACTGGCTGGCCCTGTGCCGCCGCCTCGCCCGCCTCGTCGCCGCCGAGCCCTGAGAAGTGTGTGGCGGATCAGGGACTCGAACCCCAGACCCGGCGCGTATGAAACGCCTGCTCTAACCAGCTGAGCTAATCCGCCGTTTGTATCTGGAACCCTGGGAGGGTTCCAGACCTCCCGCGGTGAGGCTCGCCGGGCTGAGCCCGTCGATCCTCGACGCGAATTATCTGGAACCTTTAGAGTCCCGGCGGGCATTTTGCTCGGGAGCGTCGAAGTGTCAAGGCTCTTGCCTTGACTGGCCCCACCCCCACCCTTATAAACGCTCGCCAGAAGATGCGTCTTTACTCCGGCAAGATTCCCGTCATCGCCACCGAGGTGGTCAAGACCCTTCTCGCGGGAGGCGACATCGCCGTCATCGACCCGGGGGAGGCCGAACTGGATGTCCAGGCCGTGCTCAAGGAGTACGTCCGGCTCGAGCGCGAGATCACGGAGAAGACCAAGGACATGCTCACCAAGAAGAACCTGCCCTACGAGCAGTTCGGCAAGGTGAAGCGCGCTCTGGCCAAGGAAAAGAGCTTCGGTCTGGGCGAGGACGGCCTCGAGTGGATCACGACGCAGATGATCGAGTCCTTCATGGCGTCACCGCACATCGAGGAGATCTTCGCCGACGACGCCACCATGCGGAAACGCATGTCTGACATCTTGAAGCGTCACATGATGATCGACGAGGACATCGACGCCGAGGTGCGCCGCCGCATCAAGAACCTCGAGGAGGGGACGGCGACCTGGGAGGTCGAGTACCAGAAGGCGCTGGACCAGATCCGACGGAACCGCGGCCTGGAGTAGGCGGTCCCGGCGGCCGCTGCCCGCGTGGCTTTGCCAGCGTGAACAGCGCCCGCACCAGCTTGTCGACGCCGATCGCGACATCGGACAACCTGGCCTCCTCGTACATGTAGCCGGGCGTGGACACGACGCGCGCCTTCTCGTCGACGACGATGTCGCGCAAGGGACAATGCCGCACGTCAGCGCCCATCACGGCGGCGTGCTTGTCGGGCGGCGTTCCCTTGTGGCCGAGCGTCACGCGAACGCCCGCGATCGGGCCGAGCACTCGGGCCGCCAAGATCGGCGCGAGGCAGATGAACCCGAGCGGACGCCGGCGGCTATGGGCCGCGCGCAGCAGGCGCACCACCTCGGGATGGACGACGCAGAGCGCGCCTTTGTCGTCATAGTTCGACAGCGTCGTGCCGACGCCGGAGCCGCCGGGGAAAACCAGCATGTCGAGCTGCTCCACATTGGCAGAGGACAGCGCCGCCACGGTCCCCCGCGACAGGCTACGGAGCACAGGGAGGGTGGCGTCCGGGGCGAAGAACACCGCCTCCCCGCCAGCGCGCTCGATGCTGAGCGCGGCCAGGACCGCCTCACCCAGTTCGGTGCCGTCCGCAACCACCAGACCGACACGCCTTGCCATGGCCGCCCAGTCTACAACCGCGCCCGACGTTCAGCCACGTAGGCGCCGAGGCGGTCCTCGATGATGGCCTGGCGAGCGCCGCGCGCCAGGTCCAGGTAATGCTGCAGGTTGTGCAGCGTGGCCAGACGGTAGTACAGCAGCTCCTTGGCGTGGAACAGGTGCGACAGATAGGCGCGGCTATAGCGATGGCAGAGCTCGCACGGGCAGCCCTCCTCCACCGGGCGGCCGTCGGTGCGGTGGACGGCGTTGGCGATGTTCAGCTTGCCGTCGCGCACGAACAGCTGGCCATTGCGCGCGTTGCGCGTCGGCATCACGCAGTCGAACATGTCGATGCCGGCGGCGATGCAGACCAGCAGATCCAGGGGCGTGCCGACGCCCATCAGGTAACGCGGGCGTTCCGCCGGCATCTGCGGCGCCAGCGCCTCGACGACGGCGTGCATCTCGGGAGGCGGCTCGCCGACCCCGAGGCCGCCGAGCGCAAGTCCCTCGAACGGGAGGGCGGCCAGCTCGGCCAGGTGCGCGCGGCGCAGTTCGAGGTTCGTGCCGCCCTGGACGATGCCGAAGCGGAGCTGGCCCGGCGCCGGCACCGTGGCGGCGCAGCGATGCGCCCAGCGCGTGGTCCGTTCCATCGCGGCACGCACCACATCGATCGGCGCGTCCGACGGTGGGCACTCGTCGAAGGCCATGGCGATGTCGCTGCCGAGCGCCGCCTGGATTCCCATGGCGCTCTCGGGCGTGAACCGCTGGGCGCTGCCGTCGAGATGGGACTGGAAGGTGACGCCGTCCTCGTCCAGCGTCCGCCGGCCGCTGAGGCTGAAGATCTGGAAGCCGCCCGAGTCGGTCAGGATCGCGCGGGACCAGGCCATGAAGCCGTGCAAACCGCCAAGGCCGCGGATGAGATCAGGGCCAGGACGCAGCCCCAGATGGTAGGTGTTGCCGAGGATGATCCGCGCCCCGAGCGTTTCCAGATCCGACGACGAGAGCGCCTTGACCGTGGCCTGGGTGCCGACCGGCATGAAGACCGGCGTCTCCACCGGACCGTGCGCGGTCCGGAGCACGCCGGCACGAGCAGCACCGGAGTGGGCGACGACCTCGAAGCTCATGCGGGAAGGTCCCCGGGGCGAATGAACATCGCATCGCCGTAGCTGTAGAACCGGTAGCCCGCGCGCACCGCCTCGGCATACGCGGCCAGAACCGGCTCGCGGCCGGCGAAGGCCGCCACCAGCATGAGCAGCGTCGAGCGTGGCAGGTGAAAGTTGGTGATGAGATCCGTGACCACGCGGAACTCGGCGCCCGGGATCATGAAGAGATCGGTCGAGCCGACGCCCTCGGCGACCTGACCGCCGGCGGTCTCGAGCGCGCGCACCACCGTGGTACCGACGGCGACCACCGGGCGCCCCTCGCTGCGCGCGCGGTTCACCGCCTGGGCAGTGGCGCTGGAGATCTCGTAGCGTTCGGAATCCATGCGGTGGCTCGTCGGATCGTCGACCTCGACGGGACGGAAGGTGCCCGGACCCACGTGAAGGGTCAAGTGCGCCACCTCGTGGCCCTGCCTGGCGATGGCGTCGAGCAGCGCCGGAGTGAAGTGCAGGCCTGCCGTCGGAGCCGCCACGGCGCCCGGCGCGCGGGCGTAGACCGTCTGGTACCTGACTGGGTCCCCCTCCCCCTCTGCGATGGGCGCACTGTCGCCCTGGCGCTTGCGGGCGGCTTCGATGTACGGCGGAAGCGGCACGGTGCCGATGCGGTCGGCAAGGGCGAGGAGATCGGGGGCACCCTGTCCGCGGAACAACAGCTCGGCGGCGCCGCGGTCGCCTCGGGCGATCACCTCGGCCCGAAGGTCGGCACCGAAGGTGAGGTGTGCCCCGGAGCCCAGGCCGCGCGCCAGCACCTCCCAGCGCTCGCTCCAGCGGTCGGCCGGCGGCGATGGCCCGTCGAGACGCCGGACCAGCAGCACCTCGACGGCCCCTCCGCTCGTCTTGTGCGCGCGCAGGCGGGCGGGGATGACCCTCGTGTCGTTGAGCACCAGCAGCGAACGCGGCCGCAACAGCTCCGGAAGGTCACGAAACCGGGCGTGCCGGCGCGCATGGCTGTCTCTCCCCAGGACGAAAAGTCGCGACTCGTCGCGTTGTAGGGCAGGACGCGTCGCGACACAATCAGGTGGTAGTTGGTAGTCGAAGTCCTCGGTTCGCAGGTAGTATGTCCTCTGGCGAGCAGCATGCCTCTCGGCAACGGGAAATCAAACGAAGTGGATGAGGCCCTCCTGGCCGGTGAACTCTCGGACACGCACCTCGTCGTCCGGAGTCCCAGGGAGTTCGCCTCCCTCCTCCAGCAGGACCTGGCGAATCCAGCGATCTTCTATCCGACGCGGAAGAAACTCGTGCCAGGAACCGACGTGACCGTGTCGGTCAGACTCGGACGCCGGCAGCCACCGCTGGTGCTGTATGGCAAGGTGGCATGGCGCCGATCCGGCAAGCACCTGGAGAAGGTCCGCGCCGGCCTCGGGATCGAGTTCCTGGCCGATGAGCAGCCGAAGATCGAGTACCTGACGGACCTCGTGCAGGCCGGTGGCTCGGTGAAGAGCCGACGACGGCACGAGCGCGTACCGGTGGACCTACCGATCAGCTGGCGGCCGCTGGGCGCCAGCGAGGGCGGTCGCGGCCGCCTGCGGGACGTGGGCCGTGGCGGTGCCTTCGTGCGCACGGATCATCCAGCCCCCGGAGACGAGCAGGTCGTCATCGAGATCGCTCCCCCGGGCGCCGAGATCCCCATGGCGTTCGCGGCCCGCGTCGCCTGGAGCGGCCGTCAGGGCGAAGCGGTCGGGTTCGGTGTCGAGTGGCGCGCACGCGATGCCGGTGGCAGCCGCCGCATCCGCGAGCTGGTGCGCCGCTTGACGGTGGCTCCGTAGGACTCAGTAGCCCAGGCGAAGGGCGTAAAGCGCGCCGCTGTTGGCGAGCAGGTAGAGGTTCTTTCCCTCGGCATCGACCGTGGCTGGCGCGCAGGCGCCCCGGCCCGGATTGAACACCTGCAGCAGCTTGCCGGTCGCGCGGTCGACGATGAACAGACCGGCGCGGCTCCCGGAGAAAATCAGGTAGGGACCGACGGCGAACGGGGCGGTCAGATCGCCCGCCTCGGCCAGGCCCTGGCGCCACAGCACCTGCCCATCGGGCGTCAGCGCCGCAAGCCCGTCGCGGGGCGCGGCCACGTACAGACGCTGGTCCGTCACACCCAGCGCGCTCGCCCCCTCGATCGGAAGGTGCCAGCGGACCTGACCGTCGCGGGCCCGCAGCGAGAACAGCCCTCCCGAGTACGACGAGGCGATGATCGCGTCGCCGACGATCGCCGTGGTGGCGTCGACGTCGACGAACTGGTCCGACGCCCCGGCCAACGAGCGCGCCCAGAGCACCTCGCCGCTCGTCGCCTGCAGAGCCACCAGGTAGCCGTCGGAGAAACCCTCGTAGACGATCCCCTCGTGCAAGCGGGGGCCAGAGTGGCCGTGGATGGTGAACCCCTCGGGAGCCTCACGCTCGTACTGCCAGCGCCACTTGCCGGTGGCGGCCTCGAGCGCGAAAACGCGATCGGTGGCGGTGCTGACGTAGACGGCGTCACCGCCGATCTCGGGGCGCCGCTCGATGGCACCCTTGCCCTTGTACGACCAGCGCACGGCGCCGGAGGCGGGATCGATTGCGTAGACGAAGCCGTCGTCGCTGCCGAGGTAGACCAGATGACGGGCCTCGTCGTGGCGGGCTTCACTCTCGACACCACCGGAGATCGGCGTGGACCAGACGATGCGACCGTCGGCGACATCGACGCCGACCACCTTGCCGGACCGCGAACCGATCACCAGGCGCTTGCCGACCACCGCACCCGCCGCGCATTCCTCCGGATGGGCGTCGAACTGGCCGCGCTCGTGCAGGACGGTGTGCCAGCGCAGTTGCGCGACTCCCGCCGGGTACTCGTGTTCGAACTGCGAGCCGCGACGAACCGTGGAGCCACAGCCTGTCAGCCCGAGCGCAAGGGCAAACGCGAGACCGCGGGCGGGTGACATGAACCGGCCGCTACTTGTTCTCGAGCGCGGCCAGGCGGTCGTTGATCTCGTCGCGCAGGGTGGAGGTCGGCATCTTATCGAGGACCTCCCGGTAGAGCTTCTCCGCCTCCTTGGTGTCACCTTTTTTCTGCAGCAGACGCGCCTGCGCGAACAGCGCCCGGTCCCGATAGAAGAAGGCCTGGTTCGCGGCATCATCGGCTAGCTGACGGAACGCCGCGATCGCCTGATCCGTCTGACCGGCCGCCTCCAGGGCGTAGCCGAGACCGTCGCGCGCCAGGAACTTGAGACGCGGAGCCAGCCCGCCGCCGAGGAGCTCGCGGTAGATGTTGCCCGCGTCGTCCGCCTTGCCGAGGGCGACCAGGAACCTGGCCTTCAGCAGCAGCACCTCGTGGCGCAGCTTCGAGCTGCCGTGGTTCGACAGGAAGGCGTCCGCCTCCTTCAGAGCCGCCTCCAGGCGCTCCTTCTCGGTCTTGAAGTGCGGCAGGCCGTCGTCCTTGGGCGCCGCCCCGGCCGCTGGCTGCAATTCGGCGGTGGCGATCTTCTCGATGCGCGCGAACTCGGCGGTGGCGCGCACCGCACGCGTCGACTGGAAGCCGTAGAGCGCCCAGCCACCCGCGGCGGCGGCCAGGACGGCGACCACGGCGACCAGGACCACCCGACGCTGGTCCGCGAGCCTGCTGGCGACGCGGCTCCAGAAGCTCACGAATTGATCGGGATTCTTGAGCTGCTTGCGATCGATGTTGCGAGCCACGGACCGAGGAGATAACAGAGGGATCGGCCTCGGTCAATCGGGGTAACATAACGGCATGTGTCGTTCGTCTCGCCTGGTCGCTCTCGTGGTCGTCCTGGCAACTCCGACCGCCGCTCGTGCTGTCGGCAAGGGGGAGAGACAGATCGCGATGGGGATCGGCGCCGAGCACGTCGACGCCAAGGGCGGCGTGGACAACGCAGGGTACGGGGAATTCGAGGGACAGTTCGGCTTTGCTGACACCCTCGCGGCGCGCCTGGCGATGAGCGGTGCCGTGCACCCCGACGCCGATTCCCCCACGGGCGAGGCGGTGGCGACGCTGGGCGTGACCTATGCAATCGACGTCGCGCGCATCATCCCGTTCGCGGAACTCGGAGCGCAGGTGGCGAACCTGAGCGGCGGCGGAACCACCGTCGACGGCACCAGGCTGGGCCTGGAGGGCGGCATCGGCGGCGAGTACCTGCTGAGCGACGCCTGGGCGATCGCGCTGGTCGCACGCGGGGCCGTGCTCCCGATCAAGCTGGGTGGCGACGAGGGGCCGAAGTCACGCATCTCCCTCGGCATCCGCATCGGCGTGATTTTCTAGATCGCTTCCTTCTTCTTGCGGGCGTGCGAGCGGAGCACCACCCGGATCGGTGAACCCTCGAAGCCGTAGATGGCGCGCAGCTGGTTCACCAGGTAGCGGCGGTAAGGGTGCCCGACGTCGGCGGGCTGATTGGAACTGATGAAGAACGTCGGCGGGCGGACCTCGGGCTGGGTGGCGAAGTAGAGCCGCACGTGGCGGCCGCCCCGGCCGGCAGGCGGTGGCCGGCGGGTCACCATCTCCTCGAAGTGCTTGTTCAGCTCGGCGGTGGAGATGCGGCGGGACCACTGGGCGTAGGCGCGGGCGGCATCGTCTGCGATGTCCATGACGCTGCGGCCCGTGACGGCCGACGTGGCCAGGAGCGGCGCCCAGCTCATGAACCGCAGCTCCTCGCGCGTGCTGGCGATCCGGCGGTCGAGTTCGGCGCGCGGGACCAGATCGGTCTTGTTCAGCACCAGCAGCGCAGCCCGGCCCGATTCGTCGATGAGGCTGGCCAGGCGCGCGTCCTCGGCGGTGGCGCCGGTCTGGGCATCGATCACGAGCGCGGCGACGTCGGCGCGAGCCAGCTGGTCGCGGGCCATCATCCCCGCCACCGCCTCGGTCAGCGTGTTGACAGTGCGCCGGCGCCGCAAGCCGGCGGTGTCGACCAGAACGAACTCGCGTTCACCGACGGAGAACGGGGTGTCGATCGGATCGCGGGTGGTTCCCGGCTGGTCGTGCACCAGCACGCGTTCCTCGCCGAGCAGCCGGTTGACCAGCGAGGATTTGCCCACGTTCGGCTTGCCCACGAAGGCCAGGCGGATGGCGGGATTGCTGTCGTCTTCCCCGCGCGGCAATAAACGGCTGCGGGCGTCGGGCCCCAGCAGTTCGATCACGGCGTCGAGCATCTCGTTGACGCCGCGGCCGTGGGTCGCCGAGATCGGGAAGACCGTCTCGTAGCCCAGGCGGTAGACGTCGCCCAGCCCACCGGTGCGGTTGACCGAGTCCACCTTATTGGCCGCCAGCACCACCGGCTTGCCGGTGCGGCGCAGAAGGCGAGCGACGTCCTCGTCGACGGGGGTGACCCCATCCTTGACGTCCACGACGAACACCAGCACGTCGCCCTCGTCGACGGCGCGCAGGGTCTGCGCGCGCATCGCGCCGAGAATTCCATCCGCCGAGGGGTCCAGCCCGCCCGTGTCCACCACACGAAAGCGCGCGCGATCCCACAAGCAGATCCCGTAGCGGCGATCGCGGGTCACGCCCGGTTGGTCCTCGACCAGGGCGGGTCGGCCGCCCACCAATCGGTTGAACAACGAGGACTTGCCGACGTTCGGGCGGCCGATCAACGACACCACCGGCAGTGACAGATCCTCGGCGCCGCTCTGCGCGCCCGGGGAGGAACGGCGCCGGCCCATGTCAGTCCTCCCCTTTGTATCCGAGCCGCGCCAGCGCTTCCTTCGAGCTGCTCCAGTTTGGATCGACCTTCACCTGCAACCGGAGGTGCGCCGGCCGGCCCAGCAGCTCCGTCACTGTCTGGCGGGCGGCCGTCCCGACGTCCCGGATCATCTGACCGCCCTTGCCGACGACGATCCCTTTCTGGCCATCACGCTCGACGAGAATGGTGGCGTCGATCACCACATCGGCGGTCGCGGGACGCTCCTCCCAGTTCTCGACGACGACGGCGGTGGCGTAGGGTAGCTCTTCGCGCAAGCGCAGGAACAGCTGCTCGCGGACCAGTTCGGCGACCAGGAAGCGCTCGCTGCGATCGGTGAGGGTCTCGGGATCGTGAAGCAACGGGCGCTCGGGCATCAGCGCGAGGAGCTCGCGCACCAGATCGACGACTCCGCTGCCGCGCGTGGCGGAGATCGGGACGATCGCCTTGAACTTCGCCCGCTCGTTCCACGCCTCGAGCTGAGGGAAAAGCCTGGTCTTGTCCTTGACCCGATCCACCTTGTTGAGCGCCAGGACCGTCGGCGTGTCACCCAGGCGCTCGAAGATGGTCCGCTCGGCTTCTCCGACACGCACGGCGCCGGCGGGAAGACCGGCGGCGCGGCCCGGGCCCTCCGCCGCCTCCACGACCAGGAGCGCGGCGTCCACGCCCTCGATCGCGCCCAACGCCTCGCGCACCATGAAGCGATTCAGCGGCGACTGAGCGGCGTGTACGCCAGGGGTGTCCACGAAGACGATCTGTCCGCGCCGGGCCGCGATCTCGCCGTTCCAGATGCCCACGATCCGGTTCCGCGTGGTCTGGGGCTTCGGGCTGACGATGGCCACCTTCTCGCCCAGGATCCGGTTGAGCAAGGTCGACTTGCCGACGTTGGGGCGGCCCAGAATCGCAACGGTGCCGGCTACGGTCGCCATGATGAGCGGGGGACCTTACACCCCCGTGGCGTGACCTGCCACGCCAAGTGGCTTCAAGTGGCTTGACGGAAGGATGCAGCGAGGCTATCCCCCGCCTGTGGGCCGGCGAGCCGCTTCCCTCTTCACCTGCGTCGCTGGCCTGGCGCTGGCGACCCCTGCCTGGCCGCTCGAGGTCGCGCCCGTGGGGCCCAGGCTCGAGTTACGCGATGGCGGCAAGGTGCTTCACGACTGGCTGCCAAGGACCCCCCTGGCGCGGCGCGGCCCAGCGCGACTGCGTGAAGTCATGGTGAGCGGCCACCGCGTCGCCGAGTTGCGTTTCGTCGCCGGACGACAGGAAGAAGTGCTTCTGACAGAGCTGGGCGAGCGAGCCATCCCGATCTGGTCGGGACTGGTGGGACCGCTGGACGCCGACGGCGAAACCACGCAAGAGCTGGTGGTCGGCCCCGGAGCGATCGAGGTATTCCGGACAGCGGCCCGCGTGATTCGTTGCGACGGACGAAAGCCCCGACTGGGACGCCAGGTCTGGAGCTTCGACGAGCGACGCTTGCGACTGGAAAGCGATCCGCTGCCCCCGGTGAAAGAGCCGGTCATCAGCGCGCAGCCGGCGATGGACGCGAAGAACGCGGGTGGCTTCTTCTGGATCGCGGCGTCCGCGGCCGAGGACGCGCCCACGGCCTGGAAGGACGCGGCTGGCGGCGACTTCGTGACGGCGAGAAGTGCGGCTCCGCTGGCGGTGACCGGCTTGCGCGTGCGGGCGCGGACCAGGTTGCGACTGGCCGTGCTGCTGGGGCCGACCGAGACGTTCGATGTCGAGGTGGCCGCAGAGGGACGCCCGCTGTGGGTACCCCTGCCCCACCCCGTGACGTCGTCGTGCGTGACCGTGGCGTTTCGCGAACCGGGCGGGATCGTCGAGCTGGAGGTGGTGACGGCGGCCGATGGACCCGACAGGCTGGTGGAAACAATCGCGCGCGGTGACGAATGCGAGACGCGCGTGCCCATGCTGACGGCTCTTGGTCGCGCCGCGCTGCCGGCTCTTGTCACTGCCATACCGGCCGCAAGTGGCGCTGGGCGCGAATGCCTGGTGCAAGCGCTGACGCAGCTCGTGCCGGAGGTCCGCGGCGATCCTCGGACCGGGGAGGCGCTGGCCGCAGCACTCGTCCGTGCCTCCCGCACCGAGCAGCGGCTCATCTTCACGGCGCTACCCCGGCTGCAGTCGCCTCCGACGGCCGCCCTGTCCCGGACGCTCGCCGACGAGGCGCAAAGCGAGGACGATCGGATCCGGGTGGCGCGTGCGCTGGCATTGCTCACCGATGGCATCGGTCCGCTGCTCGCAGCGGCCGGCACGGGGCCGGACGCCTTGCGCGTGGCGATCCGCGAACTGATGGGCGCCGCTCGGCCACCGGCGGCCAGCCGTATCAGCGCCGCGCTGGAGGCGACGCCGGCCACCCAGACGGCCCGCCGCGCGGACCTGCTGTTCGCGCTCGGAGCCGTCGCCGCCCGCGAACCTGACCCTCATCGGCGTGCCATGATCTCCGCGGCACTCGAAGACCCCGCGTTCGAGGTGCGCGCCCGCGCCGTGGGAGCGCTGGGTCGGCTCGCCGAGGCCGATGCGCTTGCCCGCCTTCGGGCGACCTCGAACGATCCGGTGCTGCGTTACCTGGCGGTCCGTGAACTGGCGTCGGTTCCCGGAAGCGAGACTGCCCTGCGCGCGGCGCTGGCAGACGCCGATCCCCGGGTGCGTGAAACGGCGGCGCTCGGCCTGGGGCAGAAACAGGATCGGGGGGCCACCGAGCTGATCCTCGCAGCCATGGCGCACGAGCGCTGGCCGGCCGTGCGCCGCGCCCAGGTGGAGGCGCTCGGCGGCCTGTGTGGCCCCGCCGCTGCGGATAGGTTCGTCCAGGTGATCGCCAGGGAACGCGACGATGTCCGTCGAGTCGCCATGAGCGGCCTCGTCCGCTGCCGGGATCCGCGCGCCCGGGACGTCCTTCTGAAGGTACTCGGACGGCGCAAGGAGGATCCGGACCTGCGTGGATCGGCGGCCCGGCTCATCGGCGAGCTGGGCGATCGCGTCGCCGCTCCCGAGTTGGTGGCGGTGCTGGCGCGCCTGCGGATGGAGTCGCAGGAAGATCTGGCGCTCGAAGGTGTCGCGGTGGCCACGGTGCACACGCTGGCCGTCCTGGGCGGCCGCCCGGCCATCGACGGAGCGCTGGGGCTTCTGGCCGACGAACGCCCGGCGCTGAAGAAAGCCGCCGTCGAGGCCCTTGGCCGCCTGTGCGACGGCGACGCCTTGAAGAAGGCGGCCATGGAAAAGGACGAGGCCATCGCCGCATCCGCCCGCGCCTCCCAGCGGCGTTGTCGGGAGCGCCGGTGACGAGCGACAGGATCGTTCGTTCGGTGCTGCGACTGCGATCGGTCCGTGTGGTGTCAGTCGTGACCAGCGAGGTGGCACGGGAGGCGGCACGCCGGCACGGCGCCGTGGGAGCCGTGGCCGCGGCCATGGCACGCGCGGCGACCGCGGGATTGCTCCTGGCGACCCTGACCAAGGACGAAGAGCGCGTGACGCTCCAGGTGCTCGGCGACGGCCCACTGGGTGCCCTCACCGTCGACGCCACGGCCGGCGGTCGCGTGCGTGTGTTCGTCAAGCGCCCCGGGCTGGCGGCGCCCGCGCTGGCCGGAGCTCACGTGCCGCTCGGGCGGATCATCGGCCGCAACGGGATCCTCAGCGTGGTCCGCGATCTCGGCCTCAAGGAATCCGTCAGCGGTCAGACGGCGCTGATCGACGGCGAGATCGACACCGACGTCGAGGGCTATCTGGTCGGCAGCGAGCAGATCGAGAGTGCCATCGGCTGCGAGGCGCTGCTCGCGCAGGATCTGGATATCGGCGTCTCCGGCGGCGTGCTGCTGCAGACGCTTCCGGGAAGCGACGACGTGCCCTGGATCGCCGCCGTCCGCGCACGTTTGCGCAGCGGCCTTCTGGCGCAGATCCTGGCGGCGCCCGAACCGCCAACCGCCGAACACCTGGCCCGCGCGGTCGTGGGTGACGACGCCGCCGATCTGCACACCCTGGACGTGCGGCCGGTGACCTTCTTCTGTCCCTGCACGCGCGACCGCGCCGCGGCCACCCTGCGCCTGCTCGGCGCCCAGGAACTGTCGTCGATGATCACCGACGACGGTGGCGCCACCGTGACCTGCGAGTTCTGCCGCCAGGACTACCGGTTCGCGGCGGCGGATCTGGAAGTGCTAGCGAGGTAATCCGGCCAGGGCCTGCTTGAGCGCGGCGCTCTGCGGCTCGGTCTCGAGGCCGCGCTCGAACATGTTGCGCGCCTTGGGGATCTCGCCGGCATCCGCGTGCAGCTTGCCCAGCGTCAGGTAGACCTCGGCTTTGGTGATGCCAACCACCTTCTCGTCGAAGGTGTGGAGGAGCAGCGACCGGTAGAAGCGCCGTACCTTGTCGGCGTCTCCGCGGCGCAGCGCCACCCGGCCCAGCGCCGCCAGCGTCGCCGCCTGCGTCGGATCGATCTGGTAGGCGGCCTGCAAGCGCTGCTCGGCCAGATCCAGCGCGCCGCGCCCCTCCGCCAGCGAGCCGAGCACTTGCTGCAGACGCGCGACGTTCTTGTTCTGTTTGGCCCGCGTCATCTGGTCGATGAGGGCGACCAGGACTCGTTCGCCGTCCTCCACCCGTCCGGCGGCGACCAGCGCTTTGCCCAGGCTCTCCTGCAGGGCCAGGTCGGCCGGAGCCATCTTCGCCAGCTGTTCGAACGCGGGCACCGCCTGCGCCGGCCGGCCCAGCGCCGTGTGCAGCGAAGCAATCTCGGTGAGCAGTGTCTTGCGCAGCCCCTCGTCGACGGCGGTCTGCGCGCGTCGCTCCAGCACCTGCACGAGGTGCTCGTTGTTGCCGGCGGTGCGCGCCAGATCCTCGACGGCGCCCAGCGCGCCAGCGTGCCCAGGGTCGCATTCCAGCGCCGCCAGGTACTGGGCTTCGGCCTCGTCCCCGGCTCCGGCTCGGGCGCCGGCGATGCGGCCCAATCGGTAGTGGATCTCCGCGGCCTCGGGACCGTGCGCCACCAGGGCAGACGCCTGATCCAGCGCGCCACGGGCCTCGGACCAGCGCTCGGCCGCTTCGTGGATGCGGGCCAGCGCCAGCAAGGACGGCAGGTGGTGCGGCTCGCGCGCCAGGATCTTCTCCAGGGCCTCGATCGCATTGTCCGGCGCCCCCAGCTGGTTCGCCCAGATCTCCGCCACCTCGGCACGGCAGGTGAGCTCCGCCTGCACCTGCCCCGCGGCGCCCTCGACCTCCGCCCGCCGCTCGAGCAACTCGACCAGGTCGTGCCAGCGCTCCAGCTCGTGCAGCACCTGCTCCATCGCGACGAACGCCTGACGGTTGGTCGGCTCGGCGTCGAGCACCTGGTGCAGATAGGACAGAGCGCGATCGGGATCCTTCAGCTTGTGAGCCGAATTCTCGGCCAGCTTGAACAGCACCTCGCTGTGCTCGGCGCCGGTCGTCGCCGCGAGACGCCGCGAGAGCGCCTCTTCCAGGGCCGCAAAGTCGCCTCGGCGTTCCTCGATCCCCGCCAGATCGCGCAAGGCCACGGGGTCGGTCGGGACCGCGTCCAGGGCTTCGCGAAAAGCCGCCGCCGCGCCGTCCAGGTCATTCAACGCGCCGACCTTCAGCTCGCCGATGCGCACCCACAGCGCCGCCCTCTCGGTGGCGTGGTCCTCGAAGCGCACGCGCTCTTCCAGCGCCTGCACCAGTTCGGCGGTCTTGCCCTGAGCCTCGTAGAGACGCGCCAGCTCGTCCAGCGCACCGGTGTGTGTCTCGTCGCTCTCGCGCACCGCCCGCCAGGCCGCGATCGCCGCGTCCAGTTCGCCGCGTTCCTCGTGGAGACGTGCCGCCTCGGCGTACATCCCCCGTCGCCGGTCCGCATCCATTTCGAGCGCTCCCCGGCGTTCGAGCACCCGGGCCAGCGCCGAGGAGTCGCCGCGCCGGCGGTAGAGGTGCTCGAGCGCTCCGAGCGCCGCCGCATTCTCGGCGTCGGCCTTGAGGACACGCTCGTAGAGCCGCTCGGCCGACTCCTCGTGGTCGGGTGACGGCGGCGTGGCCTCCTCGTAGAGACGTGCCGCCTTCAACGCCATCTCCGACAGGGCGGTGTCCTCAAGCGCATCGAGCACAGCCTCGAGCCAGCGCGCACCCTCGGCCGCGACGCCCGCCGCCCGCGACACACGCTCGACCTCGTCGGCGGTCTGGAACGCCGTGGGCTCCTCGCGCAGCGCCCGGCCGAGCGCCTCCAGAGCGCCCACTCGGTTGCCCAGCTTGTGCTCGGCCAGATCCGCGATCCGCCGCAAGAGCGACGCCCGGTCACCGCCGTCCTCTTCCAGGACGAGGCGAGCCTCGAGCAGCGTCGTGACCTCGGCGAAGTCACCTCGCTGCTCGGCCAACGGCTCGAGGATGTCCAGCACGGCGGGCTTCATGTCTCGCCCGCCCACCAGGCCGCGCAGCGCTGCCAGGGCTACCTGGTGCGTCGGCACGCGATCCAGCGCTGCCCGGTACGCCTCCAGCGCGCCGTCGAGGTTGGCCAGGCGCTGGTAGCGCAGGTCCGCCAGCACGGCGAAGAAGTCCGCCTGCACCGCCTGATCGGTCGCCACTTCCGCCTCCCGGGCCAGCACCTCCTCGAGGTCGGCGTCGCGCCCGAGCCCCCGCAGGAGACCTTCGATGCGCGCCAGCACGCCCAGGTCGTCGCCGCCGAGCTCACGCACCTGGTTCCAGAACTCGACGGCACGCGCGGGGCTGCCCAATCGCTCCTCGTGCAGCTCGGCCAGCCGGGTGGCCAGTTGCTTCTGCAACTCGGCGTCGTAGCTGTCGCGCAGCTTGTCTTCGTAGACACGCGCCAGGCGATCGTGGTCGCCCAGCACCTCGGCCAGCCGCTCCAGCGCCTGGCCCACCTGCAGGTCGCCGGGTTCCTCGGCGAAGGCGCGCGCCCAGACGCCAAACGCGCGTGCCGGATCGCGCCGCTGCTCCTCCTCCACGCGCGCGACGTCGGCCAGCACCTCGAGCCGCGTCCCCACCGCGTCCTCGGCTTTCAGGCGTAACTCCTGGAGGTCGACGAGCGGCCCCCATTCGCCGCCGGCGCGCAGCACCGGGTCCAGCACGGGGATGGCGAGCATCCCGTGGTCCTCACCGCGCGCCAGCGTCCAGAGTGCGTCCCGGGCCCCGGCATGCCGCGGCGTCCGCCCGAGAATCGCCTTGTACCGATCGACGGCCGCCGGGACCTCGCCGATCTCCATCTCCATCAAACGCGCCGCCCGGAACGCCACCGCCTCCCGCTCGGCCGGATCCGTCTCGCTGGCCGCCCGCAGATCCAGCACCTCCAGCAACTCGGCGTGCTGCTTCTCGCGCGCGTAGATCCGGTCCAGCATCTCCAGCGTGGCGAGGTCCCCCGGGAAATCCTGGAGCACCGACTTGAGCTGGCTGGCGGCGTCGAACGGCTCCTCCAGCTTCTCGTCGTGCAGGCGGGCGACGATGAACCGGAACTCGCGGATGGTCTCGGGCTCGGCGGCAAGCTCGATCTTGCGCAGATAGATCTCCAGCAGGCTGCGCCACGACTCGTCGGCGATGTAGAGGCGGATCAGCGCATCCAGCGCGTCTTCGTCGGAGTCGTCCAGTTCCAGCACCGCGCGCCAGGCCTCGACCGCCTCGTCGCGGAGTTTCAGCACCTGTTCGTACAGAACCGCCGTCCGCTTGGTCAGCGTGGCTCGCTCGGCCGGCTCGCGTGTGATCTCGATGTGCTTGCCGAGGATCTCGCAAAGCTCCGCGTGCCGCCCCGCTCCCGCCAGCAGGCGCTCCAGCGCCGCGAACGCCTCCTGGTCGTCCGAGCGCGCGGCCAGGGTCTCGCGCCAGGCTTCGATCGCCTGGGCCGGGTCGGCGATCCGCAGCTCCAGGATCTTGGCCCGCATCGCGGACAGCGACGCCTGCAGATCGGGATCCCCGGCCATCTCGACGCCGCTGGCCAGAAGTTCGGCGAACCGTGGGAAGCGCTTCGTCGCCGTGGCCAGCGCCTCCAGATCGCCCAGCGTATCGCTGACCGACACATCCTCGAGCCATGCGTGTCCACGCGCCTCGAGCGCCCGGTCGAGTCGCCCCAGGTGCTCCTCGAACGAGGCGATCTCACGCCACATCGCGGTCCGCTCGTCCGTGTCCTGGATCGATTCCAGGCGGATGGTCAGCACCTCGACCAGCTGCCGCGCGTCCTGTGTCTTCCGGTAGAAAGGCTCGAGGATCTGCGCCGCGCGCAGCTTGTAGTCGTCGTTCGCAATCAGGGCCTCCAGGGCCCCGCGTGCACCAGGATGATCGGGCGTCCGGTTCAGCACCTCGCCGTAGCGCTCGATGGCCGCGCCGATCTCGCCCAGCCTGGTCTCCTCCAGATCCCCGAGGCGCATCGCCATCTGATCCTGCACGTGCACCTCGGTCGCGCGTTCCTGCCGCGTCAGCAGATGCTCCCGCAGATCGCCCCAGCGCTCCTCGACGTGCAACAGGCGGTCCAGATCCTCGGCGGCGCGGGCATCTCCGGGATCCAGCTCCAGGATGGCGTTCAGCGTGGCTATGGCCTCGCCACGGGCTTCCAGTCGCTCCTCGGACAGGCGCGCGCTCCGACGCAGAAGCTGGATGCGCGCCTCGGGCGACGACAGGTGAGACGCCTCCTCTTCCAGGAAGTCACGTAGAGGCAGCCACGCCTCCCAGCGCTCGAGCGCCCGTTCGAAGATGGCGCCCTTCTTCAGGTCGCCCGGCTGCGCCTCGACGTAGCGGCGGTAGTACTTCAACGCCGTCTCACGTTCGCCCATCGCCTCGTCGTAGACCCACGCGGCCAGGCGCACCACCTGCAGCGTCTCGTCGCTGTTGCCCAGCTCTCCGTCGAGGTAGTCGTCGAGCAGCCGTGACAGCTCCTTCCATCGGCCCAGCTTCGGCGCCAGGCGGACCAGCTGCTCCTGAGCACGTCGGTCGGTCGGCCGCTCGCGGAAAACACGCCCGTACCAGTTGAAGGCCTCGTCCAGATCCTCGATCTGCTCCTCGTAGAGCTGAGCGATCCGCTGGGCCCAGTCGAGCCGGCTCTCGGGATCCTCGGTCTGCTCGAGGCGAATCTTGTGGACGCCCACCAGCGCCGTCCAGTTGCTACGCCGCACGTACACGGGTTCCAGCAGATTCGCCGCCACCGCCTGGACCTCGGGCACGCCCTGCAGCTTCTCCAGGAGTGAGATCGCCTCCAGGTTGTCCGCATCGCCCGCCAGCACCGCCGCCAGGTGAGCCATCGCCGCTTCCTGATCGTCGAGCCGGTCCAGTTGCAACCGGGCCAGCCGCGAATGGAATCCGACCGCCTCGCGCTCCGACATTCCCAGCTCGAGGCGCCGCTCGAGCAGTCGGGCGAGGTCGCCCCACTCCTCGGCCTGCTCGTACAGCTGCTCCAGCGCCGCGAAGGCATCGCCGTGCCCCGGCTCCAGTTCCCAGACCCGCTCGAAGGCGGCGATCGCCTCTCGCGGCCGGCCCAGGTCCACCGCCAGGGCCGCGGCCTGCAGGCGAAGCGGCAGCTCCTGCCGTCCGTCGCCGCTGGCCAGTTCCGCGCGCTTGAGGACGATCTCGTTGAGCGGCGCCAGGTCGTTGGTCTGCTGGTAGATGCCTTCAAGGGCGACGAGCACCGCCGGGTCGTCCGGCAGCCGTTCCAGCACCTTGCGGAAGTACTCACCCGCCAGCGCCGGGTCCCCTGCCCGCTCGGCGTGCGCGGCGATCGTCCGTTGCAGCCTGACGCGCACGTCGTCGCTCAGCACGTCCGGCTCGATGGTGCGGTAGAGCGCCACCACCTCGGCACCGCGCTCGGGACCCAGGTGCGCCGCCAGCCGTTCGTAGCCGTCGAGCAGCACCGGCAACTCCGCCTCGCCCTGCGCGTCGCTGATGGCCAGACCCAGGGTATGGAAGGCGGCGGCTCGATCGCCGAGCTGACGCTCCTGGATGTCCGCTAGCCGCACCCGCTTCTGCACGCGATCCTGGCCGTCCTGGGCTGCCTCGACGTACACCTCGACGACACGAGCCAGCTTCGGCCAGTCGCCCGCGCTCTGGTAGAGCGGCTCCAGCGTCTCGGCGGCCAGCGGTCGCAGAGTGTTCTCTTCATCGCCGAGGATCGCCTCGATCTGGCCCAGGGCCATGGCGTCGCGCGGTGCCAGCGCCAGGATCTCCCGCCAGCGATCGAACGCCTCGCCCGGCCGTTCCAGAGGTCCCGAGAGCAGCTCGGCGATCTGGCGCAAGAACTCGACCCGGTCCGCCGGCGTCGCCGCCAGCACCAGCTGCCGCTCGAGGATCTCCATCCGCTCGGAGGGCGCCCCCTTCTTCTGGTAGAGGCGCGCCAGCGCCTGTAGCGCCGTGCGATCCTCCGCCGCCTCATCGAGGAGCGCGCGCACCGCTGCTATCGCCTCGTCGACATCGCCCAGCTCGCGCTCGAGCGTGGCGGCGATGCGAAAGCGCAGCTCGCGCCGCGCCGCCGGGTCGGTCGCCAGCGTCGCCCGCCGGCCGAGGATCTCCACGCGGTCCCGGTGCTGCCCGGTCGCCTCGAAGATCCGCTCCAGCTGCGCCAGCGCCTCCAGGTTGTCGCCCTCGCTCTCGAGAAGCGCGCGGTAGGTGACCACCGCGGCCTGGACGTCCTGCAAACCCTTCTCCTCGAGGGTGGCGATGCGCAGGAAAAGCGAGATGCGCGCCGTGGTGTCGGTGGTCCACTCCAGCTTCGCGCGCAGCACCTCGATGAGGCCGCGGAAGTCTCCCGTCTCGAGATGCAGCGCCTCCAGCGCTTCCGCCGCCGGCCCCGCGGTCTCGCGGTTGGTCGGGTCGAGGTCCAGCACCTGACGCCACACCTTGACCGCCGCCGCGCGGTCGCCAAACCGGGTCAGGTAGATCCGCGCCGCTTTCGCCAGCAGAGCCGCCGCCCCGCTGATGTCCTCGCGGTCCCGCTTGCGCGCCAGCTCCTGGTACAGCTCGACCAGATCGGTGTAACGCTCGAGCAGCGTCGTGAGCCGCTCGCACTCGCCGAGCGCCCGCATATTGTTCGGGTCGAGCGTCATCACCTGTCGCCAGGTGATGAGCGCTCCCGTACGCGACTGGAGCTTCTGCTCCTGGAGATCCGCGACGCGCGTCAGGATATCGACGCCTGCGATCCCCTGGCGGGCCTCGCGCTGCACATTGAGGATGGACACCAGCCGGCCCCAGTTCTCCGTCGCCTCGTACACCGGCTCGAGCAGCGCCGCCGCCCGCTGCCGGTAGTCCGGCAAGTCGAGGATCCGTTCGAGCAGACCACGCGCGACGGCGTCCGTCGGCTCGGCCTGCAGCACGTCCTCCAGGAGATCCAGCGCGCCCGCTGGGTCGTCGAAGCGCGCCAGACGCACCTCGGCCTTGCGGCGCTTGAGGCCGATGGCCGAAGCGCCGCCGGCGTGTTGCGCCTCGCGACCGAGCAGATCGTCCAGGTCCTGCCACTTCTCGGCAGCCTGGTAGAGGCGATCCAGCGCCCGCCAGGCCCGCCCGTCGGCCGGCTCGAGCTCCAGCAACGCGCGCCAGGTCTCGATGGCATGCGCGCGGTCCTCCAGCAGCGATTCGTCGATCTCGGCGATCTGCACCAGTAGCTCGCCGCGTTCCTTCGGATCGGGCAGATCCTTCTGGCGCGCGCCCAGGAGTTCGCGCAGGTCCGACCAGCGCTCGCCCTCCTGGTAGCGACGCACCAGCGCGCGAAAGGCGCCGCCGTGCAGGGGCTCGACCGTCAAGAGCTCGCGGTAGACCGCCTCGGTTTCGGCCGCCCGGCCGCGCTTGTCCTCGACATCCGCCAGGAACCCGAGAAGTTCGCGCCGCTCGACAGGCGCCTCCAGCTGGTCCAGCACGCGGCGCACCGCCGCCGCAAGATCGGCCAGCGCCCCTGCGCTCGCCGCCATCTGCAGCAGCGCCTCCCGGTGCGTCCCGACGTGCGGATCGATCTCGAACATGCGCTCGCCGATCCGATAGGCCGCCTTCGAATCATCCAGCGGCCCGGCGTATAGGCGCGCCAGCAACTCGAGGTGGGGCATGCGTCGGTCGTCGTCCTCGGCGACGCTGACCAGCGTCTCCAGGGTGCGCGCCCACTTGTCGTACTTCTCGGTAAGCTCGTAGTAAGGAGCGAGCCGCGCCGACACCTGGCCGATCTGCTCGCGCGGTACCGCCTTTGCCTCGACCAGCCGCTCGAGCCCGGCCACCGCCTCGGCGGAGATGGCGTCCGTTTCCAGGGTCCGCAGGTAGGCCTCGCGCGCCGCCTCGACGTCAGACAGCTCGCTCTCGAAAAGGCGCCCAAGCCGCAACCAGAGCGCCGCCCGCTCGTCGTCGGCGACGATCTCCGCCTGCCGCTTCAGAACCTCCGCCAGCGCGCGCGTATCACCGCCGGCTTCCAGCACCCGCCCTAACGCCCGCAAGGCCCGCGCGTCGCCCGGCTCCAGGTCGACCACCTCGCGCAGGGTCTTCGCCGCCGCGGTCCGATCGCCGATCTTCTCTTCCTCGAGACGTGCGATGCGCAGGAGCCGCTCGATGCGCGCCGGCTTGTCCAGCCCGCCCAGCCGCTTGCGTAGCTGCTCCACGAGATCGGGCCACTTCTCCTCGCGCAGCAGCACCCGCTGCAAGGCCGCGACCGCCTCCTCGTCCTCGGACGAGATGGCGAGAATCTCCTCGGCCCAGCGGCGCGCCTCGACCGGGCGGTCCAGGCGCGTGAGGCTCACCCTCAGGGACCGCCGCAGCAGCTGTAGCCGCTCGTCGTCGGCAGGACGGGCCTCCAGCCGGAGCGCGTACAGCCGCCCCAGCGCGTCCCACTCGTCGGCTTCCCCCGCCAGCCGTTCCAGATCCTTGCCCAGTTCGTCGTCGGTGGGCGCCAGCTCGTACGCCCGGGCGCACCACTGGAACGCCAGCGACTTCGAACCGAGCTTGCTCTCGCAGATGCTCCGCGCCTCGTTCATCAGACGCAACCGCTCGTCATCAGATAGGGGCGGCGACGCACCCAGCAGGATCTCGAAGGTCGCCAGCAGCCGCGGCCAGCGCTCGGTGCTGCGGTAGAGATCCACCGCGGCCCGCGCCGCCTGCAGGTTGCCCGGCTCGGTCGCCAGGATCTGCTCGTACGCCTTCAGCGCCCGTTCCGGCTGCTTGAGCCTCGTCTCGGACAGCTCGGCCACCCGTTGCAGCAGGCGCACCGCCGCCGCCGGGTCCTGGCTACGGTCCGCGGCTGCGGCCAGCACATCGCACAGCTCCTCGGGACGCTCGGCGTACAGCGCCTCCAGCGCCTCGAACTGCCCCGCCTCGGCATAGATGTCGCGCAGCATGCGCACGACCCGCGTATTCTCGGGCGCCTCGACCTGCACCCGCTTCAGATCCTGCAGGGCCGCCGGCCCCGCCCCTAGCTTCTCGTACAGCAGCACGCCGCGTTTCTCCAGCAGCGCCGCCGCGGCCGGCCCCGACGTGGCCGCGGCCTGCCGCGACAGGACCTCCGCCAGTGCCGCCCAGCGCTTCTCACGCTCGTACAGCCCTGCCAACGCCGCCAGGGCCTCGACGTCGTCGGTCGCCAGGCCCAGCACCTCGTTCCAGGCACCGATCGCCAGCCGTGCATCGGCCAGCTTCTCGCTGCACAGCTTGGCCATCTCCACCAGATGGGCCCGCAGCCCCGCCCCTTCCAGCAGCGCCGCCTCCCGCCGCATCAGCTCGACGAGCGCCTTCCACGACCGGCCGCGCACGTGGATGTCCCGCAGCGCCGTCCGCGCCTTCTCGTCGCCGGGCGCGATCAGCAGCAGCTTCTCCAGAGCCCCGATGGCGTTCTGCTGCTTGTTGAACTTCTCGGACCACAGCTGCGCGACTCGGTGCCACAGCGCCACCTTGCGCGGAAGATCCGTCGCCGCTTCCGCTTGGCGCGTGAAGATCTGCACCAGATCGCCCCATCGCCCCTGTGCCTCGTACCGCTCGGCCAGCGCTGCCAGCGCCTCCGGATGATCCGGTTTCAGCGACAGGATGGCCACGTAGGTGTTGATGACCATCACCTCCAGCCGCAGCCGATCGCGGTAGATCGGGACGAGGTCGAGGTAACGCGCCACCTTGTCATCCACCGCGGTGGGCGGCAGCGCCTCGACGGCGTCCTTGAGCAGTTCCAGGAGAGCGTTCCACTTCTCGGTCTTGGTGTAGAGCCGCCGCAACGCCGCCACCGCCTCGGGCAACGCCGGCCGCAGCTTGAGCAGTCCCTTCCAGGCGTCGATCGCCTTCTCCAGCGACTGCGGCCGCAGCTCGGCCATCTCGGCCATCTCGATGCCGAGGCGGATGCGCGCCTCGGGGTTCACCTCCGCCTTCTGCGCGGCGCCCAGGATGGAGATCAGCTGCGGAAGCTCGTCGCGCTGGGTGTGGTACGCCCGGTAGAAGTCGATCGCCTCCGGCTGCACCGGATTCGCCTTCTTCACCCTCCGGAAGAAAGCCTCCGCCTGATCCAGCTGGCCCAGGTCCTTGTGGTGCAACCGCCCGAGCGCCAGCAAGATCGGGATCTCGGCCGGGCCGCGCTTCACCGCTTTGAGCGCAGCCTCGTACAGCTTGACGAGCTCGGGCCACTTTTTATCGGCGCCGAGCGTCCGGTCCATCCACTTCAGTGACCGGGGATCCGCCGCGAACGCCTGCAGCGCGTGCTTGTAGTGCTCCACGGCCTGATCGTGCTTGCCCAGCTGCTCGGCCAGCGCCCCCGCAGCCGCGTCCGCCGCCGCCTGGTCCTCGGCTGAGCCTGCGGCGCTGATCCTCCGCCGGTACAGCTCCATCAGATCGTCCGTCCGCCCCACGTCGCGGTAGAGCCGCTCGAGCAGCATGTCCGCGCGCCGTTGGCCCAGGTCCAGTTCCAGGCTGCGCTTGAGGAATGCCTCGCCCTCCTGCGACTTCGGCCGGAACTTCAGATACAGCTCGCCGGCAACGACATAGGAAGACGCCGCCGATGACTTGTTCCCCGCATCCTTTGCCTGCGCGAGCCTGGCCTGCGCCAGCTCCTGCCAGCCGGCCTCCTCGGACTCCAGCGCCGCCAGGGCCTGGGCGGCGGTCTTGTGATCCGGCGCCGCCTCCAGCGCCTCCTTCAACGAATCGCGAGCCGGCTCCCAGCGGAGCAGCTCCTGATGCAGCAGCAGCGCCCTTTCGACCAGCAGGTCCGCGCGCGCGGCGCCGGTCGGCGTCCAGGCCAGCTCGGCGTCGAGAAGTTGCACGCACAGCTGCACCTCGCCCCGCTGGGCGTGCCACGAGCGCGCCGCCGAGAGCGCCTCGGCCGCCGCCTCGCGATCAACCCCGGCGCCGTTCCCGGGGTGCAGCCTGGCGATTGCCTCGAGCGCCTGCGGGTTCCCCGGATCCGTCTTCAGGGTGTCGAGTGCGGTCGAAAACTCGGTCTCCATGGCCGGGGAAAAGGCCTCTGACTATAGACCTTACCCCCCCAGAATCAATCGGGGATCATGGCCTTGGGGCGAGGACCTTGCTAGCCTGCCTGCCCTGGAGGTCAGCCATGAAGAAGATAGTGATGTCCTTCGCAGCGCTCGCGTTCGTTTCGTTCGCCACCGCCGTCGCTGCCGGGGAGTTCCCGGACATCAGCTATCAGGAGCTGAAGACCGCGATCGATGCGGGCAACGTCACGTTGCTCGACGCCAACGGCAGCGAGAAGTACAGCAAGAGCCACATCCCGACCGCAATCGACTTCAAGGCCAACAAGGACAAGCTGGCCGACCTTCTGCCCAAGGACAAGAAGGCACTGGTCGTCGCCTACTGCGCGAACCCCAGGTGCTCGGCCTACCAGGGCGCGGCCAAGGCGGCGCAGGAGCTCGGGTACAAGAATGTGAAGCACTTCTCGGCCGGTATCCAGGGCTGGGAGAAGGCAGCGGGCAAGGGCGCGAAGGCCGAGTAGCCCCGCGCGACTCCGGCCAGGGCGGTCATGACACGCGCTCGCTTCGGGATCGTGCTGTCCGCCTTGGCGGCCGCCACAGACGCCGCCGCCACCGACGAACCGGACTTCGACCAGCCGCCACACGACTACTGGAAACGTCCGCTCGCGGACCCGTTCACGCGTCTCAAGCCGGAGCTGGAAGGCGGCCGCGTCCTCCTCGACCGCGGCAGCGACAAGGCGTACGTCGCCGGCCTGCTTGCGCGCCTGGGCATCCCGGTGTCGTCGCAGCTGCTGGTGTTCTCCTCGACCAGTCTGCAACTGCACTTCATCTCGCCGTCGAACCCACGCGCTCTTTACTTCAACGAGGACGTCTACGTCGGCTGGGTCCCGGGCGGCCGCATCGAGATCGTATCCGTCGATCCTGCTCTGGGCGCGATCTTCTACATCTTCGACGTCCCGACCGGCGCCGAACCGCCACGCATCGAGCGCTCGGACCGCTGCATGAACTGCCATGCGGCCGCGGACACCAGCTTCGTGCCTGGCCTTCTGGTGAAGTCGGTGCTGCCCGTCGTCGGCGGCGGCAGCCTCGACTCGTACCGTCAGAGGGAGGCGGCGCCCGGACACGCCATCCCGTTCGATCGCCGTTTCGGCGGCTGGTACGTGACCGGCAAACACGGCCTGGGCGCCCACCACGGCAACACGCTCGGGGACGCTTCGCGCGGCGGAATCACCACGACGCCGATCGACCCCGGCACGACCGTCAAGGATCTGTCCCGTTACCCGGCGGCCACCAGCGACGTGCTGCCGCACCTGCTGCACGAGCACCAGATCGGGTTCGTGAACCGGCTGGTGGCGGCCGTCTACCGGACGCGCAGCACCCCGCACGCCGACCGCCTGGACGCCGAGGCCGACATCTTGACCCGCTATCTGCTGTTCGCCGACGAGGTCGTGCTGCCCGCTGGCGGCGTGACCGGCGATGCGGCGTTCAGGGAGGCTTTCCTCCGCACCCGCAAGAGCGCGAAGAACGGGACTTCGCTCAAGGACCTCGACGGCAAGACACGCCTCTTCAAGCACCGCTGCAGCTACATGATCTACAGCCACGCCTTTGCGGGCCTTCCGGCCGAGCTGAAGCAACGGGTCTACCGACGGCTGGCGGCTGCGCTGAACGCGACACCCGACGCCGGCTTCACGTACTTGCCCGCGGCCGAGAAGAAGGCGATCCGGATGATCCTCGAGGACACGCTTCCCGATTTCCGGACCAAAAACGCCTATGTGCGCCAGGGGCCCGCGGATACGCTGCGGCCATGAGGCGACGACAGATCCTGTCCGCGGGCCTGGCGGCGGTCGGATGCGCGGCGACCGGTCTACCTCCATCGCGACGTTCTGACCCGCTGCGGGTGGGCTCGGGCGAGCACAGCTACGAATGCGTCCACGACTGGGGCGAGTTGCCGTCCCGGATCCAGTACGGCCTGACCCACGGCATTGCCGTCGATCGGCGCAACTTCGTGCATGTGCTGCACACCTCGCGCCCCGAGAGCCCCAGCCAGGACACCGTCGTGGTGTTCGATCCACAGGGGCGCTTCGTCCGCTCCTGGGGCGCCGCCTACGCCGGCTCGGCGCACGGCTTCGATCTGATCGAGGAGGACGGCCGCGAGGTCTTCTACATCACGGACCAGAAGCGGGGGCTCTTCAAGACCACCCTCGACGGCGAGGTGCTGTGGCACGTGCCCAAGCCGGTGGAGTTCTACGAGGGTCCAGGCAAGGATCTGAAGTACTCACCGTCGAACGTCGCCGTCGCACCGACCGGCGACGTGTACCTGTCCGACGGCTACGGCTCGTACTTCATCCACCGGCTCGATCGCAACGGCCGCTACGTCGGCACCTTCGGAGGCCCCGGCCAGGTCACCCATCCGCACGGTCTGTACGTCGACACGCGCGGCTCCGAGCCGTTGCTCGTGGTCGCCGAGAACAATCCTGGGCGCCTGCAGGCCCTGACCCTCGATGGCAGGCACCACAGCTTCATCGACGTCTCGGTCCGCTCGCCGCGCCACTTCGGCGTGGGCGACGGCCTGGTCGCCCTCCCCGACCTCGACGCGCGCGTCACGCTGTTGGACGAGCACAACCGGGTGATCGCGCACCTGGGCGACGGCTGGACCACCAAGGCTCAGATCCGCGCGCTGCGCTTGCAGACCCGCGATCACTTCATCCCAGGCAAGTTCGTCTGCCCCCACGACGCCGCCTTCGACGACCAGGGCAACATCTACATCGCGGAGTGGGTGACGGTCGGACGGATCACGAAGCTGCAGAAGATCTAGACGCCGCCGCCTGCTCATCGCCCCGGACTTCGGTGACTCGACAGGGCGGCGCGCAGCGACCCGGGTGCGTCCGTGGTGATCCCACCCGCCCCGAGATCCAGCGCGCGGCGGGCCAGTTCGGCGTCGTTCACCGTCCAGACCAGCAGGTCCAGCTTCGCCGCCTTCACCTTTTGAGCCAGCTCGGCGTTCACCATCTCGGCCGATTCCTTGGTGAAGCCGACGTCCAGACCGTCGGCCTTGCTGGCCTTCAGGTTCTCGATCACCTCGTCGTGGGTCGCGTTCCACTTGCCGTCCTTCTTCTTGAACGCGAACAGCCAGTACGTCTTCACGGTCGGCAGCGCCTGCTTGAGCGCCGTCACGACCTTGTCATCGAAGGCGATGAAGACGATCCGGCCCAGCGGCAGCTTCGAGACCAGGATCTCCTTCTTCATCTGCGGGATGATCTCGGGTCCGATCTTGATCTCGATGTACGTCTGCTTCCCCGACGGCACCACGGCCAGCATCTCGGCCAGCGTGGGGACCTTCTCGCCCTTGCCGGCGTCAAGCTCCCGGATCTCGTCGAACGACAGCTCGGCCACCTTCCCCTTGCCGTTGGTGGTGCGATCCACGGTCACGTCGTGCATGCAGACGATCCGGCCGTCACGGGTGAGGCGCAGGTCGGTCTCGATGGCGTCGGCTCCTTCCGCCCAGGCGGCGCGGAAGGAGGCCATGGTGTTCTCGGGCGCGGCCGCGGAGGCACCGCGGTGGGCAACCAGTTCGAACGCCAGCAAGAGGAATGCGTGCATGAGTTGATCGTGTATCCTGCCCCGGTGCCGATGAAAATAGCCCTTTCGTCGATCTTCTGTCTGGCGGCCTGTTCCACGCAGAAGGCGCCGGCCCCGAAGGCTTGCTGTGATCAGCCCGAGATCGCCGCCGGGGTCGCCCCGTTCAAGATCGTCGCCGACGACACCAACGGCCCCTCCGACGGTGAGAAGGTGACCATCGAGGCGGCCCTGTCTCAGAAGATCCGCCGCGAACAGCTCTACCCGGTCCTGCACACCCTCTACCGCCACGCCATGAAGCGCCGGGCCTTCGAGCCGATCGTGTTCGAAGCGAACGTCCTCGTCGACAAGTCAATCGTCGGGACCATCGCTCGGCCCCGATCCCAGATCGGCCCCAGGTGCGAGAACCTGATTCCGCTGACCTTCGACGAGGAGATCCGCAAGGCGTTCGCCGAGTTGACCGGCCACGGCCAGTCCGAGGACTCGAACGACTCATGCCACCTGGCCGAGAAGAAGACCGTCGTCCGCCCGGACGAGACGTTCACGCGCAAGCCGCAGCTGAAACTGGACGAGCAGCAGTTCGCCGTCGAGGTGACTCATCCCTACCTGGAACTCGGCAAGGACGAGTACGTCAAGACCCTGGCGTTCCCGTCGGCGATGCGCGACTGGATCGACTACACCGGAGGCCTCTTCGGCAAGGTGCGTGGGCTCAAGCAGGTGACCTACGTGGGGCTGCACGCCGATCAGCCGGTGGTGAAGATCACCGTCACGCGCGAGCAGTTCCAGGCAGCGCTGGCGTCGCTGCAGGACGAGATCGCAAGTCACGCCGCCGTCACCGTGGCCAGCCTGGGCTCGCGCATGGAGGATGCCAGTTCCGCCGCCAAGGAGCAGGCCGCCTTCCACACCAAGACGTACAAGGCCGCGCTTGGCCTTCTGCCAAAGACGCAGGTGTTTGTGTCACCCAAATTGAAGTAGAAAACGCCGGTCATGTCGCAACAGAAGTTCCGGATCGGGCTCGTCCAGATGGCGATGTCGTACGACCCGAACGAGAACCTGACCACGGCCGCCCGCAAGGTCGAGGAAGCGGCGAAGGCCGGGGCCCAGGTGGTCTGCCTGCCCGAACTGTTCCGCTCACCCTACTTCTGCCAGCGCGAGGACGCGGCGCTGTTCGATCTGGCTGAACCTGTGCCCGGGCCCAGCAGCAACACCTTCTCCTCGCTGGCGCAACGACTGGGCGTGGCGGTGGTGGTCCCGATCTTCGAGCGCCGCGCGCCGGGCCTCTACCACAACAGCGCGGTCGTCATCGACAACTCGGGCCGCAGCCTGGGCCTCTACCGCAAGATGCACATCCCCGACGATCCGTCCTTCTACGAGAAGTACTACTTCACGCCGGGCGACCTCGGCTTCAAGGTGTTCGACACCCAGGTGGGTCGCATCGGGACGCTCATCTGCTGGGACCAGTGGTACCCCGAGGGCGCGCGGCTGACAGCCCTTCAGGGCGCATCGGTGCTGTTCTACCCGACGGCGATCGGCTGGCACCCGCAGGAGAAGGCAAAATACGGGGCCGCCCAGCGCGACGCCTGGAAGACGGTGCAGCGCGGGCACGCCATCGCCAACGGCGTCTACGTCGCCGCCGTGAACCGCGTCGGCCACGAGGGTGGTGCACAGGGCCAAGGAGGTGCCGGTCTCGAGTTCTGGGGCAACTCTTTCGTGTGCGATCCCTTCGGCGTCGTCATCGCCGAGGCCTCGATCGACAGGGAGGAGACGCTGATCGCCGAGGTGGACATAGGCCGCATCGAGGAGGTGCGGCGCAACTGGCCCTTCCTGCGCGACCGCCGCATCGACGCCTATCGCGGGATGGACCAAAGATACATCGACGGATGATGTTTCCTGCCGAGTGGGAGCCGCACGAGGCGACCTGGCTCGCCTGGCCGCACAACGTCTCCGACTGGCCCGGGCGCTTCGGTCCGATTCCCTGGATCTACGGCGAGATCGTACGCAAGGTGGCGGCGGGCGAGACCGTCAACCTCCTGGTGAACGACGCCGGGGCCGAATCGCGTGCGCGCCGGGTGCTCGAGAAAGTCGGCGCGGATCTCCAGAAGGTGCGTTTTCACCGATTCCCGACCAACCGCATCTGGACGCGCGACTACGGCCCTGTCTTCGTACGCGCCAACAAAGGCCTGTCCATCGCCCGTTTCCGGTTCAACGCCTGGGCCAAGTACCCCGACTGGAAGCGCGACGACAAGATCCCCGAGCGCGCCGCCACGGCCCTGAAGGTGCCGCTGGCGTCGACGGGCAACGTGGTGCTCGAGGGCGGCAGCATCGACGTCAACGGCGCAGGCACCATCCTCACCACCGAGGAGTGCTTGCTCGATCCCAAGATCCAGGTGCGCAACCCGGGCTTCGCGCGCGCCGACTACGAGCGCGTCTTCGGCGAGACGCTCGGCATCCGTAACACCCTGTGGCTCGGGAAGGGAATCGCGGGAGACGACACCCACGGCCACGTCGACGACCTGGCGCGGTTCGTGAACCGCACCACCATCGTCCTTTGCCACGAGAAGAACGGTGCCGACGCCAACCACCGGTTGCTCGCCGAGAACCACGAACGCCTGCAGGCCGCGCGCCTCGAGGACGGAGCCCGACCCGAGGTGGTGCCCCTGCCGATGCCCGCGCCGGTGGTGTTCCACGGCCAGCGCCTTCCGGCCAGCTACGCCAACTTCTACATCTGCAACGCCGCCGTGCTGGTCCCCACCTTCAATGACCCGAACGACCGACTCGCCCTCGGCCTCCTCGGTGAGCTGTTCCGCGACCGCCCGGTCGTCGGCATCCACGCCGTCGACCTGGTCTGGGGCCTGGGCACGCTCCACTGTCTCAGCCAGCAACAGCCGAAGCCATGAAACCGCTCGAAGGAAAGACCATCGCCTTGCCCGAAACGCGCGAGCTCGATCGCCTGGCCGCCATCCTCGAGGAGGACGGAGCGACGACGGTGCGCTGCCCCCTGGTGACGATCCTCGACGCCCCCGACCCGGCCCCCGTCGACGCCTGGCTGCGGGAGCTGGTGTCGACCGGCTTTGCCGATCTGGTGTTCCTGACCGGTGAGGGGCTCCGGCGCCTGATCGCCCGCGCCGAGGCAACGGGCCAGCGCGAGCCTGTGCTGGCGGCGATGGGCCAGGCACGCAAGATCACCCGCGGTCCTAAGCCCGCCCGGGCCCTGCACGAGGTGGGACTGGCGACGGATCTGCCCGCCGCCGTGCCGACCTCGCACGGGATCATGGACACCTTGTCGAACGAACCGCTCGCCGGTCGGCGTGTCGGACTGCAGCTCTACGGTACCGATCCGAACGAGGCGCTGGTGCGGTTCTTCAGCAACAAGGGCGCCATCGTCCGCACCGTCGCCCCCTACATCTATGCACCCGCGTCCGACGAGGATCGCGTCGTGGAGCTCATCGTCCGCCTCGACTCCGGCACAATCGACGCCATCGCCTTCACCAGCGCCTCCCAGGTCGAGCGCCTGTTCGCCGTCGCCCAGGCCCGCAGCCTCGAGCCCGCGCTCGCCGCCGGCCTTGGCCGCACCAGGGTCGCCGCGATCGGCCCGATTGCCCGCGCGGCCCTCGAGGAGCGCGGGGTGACCCCTCAGATCGTCCCTGAAGCGCCGTTCGTCATGAAGCGCCTGACCGCCGCGCTGGTCGCTGCGCTTACTTCGTGACCAGCGTACCGACGCCCTTGTCGGTGAAGAGCTCGACGACGACGCTGTGGGGCTGACGGCCGTCGACGACGTGGACCGCCTCGACACCACCCTCGATCGCGCGGACGATCCCCTGCACTTTCACCTGCATCCCGCCCTTGATGGCGGCCGTGTGCAGGCCCAGGTCCGCGACCTTCAGCTCCGTGATCGTCTGACCTTTCCCGTCGAGGATGCCGGCGACGTCGGTGAGGAAGATCAGCTTGCGCGCCTTGATCGCGACGGCCACCTCGGCCGCCACGACGTCGGCATTGATGTTGTAGCTGGCCCCATCGACGCCCAGGCCGACCGGCGACACGATCGGCATGTAACCCTGGTCGAGCATCAGCTCCAGCACTTCGGCATTGACCGCCTCGATGTCGCCCACGAATCCCAGGTCCGGCTTGCCTGGTCTTGGCGGCTGTTTGCGCGCCTGCAGCAGCCGCGCGTCCTTGCCCGACAGACCGATCGCCTTTCCGCCCAGCGTGTTGATGAGCCCGACGATCTCGGTGTTGACCTTGCCGGTCAGCACCATCTCCACGATGCGCATGTCCTCGGCCCCGGTCACGCGCTGTCCGTCGACGAATTCCGTCTTCTGACCCATCCGCTCGAGCGTGCGCGTGATCTCCGGGCCACCGCCGTGGACCACCACCGGCCGCAGCCCCGCCGCCTGCAGCAGCACCACGTCCTGGGCGAAGCTGCGCTTCAATTCGGGATCCACCATCGCCGCTCCGCCGTACTTGATGACCGCGCGCGTCCCGGAGAACTTCTGGATGTAGCGCAACGCTTCGACGACCAAGGCGCGTTCGACCGCGAGAGACTCGGAACTGCTCATGTATTGGCCGCGCATGGTACCATGCTGGGACTTGATGGGTGGGCGGCTGCTCGCGGTGGTGGCAGTGGCAACTGTCGCTCTTGGCGCCTCTCGCGCCGCGCTCGCCCAGCGCGCCATCATCACCGACCTCGCCTCGGAAGCGGATCTCCGCGAGGAGGCCGAGGCCGTCTCGATGCTCATCGCCTCGGCCATCCGGCCAGCGTCCCGGGCCATCGTCCCACGCGACGAGGTGGGGCTGGGTCTCGAGGTGGTGATGGGCCCCGGGCAGGCGTCTCTCTCCATCGACGCGACCCACGGACCGGCGCTGATGGAAAAGCTGAAGGCAGACCGTCTGTTCTTCGGCACCCTCCGCCTCGATGGGGCACGCCTCCGGGTCTCCGCGCAGGTCCTGGGGTTGCGCGGTCGCAGCCTGGCGGGTGTCGAGGTGGCTTCGCCCCGGGGAGACATACGGGACCTGGCGGCCCAGGTCGCCGCGCGTATCGGGCCCCGCATGGACGCCACGGTTGCGGAGTTGCCGCAAGCCTCCCTGCGCCGCATCCGCCCCTACGTCGCCGCCTCCGCGGCGCTGCGAGCGAACGACGCCAAGACCGCCGCCGAGCAGCTCGAACTGGCCGGCCCCGGCAGCGCCGTCGGCATCCCCTCGGCCGAGCAAGTGGCCCTCAGCGTGTGGCAGAACCCGGCGGCGCCGATCCCGGCGCGGATCACAGCCGCGCTGGCCGCGAACAAGCCCGAGGACGCCGCGAACATCGCCGAGCAGGCATTGAAACGAGACCCCAACAACGTCGCCGCCCGTGCCGGCAAGGCCCGGGCGCTCACCGCCCTCGGCAAGTTCGCCGAGGCTGACAAGGAACTGGCGACGCTGAAGCCGGCCACCCGCACCGATCCCTACGTTGCCATCGCGCGGGCCGACCTGGCCATCACGCGCAAGGACTCGCCCGAGAAGCGCGACGCAGCGCTGGAGGGCCTGATCGGCAAACCCCAGCAGGCGTCACTGCTGAAATCCGTGCTCGCCTTCGTCGCCAGCACGCCGCCCAACACCTTCGGCGTCAAGGTCGAACGTTTCACCGCGAACACCGCCCAGCAACTCTCGGCGAAGGATCCCGCTCTGGCTTCCACGGTCGCATTCCGCGCCATCCAGGGCGGCGTCGAGGTCGAGCGCTCCCTCACCATGGTCCGCTCGCGCGATCTCGCCGGCGACGAACTGGCGACCATCCGCGCCAAGGTCGACAAGCTCGCGGCCGCCGGCGGCCCCGCCGCCATCAAGCTCCAGGGCGAGATCACCGCCCGCGCGAAGGTCGCCCAGGAGATCCGGCTGGGCGCGCTGGGCGCAGCGCAGGACCCTACCGTGTTACCGCTGGTCAACGCTCTACGCCCGTTCCTCCAGACCTTCGCCAAGCTGACGTCCCCGGGCGCGGGCCGCGTGGCCATGATTCCCCTCAAGGCGAGCAGCCTCTCGCATCTTTTCCCTTACGGCCCCGACGCCAATCGTCTGCGAGACGGCCTGGCTGCCACCCTCGCCGGAGCGCCGTTCGAGCTGTCGGTCGTCGCCACCCCTCCCGGGACCGCGGCGATCGACATAGCTGCCACCACCGAGGATCTGCTGGCCAGCGTCGCCAGCCAGGCAAGCGCGGATCTGCTGGTCCTCTACCGCCTTCAGACCTCCGGCTCCCAGGCGGAGATCGAGCTCGTCGTCTTCGACGCCTACGAGCGCAAGCTGTTCCGCAACCAGGACGTACTCGAGGGCAAGGCGACGGGCCTCGTCCAGCTCCAGCCGATCCCGATCGCCACGGGGGTATTCCTGGTGGCTGTGATCGGCGGTCTGCTGGTGCTCATGCTGACCCGCGGCCGCGCCGTCATCCAGATCCGTCGTTTGACCGGCGGCGCCGAGGACGTCCTGTGCGTCGAGATCAGCCGCTCCCCGCAGCCACCGGTGGTCCGGGACCCCGAGGCGTTCGTGGCCGAGACTCGCCGCAACGGCGCCAGCACCACCTCGCGGGTGGCGACGCTGGTGAAACGTGACGCGCGCTTCAAGGGGCTCACGCCCGGCCGCTGGTTCGTGCACCTCTACGGCGTCACCTGGAAGGGGAACAAGTTCAACCTGGTGACCGGCGACGCTTACAGCCGCGCCATCCGGATCCGAGCGCGCGACACCGCCTATCTCACCTTCTCTCTCGAGGGCAATCTCGCCGAGTTCATGGTCAACGTGACCGACGACGGCATCCCGGTCTCCGGCGCGCGCGTCTGGCTCAACGACGACGAGATGCACGCCGTCCGCACCGGCCGCGAGGGCGTGGCCGTGCTGACCCCTTCGCGCGGCAAGCACGTGATCCACATCGAGACCCACGGCATGCACATCACCCGCGCCTACGAGGTGATCAAGCCGACGCTGCGCACTTTCGAGATCAAGCTCGACTGGGAGCGCCGGGTGGACGACGTTTCACGCGCGCTGGAACCCGAGGGCGCGCCCCCGGCCGAGTTCGAGCCCGTCGCCGCCGACCCGGCTGTCTCCGTCGACGATTCCCCCGACAACATCATCAACTTCCCCACGGCCGCCTCGCCCCGGATGGCGCCGGGCCTGGCCGCGACGGCGGCCTCCATCCTGCCGGGCGCTCAGTCGGTCACCCCGGGCTCCGAAGCTCCCCGTCGGGTCATCGGTGTCGGTGGGCCCGCTCCCGCGCGCCACCTGACCCCGATATCCACAGGTGCGGGGCTCGGCCGCTATCAAATGGTGACCGAGCTCGGCCGGGGGGCCATGGGTGTGGTCTACAAGGCGCGTGATCTGGTGCTCGATCGCGAGGTGGCGCTGAAGATCATGGCGCCCGAGATCCGCGACAACCAGGAGATCGCCGCCAAGTTCGTCGGTGAGGCACGTGCGCTGGCCGCCCTCAACCATCCGAACATCGTCACCGTCTACGACCAGGGCCACGACCAGGGCGAGATGTTCATCGTCATGGAGTTCGTCGAGGGGATCACCCTCGACAGCCTCCTCGAGACCAACGGCCCCCTGCCGGCATCCCAGGCCGTGGAGCTCATCGACCAGCTGTGCGCCGGCATGGCCTACGCGCACAGCAAACGCATCATCCACCGCGACATCAAGCCCTCGAACGTGTTCCTCAGCACCGCGGGCATGGTGAAGATCGGCGACTTCGGTCTTGCCAAGGCCATGCAGAGCCTGCGCATATCGCGCACGCAGGTGCAGGGCACGCCGCTTTACATGTCCCCCGAGCAGATCCTGGGCCGGGACATCGACTTCCGCGCCGACATCTACGCCATCGGCTGCACATTCTTCGAACTCCTCACCGGCAAGCCCCCCTTCACCGAGGGCGAGGTGATGTACCACCACGTGCACAGCCCCTGCCCCGCCCCGTCCGAGCTGGCGCCCAACGTGCCGACCGCCGTCGACGAGGTGGTCCTCTCCTGTCTGGTCAAGGACAAGGAGTCGCGCATTCCCTCGGCCGAGCACATCCGGGCCGTGCTTCGTACCTTGCGTGGCTGACGGCCTCAGAGACCTGCCGTCTCGGGTAGCCCGAACATCAGGTTTGCGTTCTGCACCGCCTGGCCCGCCGCGCCCTTGATCAGGTTGTCGATCGAGGCAAAGGCGACCACCACACCCCGCTCGACATCGACACGCGCCCCGATCACCACCCGGTTCGTCCCCACGGATGCGTGCAAGGTCACCTCCTCCGGCGCGGCCACCCGCACGAAGGGCTGGTTGCGCGCGAAGGTCTCCAGAGCCGCTGCGGGATCAGCAGCGCCCGCCTTGCACCGCCCGTACGCCGTCACCAGGATCCCGCGCCGCACCGGCAGCAGGTGAGCGACGAAGGTGACCCGCGCGCCGTCGTGCCCGGCCATCGCCAGCACACGCTCGATCTCGGGCGCGTGCTGGTGATTCAGGATCCGGTAGGCCCTGAAGTCATCTGCCACCTCCGAGAACGACAGCTCCTCGGTCGCTTTGCGCCCCGCGCCGGTGGTCCCGCTCTTCGCGTCGATGATCAGCGATCCGGGCTCGATCAGCCCCGCCCGCAGCAGCGGCAGCACCGCCAGCGCCGACGCCGTCGGGTAGCACCCGGGATTGGACACCAGCCGGGCCGATCGCAGTCGCTCGCCACCGCCCGTTGCTTCTGGCATCGAATAGACCGCCTGCTGCAGCAGGACTGGCTCCTGATGCGTGAATCCGTACCACCGCGGATAGTCCGCCGCGGGCAGCCGGAAGCCGCCCGACAGATCCACGACCCGGGCTCCCGCCGCGAGCGCCTTCGGCGCGATCGCGATCGACGCCTCCGGCGGCGTGCACAGGAAGACGAGATCCAGGCCGCGCAGCTGCGTGAGCGCCTGCTCCTGCCCGACGCAGCTGACGTCCCCGGTCCAACCGCCGACCGGCAGCTTGTCTCCGACCCGTTTGCCCGCCCACTTGTCCGACCCGGCCATGGTGAGCGCGAATGTGGGGTGACGCGCCAGGAGGCGCGCCAGCTCCATGCCGGAATAGCCGGAGATTCCGACGATTCCCACCCGGAGTTCGTTGACGCTCATGCGGCTAATTTAACTCCTGTTGCGTCGGGCGGGTCGACCGTAATGGAGGCTACGTCATGGAAAGAACGAACAGCTCGGGTCCCGAGGGTGTCTTCGTCGTCGGTATCGGCGCACTGATGGTGGCACTGATGTTCCTGACCTTCTTCATCCCGACCCGATCTCACACCGGCAGCAACCTCGTCCCGGCCGACCTCCTGCAGGACATCCGCGACGAGGAAGCCCGCCTGCAGACCCACCGCAGCTAGAACGTGAAGACCAGCCCGACGTAACCGGCCTTGGCCGCGAGCGCCGCCCACGGCGCCCACCAGGAGCTCGGTCGATAGTAGCGATAGAGATCCAGCGCCGCCGGCAGCAGCAGCGCCCCCGCCAGCAGTGGCCGTGGAATCCCGGACAGGCGCGCCTGGCCCGCGATGTCGCCTGCGTCCTCGGGTTCCAGCTGGGTCCAGGCGCCGACGGCGTACATCACCGAGACCAGCGTGTTGAACGCCAGCACGCCCTTGAGGAACGGAGCCGATTCGTGGCGCAGGTTGGGGCGCAAGCGCAGAAGGATCTCGTCCGTCACGTGCTGGACGTGGAAACCCGCCGACACGATCTCGAACTTGCCTCGACGCCCCGCCTCGAACACCTGGCCATTGCGCTTGAAGCACCGCTCGGCGTTGCAAGCGATCCCCGGCTCGATGTCCAGGAACGGGATGAACCCCGCGACCCAGATACGCTTGAAGTGTGGGCTGTTTCCCATCGAGTAGTTGGCGATGAGGTGGCCGCTTTCATGGCCCAGGAATGCCGCGAGACCGCCGGCCACGAACCAGGCCGACGACGAGGCCTCGGGCATCTTCCAGGAAGCGTCGTCCGCGGACGCGCGCGAGGCGCCGAGCAGCAGGGCAAGTGACAGCCAGTGGTGCTTCATTTGCGCCGGGCGTAGAATTCCCGCGCCTCGGCGTAAAGGTCGAGGAGTTCCTTCCGCTCGGCATCCGTGCGCGCATGGGACGGCGTGGCGGCGACCAGCTCGTCGATCCAGTCCACGAAAAATGCGGCATCCCCCCGCGCGTCCCAGGTGCCGGGAATCTCGAAGGGTGCGCTGTGAGCCAGGCGGATTGTGTCGGTGGTCGCCAGGAAGCAGCGAACCGCCACCCACGAGTGACTGGCCTTCGGCAGTGCGAAGACATGCTTCAGCTGTTTGGTGTTGGCCGGCGGGATCAGGGTGTCGATGACGATTCCGTTCGCGACCAGGTCGACCCTCGCGATCGGCTCGCGGGCCACGGCCTCGATGGACAGGCGATCGCCCTTCTTCGTCGCGAACAGCATCGGACCGTTGGTGACGAAGCCGCGCCTCTGACGAAGTGCCGCGTACCACGAATCGACTGACAGCTTCCCGCGTGCAGGCACGTACACACGGTTGTATCCGACTGGATTCGGCAGGACGCCGCTCGCCGAGCCCGCCGACAGCGCCGGTCGGAGTCCCAGATTCCAGTACCGGTAGTGGAGGCCGAGCGAGTAGTCGACGAAGCCGGCGTTGCCCGGGAACCGCGCCGGATCGCGCTTGCGGCCCCACGCCTCGTTGGCGAGCATACCGTACTGATTGAAGTGGTTATGCAACAGGCCGAACGAGTCCGGCGTGGCCACCGCCATCATCACCGGGACCTCCCACCAGGTCGGCTTTTCGCAGTCGAACCAGGCGCGTAGCGATCGCGCCCAGCGCACGTAGCGAAGGCCCGGCGGGTACCACCCCGACTCCTCCTTCCACCCCGGCCGCTGCGACAGCGCGTGCAGCATCCAGGCTCCGCCTTCGCGCTCGTCCTCGGCGTTCATCAGCGAGATCAGATGGTCTGGCGACGCCGAGAGCACCGGCCCCGGCACCGGGTGTTCCGCGGGACCACCGCTGCGGCGATTCCACATGGTGAACGACGCCGAGAAGTTCACGTCCTCGGCCAGCACCAGCGCCCGCATGTCATTGACGGGACGGTGGACGTGCAGATCGCCCGACCACCAGCCGCGCTTGCGCATCCGGATCCACGGCTTCAGCGTCACGCGTACCTGGGCCGGTCTCTCGTCGACCTCGAGGGACTGCTCGTGACGCTCGTACTCGAGGCCGTGCTCGGCCACGATTCGATAGCGCCCGGCGGGCACCTCCAGCCTCGCGTCGCCGTGGACGACGAAGCTGTCGCGGTAATACGGCTTTCCTCCCAGCCGCTTCGCCGCCGTGGCGTCGCGGATCGCTCCCGGCGCTGCGTACGGCTTGTCCTCGGCGTTGCGCACCTCGAGGCGCGTCCAGATCGCCTTACCCGCCTCGTCGACCACCTGGATGTGCAACTGGGCGCAAAGCAGGGACACCAGAAAGGCCATACCTCCTCGTATCGCGTGCGGTGGAGCCCTGTCCAGCACAGGTACAATGGCGGCGTGTACCGCGCTGGTCACGACATCCAGCAGGAACGACGGCTGAGGCAGATCGCGCCCATCGTCGTGCTGCTCGTCGCGTGGCTGAGCATGCGCCAGTCCGGCCCCTGGCTGTCGCGCGTGTTCCTGACGATGTGGGTCCACGAACTGGGTCACGCGGTGACGGCCTGGCTGTGCGGCTTCGCCGCGCTGCCCGGCGCCTGGGTCACGATGATCGGCGAGAGCCGTTCGCCCCTGGTGTCGACCGTGCTCGCCGGAGGCCTCGGCTTTGCCGCCTGGTGGACGTGGCGAACGGAACGACGACTGGCTGCCATCGGTGTCGTCGCCATTGTGCTCCTGCAGGCGGTCCTGACCCTGGCGCTGGGGACGTTCAAAGCGCGCGCGGTGATCGTCTTCGGTGGTGACGGTGGACTCCTGGTGCTGGGGACGGCGCTGATGCTGACGTTCTGGGTGCCACCCGGCAATGTGTTGCAGAGGAACTGGCTGCGCTGGGGCTTTCTGGTGATCGGGGCCTTCGCCTTCATGGACGGCAACCACACCTGGTGGACCGCCCGCCACGACTCCGACGCCATCATGTACGGCCAGCAGGAGGTCGCTGGCGACAGCGATCCCACGAAGCTGACCGAGGAGTTTTTCTGGACCGAACGGCAGATGATCTCGCGTTATCTGCTGCTCTCCGTCCTGTGCTGGGTGGTGCTTGCCGCCGTCTATCTGTGGGGCGCGGTCACGAGTCCACGATCTACCGCTGATAGTGCGTGAAGATGTAGTCAGCGGCCACGACGCGGTCCGGCCCCCGCTGAGTTACCTTTGAGTCCCCGCCGCCCATGTTCGCCCTCAAGAAACTGATCTCGTCGCTGCTGTTGCCGGTGCCGCTGGTGGTGGCGCTGATGGCGGTGGGTCTGGCGTTCCTCTGGTTCACCAGGCGGCAGCGCACCGGCCGCGTCCTGGCCACTGTCGCTCTCGCGATCCTGTTCCTGTCGTCGATCGCGGTGGTCACCGAGCCCCTGGTCGAGCACCTCGAGGAGATGCATCCCCCGGTCCTCCTCGCCGAGGCGCCTTCGCCGCGCGATGCCGATGCGCGCACGGCCCGCTGGATCGCCGTGCTCGGGGCGGGACACTCGCCTGCCGCCGGACGCCCGGCGACCGGGCGGCTCAACGATGCTGCCATGGCCCGGCTGGGCGAGGGTCTGCGGCTGCATCGCCTTGTCCCCGGAACGCGCATGATATTCACCGGTGCCGCGTTCTCGGATTCGGTTTCGCAGGGGGAGATCACGAGCCGCGCGGCCGCCGAACTCGGCGTGACCCCGACCGAGATGATCGTCGATTCCGGGCCGCGCGACACCGAGGAGGAAGCACACGCCGTGGCTTCGATCGTCGGGCGCGATCGGTTCATCCTCGTGACCTCGGCGTCGCACCTGCCGCGAGCGGTGGCGCTCTTTCGCAAGGTGGGCCTCGATCCGATCCCATCGCCGGCCGACTACCATTCGGGCAACCCTGCCGGGTTTCAGCTGGTCGAGCTCTACCCGAACGCGCGGAGCATCGACGCCCTGGACCGCGCGCTCCACGAGTATCTCGGGCTGCTCTGGGCGCGGCTGCGCGGTCGCATCTGAGTGCTACCATGAGCACATGGACCTCAGTCCCGGCCATCTGTTCGGCTCTTTGATCATCGGGACGGCCGGGTTCGCCATCTTCAACTACGGCCGGAAGCAGCGCCGCGTCCCTCAGTTCACCATTGGGATCGCCATGATGGTGTTCCCCTACTTCGTCGGGAATATCGCCGCCATGTTCGCCATCGCGGGTGGCCTGGCCGCGCTGCTCTGGGTTGTGACGCGCCTGGGGCTGTAGTTTCAGCCCGCCGCCCGCCTCAGATCGTCCCCGGTCAGCCGGAACACGGTCCAGTCCGACATCGGCTTCGCTCCCTGGCGGCGATAGAACTCGATGGCCGGCTGATTCCAGTCGAGCACCCACCACTCGAAGCGCCCGCAGCCACGCGCCACCGCCAGCTGGGCCAGGTGGCGGAAAAGCGCCTGCCCGACGCCACGCCCGCGCGCAGACTGCCGCACGAACAGGTCCTCGAGGTACAGCCCCGGCGTGCCGAGGAACGTGGAGAAGTTGTGAAAGAACAGCGCGAAGGCGACCGGAATCCCCTCCAGCTCGGCGATCACCGCTTCGGCCACGGGACGGGCGCCGAACAGCGCCTCGCGCAGCATGTCCTCGGTGGCGACCACTTCATGCGCCAGCTTCTCGTACTCGGCCAGCTCCCGGACCAGCGACAGGAGCAAGGCGGCGTCCGAGGGGACCGCGGACCGAATCCGTGTCATGGCCGCGCATTGTATCTCGAAGGCGCATCGCAGCGCGTGGTGCGAAGGCCTCGCCACGCAGGCCCTTGCGTGTTTTTTTTTCACACAGCCCGCCGCGGCCCGCGGAGGGGATGGCCCTACCACCGGTACGAGTCTTGCTGTAGTCATCGTCCGAGAACGACAGCCGAGGTACACGATGAATCTGCGTTTCGCTTGTGGAATGGTCCTCGTGACGCTGGTGGGTAGCACCGCCCTGGCGCAGGATGCGCCGACGCCGGCGCCGGCGCCGCAACCGGCGCAGCCTGCCCCACCCCCGCCGCCAGGGTTCCCGCCGCCTCCCCCGCCGCCCCCCGGCTATGGCCAGTATCAGCAGCCCTACCAGGGCTACCAACAGACGCCCTACGGTTACGCCCCGCGCCGGCCGATGCGCTACGTCGAGCGGAATCCGATCGACCGCCCGCTCAGCTTCTCGGCAGGGATCGGCCCCGGATTCCTGGCGTGCTCGAAATGCGGCGAGGGACCCAACGAGCGTGACCTGGCGTTGACGTACACCCCCGTGCGCATCGGCGTCGGGATCGCGCCCGGCATCGCCTTCACCTTCAGCTACGAGGGCTCGGGCACCACCACCCGCAGCCCCGCCACCGACGAGGACTCGTGGCTGCACCAGAACGTCTGGCTCTTTGGCCTGCAGGTGTTCGCCAACCAGAAGCTGTACCTGCGCGGCGGCCTCGGCTGGGGCGCGCTTGGCGAGGAGACGAACACCATTTCCCGGAGCAGCACCACCGGGCTCGCGTTCACCGGTGGCATCGGCTACGAGTTGCTGCAGCACGACCACGTCGCACTGGCCCTCGAGGCAAACTACAACGTCACTCGCTACACTTCGGAGATCTGGCACATGGGAGGCGTCAGCCTGGTCCTGGCGCTCTTCTGATGACCAAGGTGATGAAAGCGAGGCACGTGATGCGATTCGGACCCTTGATCCTCGCGGGAGCGGCCCTTTCGGGGTGCGCGCACAGATGGTCCACCGTGGACGAGGAGTACGCCGACGCTCCCGGCGCCCAGGCACCCAAGGGCGAGTCCCTCGCGGCGGCGACGTATGCGATTCCGGCCCCTGGCCAGCAGAAGGGCTCGGCGTACGTGATGTCGTACGGCACCATGCCCCTGCAGGCGAACGGAGGCTCCTCGTCTTTCCTCCACCTGCGGATCGCGCTGGCCAACGACAGCGACGAGACGCCCTGGACCATGGACTCGCGCGAGCAGGCGCTGGTCTACCAGAATGGCAGTCGGGCAGCGCCGACCTACGCGCAGGCGTCAGAGGGAGGGCCGTTGCTGACGGTCAAGAAGCAGGGGCGCGGCGCGATGGACCTGTTCTTCCCGGTGGCACCCGACGCACAGCCGACGGCGGTGGCGCTGTCGTGGCAGGTTCGCCGCGGCAGCGAGGCCGTCGCGAACAGCACACCCTTCGAGGTCGTGGGACGCACGCCCGAATACGCCGAGTACCGGCCGGCGAGCCGCATGGACGTCAGCGTCGGCGTGGGCCCGGGATGGTGGTGGTGGGGGTGGTGGCCCTATGACGACTTCTGGTACCCGTACTGGTGGTACCGCCCCAGCGTGTACTGGGGCTTCCATTCGCGCCATGGGGGCCACGGGTACTACGGGGGGGGTGACTACTACGGCGGCGGTGACTACGGCGGGCGCGGCTACTACGGTGGCGGCGGGGGTGGGCGCGGCTATTCGGCGCCCGCGCCGTCCAGCGGTGGCTGGCGCGGTGGTGGCGGTGGTGGAGCGCCGGCTCCGGCTGCGCCCCGCGGCGGCGGCAGCAGCGGTGGCGGCTGGCGCGGCCGTCGCTGATCGTCAGCCCGTGTGACCGAACCCGCCCGGGCCGCGGTCGGTGTCTGACACAGACTCGACCTCCTGGATCTCCGCCTGGACCACGGGTGCGACCACGAGCTGCGCGATACGATCGCCCGGCTTGATGACCACGGGCTCGCGGCCGAGGTTGACCAGCAGCACCACCAATTCGCCGCGGTAGTCGCTGTCGATTGTGCCGGGGGCGTTGGGGATGCCGATGCCGTGACGAGCGGCCAGCCCGGAACGCGGACGCACCTGCGCCTCGTGGCCGGGCGGCAACTCGATCGCCCAACCCGTGGGCACCCCCGCACGGTCGCCTGGCGCCAGGGTGACAGAGCCATCGGCCGCCGACGCCAGGTCCATCCCCGCCGCGCCGGCCGTCATGTACCGCGGTAGCACTGCCCCCGGCCGCAGCCGCTTGAAGCGGACTGTCATCGCTAGGAAGCGGCCGCCCGGAAGTTGTGAACGACGTCCGGCGTCTTGCCCATCGCCTCTCTGCGCGACAGGCGAACCTTGCCGGTGGCGCGATCGATTCCGATCACCTTGACCAGCATCTCATCGCCTTCCTTGCAGATGTCCTGTGTCTTCTGGACGCGCTTCTCGTCGAGTTCGCTGATGTGCACGAGACCGTCTGTCCCGGGGAGGATCTCCACGAAGCAGCCGAAATCGGCGATGCGCTTGACCAGGCCCAGGTAGTACTCCCCCACCTCAGGCTCGGTGGTGAGGCCCTTGATGATGTCGATGGCCTTCTGGGCCATGATGGCGTCGGCGGACGCGATGTGCACGGTGCCGTCGTCCTCGACGTCGATGGCGACGCCGGTCTGGGCGGTGATCCCGCGGATGGTCTTGCCGCCTGGGCCGATGATCTCGCGGATCTGATCCGGCTTGACGTGCAGGGTGATGATGCGCGGCGCGTGCTTGTTCAGCTCCTCGCGCGGCCCCGCCAGCGCTTCGGCCATCTTGCCGAGGATGAAGAGACGGGCGTCGCGTGCCTGGTGCAGCGCCGTTTCCAGGATCTGTCGGGTCATGCCCTGGATCTTGATGTCCATCTGGACGGCGGTGATGCCGGTCTTGGTGCCGCAGATCTTGAAGTCCATGTCGCCCAGGTGGTCCTCGTCGCCGAGAATGTCGGATAGCACCGCCACGCGGTCGCCCTCCTTGATGAGTCCCATGGCAATCCCGGCGACGGGCGTCTTGATCGGCACGCCCGCGTCCATCATCGACAGCGCGCCACCGCAAACCGAGGCCATCGACGAGCTGCCGTTGGACTCGAGAATCTCGGACACCACGCGGATCGTGTAGGGGAAATCCTTCACGTCGGGGAGCACACGCGAGAGCGCTCGCTCGGCCAGGTTACCGTGACCGGTCTCGCGGCGGCTAGCGCCACGCAACGGCTTCACTTCACCCGTCGAGAACGGCGGGAAGTTGTAGTGGAGCATGAAGGTCTTCTCGACATCGCCCGTGAGCGCGTCGATGAACTGCGCGTCCTGCTTGGTGCCGAGCGTGGTGGTCACCAGGCCCTGGGTCTCGCCGCGCGTGAACAGCGACGAGCCGTGGGTCCTCGGCAGTACACCGACCTCGCAGGTGATCTGCCGGATGTCGGCGGGCGCACGTCCATCGATGCGCTTGCCCGTCGACAGCACCAGCTCGCGCAGGTGCTTCTTCTTGGCCGACTCGATCGCGGTCTTGACCTCGGCATCGCGGTCGGGGAACACAGCCTTCATGGCCTCGACGGTCTCGCTGCTGACGGCGTCCAGCGCCGCGTAACGCTGCTGCTTCTCGCGGATGGCCATCGCTGCCTGGATCTTCGGGCCGGCGACGCCGCCGACCTTTTCGACGACGATCGGGTCCTGCTGCGGAGGCACGAACTCACGCTTGGGCTTGCCCACCGCGGCCCGCAGCTTCTCCTGCAGGTCGATCAGCGGTTGCGCCGACTTGTGCGCGAACATCAGCGCGTCGATGAGGACCTCCTCGGACACCTCACCGAGTCCGCCCTCGACCATGACGATGGCGTCGCGGCTGCAGGCGACGACCAGGTCCAGCTCGGACAGTGCCCGCTGCGCGAAGGTCGGGTTGACCAGGAACTCGTTGTTGATGCGGCCGACGCGCACACCCGCGTAGGGGCCCGCCCAGGGAACGTCCGAGATCACCAGCGCCGCCGAGGCGCCGGTCATGGCCATGATGTCCGTCGGGTTCTCGCGGTCCGCCGACAGCACCGTGGCGATCACCTGGCTGTCGAACCGCCAGCCCTTGGGGAAAAGCGGTCGGCTCGGCCGATCGATGAGGCGCGCGGTCAGCACCTCGTGCTCGGTCAGCCGCCCCTCGCGCTTGAAGTAACCACCGGGGATCTTGCCCGCGGACGACGTCTTCTCCAGGTAGTCACAGGTCAGCGGCAGAAAGTCGATGCCGGGACGGACGTTCGCCGTCGCGCACGCCGTCACCAGGACCATCGAGTCCCCGTAACGAACCACCACCGAGCCGTCGGCCTGCTTGGCCATGCGACCGGTCTCGATGCTCAGTTCCTTGCCTCCGAAAGCCACACCTTCTCGTACGAACATGCTCTGTCTCCCTTCCGTGGCCCCGGATGGTGCTTCGTCCCTCATCTCGGCGGTCGGTTCACGCGGCGACCGCCGGGAAAAAGGATGACGCAAGCATCCAGGGCCGATCTCAGTTGATGGATCGGTGTCCGGCGACCTGCCGGAGCCCCGTTACTTGCGAATCCCGAGCGCCTGGCAAACGGTCCGGTAGCGATCGACGCTCTTGCGCTTGAGGTAGTCCAGCAAGCGGCGCCGCTGACCGACGAGCATCAGAAGCCCACGCCGGGAGTGGTGATCCTTGGCGTGTACCTTGAAGTGATCGGTGAGGTAGGAAATCCGTTCCGACAGGAGGGCAATCTGAACCTCGGGCGACCCCGTATCACCGGGCGCCCGGGCGAATTTTTTGACGACCTCGGACTTTTTTACTGCAGCAAGAGCCATGCTGGCACACTTCTCTCTGTGTTTTTGGGGAGTTGAATCTCCTACATTAGCGCCTGTGAGTCAACGGAAGACGCGGCGAAACTCGACCGAATGGTCGCTGGCGCAGGCGATGACCGCCAGGAGCGTTCCGTCGGTCCGCAGCAGACGCAGCGGGCCGGGAATGTCGGGGTAGACCCAGGGCAGACGCTTGCCCTGAGCCACCGCCAGGGCCGTGGGCTCGTCGACGGAAGCCGCCGGAAGGTGGGCGAGGGCCTCCGCCAGTGACACCCAGGGCAGCGGTTCGCCGGCGGCAACCAGGGCCCCCAGCGTCTCGAGCGTCACCGCCTGCCCCAGGCTGAAGGGGCCCGATGTCGTACGGCGGAGCGCCTGGAGGTGAGCGCCGACCGCCAGGGTGCGGCCCAGGTCGGCCGCCAGCACGCGCACGTAGGTCCCCTTCGAACACCGGACGCGCAACCGGGCCCGGTCGGGCGGCTCGAACGCGAGCAAGGTCAGTTCGTGGATGTGGACGCGACGCGCAGCGCGCTCGACCGTCTCGCCCGCCCGGGCGTACTGGTAAAGCGGACGCCCTTCCCGCTTCAGGGCCGAATACATCGGAGGGACCTGGTCGATCTCACCGCGGAAGCTGGCCAGCGCCGCCTCGACCGCTGCGGCATCGAGACTGACCGGGTGCGTGGCAACCACCTGGCCGTCAGCGTCCAGCGTGTCGGTCTCGACGCCGAAGCGCACGGTGGTCTCGTACGCCTTGCTGGCGTCGAGGAGAAAGGGCGCCAGCTTGGTGCCCTCGCCCACGCAGATCGGCAGGACGCCGGAAGCCAGGGGATCGAGCGTCCCACCATGGCCCACCTTCTTCACCTGCAGCAGGTGACGCACCTTGCGGACGACGGCGAACGAGGTCGGCCCGGGTGGCTTGTCGACGACGAGGACGCCGTTCACTTTTTGGCGCCGGCTTCCTCGGCGAGCTCGCGGAGAATGGCCTCGACCTTCTCCTCCTTCTCGAACACGCGATCCACCTCGAAGATCAGCGTCGGCACGATACGCAAGCGCAGCTTCTTGCCGATCTCCCGGCGCATGTAACCAGACGCGCTCTCCAGGCCTCCGCGGACGCGCTCGAGAAGTTCCTCGTCGGCGCCGTGAACCATGAAAAACACGCGTGCGTGGCTGAGGTCCCCGCTCACGCGCACGTGGGTGAAGGTGATGATCCCCGAACCGCGCACCCGCGGATCCTTGATCTCGCCGCGCACCAGGATCTCGGCGAGCACCTCGCGAATCTCCCCTTGAACCCTCTCGATGCGTTGGTTCATGACATCTACATCTTCAGCCCGAGGTCGTTTTCCGCAAGGTCGTCGTTGAAAGTCTGGAGTTCGCGCTCGGCGTTGGTGACCTCGACCTGCCCGCGCACGAAGCGCACGACCTCGTCCAGCTGTGACTCGACGAAACGGCGGTCGTTGCCGACGACCGCCAGTCCCAGGACACCACGTTGCCACACGTCGTTCTCCTCCACCTCCGCGATGGCGGCGTTGAACTTGTTGCGGATGCGGTCCTTCACCCGGCGCAGGACCATGCGCTTGTCCTTGAGCGAATGGCTGGCGGGGATGAACAGGGTCAGCCGGGCGATGCCGACCGTCACTGTGCCGCCGTCACGACTTTTTGGACGACTCGGTGGGAGCGTCGAGCGTGGCGGCGATCTGCTCGATCTCGAAGGACTCGATGACGTCCTTCTCCTTGATGTCGTTGTAGCCGTCGATGGTCAGACCGCACTCGTACCCCTTCTCCACCTCGGACGCGTCGTCCTTGAAGCGCTTGAGGGAGCCGATCTTGCCCGTGAAGGCCACCACCGAATCGCGCACGATGCGCACCGGCGAGCGGCGGCTGATCTTGCCCTCGGTCACCGAGCAGCCAGCGATCGTGCCCGCCTTGGCGATGTGATACACCTGCCGCACTTCGGCGCGGCCCAGCACCTTCTCGCGGTTGACCGGCGACAGCATGCCGACCATCGCCTTCTTCACGTCGTCGATGGCGTCGTAGATGATCTGGTACAGCTTCAGGTCCACGCCCTCCTGATCGGCCAGCGACTGGGCCTTGCCGGCCGGGCGGACGTTGAAGCCGATCACGATGGCAGATGAAGCCTTGGCCAGCGTCACGTCGCTCTCGGTGATGCCGCCGACGCCGCTGGTGATGACGTTGACGCCCACCTTCGGGGTGGACAGGTTCCTGAGCGCATTCGCCAGCGCCTCGACAGAGCCCTGGACATCGGCCTTGAGGATGATCTTGACCTCCTTGACCTCGCCCTCCTTGATCCTGTCGAGGATGTTCTCGAGCGAGACACGGGTGGAGGTGGAGGTGGAGGTGGACTCCTTCTTCTTGCGCGTATCGCGGCGGTGCTCGACCAGGGACTTGGCGTCCTTCTCGTCCTCGACGACGGCGAAGTTGTCGCCGGCGTCGGGCACGCCGTCGAGGCCCAGCACCTCGACCGGGGTCGCCGGAGCGGCCTCGCCGACGTTCTGGCCCTTGTCGCCGAGCATGGCGCGGATCTTCCCCATGGTCTCGCCGGCGACGACGATGTCGCCGACCTTGAGGGTGCCGTCCTTGACCAGCAGCGTGGCGATGGGTCCCCGTCCGCGGTCGAGCCGCGCCTCGATGACCGCGCCCTTTCCCGCCTTCTTCGGGTTGGCCTTGAGCTCGAGCACCTCGGCCTGCAGCGCCAGCAGTTCGAGCAGCTTGTCGATGCCTTGCTTGGTCTTCGCCGACACGTCGATGAAGATGGTCTCGCCGCCGAATTCCTCGGGGACGAGGCCGTGCTCCATGAACTTGGTGCGGATCGCCGCCGGATTCGCGCCCGGCTTGTCGATCTTGTTCACCGCTACCATGATCGGCACCTCGGCCGCCTTGGCGTGGTTGAGGGCCTCGATGGTCTGCGGCATCGGGCCATCGTCGGCCGCGACCACCAGGACGACGATGTCCGTCATCTGGGCGCCGCGGGCGCGCATGGCGGTGAACGCCTCGTGGCCCGGGGTGTCCAGGAAGACGACGTCGCCAACGGGCGTGCCCACGCGGTAGGCGCCGATGTGCTGGGTGATGCCGCCCGCCTCGCCCCCGGCCACGTTCGCCTTGCGGATGGCGTCCAGCAGCGAGGTCTTGCCGTGGTCGACGTGACCCATGATGGTCACCACGGGCGCGCGGTGGACGAGATCCTCGGGGTTGTCCTCTTGGCCCTCGTCGATGACCGATTCCTCGCGGAAGGCGGTCGACTCGATCTGGAAGCCGAATTCCTGGGCCACCAGCGACGCGGTGTCCTGATCGACGTTCTGGTTGATGTTGACGCCCATCATGCCGAGCGCCCAGAGCTTCTTCACCACCTCGCCGCCCTTGATGCCCATCTTCTGGGCCAGTTCGGACACGGAGATGGCCTCGGCCATGCGCACGACGCGCTTGTGTTCGGCGGGAGTGGTGATCTGGGTCTGCTTCAGCTTCTTGCCGGCGGCGGCGACGCGCTTCTTCGGGGGACCGCCCGGACGCCCCTGGCCGGGGCCACCAGGCGAACGCCAGTCGCGACCGGTGGTGTTGCGCGCCAGCAGACCGGCACGGCCCATGCGACGCAGTTCTTCGTCGCGGTCCTTGATGACGACGTGGGGCTGTCCGGGCTCGCCCTTGGGGCCCATACCCGGCAGTTGGATGAACTGACCGGTGGCCGCCGAGCCGGTGACCACCGGCTGCGGGATGGTCTTCAGGATTGTGGCGGGAGCGGCAGGCTTTGCCTCGGGGGTCGGGACTGCCGTCACCGGGGGCGCGGGCCGCTCGGTAAGCGGGGACACCTGTACCTCGATCATGCGCGGACGCTCCGCCGGCTTCTCCGGTGCAGGCTCCGGCTTCTCGACCTCGGGGGCGACGGCAGGAGGCGGCGCCTTCACCTTCACCGGTTCGGGCGCGGGCTCGGGCGCGGGGGCTGCCTTCGGCGCGGGAGCAGAGGGCGACTCGACCGGCTTGGCCTTCACGGCCGGCGGCGGAGGTGCAGCGGGCTTGGGCGCGGCGGCAGGAGGCGCGATCGTGCGCGATCGACGGCGGATGACCGTATCGGTCAGGCGTTCCTCGACCAGCGTCTCGTGTCGTTCGCGATCGATGGCGCGCCGGAGCCGATCCGCGTCAACGCCCTCGAGCTGGGACATATGGTTGGCGACATCGACGCCCCCCTGGCGGATGCGCGCCACGAGATCCCTGTGCGGGATCCCCAGCTCCTTCGCGAGCTCGTACACGCGCACCTTGGGTGCGGCCGCGGTGGCGGGCTGCTCGCCCTGGTCTCGCTGGTCTCGCTGGTCTCTACGTTCGAATCCGCTTCCTATCATTGTCATGGGCTTCCTCCACCGACCCGAATAGCTCCCGCACATCGGGTACACGAACGGCGCGCCGGAACGCGCGTGCGAACGCCTTCTTCTCGACCGCAGACGTCACGCAGTCGCGGGTCGGATGCAGCCACGCGCCCCGACCGGTCGCAAAGGCGACGCGCACCAGGTCGCCCTCGACCGTCACGCGCACCAAGTCGGAGGCCTTCGCCACCGCCCGGCAGCCGATGCAGGTTCGTTCGGGCATCCGTCATACCCCCGCCTCCGGCGGCACGGCCGCTGCGGCAGCAGCCGCGGCCGCGACAGCCTCGGCCTGGGCCCGCTCCTCGGCGCGCCGCTTCTCCTCGACATCGGCGGCGTGACCTGCGGCCTGGATCATCTTGGCGGCGTCGTCGGGGCTGATGCCGGCGGCCTGGGCCAGCTCGTCGGCGCTCGCGCGCTTCACCTCGTCGGCCGACCGGAAGCCCTGCTTGAACAGCACCTCCGCCTGCTCGGCCGACACGCCGTCGATGGCGGCCAGCGACACGCGCGCTCGGGCCTCCAGTTCCTTCACCTTGGCCTCGGAATGGATATCGATGCGCCAGCCGCTCAGCTGCGACGCCAGCCGCACGTTCTGGCCCTTCTTGCCGATGGCCAGCGACAGCTTGTCGTCCGGGACGATGAGCTGCATGGTGTGCGACCCCACGTCCATCAGCACCCGCTTCACCTCGGCGGGGGCGATGGCGTTGCACACGAACTTCACCGGGTCGGGATCGAAAGGCACGATGTCGATCTTCTCGCCGCGCAGCTCCTGCACCACCGCTTGCACGCGCGAGCCCTTCATGCCCACGCAGGCCCCCACGGGGTCCACGTCGCGATCGCGCGAGCTGACGGCGATCTTCGAGCGCGCGCCCGGCTCGCGGGCGGCGCCCTCGATGCGTACGATCTTGTCGTAGATCTCCGGCACTTCCATCTCGAACAGCTTCTCGAGGAGGCCCTTGTGGGCGCGCGAGATGATCACCTGCGGGCCACGCGCCGCCTTGTCGATGTCCACCAGGTACGCCACGATGCGGTCGCCGGCACGGTACGATTCCCGCGGCACCTGCTCGCGCACCGGTAGCACCGCCTCGGCGCCGCCCAGGTCGACGACGATGTTGCCGCGCTCGAAGCGGCGGACGATTCCGGAGATGAGCTCGCCCTTCTTGTCCCGGTACTGGTTGAAGACGTTCTCGCGCTCGGCCTCGCGCACGCGCTGCAGGATCACCTGCTTGGCCGTCTGGGCGGCGATGCGTCCGAAGGTCTTCCAGGCGCGGTTCAGCTGCAGGAGGCCCCCGTACTTGGAGTCCTGCTCCTCGGCCTTGGCCTGGTCCTTCTCGTCGAAGAAGATCTGGAACAAGAGCTCGTCACCCAGATCGGCCTGGAGCCCGAACTTCGTGGCGTCTTCCAGGGTCACCTCGACGCCCGGCCGGGTCACCGTCTCGGCGACGATGATGATCTGGAACAGGTCGACGCGGCCCGAGGCCTCGTTGAACTTCGCCTCCACCTCGCGGTGCATGCCGAAGGCACGCTTGGCGGAGGTGAGGATGGCCTGCTCCAACGCCTCCACCAGCACCTTGCGGTCGATGTTCTTGTCCTTCGAGACCTGGTCGAGGACGAGGCCGAGGCTAGCTGCGTCGTTGGTCATGCGCTCACGCTCCTGTCGCTTTTGCGGAACTCCGCGTCCCAGTCGGGGACCAGGTTCGCCCGGGCGATGGCGCCCACGGGGATCTGGTACACCCGACCGTCGCAGTCGATCTCGACCACGCCCGCTTCGATGTCGGCGGTGCGGATAGTTCCTGAGAAGTTTCGACGTTCTTGCACGATATCCATCGTGCGAATCTTTACCTTTTGCCCCGCGAACCGCCGGAAGTCCTCCAGACGGCGCAGCGGGCGATCGATCCCGGGTGAACTGACCTCCAATCGGTACGTGTGCTTGATGAAATCGGCCACGTCGAGCGCCGCCGACACGTCCCGGCTGACGCGCTCACAGTCCTCGAACGAGACCGGCCCGGTGTCATTCGCACCCGGACGATCGATGTAGAGGCGGAGCACCCAGCCCGAACCGTCGCGCGTCCACTCGAGCTCGATCAGATCCAGGCCCGCACCCCTGATCGGGGGTTCGGCGAGTTTCCAGAGCTCTTGGCTTTCTCTGCGCATCGGTTCGTACTTTTTTTTGTGGGTTTTTCCTGGATATTGCGTCGGGCAAAAAAAAGGCGGGCTCGGCGCCCGCCCCCAATATCGAGGAGTGCCCTTCAGGTAACCCGGCCTTTTAGCACGTGCTTTTGGGCAGGGCAAACTCAAGGTAACCTCGAACACGCATGGGGCTCTGGCTCGCAGCGGCACAGGTCTGTTCCACCGAGGACGTCGGGCAAAATCTGGCCCGGTGCCGGGGGCTTATCGCGGACGCGGCGGGAGCCGGCGCCAAGCTCGTTGGTCTGCCCGAGAACTTCGCCTACCTGGGCACCGACCGCGATCACAAGCTAGCGCTGGCCGAGGAGGCAACCGACCAGGCGGGCGGTCCCATCCTGAACGCCATGCGGGATTCGGCGCGGCAGGCGGGCGTGTGGCTTCTGCTCGGTGGGTTTCCCGAGAAGACCGCCACGCCCGAACGGATCGGCAACACCAGCCTGCTGCTGGATCCCGAGGGACGCATCCGGGCCCGATACCGCAAGATGCACCTGTTCGATGTCGAGATCCCGGGCGGCAACAAGTTCCAGGAGTCGGCGACGGTCGAGGCGGGCACCGAGCCCGTGGTCGCCGAGACGCCGTGGGGTGGGCTGGGACTGACGATCTGCTACGACCTGCGCTTCCCGGAGCTGTACCGGGTGCTCGCCGGGCGGGGGGCGCGGATGATCGCGGTGCCCGCCGCCTTCACGCGCGAGACCGGCAAGGACCACTGGCATCTCCTGTTGCGCGCCCGCGCAGTCGAGAACCAGGTGTTCGTCTTCGCTCCGGCGCAGTACGGCTTCCACGGCGGCAAGCGCGCCAGCTACGGCCACGCGCTGGTGACGGACCCGTGGGGCGTGGTGCTCGCCGAGTGCGGGGAGCGCGAGGGGTTCGCGCTCGCTTACCTGGACTTCGAGTACCAGGACAGGGTCAGGCAGAGCCTGCCCTGCCTGTCACATCGGAAGCTATAGCCCCGTCAACGGTCCCGTAGCGAAAGCGCCGGCGTTGCCGAAAGTGTTACCCGGTACGTCCATGGCGTTCATGATCGACACCAGCATGTTGCCGTGCGAGACGCGGGTGCCCGTGCCGAACTTCAGCACGCGGCCCGCCCGCAACGCGCCGCCCGCCTTGCCGGCGAGCACGAATTGCATCTCGGGGTGGCTGTGGTTGTTGCCGCGCGAGAGCTCGTTGCACCAGAGGATGACGGTGTTGTCCAGCACGCTGCCGGTGCCCTCGGGGATCGCCTTGAGCTTGCCGAGAAGGTAGGCCAGCTGCTCGCTGAACCAGATGTTGATCTTGGTCAGCATCTCGACGGTGTCGGTGGCGCTGTCCGCATCGTGGGACATGTCGTGGTGGCCTCGCGTGGCGCCGAGCCATTTGAAGACGGTGCCGCCGACCCCGCGTTCCCACATCAGCGAGGCGACGCGGGTGAGATCGCAGGCCAGCGCCATCGCCAGGAGGTCCATCTGCTGCTGTCCGAGCGTCGGGAAATCGGTGCTGGCGGCAGGGGTGGCCGGCTTGCTGCACGCCGTCGAGCCGGTGCTGGTGGCCGGCGCGGTCAGACGCTGCTCGAGCTCACGGATGCCCTGGAGATGGGCCTCCATCTTCTTCTTGTCCGACTGGCCCAGCCTGCCCGCCATGCTCTGGTAGTGCTTCATGGCCGCGTCCAGGACCGACTTGCGCTCGATACGCAGGCGCTCGAACGCCGCCGGATCGACGCCGCCACCGGTGAAGTTGGCGAAGATGCGGTTGAACACCTTGACCGGGCTCTGTTCGGGCGGAAGCGGTGTGTTGGAGGCGCTGTAGCTGGTGTACCCGGTGATCGCGCCACCGGCGCCCGACTGCACGCCGAGCTCGAGCGACGGGAACTTGGTCTTGACGGCGAGCTTCTGGACGATCCACTGGTCGATCGAGGCTCCACCCGCGAGGCCCGCGGGGGCGCAGCTGTCGCAGCCGCCCTTGGCGGGTCCTGGGAGGAGTTCGGTGCAGGTGAGCATCGTGCCGATGCCGCGCTGGTGATCGTCACCGATGAACGTCCCGGTGGACCGGCTCATTGCCGCCGTGTTGTCGACGCCGTCGATGGTGTTGACGTAGTCCTTGTACGGCGCGAGCGGCGCCAGGATGCGCGACCCCGACGGATCGGTTCCGCCCGGGGTCCAATTCTCGCGGATGCCCCCGTTCGGCGTGAAGAAGACGACGAAGCGTTTCGGGAAGACCGCCGCAGACGCGGTACGGGTCCCCATCGCCTCCAGCCACGGCAAGGCCAGGGCGATGCCGCCGGCGCCACGCAAAACAGTTCGACGATCCAGCACGGGTGTCCTCATCGCATCCCCTTTGCAGGCAAGGACGAAGCCAGGTCCAACGGCCGTATTTTAGTCGAATTAGCGCGGTTTGGATAGCGACGGCGGCCCTACAGGTGTCAGGCCGTAACCTACACTCGCTGATCCGGCGGCGGCGGCGGCGGCGGCGGCGGCGGCGGGAAGACCAGCGAGGCCACCGTCGTCGTGACAAGCACGCCAGCGAGCACCAGCAGAGAGGTGGTCAGCGGGATCTTGTAAACCTTCTCGATGAGGATCTTGACGCCAACGAAAGCCAGGATCACCGCCACGCCGATCTTGAGGAACCGGAGCTTGGACACCAGGCCCGCCACCAGGAAGAACAGCGAGCGTAGCCCGAGGATGGCGAAGACGTTCGAGGTCACGACGATGAAGAAGTCGGTGGTCACGCCGAGTACGGCGGGGATCGAGTCCACGGCGAACATCACGTCGGCGGCGTCGACCACCACCAGCACAGCCAGCAGAGGAGTTGCCAGCAGTCGCCCGTCGCGGCGAACCACGAATTTCGCACCGTCGTACTCCTCGGTCATCGGGACCAGGCGACGGAACAGCTTCAATGCCGGGTTGGCCGAGGGATCCATCTCCTCGTCCTTCTGCACCATGATCTTGATGGCCGTGTACACCAGGAACGCGCCCAGGATGTACATGACCCAGTGGAAGTGCTGCACGACGGCCACCCCGGCCGCGATGAACGCCCCGCGCGCGACGACGGCGCCGACGATGCCCCAGAACAGCACCCGGTGTTGCAGCTGGCCGCTGACCCTGAAGTACTGGAAGATCACCAGGAAGACGAAGACGTTGTCGACCGACAGCGTCAGCTCGAGCAGCCACCCCTGGAAGAACTCGAGCCCCTTGTCGACGCCGTACTTCTCGAAGACGAACGCATTGAAGGCCAGCGCCAGGACGACCCAGACCGTCGTCCAGGCGACCGCCTCGCGCATGCTGACGGTGTGTGCCTTGCGGTGAAACAGGCCCAGGTCCACCGCGAGGGCGGCGGTGATCACGAGGGCGAAGATGCCCCACACCATCGGCGAGCCGACCGAGGTCATCGATGCGGTTCCGGCGGAGCCATGCGCACCCGCGGGGGCTCGACGGGGCGGGCCTGTGGCGGCGGGCCGCCTAACCAGACGGTGAGCGCCTCGACGATCTTGCCGGACTCGCGTTGCATGAAGACGATCGCGACCAGCACGAACAGCATGGTGATCGCGCGGAGCAGGTTGCGCTTGGGCACCATGTCCCAGAGCCGCTTGGTCGGGAGCTCGTCGTCGTCCTTCAGCATGTCGTTCACGGTGTAGCTCTCAGCAAGTGTCGAACCTTGAGGCGGGTTCTACGGTACCCGCGGAAGCTGTCAACCTCGGCGGTGCCGATCAGGTGAAGGGCGCTCCCCTCCCCGGGATCGCGGTCACCCATGCCGAAGGCGATGGCGTCGACTGTCTGTGCGGACCCTGGGAGGGTCCCCACGGTCATTTGCAGGTGTCCCTTGCCCACGACTCGTGTCGTATGTGCGACGACCCCGGGAATGGCGAACAGCGGCTCGGCGTTGGAGACGCCGAACGGAGCCAGTCGCCCGATCTCCTCGGCCTGGGCGAGGTCCAGCTCGCCAAGTTCTGTCTCGGCGTCCACCTCGACGTCCGGGGAATCGGTCACCCCCGCGAAGTGCTCGCGCGCCGCCGCCACGAACGCCTCGCGGAAGGCGGAAAAACTGTCCATGGTGACGCTCATGCCGGCAGCCGCGGCGTGGCCACCGTACACCGTCAGGTGCCCGGCGCAGCCGTGGAGCGCGCGGTAGAGGTCGAATCCGCCGACGGTGCGGGCAGAACCCCGGCCCTGCCCTTCCTTGAAGCCGACCACCACGGCCGGACGCCGGAAGCGCTCGACCAGCTTGGCGGCGACGATGCCGACAACACCGTGATGCCAGCCCTCGGCGCCGACGACGACCGCCGCCGACTCGGCGTGGCCGTCCGCTTCCTTCATGGCGTCGGTCCAGACCTGCTCCTGGATCTTCTGTCGCTCGCTGTTCACCTCGTTCAACGACGTCGCCAGGCGCTCCGCCTCGGCATCGTCCTTGGCCAGCAACAGATCCAGCGAGAGCTGCGCTTCCCCCAGGCGGCCGGCGGCGTTCAGGCGCGGCGTCATCCGGAAGGTCACGTCGGTCGTGGAGAGCGGCGCGCCGGGCTCCAGTTCCGCCACCCGCATCAGTGCGCGGATCCCGGGCCGGCGAATGGCAGCCAGCTCGCGCAGCCCCGCAGTCACCAGGATCCGGTTCTCGTCGACCAGCGGCACCAGATCCGCGAGCGTGCCCAGAGCCACCAGATCCAGCAGGGACCGGGGATCAAACGCTTCGGCCAGCGCATGCCCAGTTGCGCGAAGGCGGGTCCGCAGGGCGGCGGCGATGTAGAACGCCACCCCGCACGAGGCGAGGCCCTTGAACGGGAAGGCGTCGTCGGGCCGGTGCGGGTTGATGAGCGCGAACGCTGCGGTCGGGCCGCTCGGCACCTGGTGGTGATCGATGACGATGGTGTCGACATGGCTGTCGCGGCACAGGGCCAGGGCGTCGTGGTCGCTGGTGCCGCAGTCGCCGGTCACGACCACGCGGCAGCCGTCGTCGATGAAGCGCTGCGCCTGCGCGGGTGACAGGCCATAGCCCGACTCGCGGCTGGCCACGCGCGGAACGACGTCGGCACCCAGGGCTCGCAGCGTCGTGGTCAGCACGGCTGCACTGGTCACGCCGTCGACGTCGTAGTCACCGAAGACGCCGATGCGCTCGTGTCCCTCGACCACCCGCACCAGGCGCGCCAGCGCGCGGTCCAGGTCCGCCATGCCATCGGGCGGCCGCAGGTCCGCCAGGCGGGGCGTGAGGAACCGGGCCACGGCGCCAGCGTCGGCCAGCCCCCGGCCAACCAGGATGCGGGCGGTCAGCTGGCGCAGGCCGGCCGCCGTCGCCAGGCGCCGGGCAGCAGCTTCATCGGACGGACGCACCCGCCAGGGCCGCACCGGAGGTCCTACGTGGTCTCGACCGGCTCTTCTTCGGCGCGGATCGAGCGCCGCGCCGGACGCGCCGCCTGCTTCTTCTGGCTCTGCAGGAACTTGTCGTTCAACCAGATGAGGATCGGGCTGGCGATGAAGATCGACGAGTAGGTGCCGACGACGACGCCGACGTTCATGGCAAACGCGAAGTCCTGGATGACGCCGGTGCCGAAGACGTTCATGGCCAGGGTCACCAGGAACACGGTGGCGCTGGTGAGGATGGTCCGCGACAGCGTCTCGTTGATCGATTCGTTCACCACGCGGTCGAACTTGCGATCGCGATAGCGTGTCGCGTTCTCGCGGATGCGGTCGAAGACGACGATGGTGTCGTTCATCGAGAACCCTATGATGGTCAACAACGCCGCCAGCGTCGTGAGCGAGAACTCCTTGTAGGTCACCGCGAAGGCGCCCACGGTGATCACCGCGTCGTGGAGCAGCGCCGCCACCGTGCCGGGGCCGTAGCGGAAGTCGAAACGGAAGGCGACGTAGATGACGATCAGCAGGATCGCCCCGGCCAGCGCCTTGACGCCGTCGATGCGCAGCTGCTTGCCAGCCTTGGCGCCGACCGACTGCACCTGGGGGACCGCCTTCACCGCGCCCTGCCCCAGCTTGGCGTCCAGCGCCTTCCTGATCTCGGTCTCGAGGCTGACCAGCGTCACCTCGTAGGTATGGTCGTCGGCGCGGCCGAACGTCTTGAGGCCGGTGGCCTTGATACCGCCGCTCTCCAGCGATTTCTCCAGCACCGTCTGATCGACCGTCTTGTCGAACCGGACGTAGACCTTGTCGCCGCCCTCGGAGAACTCGAAGCGCTTCAGGCTCGCCTCGCCCACCTTGGCGATGGAGGCCTCGGCCTTCTTCGCTTGCTCGACCGAGACCGTCGACACGGCACCCATGCGGATCAGGAAGGAATGGGGCTCGTCCTTGAGCTTGTAGGCGACCACCTCGGCGTTGTGATGCCCCGCCGCCGACAGCGCGTCGCGCACCTGGGCTGAATCGACGGACTTGGTGAAGTTGACCACCAGCTCGGTGCCGCCGCGGAAGTCGACGCCCCAGTTCAGCATGTGGCCGCGGCCGGGCATGTAGAGGTTCGCCACCAGCATGCCGCCGGTGATGAGGACCAGCACGATCGAGGCGCCGATCCAGTACTTCGTCTTGCCGATGAAGTCGAGTCTCGTCCCGGGCTTGATGACCTCGAAAAACTTTTGCTCAGAAGCCATCGGATCTCCTAGATCGACAGGGTGGCTGGAGCGACGCCGCGGCGCCCGACGAACACGTCGAACATCCAGCGCGACATCCAGACCGACGTGAGCAGGTTGGTCACGATCCCGACCAGCAGGGTCACGGCGAACCCGCGGATCGGGCCCGAGCCGTACGAGTAGAGGACAACGCCTGCCACGAAGTTCGTGACGTGGGCGTCGAACACCGTCCAGAAAGCGCGGGTGAAGCCGGCGTCCACGGCGGTTCGCGGCGACTTGCCCAGGCGCAGCTCCTCACGGATGCGCTCGTAGATGATGATGTTGGCGTCCACCGCCATGCCGATGGTCAGCACCAGGCCGGCGATGCCCGGCAGGGTCAGCGACGCCTCGAAGGCGGCGAGGATCGCCAGCATGAACAGCATGTTCAGCACCATGGCGATGTTCGCGATGACGCCGGCGGCCCGGTAGTAGATCAGCATGAACAGCACGACGGCGATGGCGCCGATGTACATCGAGAACTTCGCCTTGTTTACCGTGTCCGAGCCCAGCGTCGGGCCGACCTGGGTCTCGAACGACTTGGTCAGCGGAGCCGGCAGCGCGCCCGAGCGGAGCACCGCCACCAGGTCCTTGACCTCGGTCCGCAGCGCGATCGGATCCAGCGTGCCGCCCATGGTGATGCGGCCGCGCTCGCCGATTTTCGACTCGATCACCGGTGCGCTGGTGATCTTCTCGTCGAGAACGATGGCCATCTTGCGGCCGACGTTCTCGCCCGTCAGCTTCTCCATCAGCTCGGCGCCCTTGCGATCCATCTGGAAGCCGACCTCGGGACGGTTCATCTCGTCCCAGCTCTCCTCGGCGTTGGACAGGTACTGGCCCGTCACCTGAGCGCGCTTCTTGAGGAGGTAGGCGCGCCAGGTCTTCTCGGGCGCCGCCGCGCCGTCGTCGGCCCGGGTGGTCGCTTCCAGACCCCACTCCCGGTCCGCAGGCAGCGCGTTGTCGCCGGTCAGTTCGGTGAGGAACTTCTCCAGCTGCACGCGGTCCTTGTTCTGGAAATAGATGAGGTCGTGGTTCTTGCTCGACTCCTTCTCGCGCCACTGGTCGACCTCCCACTTGATCGTGCTGTCCTTGGGGAGCGTGGCGGCGACCTTCTTCACGTACTCGTCCGCGTCGTCGTCGACGACCTTGAACTCGAGCTGAGCGGTGCGGCCGATGATGCCCTTGATGCGGTCGAAGTCCTGGTCCTTCAGGCCCGGCAACTCGACGACGATGTCGGTGCCCTTCTTGATGATGGTCGGCTCGGCGACGCCGAACTTGTCGACCCGGCCGCGGATGGTCTCGATGCCCTGCCGCAGCGCCAGATCCTCGATCTCGGCCACCTGGTCGGGGTCGAGGCGCAGCCGCACGATTCCCTTGGCCGCGTCGCGCTCGACCTCGTCCAGCTCGTCGCGGAACTTGCGCAGGATCTCCTGGTCCAGCTTGGAGGCGTCCGCCGGGTTCTTGAAGGTGAGAAGGATGTCGTCGCGCCCCTCGCGAACGACGCTGGTGTCGGGCGCGGCCTTCTTGATGGCGTCCTCGACCTCGTTCGCCATGTGGTCGACCTTGCCGGCGACGGCCTTGTCGATGTTCACCTCGTAGACGAGATGCAGGCCGCCCTGAAGGTCGAGGCCTTGCTGAATCTTCTTCTTGAAGTACTGCTTGATGAACCCGGGCTGCGACTCCTCGGGCACCACCGAAGGCACGAGGTACAGGCAGGCGACGACGGTGACGATCCCGTACAGGAGCGCCTTCCACCACCAAGATCGTTCCATGGCTTCTTTACCTGGCCGGGACTAGGTGGCCTTGACGTCGACCTTCGCGGTTTCGCCCGCGGGCTTGACGCCCTGGCGGCCCGAGACGGCGCTCCGCAAGACCTGGATGCGCACACCCTCCTGCACCTGCAGGGTGATGACGTCGTCCTTGATACCCGCGATCCGGCCGATCATGCCGCCCGAGGTGACGACATCGTCTCCCTTCTTCAGCTCGGAGAGCATCTTCTGCACTTCCTTCTGCTTCTTCATCTGCGGACGGATGAGGAGCAGGTACATGACGCCGCAGATGAGCAGCATCATGATCATCGGCGACTGCATGAGGCCGGCAGGGCCAGAAGGAGACGCAGGAGACGCAGGGGCCGCCTGGGCCATGGAGAGCAAAAATTGGGTCACGGGCGGAAACGCATAGCAGAGGCCAGATCGGGGGTCAAGCAAAGGCGCGATGCATCACACCTCGGGATCGGGAAAGGCAACCACCTCCTGGATGCGTTTTGCGCCAGTCGCCAGCATCACCAGGCGGTCGAACCCCATCGCCGCGCCGCAGGTGGGGGGCATGCGGCCCAGCGCCTCGATCAGCCGTTCGTCGACGGGGTAGACGGCCTTGCCACGGGCCCGCCGGACGGCGGCCTCCGCTTCGAACCGCGCCCGCTGCTCGACGGGGTCGACCAGCTCACCGAAGGCGTTCACCAGCTCGAGGCCGCCGGTGTACAGCTCGAAACGCTCGACCAGCTTCGGGTCGTCGGCCTTGCGGCGGGCCAACGCGCCGAGCGGCACCGGCCAGTCGAAGACGAAGGTGTTCCCGAGGTGCGGCTCGATGCGATCGAGCCAGGTCTGAAAAAAACCGTCGTCCCATCCGTCGGGAGCCGGATCGGGGATCTCCAGCTCGGCGCCGACGTGCTTGCGCCACAGATCGCGCACCGTCGTGCGCTCGAGGCGAATGCTCACGCCGGCCGCTTCCAGGACCCGCTCGCAATCCCGGGCGATGGCGTCCAGCGACGGCTCGGCGCGATACCACTCCAGCATCGTGAATTCGGGCTCGTGGTGCGGCCCCTTCTCGCCGGCGCGGAAGGCGCGGCCCATCTGGAAGATGCGACAGTGACCGGCAGCGACCAGCCGTTTCATGTGGTACTCGGGTGAGGTGACGAGCCAGCGATCGCCGCTGGGCACAGCGTCGATGTGCACCTCCTGCCCGGGGTTGCGGACACGGAGCGGCGTCTCGACCTCGAGGAAACCCTCGGCCTCGAAGTAGGCGCGCACAGCCTTGCGGACAGCCGCGCGCGCCTGGAGGAGCTGACTCACGCCCGGCCGACGCGCTCCAGGTACTGACCGGTGCGCGTGTCGATCTTGATGATGTCGCCCACGTTGATGAACAACGGCACGTTCACCGAAGCGCCGGTGGAGATCTTCGCGGGCTTGTTGGTGCCGGTCGCGGTGTCGCCGCGGAAGCCGGGATCGGTCTCGGTGACCGCCTGCTCGATGAAGTTCGGCAGCGTCACTCCGACGGCTCTGTCGTGGAAGAACAGGACCTCGACCACCAGATTCTCGGGCAGGAAGTTCGCGTCCTCGCCGATGGTGGTGGACGGGATATGCACCTGGTCGTAGGTGGAGGTGTCCATGAACACGAAGTCGTCCTGTTCCTTGTACAGGTACTGCATCGACTTCATCTCGACGTTGGCCGGCTCGAACTTCTCGCCTGACCGGAAGTTGCGGTCGTACACCGCGCCGGTGAGCAGGTTCCTCAGCTTGGTGCGCGTGAACGCCGCCCCCTTGCCCGGCTTGACGAACTGGAACTCGACGACGACGAACGGCGAGCCGTCCATCATCACCTTCAAGCCCTTGCGGATGTCCGACGTGTCGTAGCTGGCCATGGAACGCCGGTGTTTAGCGTGGCGCTACGGCCCCGTCAACCTCAGGGCCGCTTGAGCAGCACGATCACGGCGATGAGGATCAGAAGCGCCAGCGCGCCGCCGATCACGAACGGCAGCGGGGACGGCGACGGCCCGGCGGTACGCGCCGTGAGAGGGCCGCGCTGGATGCGCATGGTGATGGATCGCCCCGGGGCTATCGCCCTGGGTACGGGGGAGGCGGGCATAGGGGGAGCTGGCGGGTCGGGCGAAAGCGACGGCGGTGGCGGTGCCGTGACGGGCGCCAGGTTCTCGGCCTTGAGCACCCTCGTGTCCTCGAAGTCGCTCTGGAGCCGCGCGCCCTTGGCCGTCGGCGTGCCGCCCGCCTCGACCAGGAGACGGGCGACCTTCTGATCGTGCGGCACCAGTTCCTCGGCATACTCCAGCAGCGTGCGGGCGCGTTCGCGGTTGCCGCGCTTCATCACCAGCTCGGCCAGCACGCGAAAAGCCTCCGCGTGCTCGGTGTTGCCACGGGCAGCTCCGATGAGCACCGCCTGGGCTTCGTCGGTGCGCGCACTTTCGACCAGCGCCCGCGCCAGAGCCACCTGGGCGGTCACCAGGCCCGGATGCTGGGTGAGACCCTTGCGGCAGATCTCCTCGGCCTCGGGGGCGCGTCCGACGTCGAGCAGCCGATGCGCGAGCGCCACGAAGGTCGTCGAACGAGGATTGGCCTCGACCGCGGCCCGCAGCCGCTCCAGACCCTCCTCCGACGTGTCAGGCGCCCTGGCCACCCTGGGCCGGGATTCTACTTCCCGCTGGCGCTGGCGCCGAGCCCGAACGCCTCGTGCAGCGTCCGCACCGCCAGCTCGGCGTATTTGGCATCGATCACGCAGGAGATCTTGATCTCCGAGGTGGAGATGAGGTGGATGCGGATGTTCTCCTGGCCCAGCGCCTCGAACATCTTCAGTGCCACGCCGGCGTGGTTGCGCATGCCGACGCCGACGATCGAGACCTTTGACAGGCCTTCCTCGGTGCGAATGCGGTCGGCCGGGAAGAGGTTCGCCACGAGATCGCGAGCCCGCTTGAGGTCGTTCTTGGGGAGTGTGAAGGTGAGATCGGCGTGCCCCTCGGACGACAGCGCCTGGACGATCGTGTCCAGCACGATGCCGGCGTCGGCCAGCGGCTTGAACACCTTGGCCTGGATGCCGGCGGCGTCCGAGATTCCCACCATCGTGATCTTGGCTTCGTCCCGGGTGGCGGTGACCCCGGCGACCAGCACCGATTCCATGGCTTTCTCTTCGGGCACGACCCACGTCCCTTCGTTGTCGTTGAAACTCGACCGCACATGGATCGGGACGCCGAACTTCATCCCGAACTCCACCGAACGGATCTGTAAAACCTTGGCTCCCAGCGAGGCCAGTTCCAGCATCTCCTCGTAGCTGATGCGCTGGATCTTGCGGGCGTTGGGCACGACGTTGGGATCGGCGGTATAGACGCCGTCGACGTCGGTGTAGATCTCGCAGACGTCCGCCTTCAGCGCCGCCGCGACCGCCACGCCCGAGGTGTCCGAACCGCCGCGTCCCAGCGTCGTGATGTTGCCAGCGTCGTCGACACCCTGGAACCCGGCGACGACGGCGATCTTGCCCTCGGCCATTGCCTCGGTGATGGCGCGGACGTCGACGGCGCGGATGCGGGCGCGGGCGTAGGCGCTGTCGGTCAGGATCTTCACCTGGTGGCCGAGCAACGAGACCGCCTTGCCGCCCTCGGCCTGGATGGCCAGCGCCAGGAGTCCGACCGACACCTGCTCACCCGTGGCGGCGATGACATCCAGCTCGCGCTCGACGGGATCGGGGTTCACCTTGCGCGCTAGCCCCAGCAGGCGGTTGGTCTCGCCGGACATGGCCGAAACGATGACCGCAACCTTGTGACCCTGGCGCTGGGTGGCCAGGCAGCGCCTGGCGACGGCCTGGATGCGCTCGACGGTGCCGACGGAGGTGCCGCCATATTTCTGGACGATCAGCACAGCGGCGCCGCTTTTACTATATTTTCCCGGTGATGTCGTCCGAGATCCTGGTCGTCCTGATGACCGCTCCCGACGCGGAGGTCGCGCGAAAGATAGGCCGCGCCCTCGTCGAGGAGCGCCTCGCGGCGTGCGTCAACATCGTGCCGGGCGTGCGGTCGATCTACGCCTGGCAAGGGAAGGTCAACGACGACGCCGAGGTCCTGTGCCTGATGAAGACGCGCCGGACGCTCTACCCGGCGCTGCGTGACCGCGTGATGGCCCTGCATCCGTATCAGGTGCCGGAGATCATCGCGTTGCCCGTGGCCGAGGGAAACGCGGCCTATCTGGCCTGGGTGCTGGGCGCGACGAAGCCTCCCGGACGGCGGCCAGCACCGCGGGCTCGGACTCGTGGCTCAGCGACCGGTCGAGGGCGGCCCGCGCCTCGCGGCCGCCGATGAAGCCGAGAGCGCGCGCAGCTTCCACCCGCACCGGGACGTACTCGTCCTCCCTGAGGCGCCGTGCCAGGGCCTCCACGACCGACGGATCGGCGATCTGACCGAGCGCGGTCACCATCTCGCGGCGGTTCTGCACCTCGGGCAGGTGCTTCAACAGCGCCGGAACCGCGCGGGGATCCTTCAGTTCTCCCAGCTTCACCACGATGCGCCGGCAGATCATCACGGCTTGCGTGCAGTCGTCCAGCGCCTCGCCCAGCGCCGGCACGCCGGTGCGATCGTCGAGGTCGGCCAGCGCGAGCGCCGCCTGGGTCCGCAGCTCGCCGGGATTCGTGGAGCCCGCGGCACCGACGATGGCCCGGGTCCTGCTCCGTGCCGCCTCGTCACCCAGACGGGCGGCAGCAACCACCGTCCAGTCACGCAGCTCCGGATCATCGACGGACAGCGCCGCCAAGAGCAGATCCTTCGTCACGGGCTGCGCCGGCAGCGACACCAGCAAGCGCGCCGCCTCCCGACGCACGGCCAGCGGTTCGGATGACCGCAGCAGCAGCGCCAGATCGCGCGCCACCGACAGGTCGCCGAGGCGGCCACGCTCGATCGCCCGCGGCTCCGACTTGGACTCGAAGCGGGCGTGATCGTCCAGCCAGCGGTCGAGCCGTCGCCGGAGTGCCGCCGCACGATCGGGGCGCGCCTCGGCCAGGTTCTTCTGCTCGCGCGGATCGCTGGCCAGGTCGTAGTAGGCGCAGAAGCCCCCCGTGAGATCGCAGATCAGCTTCTCGGTGCCCCAGGCGATCATCCGCTTCTCGTCGATCTCGGCGAACGCCGGCGGCAGGCGGCGCTCGGACGCCGGCGGCGTCGCCAGCCAGGGCCCCAGGTCGTCGCCCCGCATGCGCGCCGGGACCGGCAGGTCCAGCAATCCGAGGACCGTCGGCGCGATGTCCAGCAGTTCGACCGGAGCGCCGACCACCCGCGGCGTCAACCCCGGAGCGGCGATGATCAGCGGCACATGCACCTGCTCATCGTAGAGCGTCGAGCCGTGGTACCGGCCGCCGTGATCGTCGAACTCCTCGCCGTGATCGGCAGTGAGGATGACGATTGCCCCCGGACGAGTCTTCTCCAGCCACGCCAGGAGCTCGCCGATCGCGGCGTCGGCATAGGCTATTTCGCTGTCGTAGCGGTCAATGTCGTCCTTGTCTCCCTTGCCAAAGTCGTGGCCGGCGCGCACGTCGTAGGGCTCGTGCGGCTCGAACAGGTGCAACCACAGGAAGGCTTTTGCCGGCTCGTCGAGCCGGAAGAACGCGCGGATCTGATCGTTGCGCTTGAAGGCGTCGAGATACTCGAACTTCACGTATTCGAAGCTGAAGTTGGTGTCCTGATAGGCCTTCAGTGTGTGTCCGTCGATGTAGAAGATCGCCGGCGGATAGAACCCCGCGGTCTTCCAGCCGTTGTTGCGCAGGATCAACGGCAGCGGATCGTGGACCTGCCCGGGCGCGAGCCGGGTGACGGTCGGAAAATACTTCCCCGTCAGGATCGACGCGACTGAAAACGAGGTGTGCGGCGCCTGAGTGTAGGCCCGGGCGAAGCGCACCCCGCGGCGCGCGAGGGCGTCGATGTGAGGCGTGGTCGCCCGCGGGTACCCGTACACGCCGACGTGGTCGGCTCTGAGCGCGTCGACGGTGATCAGGACGACGTCGGCGTTCGGGAAGTGCGGGCCCTCGGGCAGCGGCGCTAGGGAGTCGTCGGTCGTGGCCAAGCCCGGGTCGACGCGACCGAAACGGGGGCGTCTGACCGGAAGCCCGCGCACGAGCAGTCGAGCGATCTGGGTGCGCTCGTACGCCGCGAACCGGAGCGCCTGGCTGGTGGTCAGCGCCGGCAGCGAAGCCGCCGTCAGCACCAGCGCAGCCGCGGCCACGAGCGCGGCGGGACGGCGGTCCGCACGCCGACCGCGCAGAGCCAGCAGGAAGCGGACCGCGATGACGACGGCGACCACGAAGACGACCGACATGGTCAGGTGGAACCACGGATACAGGCGGGGCAACACGCGGCGGTTCGCCACGTCCGCTGCCGCGGCGAGGGCCAGCAGCCCCAGCGCCGTCGCAGCCAGCGCCCGCCGGGAACCGCCGTTCGCCAGCCGCGCCAGGCGCCGCGCCACGAAGCCGATCGCCGCCAGCCCCATGAACGACAGGACGACCGAGAGCGCCAGGTGACCCGGCACCTTCGACGCCTTGGTGCCCGTGAACATGGCGAACGCGTCGGTGAAGACGATCGGGGCCCCGACCGCGGTGCAGGCCAGAACGAAGGCGCGCTCGCGCGTGCGGGCGTCCGGCCGCCCGAGCACCAGGGCGACGGATGTCGTGAGCAGCACCAGCAGCCCGCCCGCGAGCCCGCCGAGGCCGATCCCCAGTGGGAGGATCCAGAGCGCGTTGCCGCCAACGAGCGCCAGCGTTCCCCGGCCCAGGGTCACGATGGCATCAGCCGCGCCTGCCAGGGCACCACCCAGCAGGCCCGCCAGAAGCGCCGTCATCCTGCCTCCGCGGCGAACAGCGGGCCGCGCGAGATCCGCGACACCATCAGCGCGCGCAGAGCCGGGTGCGCCGTCAGCTCCGGATCATTCGCCAGCAACGTTTCGGCCTCCGCACGGGCGGTCTCGACGAGACGCGTGTAACCCGACAGGTCGAACAGTGCCGCCCCCGACTGGCGGCTGCCGAACAGCTCGCCCGGGCCGCGCCGCCGCAGGTCTTCCTCCGCTATCTGGAAACCGTCGTTCGTCTGGACGACGACCTTCACCCGCTCGGCATCGGCCGTCTCGGCGAGGCACAGCCAGCAGCTCGACGGCTTGTCGCTGCGACCCACGCGTCCCCGCAACTGATGAAGTTGCGCCAACCCGAACCGATCGGCGTTCTCGATCACCATCACGGTCGCCGCAGGCACATCGACGCCCACTTCCAGCACCGTGGTCGCCACCAGCACGTCGAGCGCGCGATCGCGAAGCTTCCGCAGCACCGCCTCCTGCGCTGCCGCCGGCATCTGTCCGTGCACCAGCCCCACCCGCGCCGGCGCCAGCCGCCGGACGAGCTTGGGATGATGCGACAGCACGCCCGCCCTCCCCTGCCCCCCGGCCACCGCCGGACAGATCACGAAAGCTTGTTCGCCTCTACGGACGGCGGCCTGGACCGCGGCGTAGGCGGCACCGCTGTCACCGACGCACAGGTGCGTCATCACCGACCGGCGGCCCGGCGGCATCTCGTCGAGCAGAGTCAGGTCCAGATCCCCGTAGACCGTCAAGGCCAGCGTCCGCGGGATCGGTGTCGCGCTCAGCACGAGGAGATGCGGAAGCATGCCCGCACTCTCACCGCCAAGCGCCCTACAGAGGCGCGATCGCTGTTCCACGCCGAATCGGTGCTGCTCGTCGATGACGGCCAGCGCGGGCGCACGCAGCGGCAACCCCTCCCCGGCAAGCGCATGAGTTCCCACCAGCACGTCGACGTCCATCAGCCTCCGCCGAGCCTCGGGACGGGTGCTCCCGGTCAAGAGGCCGACGCGCAGGCCGGCGCCCAGCGCCTGCAAGGTCCGCACGTGCTGCTCGGCCAGCAACTCGGTCGGAGCCATCAGCAGGGTCTGCGCCCCGGCGCGCGCGACCAGCAGCGCCGCCGCAAAGACCACCGCTGTCTTCCCACTGCCCACGTCCCCCTGGAGCAACCTGTGCATCGGCCGCCCCGAGGCGAGCTCCTCGAAAATGACGTCGATCGCGCTGTCCTGCGCGCGGGTGAGCGCGAACGGCAGCGCCGCACGCACGTCCGCGCGCACGTCCGCGGTGAACACCGGGGCCCGCCCTCGCCGGTGCCTCTCGCCTGCCAGCGCGAGCTGGATCGCCAGCATGTCGTCGAACAGCAGGCGCCGCTGCGCGACGGCCCGATCCTCCGAATCGGGCCGGTGGACCCCTCGAAACGCGTCCGCGAGCGACGGAAACCCGAGCCGGCCCAGCAACTCTGCGGGCAGCGGATCGGGCGCTTCCGTCGCCTGTTCCAGCGCGCTCGCCACCAGCGTCTCCAGCCGCCGACCGGGAACGCCGGTCACCTGCGGATACCGCGGCCGCACGCCCATGCCGATCGCCGGCGACGGCGCGCGGATCGGATGAACCAGCAGCGGCTCACCTTCGGGCGTCCGCCGCAGCGTCCCTGCGAAGGCCACCCGCATCCCCTTGGCGTACACCTTCGCCATCCCCGACGGCGGCCGGAACCAACGCGCGGAAAGCCGAGCGCCGTCGTCCTCGAGATGCACGTCCAGGAGCCGTCGCGGAAAGAGGTGCACCCTCCGGATGGTCCCCTCGACCACCACCGTGGTGCCTTCTGGCAGGTCCGCCAGCGCCGACAAGCGATAGACGGTCCGGTAGTCGTCGTATCCACGCGGCAGGAAGGCGAGCAGATCACCGACGGTGTGAAGCCCTCGCTCCGCCAGCCGCGCCGCCGTCACCGGCCCCGCGCCTTTCAAACGCGCGAGCGGCTGGTCAATCACCTAAACGTGAACCGGAAGACGTAGTCGCAGACCGTGAAGACGTCGCCCTCTTCGATCTTCTTGTTGTCGACGCGCGTACCGTTGAAGTCGATGCCGTTCGTCGATCCGAGGTCCTTGAAGTAGTACGCGCCACTCCTACGGATGATGGCGCAATGCCGACGGGAGATGTTGCCGTCGCGGATCGGCAGGTCCGAGCTCTTGGCGCCCCGGCCGATGACGAACTGCTCCTTGTCGATGGTGAAACGCTGGTTCTGGAAGATCAGGAACAGCGGCGGCGTGCCCGGCTCGGCGCTGGGCAGCGGCGGGGGCACCGGCGGCACGTTCGCGCGCGCCACGGAGCCGACACGCCCCGGCGGCGGCAGCGGCGGTGGACGCAGGGCCGTGGCTCGCGAGTTCGTCGACCGCGCGTCCTCGACGCTCGACAGGTAGCCCTTGTCGCGGGCGAACATCCGCATCGCCTCGTTGACGAGGTCGTCGACGCCACGATCGATCTCCTCGGACATCTTCTCGAACAGCTGCCAGAGCGAGTCCCGGCAGTAGAAATGCCGAAGTGTCTTCTTGTTCAGGTCTCCCGACACTCGTCAGCCACCCTTCTTTTGCAGAAGCGCCGCGACCCGCGCCGCCTCCTTCCCGACCGTATCCCCCGCGGGAAACCCTTTTACCGTACCTTTGTCCGCCGATAACTTCAAAACGGCCGCCCCGTCGGCCGCGTCGCCCAGGTTTTCCAGCGC